>JBHELB010000073.1:0-5858 GCA_041859045.1 Candidatus Hydrogenedentales bacterium | reverse complement strand
ACATTCTCGGCCTTCTCAATCTTGAGATGGACGCGTTTGCTCCCATGGGCGAGCCGAAACGATTCAATCTGGCCTATGTCGGACAGCAATGGGCCGACCAGCCGTTCAAACCCCGCGATGGCGTTTCCGATGCCCTCCGGCCCTCCGAGCCTGAGTTCGACCTGTTCAGCCAGCGGTGAGGATTTCAGGGTCAGTTCGACCAGGGTGAGATGTTCGACGGCGTTGTCTCTCAGCAACGTGAAGAAATGCTCGAGCTGCTTTGTGGCGGTGATCTGGCTTTCGTTCAAGTAGGTACAGGGCTTCGCGAAATACTCTTGGGCGATCCGGTTGGCTATCTGCACGGGCGCGGTCATGCTCATTGACGAGATGCCGACCCGTTTCCCGCTGGCGGAGAAGTCCAGGATGATCCATTCGGGTTTGTACCCATGTTGCACGCCCGACGGACCCACGATCATCTCGGGACGGTCCGCTCGTCGGATAAAGAGCGTGCAATGGTCGTTCTCGCGTTCGATGCCTTTCAACTCGCTCGTCCTGTCGTCGTTCCGGGCCAGATCGCATTCCCGCAGAAGGGCCGCGACGCTCTGTTCGGAAAGGTACTCCTCGAGCGGTTGCTCCGGGCGCCGAAGATTCTTGTCCAGCACCATTCGGGCGAAACCAGATTTGTGCATCTTGTCCACGAGCAGCACCTTGTGAAGAAGTTGGGGGTCGCGACGATAGAGCCCATACAGCATCGTCCGATCGTCGTACGCGTCGCCGACGCGGTAATCGTCAAGCTCCGATTCGGAGAGAACGTCCAGAGCGATATCGACCACGGCCTGACGCGACTTGCGCTTGCCAAACCAATCCACCAGACCATATTGGAGAAGCTGTCCGTTACACGACAGCAGCGTCTCCTTATTCTTGCGCGCGGAGGTCCCCGGCGTTTCCCCGCAGGTCTTCAGCAGCGCGTTGACCTGCCGACCTTTGCGCTTCTCCACCCACGCCTCCATGCGCCCTTCCTCCCGAAAATGGGCAAAGACATGCTCCAATCCCATCTCCAATTCACTTTCCCAGAAGTCCGGCGGCGGGGCGCCCGCTGCCTCCAACGCCTTAGCCAACTCAGGTTTCATGTGAGCATCCTTTCCAATGGTTGAACCTTGACTCGCACCAATCAAATCTAGCGCTTATCACCTAAACACTAAACAGCACAAACAAAGATGGTCCTTCTGGGATTTGTTCTTGGAGGGCTTAGAAGAGCTCCGGTTCCGCGGGCTCCATACGAATCAAACGAAGGGACTCAAGCCGTATCTGCATGGCTTGTCCCGAGACAGCAAAACATTTAGCCATCCGCCGCGCCGCAGACACCGTTGGCGTGGGCGACTCCGGAGCGTCAACGCGTTCGGATAGTTCCGCAATCTCGTCGACCGCCACGTAAGGCTTGTCGCCATGCACATCCCGCCATATGGGATAGATCATCTCGGCGGGCATTAGCAGGTACGCCGCATACTGGTCCGCCTGCCACTCAATAGGCTCTTTCTTTGAACTGGAGCGACAGACAATGGCCGGGCGATCTGTTTCGCCGAAGAACGTGGACTGGTTGTTGTCTTTGAGTTGATGTGCGTGAAGGTCGATGTGGCCGAGTTCGTGCGCCACGGTGAATCGGTAACGCCCTAGCTTGTGTGGAAAGACGGAGGGGTCAAGCGATTGGTCTACTGCAACGCGTTTCTCCCGCGGCCAGGTGGCACCCAAGACGTCCTCTCCGTAGACACTAAGGTCTTCGATGGCAAGGTTCAGGCCAAGATAGCACTCAAGGACCTCGTCGACGGGGATAGGCACGGAAATCGGGCCGAATTTGGCCGCATATCCCGCCAATAACTGCATCGCCGCTTTCTCGATTTGCGATTCAGAGAAAAACTTCACCTTCATCCGCGACTAGCCTTGTGGGCCCTTTCCTTTGTTCATGGTCCGAAGCATCTGTGTAAAGGCGTTCAACTGCTCTTCCGATACGGCGGTCTCCCGGGCCGTGCGAAGAAAGTCCGCCATCGCCTTGGGCTGGTCGCGAATAATCTCGGGCAGTTCGGGGTCCACTCTGCCCGCCATGGCCAAAAGTTCGTCAGGATTCTCTTTCAGGAGTTCCGCCATCCGTTTGATCTTGTCTGCGGCCGGTGGGTCGAATTCGCCCGTCTCGACCTTGCTCAAGAAAGTCGCACTGATGCCAACCGACTCCGCAAAACGCCGAAGCGAGAAGCTGGGGTCATTCTGCTTGCGCGCCTCGCGCAATTCCCGTATGTGCTTTCCAAACTTAACGTTGCCCGCCATGGATATCTTCTTTCTCTACCGAAAACATACCTGTACGGCTAGTTCTTTCCTCGGACTGGCTTGGGAAACGGCAATTCCCACAGCAGCCGTACGCTCATTTGCAGCGCGATATTCTTGAGGCGTCTTGGCCGTACCGGGCCGTTCCTTCGGCTCGTAGTCATCGTTGTTAATATTGAGTGAATCCTAAACAATCGCGAGAACTCTTGTCAAGAGGCATTACGCGGGATTCACGCGGCCTCGTGCCGCAGTTTCTTCCACATTTTGCGCTGACGGTTCCAGAAGGGGACGGTGGTCATGGGACGGAGGTGGTGCTCGGTGATGGGGTCGCGCCCGGTGGTCGTGGGGGGGAGGTGCAATATGTCCTCTTGGATATCTGGGGCTAGGGTGAGCAGGTTCATGATCTGGGTGACGCGGCTGCGGGTAACAAATCCAAGCCGCGCGAGTTCGGCGTAGTCTTTGACGCGGCCTTCGCGCACCAAGCCGTCGAAGCGAATCGCGAGTGCCATGAGTCGGCTCACGCGGGGCACGCGTCCGTCGGGCGTTTCTTTCTCAAGCGGACGCTTCTCGCGCTCGGTGTGTTCGCGGACCGGCGAACGAAACGTGAAGGTGACGGTGCGTGAAGCGTCCGCCGTAGTCTTTTCTCTCATGCGACTTCTCCCTTGCCGGTTGCCTTGGTCAAACTCATTCCGAGCGGCGTGAACACGACGCGCACGTCGTCGTTCCTGCCGTCGAACCCGACGCTCTCAACGAGTAGCTGCATCACGCGCGTCTGCTCGCGTAGCGTCAATGATTCCCATACCGGATCGAACAGGGACAATCCCGCAGACACGTCGCTGGCTTGCGCCTGTTCGCGGTACAGCGCCGTGCGTTCGCGTTGGATGCCGTCGATGCGTTGCTCGATCTTCGCCGAGCGCTCTTGGGCCTGCGCGAGTTTCTCTGTGGCGATCTTCGCGCGCGGCGTCGAAGCACGGACAATGCGGTGAATGTCGTCGTTAATGCGCCCGAGTTCCTTTTCGAGCATTGCGCATTCCTGGTCGATGGCGGTGATCTGTTTGGACTTCTGCGCCTGTACACGCCGACACACTTCGGCCTGGACGGAAGCTTCGAGTCCAACGCCGCGGATGTGTTCGACAATCGCCGACTCAATCGCCGCCGCGGGCACGGACTTCGTCGGGCAATTCTGCCAGCCCGCTTCTTGGGCATGCAGGCAAACGTAATAGCGGTACAGTTTGCGCCCTTTTTTCGCGGTGTACGTGTGCATCATCGGTCGCTCGCAAGGGATGCAACACAGGAGCCCCTTCAACAACGCGCCGTATTTGTTGCGCACCTGTACGCCGCCGGTGCGGCCGTTTTTGTGCAACTGTTCTTGGACGCGCTCCCAGACCGTGGGGTCGACGATCGCGGGATGCTCGCCCTGGTAGATCGTGCCCTCGTAGTTGATGAACCCCGTATAGATGATGTTGGACAGCGTGCGAAACACGGCGTTCTTGACCCATGGTTCGCCGCCCATATCGCGGCCTTGTTTGGTGGTCCAACGTTTGTTGTGCCACCCGCGACTTTGGAGTTCATGCACGACCGGCATGAGCGCGCGGTGTTCGAGGTAGAGTTGGAAAATTGCCTTGACCTGATTCGCCTCGTCCTCGTTGATGAGCAAGCGGCCGCCTTGCGGCGCCACGTCGTAACCCAGCACGGGCCGACCGCCGACCCACTTGCCCTTGCGCCGCGCCGCGGACATCTTGTCCCGCGTGCGTTCGGCAATCATCTCGCGTTCGAATTGCGCGAATGAGAGCAAGACGTTTAGCGTAAGGCGGCCCATCGAGTTCGCGCTGTTGAATTGTTGCGTGACGGAAACGAACGAGACCTGACGCCGCTCGAAGACCTCCATCATCCTCGCGAAGTCCAGCAACGACCGGCTCAGCCGGTCGACCTTATACACCAGGATGCAGTCCAGGCGGCCGTTCTCGATATCGCTCAGCAACCGCTTCAACGCGGGGCGATCCATGTTTCCGCCCGTGAAGCCGCCGTCGTCGTAATGCTCTTCAATAGCCACCCAGCCTTCGTGCCGCTGGCTCGCGACGTAGGCCTCGCAGGCCTCGCGTTGCGCGTCGAGCGAGTTGAACTCCTGCTCGAGTCCTTCCTCCGTCGACTTGCGCGTGTAGATCGCGCAACGTACCACGCCGCGCTCGACCGCCAGGTTTAATGGAGATTCAGTGTTCAACGTCCGTTTCTTTACGCGCATTACGATGCCTTCCTCGAATTGCCCGCCGTGAGTTTAAAAAACAGCAGCCCGTTCCACTGCGTGCCCGTGACCTTGCGGGCAACGGCGCTCAGCGAAGGATACACGACGTTCTCGTACTCGAAGCCGTTCTCCCGCACGAGCACCACAACGTTGCGCCCCTTGTACTCGCGGACCAGCATCGTGCCCGGAATCGGAACGCGCGGATCGCGGTCCGCATCAAGCGTGCTCGTGACTACGCGCGCTCGCGCCTCGGCCGTGTGCAGCGCTTTGAATACCTGCGGAGCACGCACGCGCAGGTCCGCGTCGTTCGCAACCTCGTTCGCGCGCTGGCGTGCACGTTCCGTGATGCCGCCTTGCGCGTTCGCTTGGATGCGCCACGCGATCCGTTTGAATAGGAAGTCCTTGTTGCGCGACGCCGTCGCCTCACCGAAGATCCGGGCGTATTCCGCCTGGAGCTGTCCCGCCGTCATGAGGCGCAGGTCCTCGATCCGCTGCGTGGTCTCAATGTCATTCATGTGCCGGTTCTCCCTGAGTTGAATCCTGTGCCCATGAACGCTCTGGAGGGACCGGACAGTCAAGCTCAATCTCCGAACCGGAGAACGGCGGGGGAGAGGGCATGTGCGGTGGTGGCGGGCCTGCGGACGTTTCGGGTTTCGGCAACGAACACAGACCGCTCCGATGGCGCAGATACCCCTTTGCCAGGATATCCACCAACTCATCGAAGGGATTCTCGGACGATGACACCGACAGATTCACACTCACCACAATGACCTCCCACGGATTTTCTGCGCCGACGGTTGCATGCGATTAGCAACGCCAACCATCCACGGTTGCGCCTCCTCAACCACACGCATCCAGGCTGTTAAAATGCGACCGAGGATACATACCGGAAATATTGGTGTTTACGCCGACTCGAAATGCTTGCCGAACCCTCCAGTTAAATTAGAGGCCCTATTAACCAGAGAGCGGGAGAATCAGGAGAGAAAACGGCTGGTAGAAGAGGCGTAACCATGGAGGTATTGAGAGCACCCCACGCGGAGACAAAACGAACCAGAGAAAACCCGACATTTTGAATCCGCGTAACCCCTTGCAACGATTGGGGAAAAGCCACAGGCCCTGCGGGCGTACCACAGGGCCTGTGTTTACAAGGTTAACTCCCTGAGAATTCGGGAGATTTTATGCTGGCTCCGCGAGCAGGACTCGAACCTGCGACCTAGTGGTTAACAGCCACCCGCTCTACCGACTGAGCTATCGCGGAATGTATCGGACGAAGAAAATAGCATATGTCGAGGACTATATTCAAGCAGCGCGCTGAGTATTT
>JBHELB010000006.1:0-87830 GCA_041859045.1 Candidatus Hydrogenedentales bacterium | reverse complement strand
TTAAGGTGATATTGATCTTTTTGGACATCGTAGTGCCTATTCCGTATCGGAAGTTTCTTATCCGTGTTATCCGTGCAATCCGCGGTCGAACCTACTTGTAACTTCTCGTCGCCAGGTGCACTTCTTCGAACGTCAACGGCTCCTTGTGCAACGCGGGTTCGCTGTTCGCGCCCGTGTATTCCCAAGCGCCGACGTAGCAGAACTTGTCGTCATCGCGCTTGGCTTCGCCGTCTTCCGTCTGGTGTTCCTCGCGGAAATGGCCGCCGCACGATTCCTCGCGGTGCAGCGCGTCGCGCACCAGCAGTTCGGCAAACTCGAGAAAGTCCGCCACGCGCCCGGCCTTTTCAAGCGACTGGTTGAAGTCGTCATTGCGTCCGAGCACCGTCACGTCGTTCCAGAATTCCTCGCGTATCTCGCCGATCAGGCCGATGGCGTCGTGCAGGCCCTTGGCGTTACGCGCCATGCCGCACTGATTCCACATCACCAAGCCAAGCTGTCGGTGGAAGTCGTCGACGGTCCGTTTTCCGTTCACGTTCAGCAGGCGATCAATGCGGAGTTTGGCCTCGGCCTCGGCGGCCTTGAATTCGGATTGCTCCGCGTTCACTTTGCCGAGGGGTTGACTCGCGAAATAGTGCCCGATCGTGTACGGAATCACGAAGTAACCGTCGGCGAGTCCCTGCATGAGCGCGCTCGCGCCCAATCGGTTCGCGCCGTGGTCTGAAAAATTCGCCTCGCCCAGCACATGCAGCCCCGGCAGGTTGCTCATTAGGTTGTAGTCAACCCACAGGCCGCCCATCGTATAGTGCACCGCAGGGTAGATCATCATCGGCGTTGTGTACGGATCGTCATCGACAATCTTTTTGTACATGTCGAACAGATTGCCGTACCGCGCCGCGATGGTGCCTTTCCCAAGCCGCTGAATCGAATCGCGGAAGTCCAAGTACACCGCCATTCGCGTCGGGCCGACGCCCCGCCCCGCGTCGCACTGTTGCTTCGCGTTGCGGGATGCCACGTCGCGCGGCACGAGATTGCCGAACGACGGATACTTTCGCTCCAGGTAGTAGTCGCGGTCCTCCTCGGGGATCTGCTCCGGCGGACGGCTGTCGCTCGGGTTTTTCGGCACCCAGATGCGGCCATCGTTGCGCAGGCTCTCGCTCATCAGCGTGAGTTTCGACTGATAATCGCCGTGCACGGGGATGCAGGTGGGGTGAATCTGCGTATAGCAGGGGTTTGCGAAAAACGCGCCCTTGCGGTGCGCACGCCAAGAGGCCGTCACGTTGCACGCCTTGGCGTTCGTCGAGAGGTAGAACACGTTCCCGTAGCCGCCCGTGGCCAACACGACGGCGTCGGCGGCGTGCGACTCGAGCTTGCCCGTGACGAGGTTGCGGCAAACAATGCCGCGCGCACACCCGTCAACGACCACCAACTCGAGCATTTCGCGCCGTGGAAACAACTTCACGCCGCCCGCGGCCACTTCTTTCATCAGTGCGCTGTAGGCGCCGAGTAGGAGCTGTTGCCCTGTCTGGCCTCGTGCGTAGAACGTACGAGACACCTGTGCGCCGCCAAAGGATCGGTTGTCCAGCAGCCCGCCATACTCTCGCGCGAACGGCACGCCCTGCGCCACGCACTGATCAATGATGTTGACACTCAGTTCGGCCAAGCGATGCACGTTGGCCTCGCGCGAACGGTAGTCGCCGCCCTTGACGGTGTCGTAGAAAAGCCGGTGGACGCTGTCGCCGTCGTTTTGATAGTTCTTTGCGGCGTTGATGCCGCCCTGCGCGGCGATGCTGTGTGCGCGGCGCGGCGAGTCCTGGATGCAGAAAGTCTTGACTTGGTATCCCAACTCTGACAGCGACGCGGACGCCGATGCGCCGGCAAGGCCCGTGCCTACAACGATGACGGAGTACTTCCGCTTGTTCGCGGGGTTCACCAGCTTCATGTCAAATTTGTAGCGGGTCCACTTCTCCGCGAGTGGACCGCCGGGAACTTTTGAATCAAGTGTCATGGCGCTTAGCTCCACGTTGCTCTAGAATTTCGGCACGCCGACGAGATTGACGATAATGGGAATTGCGCTGAAGCCCGCGCCGACGATCACGCCGAGCGCAACGCTGACCTTCCGGATAATGGGCGTGTAACGCTCGTGATTCACCCCCAGCGTCTGAAACATGCTTTGAATGCCGTGCGTAAGATGCGCTCCCACGCAGACGACCGCGGCGATATATACCAATGGCCGCCACCAGTGCTCCTGAAACAAGAACGATCGCCAGACCAGCCCGTACAATCCCAAGCTTTCCCCGTTGTTCAGGCCGGCGATGATCGAGGCCGGACCGGTCTTGTCCGCAAGCGTGTAATCACTGATATGCAGGAACAGGAAGAAGAAAATCAGCGCCCCACTGTAGATCATTGTTTTCCGGACAAAGTTCGTGCCGCCATGATTCGCGCTGACCGCATACCGTTGACCGCGCGCCTGAAGATTTTCCATCGTCAGCAGGACGGTAAACGTGACATGCAGCACGGCGAGTGTAAACATCACCGCTCGCTCCGCCCACAGCAACTCGCCCAGCGACTGCAACGTCTCCGCATAGCGGTTGAACGCCTCAGGGCCCAGCAGGATCAATAGATTCCCCGCGAGGTGCCCGATGATGAAGAGCACCAGCACCACGCCTGTAACGGCGACGATCTGTTTTCGGAACACGGAGGAGGTAAGAATACGTACGGAATGGTCTGCCATGCTGACAGCTCCTGCCCAGTTGCCTCGAGAACCACGAGACGCCATTGTCACGCGCGCGGAGGTCCAAACTGCTAGACTGCAAGAGACGCAGCCGCGTACCAGGAAGATTGTAGCACGCGGAGCGCTCCATTTACACTCGACAAATCTCCATCTCTTGGCGCAAACCACCGACGACCTCAACGATGCGCGCGCGAATAGATCCCGCGGTCACTTCAAGCACAGCAAACGATGCGCACTCGCCACGATCCGTCGGCGCTCGCAGGTGCCCGGGGTTTACAAAGAGCGAGTTGTCGATGTGCTCCAAGCGTGCCACGTGCGTGTGTCCCAACAGCACCATATCCGCCTGACGATCCAGCGGTCTCAAGTCGCGCTCGGCGTGCATCGCCACGAGCGTCATGCCTTCGACCGGCTCGCACAGACGCCGAGGAATGCGCGGGTTGTGGTATTCGGGGCACCAAAGCCCTGGCACCACCCACACGTCGTAGCCCGCAAAACCGAGCGCTTCACCGTCCTGATAGTCGTCGCCCAAATGCACGATATGCGTCGCGCCGAACTCGCCCGCCATGCGCGACGCCACATCATGCATCATGCGCATGTTGCCATGTGTATCGCTCATAACGCCCAAGATCATGCCGCACCTCGCTGCTGTTAAAGCAAGCGATCCTAGATCGAGGGGCACTCAACGCGCAACCCCTCGCCGATGTGCTACACTGAATGCGTTGAGTAGGTTGGACGGTCGCGGTGGCGGAAACGCCGTCGAGGAAAGTCCGAGCTCCACAGGGCAAGGTGCTTCGTAACGCGAAGGCGGGGTGACCCGACGGAAAGTGGCACAGAAACTACACCGCCTACGTCCGCAAGGGCCGGCAAGGGTGAAAAGGTGCGGTAAGAGCGCACCAGCGGGCTGGTGACAGTCCGGCTGGTCAAACCCCACCTGGAGCAATTCCGAATAGGGGGGCAATGGAGTGGCCCGCTCCGCTCCCGGGTTGGAAGCTAGAGGCGCACGGCGACGTGCGTCCCAGATGAATGACCGTCTCGGAGTCCGCAAGGGCTCTAGACAGAACTCGGCTTACAGACCTGCTCATCGCTTGTGCGCGCCGGTGGATCGCGTATCCATCGGCGCGCGCCTTATTTTAGGTCGCGAAAACTTTTCTTAGCGCTCTTTTCTCATTATAATGTCGTCTCGCAGAAGGGACTGCGTCGAGGGAAGGGTTTCAGGGGCGTGCGAGTTCGGTTCGATCTACATTCCGCGGGGATTGTTGCGTTAGTGGCGGTAGCCATTGCCGTGGCGTACCTGCTTTATCCCCATCCCACGCAAGAGCTCGCCGAAAAGAACGTCAAGGAAATCGTTTTCTGGTGCCCCATTAACCCGGTCACCTTCGATCCCCTACGTCCCCTCATAGAAGAATTCGAACACCGTAACCCCGGATACCGCGTCCGCATGGGCACAGCGACTGCCCGCGACGACACCGGCGACCCTACTCGCTTCCTTCTCGGCGTTGCGGGCGGTGTACCGCCCGATCTCATCTATTTCGACCGTTTTGCCGTCGTGGAATGGGCCAGTCGCGGCGCGTTTACCGATCTGACGCCGCTGATCGAGCGCGACAAGGAGCAGCCGGACGCGATCCGCAAGGAAAATTTCTACGAGGTGGCATGGAACGAGCCTGTCTACAAGGGCAAGAACTACGCGATCGCCAACGCGATCGACACGCGCGCCATGTTCTATCTCGAGGACCCGCTGGTTCGCGCCGGGTTTACCTATGGCCCCAACGATCCCGAGGTCCTCTCCGGGGAGGCTAAGGCCGGTGCCGCGCGTCCGCCCAAGACGTGGGAGGAAATGTGCCTCAAGCGAGGGCATTACGCCGCGCGTGTTCAGGCCGACGGCACCGTCGAGATTCAGGGGTTCCTTCGCCGTCCCGCCGTCAACACCGAAGTCCCGGCCGACGCCAAACCCGACCTTCGCGCCGCCGGGGTGCGCGCGGGAGACGTGGTGGCGCTTGTAGCGGGCACCAATGTCTTTCGAGGCCGCGTGCGCAGTGTCGATGGCCCCGCCACGTTTCACATCGACTTTCAGCGCGAGCAACCTCCCGGCCTGAACGCCGTGCCGGAGGCCTTCCGCACCGAGTGCGAGGTGAAGCTATACGACCAGGACTGCTACATGGCCCGCTTGACCCGGTTTGATCCGCAAACCGGCCAACTCTCGGTCGCGGCGTTTATTCCGATCTCGCAACTCTTTGGAAACAGTTGGCTTTATCTCTTCTCCTGGCTCAACGGCGGCGAATTCATGAGCGCCGACGGCACGACGTGTACGCTCGACTCCCCCGAGGTGGTGGAGGCCCTGCAGTGGGTTTCCGACGCCTACGATTGCCTGGGCGGCTACAACGCCGCAAAAGTCTTCGAAGCCGGCGCGGGCAACAGCGGCATTAACCCGATGTTCATCGGTAAAGTTGCCATGCTGATCAGCTCGGACCAGATGATAGGTCAGGTCTTGGCGTTCAAGCCGGATCTGCGTTTTGGCGCCGTGGGTTCGCCTTTACCCAAGAAGCGTCTTGAGGCGGGCGCAAAACCCTTGGGATGGGCCGGGGGATGGTCCTACGCGATTCCGAGCACCGCGCGCGACAAAGAAGGCGCTTGGCTGTTGATGAAATGGCTTTGTTCGCCCGAAGCGAACCGAATTTTCTACGAGTCGCAGGCCACCCTATGCCGCGCCAAAGGCCAACCGTTCTTTCCCATGCTTCATCCCGATCGCCGTGTGATGGAGTGGATTCAAAAACAGTACATTCAAGACCCCTCGTTGCCTCCCTGGGTGCCGAAGGCGTTTGAGTGTTTTGAGAAACTGCTGCCCAATAGTCGCTATCGTCCCGTGACGCCGGTGGGCCAGAAACTCTGGAGCGAGCACGTACGGGCCATCGAGACCGGACTCACCCATGCCGCGCCGCCGTATGAATCGCTGAACTACGGTGCGCGCCGCGTGCAAGCGGCTCTTGACCATCTGCTCCACCCGCCCACCGGGCCCACGGTGAATTGGCCATTGTTAGTGGGAGGATATGCCGCCGCCGTCGCGCTTATTTTCGTGGGACTGCTGCTGCGCCAGCGGTATCTGCGACGCCGAGGACGGGGCTGGCATAGCGGGTGGTACGAAGGCTACATCGCCGCCGCCCCCTGGCTGCTCGGCTTTATCGTCTTCACCGCCGGGCCCATGCTCTTTTCCCTAATCATCAGCTTCTGCGCTTACGACGTGCTCAATCCCGCGCGATTCATCGGGATTGACAACTACGTTTCACTCTTTGGTCGCCACTTCGATTCGGTGACCAACACCATAGTCTGGAATGACCCCATTCTGTGGAAGAGCCTCGGCAACACCCTCTACATGGCCCTCGGCGTTCCGCTGAGCATCGTGCTGGGCTTGACTATCGCGATGCTGCTGGATACCCGCGTGCGCGGACTGCACATCTACCGAACCGTCTATTATCTGCCCGCGATCGTCCCCATTGTCGCCACGTTTATCCTGTGGATATGGATATTCGAGCCCACGCGCGGCATGCTCAACCAGGTGCTTCACAACATCGGAATCGTTTCCACTCCAAACTGGCTTCAAGACCCCGCATGGTCCAAGCCCGCGCTTATTCTCATGTCGCTTTGGGGCGTCGGTTCGAGCATGATTATCTGGCTCGCCGGTCTCAAGGACATTCCCGAGACCTTTTACGAAGCGGCCAGCATCGACGGCGCGAACCGCTTCCATCGCTTCATCCACATTACCCTGCCGCTGCTCAGTCCCTATATCTTCTTCAACATGATTATGGGGTTTATCGCCGTTTTCCAGGTGTTTGAAGTGGCGTACATCATGACCGACGGCGGTCCCGCCGATTCCACCTATTTCTACGTCTACAAACTGTTCCACGAGGCGTTCCGCCTGCTCAATATGGGTATCGCGAGTGCCATGGCCTGGTTCCTGTTCCTGATCGTACTCGGGCTTACCCTGTTCCAGCTCTGGCTCGGGAAAAAATGGGTTCACTACGGAGGCTAATCGGTGTCGTTGCAGCGCATCTCGGGAATTGAACGCATTCTGACGCACGCCGCGTTGATTTTCGGGTGTGTCATTTTCGCGTTTCCATTCATCTGGATGCTAGGCACCAGCGCCAAAGTGCCCCGTGAGCTTGCGGTGGACCGCATCCGCCTGCTGCCACGCACCCCTGTGGCGCGAGTGCAGACTCCGTACATGGCGCAAGATGAATTCCCTGCGCTCATGTCGCCCGATGGGATTCCTGAGCCGGTCTGGGAGAAGGCGCGCCCCCTGCTGGACACCCTTATCGCCGACGCGATCACCGCATGGAAGCCGGACGTGGTTGGCGCTTCCGTCGATAACCCGCCGCCGGCGCCGGGTGACGCCGCCGTCTATCGGAATGTCATGACGCAAGGAGTCTACGAACGCCTTTCCGAGCGCCTGAGCGACACCGCGCGTGAGGCGGCCATCGTGGCGGAAAACACCGCACGGACCGTCGAGGGTAAGCCCGCCGCGGATGGGGGCGATTGGACTGAGGAACTAAGAGCCGAGGCGATTGCGGCCGGTGTCGAAGCGCTTGTCGCCAATGCGCGGGAACTCATCGACGACTCCGTGCTGCGCAGCGTCTTTGATGCCAGCTACCGCCGGATATGCCTGGGCACTGCGCGCGTCCGCCTGACGGATTACCGATCCTGTCCCCTCAATCGGGGAGATGAATGGAAGGTTCTGCAGGGAGAGGCCGTCCTCGTATCCCGTGGCGACCTTGCCCCTCGTTACATGGAAGTGCGCCGGGCTGCGGCGCAGGGCGTTGCATCCGACATTTTCTCGATAGCGCCGGATCCGGCATTTCCTGCGCAGAACGGGGGAGGAGCCCTCTCCGTAGACCAGATTGACCGCCTTTTCCTGAACTACCGCGGCGATGCCTCCTGGGCGCGGATTTCCTTCGAAGTCTTCAGAAACGGTCAACGATATGTCACCAGTGACCGCCTCTATCTCTTCGAGCGAGACTGGTACGAACAGGAACTGCGTTTTCCCGGCAAACCCGTTGACCCGATGGAGCGACGGAACTACATGCTGCTCCAACCGGCAGGTTCTGCCCCGGAGGGCAGTCCGCCCCTCGAGATCCGCGTCCACCTCGACCACAACACGTCGTTGGGCGCGTGGGTTGCCAAGGCGACCCGCAACTACCTGCTCGCGTTCCGCGAGGTGCCTTACGCCCGGTACCTGATGACAAGCTTCTCGCTCGCGATCCTGAACATTCTGCTCGCCGTGTTTTCGTGTACGTTGACCGCCTACGCGTTCGCCCGGCTCGAGTGGCCGGGCCGTGACTTCTGTTTCGCCATGCTCCTGGCGACGATGATGATTCCGCCTCAGGTCACCATGATTCCCAGTTTTCTCATTATGAAGTTGCTGGGATGGTATGGCACTCTTTTGCCGCTTTGGGTGCCGTCCGGCTTCGGGGCGGCTTTCTTTATATTCCTGGTGCGGCAGTTTTTGAAGAATGTTCCGGGCGACCTCGAGGACGCCGCGCGCATCGACGGCTGCGGATTTCTTCGTATCTATTGGCACGTGATGTTGCCTTTGGTCAAACCGACGACCGCGACCATCGCGGTTTTCACATTCCTTGGCTCGTGGAACAATTTCATGTCGCCTCTCATCTTTATTAACGACGAGCGTCTTTTCCCGCTCGCGCTGGGCCTGTTCCGCCTGAATTTGCGCAGTGGCAGCGAGATCGGCCTGATCATGGCCGGGGCCTTTATCATGGCTCTTCCCATTATTCTGCTATTCCTGTTCGTGCAGCGCTATTTCATTCAGGGAATCAGCCTCACCGGTTCGAAGAACTAGGCCGCTTTCGGGAATATTGCCCTTACGCGCCCTAATCTGCCCCGCAATATCCGGCTTCAAGGGGAAAATGAATTGACTTCAGGTGCGCACATGCCTATACTTGCGTCGCCATGAGGTTTTCCTGGTAACTGAACTATTCGGTTGCGTTGGAGAAGGGCGAGAGAATTGACGCAGCACCACGTATTCGCCAAACCGGCGTTTCGGGTATTTGGCAGGAGCTTGACTGTCCGGGCAAGGGGAAACCGGATCTGGGAGCCCAAGTTCTAAGTCATTTACGTAAAATGCGTTAGATTCATTCACTCGTCGCCTCCTCGCACCGGACCGGGCCCTATGTAGCCCCTGATCGGGGTGGAGGACATTTGAATGATCCCACAGACGATTCTGTGGATCGCTGCTGGCGCACTCGCGGGTGTCGTGGTGACCATGTTGGGCGTGCAGGTTCTCGGACGTAACTTGCTGGGCAAGTCGCGTCGCGAAGCCGCTCAGCTTGTCACAAACGCCGAACGCGAGGCCGCAGCGCTCCTCAAAGACGCAAACACCACCATCAAAGAGCAGCGGATTCAACTGCGCGAAGAGATGGAACGTTCCAACCGCGAGCAGCGCAAGGAACTCGTAGAACTCGAAAAACGTATTCTCGCCAAAGAAGAGAATATCGACAAGCGCTTGGAAGGATTGGAGAAGAAGGGCAGCGACTTGGCCACCCGCGAACGCGAGTTGGCTACGCGCGAGCGCGGACTCGACGACGAACGCGATAAGCTTAAGGCGGTAATCGTCGAGCAGACTCAGCGCCTGGAGTCCATTTCCGGCATGGGAGCCGAAGAGGCTAAGCGAGTCCTGTTTTCCCAACTCGAGACCGAAGTTCGCCGCGATTGCGCCATTCGCCTGAAACGAATTGAAGACGAAATGGTCGAAAATTCGGAAAAGAAGGCGAAATGGGTCATTACTCAGGCTATCCAGCGTTGCGCTGCCGATCATGTGGCCGAGGCGGTTGTCTCGGTCGTCGCGCTTCCCAGCGATGAGATGAAGGGGCGCATTATCGGGCGCGAAGGACGGAATATTCGTGCGCTCGAAGCGGCTACGGGTATCAATGTCATCATCGACGATACTCCGGAAGCCGTTATCCTGTCTGGATTTGACCCTGTCCGCCGCGAGATTGCCCGCATCACCCTCGAACGTTTGATCCAGGACGGCCGTATTCATCCCGCGCGGATTGAAGAGGTGGTCCAAAAGGTCAGCGAGGAGATGAATCAGACGATCAAGGAAAATGGCGAGCGCGCCTGCCTTGAGACCGACGTGCACGGGCTTCACCCGGAAATCGTCCGCTTGCTGGGGCGCCTGGCCTACCGCACTTCCTACGGCCAGAATGTGCTGAAGCACTCGGTCGAAGTCGCGCATTTGGCGGGACTTATGGCGGCCGAGCTGGGCCTGAACATTCAGGAAGCCAAGCGCGCGGCGCTCATTCACGACATCGGTAAGGCGCTTAACCACGAGATCGAGGGATCGCACGCGGTAATCGGCTACGATTTCGCGCGGCGTCATGGTGAAAATGACGTGATCGCCAACGCCATTGGTTCGCACCACGGCGATATGGATCAGCAGTCGGTCATCGCGATTCTCGTGCAGGCGGCGGATGCCCTGTCCGCGGCGCGTCCCGGCGCGCGGCGCGAGACCATTGAGACCTATATCAAGCGTCTGGAACAGCTTGAAAGTATCGCCGATGGCTTCAATGGCGTCGAGAAGTCCTATGCGCTTCAGGCTGGCCGTGAGATTCGCGTGGTGGTCTATCCCGACCGCGTGACGGACGCCGAGGCGATGCAACTGGCGCGGGATGTCGCACGTCGTGTCGAGAGCGAGATGACGTATCCCGGTCAGATCAGAGTGACCGTTATTCGGGAAACGCGAGCCGTCGAGACGGCGAAATAGCGCAGACATGAACATTCTGTTCATAGGCGACGTCGTGGGACGTCCAGGCCGAACGGTTCTTCGTGCGTCTTTGTCCGGTCTGTGCGCGCAGTATGGGATTGACTTCGTCGTTGCCAACACGGAGAATGCCGCAGGCGGGGTCGGAGTAACGCCCGACATTCTCGATGAGCTTCTGGCTGCGGGAGTGCATGCGTTTACGCTGGGGAATCATACCTGGCGCAAGAAGCAGTTAGCGCCGGCCTTGGAGCGGTATCCCCAAGTAGTGCGTCCCGCGAATTTTGCGGACGGCGTGCCGGGGCGCGGGGGCGCGCTGGTGAGTTTGCCAGACGGCCGTCGTGTGGGGGTGGTGAATGTCGTGGGCCGAGTGTACATGGAGCCCGCGCAGTGTCCATTCGCCGCCGCCGACCGGGAAGTCGACGCGTTAAGACGCGAGACGCCGTTGGTGTTGGTGGATATACACGCGGAAGCCACTTCGGAAAAGGTGGCGATGGGGTGGTACCTTGACGGCCGGTGTACGGCGGTGGTGGGTACGCATACCCACGTGCAGACCGCGGACGAGCGTGTGTTGCCTGGTGGCACGGCGTACATCACCGACGTGGGGATGACCGGTCCCCGGGATTCGGTCATTGGCGTCGAGCGTAAGTTGGTTTTGAGGCGCTTTCTGACTGGTATGCCGGTGGACTTTGAAATTGCGAAAGACGCGCCGATGCTGAACGGCGTGGTGATCGAAGCGGACGACGAGACGGGCCTGGCGCGACGGATCGCGCGAGTGCAATTCTTGACGGGCGTGTAGGCGCTCCGTCCCGCGAGACGAGGAGGACAGACAGTGGCGGAGATTTGCGCCGAACTCGATGTCTGGGGCAAGGCGATGGAACTCGTCGAAGAAGTGTACCGGTTTACCTCGGTGCTTCCTTGCGACCATGAACAGGGCGTTGTGCAGCAGATGCGGAGCGCGGCGGTGAATGTGGCCAGTCATGTTGCGTGCGGCCAGAAGCGTCCCAACGTTATAGAGCTGTGCCGCTGTTTGGGAACCGCGCGCGGATTTCTGCAGGACATAGAGACGCAGATGATGATCGCGGGGATGTCCGGATTTGGCGCGGTCGAACGCGCCGAGACGGTCAAGCGCCGCGTGGACGAGGTGGAACATTTGATTGCGGGGTTGTTGGGGGCGTTGCAGTCTTCCGCGTCCCCCGCCGTGGTTCAAAACACTCCGTAATTTCCGTCGTGGCCTGAGGGCGAGCGGCGATCGATGCATTTAAACCAGAAGTGAGTGACGCGACGCATGTATTTCAAGCAACTGGAAATCACCGGTTTCAAGTCCTTTGCCGATCGGACCGTGGTCCGGCTTGAGCCGGGCATTACTTCTGTGGTCGGTCCAAACGGTTGCGGGAAGAGCAACATTCTCGATTCGATCCGTTGGGCGTTGGGCGAGCAGAACGCCCGCGAACTGCGCGGCACCCATATGCAGGACGTGGTGTTTAACGGCAGTGAGCACCGCAGTCCGCTGGGCATGGCGGAGGTCTCGATTACCTTCGATAATTCCGACTCGCGTTTGCCGGTGGACTTCGCCGAGGTCGAGATCACGCGCCGCGTCTATCGCTCCGGCGAGAGCGAATACCTCATTAATAAGGCTCCGTGTCGGCTCAAGGATATTCACGAGCTGTTCATGGATACCGGTATCGGTACCCAAGCGTATTCGATGGTCGGGCAGGGCAAGATGGACCTCATTTTGAGTTCGAAGCCCGAAGATCGCCGTTATTTATTTGAGGAAGCGGCGGGCATCATCAAGTACAAGAGCCGCAAGAAAGTGGCGATGCGCAAGCTGGAAGGCGCCGAGCAGAACCTGCTGCGCCTCAACGACATCATCGCCGAGGTTCAGCGGCAGATGCGATCGCTCAAGCGTCAGGTCAACGCGGCGATTCGCTACCGCGAGTTGAGCGAGCAACTGCGCGAACTCGAGATCCGCACGGCGTTCTTGTTGTTCACGCGGCTGAGCGCCGAGATCGCCGAGCAGAAGGCGGCTTTCTCGAATACCCAAGACGTCTACGAGCAGCAGTCGGCGCGCCTGACCGAACTCGAAGCGCGGCGCGAAGAATTAAACCTGAATAAGCTCGAAGTCGACCGCGTGTTGATGGCGCGCCGCGAAGGCGTGCACGAGATCGACTCCGAGATGGAGCGGATTGAGCGGCAGATCGCGTTGGTGCGTCAGCAGATCACGTTCTGCCAAGAGCAACGCCAGCAGTCTTTGCGCGAGCAAGAAACTTTTGCTCAGCGCGCCGTTGCGTTGGAACAGGAAGCCGGGCAGCGCATCGAACGCATTGCCGAGTCTCAGACGGCGCTTGAGGCGAGCCGCGCGGCCATCGACGCCCAGCAGACGCGCCATGCGGAACTCGAGGCGGCCGTGGAAGCGGCGGTGGCGGAACTGGAGTCGCTGCGGGCGCGCGCGGTCGAGCATATGAACACGCGTGCGCAGACGCGGACCGAACTCGAAACCTTGACCGTCAGCGTGAATAACATCGAGACGCAGTTGGCGGCGTTGTACGAGCAGCAGCGCACGATCGATAGGCGTCGTGATGAACTGCTAAAGCAGAACGAGGAGGCTCGCGCGCAGGAAGCCCAACTGAGCCAAGCGGTGGCGGAGTTGGAGGCCGATCGCCTCAAGAAGCGCGAGACGCATACCGAGCAGACGCAGGCGTTGCGCACTCTTCAGACGGCGTGGCAGGATTTGCGCGAGAAGAAGAGCAGCATTGAAGCGCGTCTGACGTCGTTGCGCGAATTGCGCGACGCCTACGAGGGCTTTGCGGTTGGTGTGCGCGCGATCATGCGGGCGAAAACCGAGAAGATGGATGCGGCGCGCGGCGTGATTGGTCCGGTGGGCGACTTGCTTTCGACGCAAAAAGAGTATGAGGCGGCGATCGAAGCGGCGCTGGGCGGCAACATCAACAATGTGGTATGTGAGGACGCCGACGCGGCGAAGGCGGCGATCGGATTCCTGAAGGGGCATCAAGCTGGACGTGTGACGTTTCTGCCGCTCGACATCATTCGTGGCGGGCGCGGCGACGATGGCGCGGATCTTGTGGGCCAGCCCGGTGTGGTCGGCTCGGCGCTTGATTTCGTGCAGTACGACGCGAAACTGCGTCCGGCGGTGGAGTATTTGCTGCACAGCACGCTCGTCGTGCGCGAACTCGACGACGCGATCCGCATTGCGCGCAAGTATGAGAAGATTCCGCGCCTCGTGACGCTCGACGGCGAGGTCGTTTCGGCGTCCGGCGCGGTGACTGGCGGGCGCAACAAGCACGAGAGCCGTGGTCTTCTGGGCCGCAGCGCGGAGATCGGCGAGCTGGAGACGCGACTGGGCAAACTCGACAGCGAGATTCGCAGCACCGTCGAGCGTCGTAACACGACCGAGTCGGCGTTGCAGACGCTTGCGACGGAGATTCGTGCGCTCGAAGAGAAGGAAGTCACCCAGCGTCGCGAACTCAATACCGTAGCGATGGCGTTGGCGCGGTCGTCCACGGAGCTTGAGACGTTGGTTCAGTCCGGCGGCGCGCTGGATAAGCAGCGCGATGAACTCTGCGCGCGTCGCGATGGGCTCGATGAACAACGCCGAGATGTCTTGGCGCGCGCCGAGGGGATGGACAGCGACGACGAGACGTTCCAGACCGAGATGGCCGATGCGCAGGAGAAGGCATCGCGCGCGCGACAGGAATTGTCGGAGGGCGCCAGCGCACTCGCGGATTTGCGCGTGCGGCAGGCCGGGTTGTCGCAGCAGGCCGAGGAAATCGAACGCGAACGCACACGTCTGTTGCGGGAGTCCGAAGAGGCCAAGGCCGAATCCGCGCGTCGCGGTGAATCCGTGGGACAATTCGAAAGCCAGGAAAAGACGCTTGCGGAAGAGGCGGCGTTGCATGTCGAGCGCACAAAGGCGCTGTCGGAGAACAAGGAAGAAGCGCGCAGCAAGGTGATCGAAGCGGAGAATCAGCGTCAGGCTTTGCTTGAGGAAAGTGAAAGCATCGACAAGGAACTGCGCGAACTGCGCGAGCAGAACCGGGTTTCGCAGACATCGTTGCATCAGACCGAAATTGCGCTGCGGCACAATGAGGACAGCGTCGCGTTTTTTCAGGAACGCATTCTGAACGACTACAATGTCGCGTTACCCGCGTTGACGGCTGAGCAGGTTGGGACGGACGAATTCGGTGACGCCGAGCGCGACAAGATGGTCACGGATATTCGCCAGAAGCTGCAGCGCATGGGCGAGGTGAACCTGATGGCGATCGAGGAGTACGAAGCGCTAGAGAAGCGCAACGACTTTCTCACCGCGCAGTATCAAGACTTGCAGCAGGCGCGCGAGACGCTGTTGGGCGTGGTGGCGCGTTGCGACAAGAAGATCCGCGATATGTTTATGGAGACGTTCGAGCGGATCGCCGAGAACTTCCGGGTAAATTTCCGGCGGTTGTTCAACGGCGGTCAGGCGCGCGTCTACCTATTAAACGAAGACGATCCGCTCGAGAGCGGTATCGAGATCGAGGCGCGTCCGCCAGGCAAGAAGCCCACTTCGATTTCGTTGTTGTCGGGCGGCGAAAGCGCCATGACGGCGATCGCGCTGTTGTTCGCAATTTTCCAGGCGAAGCCGAGTCCGTTCTGCATTCTGGACGAGGTGGATGCGCCGTTGGACGATGCAAACATCGGGCGTTTCCTCGATATGGTCGAAGAGTTCACCGCCGAGAGCCAGTTCATCGTGATCACGCACAACAAGCAAACCATGGCGCGCGCCCAGGCTTTGTATGGCGTGACGATGCAGGAACGCGGGGTCTCGCAGTTGGTTTCGGTGCGGTTTGACGAGGCGCGCGCAGGCGCCCCGGCGGCATGAAGGTTCTCCACCTTTTTAGCAACGCAAAATGGACCGGGCCTGCTGAACCCGCATTGAATCTGTGCCTTGCGTTGCGGCGGGCCGGGGTAGAGGCGGAGTTCGCCTGCGCGCCGGATTCCGGCGAATCGATCAACAAGATCGTGGAGACCGCGCGTGACCGCGGTCTCGAACCGGTGCTGCGCTTTCATCTCAAGAAGCACAAGAATCCGTTCTATAACTTTCTCGATGCGCGCACCTTGCGGCGCTATCTTGCCTCAGAGCGTTTTGATCTCGTGCACTGTCATCTCGACAACGACCACCGCATTGCCGCGGCGGCTACACGGCGGGTTGGGATTCCGGTTGTGCGTAGCAGTTACCATGGCGAGGGATTTTCTGTGACGCGCGGGCACGGTGCGTTGGCGCGGCAGGCGGCGTTTGTGATCGAGCCGTCGCGGTTGGCCCAGCGGAACGACGTGGCGCGGCTGGGCGTGGCGGAATCGAAGACGGCCGTAGTGCCGGGCGCGGTGGATACGGAGCGCTTCGACCCTACCCGCGAAGTGCCCGATGCGCGGCGTTGGTTAGGCATTGCACCCGACGCGTTTGTTGTCGGGATCGTGGCGCGGATGCAGCGGCACAGGCACTATGACGACTTTTTCGAGGCGGTGCGGCGACTTGTGGACGCGTGCCCGAAGGCGGAAGTGATTGTGGTCGGGCGCGGCACGTATCAGGAAAGCGTGGGGCATGAACCCGTGCGAAACCTCGGTCTCGAGGGCAAGGTCCATTTTCCAGGGTATGTCGACGGCGAGAACTACGTGGGCATGCTCAAGGCGTTTGACGTCAAGGTCTTCCTGACGCCCGGATCCGACGGGACCTGTCGCGCAGTACGCGAGGCGATGGCGATGGGGAAGCCCGTCGTGGCGGCGAATCGCGGTATGCTGTCAGAAGTGGTCGAGGACGGCCGTACGGGGGTAGTTTTCGACGGCGGCGCGGCGAGTCTGGCCGAGGCGCTTACCCGTATGGCGCGCGAGCGTGGCTGGACCCGAGCCCTGGGGCAGGCCGCGCGGGAGAAGGCGCGGCGCGATTATTCCCTCGAATCCCAGGCGCGGGCCGTGCGCGCCGTGTATATGAACATTCTCGGGCAGGCGACGTAGACTGCGCGACTGCGAAACGTTCTGAGCGCTACGTAGTACAATAGGCGGAATGTCTGGCGTCGCGCCGCGAGGCGCTTACCCCCAATGGGAGGAGCCTAGGTGCTCAAAGATGCGTTGTTTCGATGGACTACCCGCATTTTCCTTCCTGGCCTTGCCCGCAATATGGAGCAGGAAGGTATTTTCCGTCTGTACGAGGGCGAAAGCGGGAATGTGGAAGAGTCCGAGTATGTGCTGATTGAAGATCGCGGCGCGCCGCTGACGGTCTTCATCTATTCCGGCCTTGACGCGTTGTTCGCGGGCGAGCCTCGGTATGAGTTTCGAAAGCAGCTTTCGGGCATTCAACTGCCGTTCAATACCGTGTTCTTCCGCGAGTTGCGGCGTTTGTCCTACCATGTGTCGCCCAGTGGCGGGAAGGACGGCTTGGCGTTTTACGAAGCCAAGACCCGCGAACTGATGGCGCGTTTGGGGGGCAAGGTGACGGTGGCTATGGGGTCATCCGGCGGTGCGGCGGCGGCGCTGTACTTTGGGTCACGGTGCGGCATGGATCACATCGTTGCATTCAGTCCCGGCTTGCACATCAACGCGTACACGAGTCTCCGTTCGCAACTCCGCACGTATTTTGATCTACCCAAACTTTTCCGCGAGCCCAACGCCTACGCGGAGTGCGTGTTGGTTGCGATCAGCGCGGCCTACGCCGAGGCGGATATCTATCGGCATGTGGGCAAGGAAAATTTCTGGAATGTCATAGGCGCATTTCGGGAGGCGGGGGATAAGCGGCCAGGGGTTTCGGTTTTCTATGGGGACCGCTGTCATTTTGACGTGGCCCAGACCAAGGAGTTTTTGCCGTACCCGAGCGCGCGTCTTTGTCCCGTGCCCACCGGCCGCCACAACAGTCCCCTCGCGCTGAAACTGCGCGGCGAACTCGGCAGCGCGTTGACGCGCGAGCTGAGTCGGGTTCTGGCGGAAAAGGGACTGCTGGAGGCTCCTGTCGCATGACCGCACTCGAACAGGCGATTTCCCCGGCGCCCGCGCGGCGGCTCAAGGTGATACTGTTTCCCTTGGGCTGGCTGTTGGCGCATGTGGGGCGCTTGGTTGAAATCGGGAAGGTACTGCGCGCTCGAGGGCACGAGGTGATTTTCGCGGGAGATGACCCCGCGCATCCGCGCTCGAAATTGTCGTTTGCGCAGATCGAAGGTTTTCCCCTTCGTTACGCGAAAGAACCGGATCATCCCTACGCGTGGGACCGGTACGTGCGGCATGGGTGGAAGCATACCGCGTGGGACCTGCTGCATTTTGAGCGGTGGGCTCCCCTCGACGCGATCCTCGAAGGGCATGTCGAGCTTATTCGCCGCGAGAAGCCGGATCTGATTGTGGGCGACGGCACAATTTCGGTGAGTACGGCCGGGCACATTACCGGAGTGCCTGCGGCAGGCGTGATGAACGCGTATGCGGGCCGTTTCGCGCAGCCGGGCACGCTGTACCACGCGCTGATTCGCGCGGGCGACGCCGTGTTGTTGTCGCGTGTGCGTAACCGCGTCTATCGCAAGTATGGCGTGCGTCCCGCCGACGCGCTGTCTCTCCTCAAGTCGACGCCGATGGTGTCGCCGGATCTGCCTGGATTGTATCCCGCGCCTTCGGGGTGGCGTCATTGGCATGTCTGCGGTCCCATTATCTCCGAGCCGCCCGCGTCGCTGCCGGAGTGGTACGACGAACTCGACGATGGCACGCCGAACGTTTACGTTACGATGGGGTCGACGGGGCTTTTGGATGAATTTCTGCGCCGCACTGCGCCGGCGCTGGGCAAGTTGCCGTATCGTTTTTTGGTGACCACGGCAGGACAAGTGGAACCGGAGACCATGCGCGCGCTCCCCTCGAATTTCCGCGTCGCGACGTATGGTCCTGGCAGTAAGCTGTTGGAGAAGTCGCGCGCGCTGATCTTCCACGGCGGGAACGGCAGTATGTATCAGGCATTGGCGCAGGGCGTTCCGATGGTCGCGCTGCCCCTACACCTCGAGCAGCAGCTCTGCGCGAACATTGCCGCTTCGATGGGCGTCTGCCTCACGTATCGGGCGCGCAACGTGGAGCCGGCGCGTTTGATTCGCTTGCTGGAGCGCGTGTTGAGCGAGCCGCACTTCCGCGACACGGCGCGTCGTATCGCGCCGCAGGTGTGCGCGGCGAACGGCGCGGAGTCGGCGGCGCTTTATCTTGAACGCGTGGCATTGGGTCAGATCGCCGCACCGTCCGGAGCGGACTAGCGATGGACACGATCGCTTTCATTGGAACTCCGGCTCACGGCCACGTGAATCCATCCCGGTCGGTGGTGCGCGAAGTGCGGCAGCGTGGGGCGCGCGTCATTTACTACTGCAGCGACGAATTCCGGACGAAGATTGCGCAGACGGGCGTCGAGTTTCGGAGTTTCGAAGAACTCGGTATGCCGCCTCACATGCTCGAATACTCTCCACGCCAAGCGCGAAACGCATTCACGCTCGCGGCGTTGTCCGCGGAGGGCGCGCGCGTGCTGACTCCTTTGCTTGTCGATGCGCTGCGCGCGGATGGCGTGGAATTGGTTGTGCACGATGCCTTGAGCACGGCGGGCGTGGTGGCGGCGAACGTGTTGCAGCTCCCGGCCGTGTGCTTTGTTCCAAGTTTCGCGTTCGGCATTCGCGTCAGCGCCACGTCGCTTCGGCTTGCGGGAGAACTTTGCTGGAGTCTCTTCGAAGATTTCGGCGCGCTACGTCGGGCTCGGCGCGCGTCGCGGCAACTGAGCCGCGAGATAGGGCACCCGTTTCCATCCATCATTCAAGCGTATACCAACCGTCAGCCGCTCAATATCGTTTGCACGGCGCGGGCATTGCAGCCCCGGGCGGATCTCTTCGACGATAGCTTCAAGTTCGTTGGGCCGACGGTGTTCGACCAGTCGGAACCTTCCGATTTGCCGTGGGAGCGTTTCGCGGATCGCAGGGTGCTTTATATCTCCCTGGGTTCGGTTTTTAACGACCGCCCGGAGTTTTACCGTGATTGTTTCGAGGCTTTTGGCGACAGTCCTTACGAGGTTATCCTGAGCACGGGGCATCGCGTGGATGGCGATGTGCTAGGCACGGCTCCGAAAAACTTCACCGTGCGTCCGCATGTTCCGCAGGTTGAAGTGCTTCGTCACACGCATCTTTTTCTCACCCACGGCGGCATGAACAGCGTGAGCGAGGCGTTGGTCGCGAAGGTGCCTGTGCTTGTGATTCCCCAAGCGCTCGATCAGATGGTGGTCGCGGCGCAGGTGGTTCGGCTCGGACTCGGTACGGCGCTGGGAAAGGCGCGCGTCACGCCGAGTCGTCTGCGCCGGGCCGTTGCGCGCGCCGAGGCCGAGCGCTCGGCGCAACTGCCGCGTATCGAGACGATGGCCGAATCCTTGGCGGCGGCGGGCGGAGCCGCTCGAGCCGCCGATGAAATCCTTGCATATATGCGGTGTTCGCGCGCGGCTGCGCGATGAAATCCTGCTGGTACGATCCGAAGTCGTGGCGCTATAGTCGTTAGTTCTTGGAGTTGGTTCAATGCCCGATATTTACATGTTCGATTTTGATGGCGTCATCGTGGACTCCTTGGATTACTTCTTCGACAGCTTCATTGAGGCGTGCCAAGCGCACGGCTATGTGTCGATCGATGGACGCGAACCTTTTCTGCGTCTTTTCGACACGAACATGTACGAGGGAATGGCGCAGGCCGGTATTCCGCAGGATCAGATCGCGCCGGTGCTGACGACGATGGCGGCGAACCTGCGCACCCGCAATGGCCAAATGCATTTTTTCGAAGGCATGCCCGAGACGTTGGCGCGTCTTTGCGCGCTGGGGCGCGTGTGGGTCATTACGTCCAACATGAGCCATATCGTTGGCGATTTCTTGCGCACGCACGGGATCACGTGTCTCCAAGGAGTGTTGGGGGCGGACGTGAATCCGAGTAAGGTGCGCAAAATTGCGGACGTCATGGCGCAGACGGAAGGACATCGGCATTTCTACATCGGCGATACGATGGGCGATATGATCGAAGGCCGAACGGCAGGCGCTCAGACCGTCGCGGTAACCTGGGGGTGGCACTCCGCAGAGCACCTCGCAGGCGCCGCCCCCGATCATATGGTGCATTCTCCCGGCGATCTGCTCGCGCTGTTTGAGCAGGGGTGACGGGCACCGAACGGTATTATCCTTTTGCGGGCACGTCCTCGAAACGGTAGCCCGCACTGCGTACAGTAACGAGAAGCGTGGGACTCGCCGGGTCGTCTTCCAGCTTCTTGCGAATCCGTCCGATGTGCACGTCGACCGCGCGTTCGCTTCCGCAGTACTCATGCTTGCGCACAAGATCGAGCAAGAGCACACGCTCGAACACGTGTCCTGGACGACGCGCCAAGGCCGCCAAGATGTCGAACTCCATCGGCCGCAGATCGATTTCCTTGCCGTCTTTCCAGAGTCGGCGACTATCCAGGTCGATCTCGATGCGCTTGAACCGGAGGCGCGGCGTGTCCGAAGCGGCGTGGCGGCTTCGACGAAGGATAGCGCGGACACGGGCCGTTAGCTCCTGGGAATCGAACGGCTTTGTAACGTAGTCATCCGCGCCCAGGGTGAGCGCCGACACTTTCACGAATTGAATGGACGTCGAGGAAAGGATAAGCACGGGCACGCTCGAGCGTTGGCGAATGCGCCGCAGCACTTCCATGCCGTCGAGGGTTTTGGCGCTGGACTTCGAGGACGCCGCGAAACTAATGTCGAGCACGACGAGATCCGGCCTAAACCCCTGCATTTTTTCAAGGCATTCCGCGCCGTCGGCGGCCGTTTCAACGGAGACGCCTTCCATGCGCAATGCGTTGGCGACACTGGATACCACCTGCGGATCGTCATCCGCCACGAGTACTTTCGAACGCTCCATGCGATCTCCTCAGTCGGGCGAAGCCCCCGTCAGCGTGAAGTAGAACGTCGCGCCGCCGTTAGGACGGCCCGATGCCCACACGCGTCCCCCGTGCTTCTCCACAATGCGTTTTACAATAGCCAAGCCTGCCCCTGTGCCTTCCGCGTCTCCGGCGTTGCCCAAACGGCGAAATAACTCGAATGCATTCTGGGCTTGGCTCGAGTCGAATCCGAGTCCGTTGTCACGGACATAGTAGATGGGTTCATCCTGATGCTCTTCGTATCCGATCTCGATGCGAAGTTTACGCTCAGGCGAAGAGAACTTGAGTGCGTTTGACGCGAGATTCATGAGGACCTGGTGCAACAGCACCGCATCGCCCTCTGCCGCAGGGAGCGGCCGGATGGTGGCCCTGAATTCGCGATTGGGATTCTCGGCGCGTAACTCGGCGATCACCTGTTTGGCCAGCGCGGCCATATCCACCGGATCGCGATGCACGGGTTTGCGGCCCAGGCGCGAAAATTGTTGCAGATCATCGAGTAGACGGCCCATCTGCGTCATGCCTTGATCGATAAGCCGCAGACCACGGCGTCCATTTTTGGACAGAGCGCGAAGGTCTTCATCGCCGAGCATCGTCAGAAAGGTGCGCATGGCGCGAAGCGGGGCGCTCAAGTCGTGCGCGACCGTATAACCGAAGGCGTCCAACTCGCGCACGGCGCCTTCGAGTTCGGCGGTGCGATCCTTCACCCGTTGCTCCAATTGGTCATTAAGCGCTTTGAGGGCGTCCTCCGCGCGCTTGCGCGAGGTAATGTCGTGTACCGTTTCGACCGCATGGGTGACCGCGCCAGAGCTTTCCTGGTAGGGATAGTAGGCGAATTCGAGATACCGGCGTCCCCATCCCGGCACGGTGATCCAGGCCTCGACGCGTGCGGTCGTTCCCGCGAACGCTTCGGCGAGCGGTTTTTGGAGCAAGCGGCGAAAGACGGTCTTTCCCCAGACCGCTTCCACCGTGCGCCCCTCCGTCATTCCCGAAGCGCCGTGGCGTTGCGTGAATGCACGGTTCATCGCCGCGTACGTCAAGTCATCCCGCACCAACGACAGAAGGTCGTCGGCGGTATCGACGATGAACTCATACCGGCGCCACAACTCGGAGAGGGCCATTTGCTGGCTTATCTCCTTGAAGACCCAGACATGCGCTTCGAGTTGGTTATCCTGGCCGCGCATGGGGGAGAGGTGAAGCTCGCTCCAATACGCAATGCCGTCCGCGCGGCGATGACGTGTCACCGCATGCTGAGAGCGCCCTTCATCAAGGGCGTGCATGATGCGTTCGCGCGTTTGGAGATCGGTGTCCTCGCCGATCAGGAACCCGGCGTTGCGGCGGCTGATATCTTCGAGCGGATAGCCGGACAGGGCCGACCACGCGGCATTGCACGTGATGACCGGGTAGGCTGTGCGCGTGGCATCCGTGACGGCCACCCCCACGGGCGCTGCCGCGAGTACCCGGGCATAGAGGTCCGATCTGTCGAGTTCCCTGCTGGCCGACATGCGCAGTTTTCCTTACTTCTCCCCAACGGCTAACACCATCATCTCGCAAGCGCCGCGTCGATGCAAGCCCTATATTGAGAAATATCGATGGCCACAGTCGGGACATTGAGAGGATTTGGGGGTTGCCCCTGTTGTCCGTATAATGACGCGGGGAAGGGGTGGAAAGAGAAAACATGGAACGACGAGCGAGGAAGAACGGAAACTCGGCGCACGGACTCGGGCTGTCCGTGTTGATTCCGGTGTATAACGAGGTGGAGAACGTTGCGCCGCTGCACGAGGCCGTGCGGCGAGTATTGGACACGCTCGACCTGGCGTCCGAGATCCTTTTCATCAACGACGGCAGTACGGACGGCACCCGGCGTTTGCTCGAAGATATCGCTCAACGCGATCCCGCGGTGAGGGTTATCCATTTTCGGCGCAACTTCGGGCAGACAGCGGCCATTCAGGCCGGCATCGAACACGCGCGCGGCGATGTGCTTATCCCGCTGGACGGCGATCTGCAAAACGATCCGAAGGATATCCCTTTGTTGCTGAGCAAGCTCGAGGAGGGGTACGACGTGGTGAGCGGCTGGCGGCGCGAGCGGCACGACCGCTTCTTTTCGCGGCGTCTTCCCTCCGTTGCGGCAAACTGGCTCATCTCACGGGTCACAGGCGTGCATCTGCACGACTATGGCTGCACGCTGAAGGCGTACCGCCGCGACGTGATCAAGGATGTGCGGCTCTACGGCGAGATGCATCGCTTTATCCCGATCTACTGCTCGTGGTTCGGCGGTCGCGTGACGGAAGTGCCGGTCACGCATCACCCGCGGCGACGAGGGACCTCGAAGTACGGGTTAACCCGTGTCTTCAAGGTGGTGCTCGACCTTATTACGATTCGTTTTATGGCGCTCTATCAGACCAAACCGATTCACCTGTTTGGGGGAATGGGGCTTCTCTGCATCTTTCTGGCGCTGCCTTCTTCCGCATACGCGTTCTATTTGAAAATATTCGAGGGGCTGAGCCTCAACCGGACGCCGCTGCTCTTGCTCGCCGCGATGCTGATCATCCTCGGGTTTATGTTCATTATGATGGGCATCCTGGCCGAGATGGTCGTGCGTATTTATTTCGAGTCACAGGACAAAAAGCCTTATTCAATCGAGGAAGACTGAGCACTCCATGAAGCGTGTTGCTCTTTACTGCCGCGAGTTCGGCGCCTGGGGCAAAGGGCCGGCGGAGTATGCCCGGCAGATGGCGCTTGCCGTAGAGAAGGCCCCGGATCCGCGACTGGATATCCATATTCTAGTGCCTGCCTCCGCGCTTCCTGCGACGTCTTCTGCTTCTGTTCGCTATGAACCGGTTCCCGATACCGCGCGCCTCTTGCAGGACCATTGGTACGCCGCGCACGTGATGAACGGGCTGCAGTTTGACGCGGTCTGGTTGCCGAAGAACGTTACGCCGTTTGGTCTGCACACCCCCGCCGTGGTGTCGTTTCTTGACCTCGCATACTATTTGCCGGGAAAACCGGTCTATGGACATCTTGACACGCTCTATATGCGCCGGATGATGCGGCGCAGCGCGCGCAAAGCCGCCCATTTCATCGCAATTTCGCGCCACACCCGCAGCGACATGGTCAATATTCTGAGCATTGACGAGGAACGCATCACGGTCATTTACCCCGGCCTCTCGGAGGCGTATCGGCCCGTGCGCGATGACGCAAAGCTCGAGGAGGTGCGTGAGCGCTATAGCTTGCCCGAAAAATTCATCTTCTACGCTTCGAATCTGTCGCCACGAAAAAATGTGCCGCGGTTATTGAAGGCGTTTGAGCGCATTCGCGGGCGTGTTCCGCACTCGCTCGTACTTACCGGCGGTCGCGCGAATGTGCCCATCGATCCGGCCATCTCCCAGTATGTGCAGCGGGGCGAGCGCGTGCATATTCTGGGCCCCGTGCCTGCGGAAGACATGCCCGCAATCTATACCTTGGCCGACGTCTACGCGCATGTCTCGCTTTACGAAGGATTCGGATTTACTGTGCTCGAGGCGCAAGGGTGCGAAGTCCCGGTCCTGAACAGTACCGCGAGCTGTATGCCGGAAGTTGGCGGCGAGGCGGCGCTGTACGTCGATCCCTTCGATGTCGAATCTATCGCGGAAGGGCTGCTGCGCTTGGTGGAAGACGAGCCGATGCGCGCGCGTCTGCGCGAGAACGGCATCGCCAACATACAGCGCTTCACATGGGCGGATGCGGCTCGGCGATTGCAGGAGGTGTTGGCGACGTGTTGAGCGCCATTGACCTTATAGGCGTGGCGGCAGGGCGAGTGAGAAGCGAAGGATGAATCGGTGAAGATTCTCGTGCTCTCCAACACCGCGTGGGACTTCTATCAACGCGCGAATGCGCTATCCGGCGCATTGGCGGCGTTGGGGCACGAGATCGTCTATGTCGAGCCGTTTCGCTACGCTGGGCATTTGCCGCAACACCTCGACCCGCCGACGCAGGTGCCTGTGCAGGAGGGCGTGCGCGTGCTTCGCCGTCAGAGTGGCCTTCCGCGCGGGGTGCGTATGGCCCTCGCGCAGGGGTGGGACAACATGTGTTTGATCCGGCGCGAACGACCAGACGTCGTGTTGTTGTACGACGTTGTGTACGCGCTGCTGCCCGCGTTGCTGCTTCGGTTCTCGTCGTGTAAGGCGGTTCTGGATTACACCGATGACTGGCCGGAGTGGTCGCGTGTTCCCTGGGAGCGGGCTCTGCTGCGGCGCGTCATCATTCCCGCGGTCGCGCGCCTTTCCGATCTGTGCCTGGCGACGGCCGCATTGCTGGCCGAGGATCTGCGTCCATGGGCCCGGCGTGTCGTTCTGCTGCCCAACGGTGCGGCGGCGTTCCCTGAGCTACTCGACGAGGCCTCGCTACGTGGCGGGGAAGGGGTGTTGTTCGTGGGGCAGATCGGCGAGCGCATCGACGTGGCGTTCCTAATCGAACTGGCCCACCGCTTGCCCGACGTTCCGGTGCGCGTGTTGGGCGCCGGTCGTCGCTGGCCCGAACTGGCTGAAGCCGCGAAAACACTGCCGAATCTGGATGCGCCCGGTGCGGTTTCGCACGACGAGGCGTTAGCAGCGATACGCCAGGCCGCCGTGTGTTTGGTGGCGTATCTTCCGTCACGCCTCGCGGATCGATGTTCACCCGTGAAACTCGCCGAATACTGGGCTCATGGCAAGGCCGTTGTGGCCACGCGAACGGCCGAGATTGAGCGTATGGGAGAGGGGCGGCTTTGTCTCGTGCGCGATGCCGCCGAGGCGGCCAATGTGGTGCAGTCGTTGTTAGTCGATCCGGACGCGCGGGCGCGTCTGGGGCGCGCCGGGCATCAGGCGGCCTGCGAGCAGTACAATTACGACGTGCTGTGCCGTCAGTTTATTGAGGCCTTGGACACGAAGGGAGCGCACCTATGACCGCGCGCATCACGGTGGCCATTTGCACCCGCAACGGGGAGCGTTTCTTGGAGGACGCGATTCGTTCCGTCCTTGAGCAGACCGCCGCAGTGCCGGGGAGTGCGCTGCTTGTGGTGGACAACGCCTCGACCGACGCGACCGCACGCGTGGCGCAGGCGCAGGCGGCGTCAGGCGTTCCGTTGCGGTATGTTCGCGAAGAACAGCCGGGACTCGGGTTTGCCCGCAATCGCGCGATTGCGGAAACCGAGAGTGAACTACTGGCGTTTATCGATGACGACGCGAGACTTCTTCCAGGGTATCTTGAAGCGCTTGCGCAGGTGTACGCCGAGGAGCCGGGACTCGCCGCGGCCGGCGGGCCGATTGAGGTCGGCTGGCTGGGTCCCGTGCCGGACTGGTATGAGCCAACGCTTGACCCGCTTTTCAACCGCCTCGACCATGCGTCGTACCGCATGGATCTGCGCTATCCCCGCATTCTTTTTGGCACAAATATGGCATTTCGGGTTGAAACCCTGCGGGAACTTGGTGGATTTCGCACAGACCTCAAGGGGCCGGATGGCCGGGTAACCGCGGAGGCCGACGACGAAGACATTCTGCTGCGCATTGAGACGCGCGGCGCTGGGCGGATTGTCTGGGAACCGGCCCTGCGCGTGCGTCACTACATTCAGCCCGAACGCTTGACGCCCGCACATATCCTCGAAAAGGCTCGGCGCACGGGCTATGCCCGGGCACGTATCGAGCGGGCGTATCCGGGGCATGGGGGCATATCTCGGGGGATTGCGGGGCTAGGCGACTGGGCGTTGCGCAAGGTGTTCGGTCGTGGCCGCGGGCCCATTACCGACCGCGCCCAGCTCGAAACCGCGCTCGGCTACCTTCAGGGATGGCGAGCCGGGTGATTGCGCGGATGTGTTTCTGCACACACCCTTTGCGGAACGGTGAGACTGCTGCTATGATGGCTCTAGATAAGGTGGCGGTTTCATGACGAGCGACAATCAAGAGCCCGGGACGCCATTCCGTCCCGATGAGACAATCCAACTCTCCACAGAGATGCTCTGTGCGGCGCGGGCCGCGCACCGAGCAAGTTTAGTCGTGCTTTCAGGATGGGAGATCGGGCGCGAGATCCAGTTGACGGAGCCGGAGACGATTTTCGGGCGCTCGCCAGAGGTGGGAGTTCAGATTGTCTCCCCGTCCATGTCGCGTCAGCACGCACGGATTGCGCGCCAACGGGACGAAGACGGCGCGTTCCACTTCGAGGTTGTCGATCTACAGAGTCTCAACGGTACCCAAGTGAACAGTTCGACCATCTCGACCGCCCGGCTTAAGCACGGCGATACGATTCAGATGGGCGACGTCGTTTTCCGTTTCCTGCTGGCGGACCCGCTCGATGCTCAGTTCTACCGCGACGTGTACCGGCGCATCCACTACGATAGTTTGACCGGATTGATGACGCTTGAGTCGTTCCGCAGACGTATGGAGGCGGAGATCGGCAAGGGGGCGGACGCGGGGCCGTTCGTGATCGCGATGACCGACCTAGACGGCCTCAAGCGCGTCAACGATACCTACGGCCATTTGGCGGGGCGTATGGTGGTGCGCGAGATGGGCGTCATGCTTCGCCAATGTCTACGCGAGCACGATCTCGGCGGCCTCTATGGCGGTGACGAGACGGTGCTGTTGTTTGCGCACGCTACGCTCGACATCGCGCGGGACGTTGCCGAGACCATCCGCAAGACGATCGCCGACCGCGTATTCGAGTTTGGCGAGCATCGGTTCTCCGTAACGATTAGCCAGGGGTTGGCGGAATGGCCCCAGCACGGCGCGTCGGTGGAACTTATCATCGCCGCCGCGGACAAGGCGCTCTATGCCGCCAAACATGCCGGGCGGAATTGCGTGTGCGTGGCAGGCGAGTGACGTGCCCAGGTGCATTACGCTGACCACCGACTTCGGCACGCGCGACCCTTATGTGGCCGCGGTGAAGGGCGTCATGCTTTCGCAGTGCCCCAGTGCGACGTTGATCGATCTGACCCACGACATCCCGCCGCAGGACATCATGGAAGGGGCGCTGTTTCTCGCGGCTTCAGCGCCGTATTTTCCCCCAGGGACGGTGCACTTTGCGGTGGTCGATCCTGGCGTGGGCACCGAGCGTCTTGGAATGGTTGCGCGCGTGGGGGAGTGGTTGTTCGTGGGGCCTGACAACGGCCTCGTATCAATCTTGGCGGCGCGCTATTCGGTCGAGGCCTGGGCGATTACGAATTCTGACTGGATGCGCGATCCAGTCAGCCCCACGTTTCACGGGCGCGACGTGTTCGCTCCGGCGGCGGCGCGCTTGGCGGCGGGTGCGCCCCCCGAAGAAGCAGGACCGAGGATCGAAACGCCGGTGCGTCTTCAGTTCCCTGCGCCAATACGCATCGCCAGTGACAGCATGCAGGGCGTTGTCGCGCATGTGGACCGGTTTGGAAATGCGATCTCAAACGTCTCTCGCGCTAGTCTCGGCGGGGCTCACATCGTGGCGGTTGAGGTCGGTGGACGCCGAGTGGCGATCGGCAAGACCTATAACGATGTGGCGTCTGGTGAACTTGTAGCGCTGTTTGGCAGTTCAGACTACCTAGAGCTTTCCGTGAACGGGGGCAGCGCCGCACAGGTGTTGAACCTGGAACACGGTGCGCCGGTTGAGGTGTTTCTTACCCTATGACACATGCATCGATTACTCCTCGTACGAATCTGGACGCCGAGGTCAGCATTCCCGGCTCGAAGAGTTGCACCGCGCGCGCGTTGGTCATGGCGGCGTTGACGCATGGGCCGAGTGTGCTCCTCGATCCGGCGGACTGCGACGACGCGGACCGTATGGTGGACGGCTTACGCGGGCTGGGGCTTGAGGTTACGCGCGGCGAACAGGCTCTTACTGTGCAAGGGCGGCCATTGACCCCACCCCGCGAGCCGTTGTTCCTCGGCAATTCCGGGACCGCCGTGCGATTCCTTGCCGCGGCGTGTGCGACGCTGGAGGGCGAGGTCGTGCTCGACGGCAACGAGCGCATGCGGCAGCGGCCTATCCTGGATCTTGCGGAGGCCTTGCGTGCGTGGGGCGTCGATGTGCACACGGCAACTGGGTGTCCGCCGCTGACGGTGCGCGGACACGGCGCGTTTGGCGGGCGGACGTCGGTCAAGGGAAGCGCAAGCAGTCAATATCTGAGCGGACTCCTGATGGCGGCGCCAAGGGCCACCCGCGCGACGGAGATCGTTATCGAAGGGGAACTTGTTTCGAAGCCGTATATCGATCTGACGCTTGCCATGATGGCCGAACGCGGCGTAATCGGTTCGCACGAGGACTATCAAGCGTTCTGCGTGCCGCACGGCCAATCCTACGCGCCGGGAACTTACGCGATTGAGGCGGACGCGTCGGGCGCATCGTATTTCCTCGCGGCGGCGGCTATCGCGGGGGGACGCGTGCGCGTGCGCAACCTTTCCCGGAGCTCTCATCAGGGCGACGCGCAATTTGCGTGGGTGCTTGAACGGATGGGATGCCGTGTAACCGACGGCCCGGACTTCATCGAGGTGCAGTCCGGCGCGGAATTGCGGGGGATAGACGTCGATCTCAACGCGATGCCGGATATGGCGCAGACGCTGGCCGTGACGGCGCTGTTCGCTCAGGGGACTACCACGATCCGCAACGTCGCGAACCTGCGCATCAAGGAGTGCGACCGCATCAGTGCGACCGCGTGCGAACTGAGAAAGCTTGGCGCGGAAGTGGAAGAATTTGAAGACGCCTTTCGCATTACGCCCGGTCCGCTACATGCCGCCGCCATCGACACGTACGACGACCACCGGATGGCCATGAGTTTTGCCATGGCCGGTCTGCGGATCCCCGGCGTTACCATCAATGAGCCGCAGTGCGTCTCAAAAACCTTCCCCGATTTCTTCGCTCGTTTCGATACTCTTCGGTAGCAGCACAGGGAGCCACATTCTCGTTTTCTTTTCCAGGGGTTCCCTGTCTCGAATAAGAAAGCCGCCCCTTCCCCGAAGGGAAAGGGCGGCAATTCAGACCTTCGGCTTTCGCCGATGGCGATGGGTTAGTTCAGCAGCCAGTTTCCGAGCACCTGGTCGTACACGTTCTGTACCAGCTTGCCATAGCCGCACTCGGTCGCCGGGTCGTACCAATTGGCAGGCGCGGTGCTGAGGTGGATGGCGTCGCGGTTGCTGGACGTGCCGCCCAGGGTGCTCATCGGCGTCGGGTACGCGGAGTTACCACCCGGCCACGGGCTGTAGCTGTTCGCGATGGTGCCAGGATGCGCCGCGCCGGACGGGGTGTTCTTCCACCATTGCATCAGACCGAAGCCCTGCACGTACTTCACGCGCGTCGGGTTGTCCAACGCAATCTGACGGATTTCCACCGCCGCGTCGGCGAAGGCGCCGTTGATCTGCGCAGGCGACGGCGAACCCAGGGCCTGCCACATGACCAGATCCACCGGATCCTGCCAGATGGTGTCCCACAGATTCAGGTAGTCGTAGCCGGCGATCACGACCTTGATGGCGCTGTTGTAGGCCAAGCAATAGTCGACGACCGCGTCGACGTTCGCCTTGATATTGGCCTTGTGCTGCGTCCAGACCGTCGGATCGATGCCGTTCACCCAACCGTCGTTGTTCGCATCCCACATGTCATTGCCACCGATGCTCAGGTAGACAATGTCAATCGTCGGGTTCGCGTTCAACGCCGCCGTGAGACGGTCAAGAAGACCCGTGCCCGCCACGTTGAAGTTGTTGGCCCACTGTTCCGCCGTGGTGCCGCCGATGGCCGTGAGCGCGCCTTCGCCTTGGAACTCGCCATGACCGTTGTCGTCACAGACCTTGTCGATCATGTCGGAATCCGAAACGGCCTGCGCCCAACTGTCACCGACGACCAGCACGCGCTTGCCGGTGACCGGACCGGTCGAGTAAACGACGACGGTACGCGTCACCTGGTCGGCGGCGTTGCTGCTCGAGTTGGTCACGTTGTAGGTCACCGTGTAGGTGCCGACGACGCTGGTGTTCACGGGGTTGTTCGTGACGATGCTGGACGTGATGTTGCCGTCGATCGCGTCGGACGCGGTCGCGCCGGCATCATTGTACGTGCTGTAACGAGCCACCAACACCAGCGGATCGCCGGTGAGGCTGATCACCGGGATGCTGCCGGAAATCACGTTGACCGTGCGCTGCGCCGTGCCGGTGTTGTTCGCGGCATCGGTGACTTCGTAGTCAACGTAGTACGTGCCCGGCACGCTGTTGTTGACGCCATTGGTTACCTGAATCGAGCTCGTCAGGTTGCCATCGTACTCGTCCCACGCGGTCGCGCCAGCGTCCGTGTAGGTGTTGGCCGTGCCCACGCGAGCCGGATTGGCGCCCAGGATCGTGATGACCGGAGCGGTCTCATCCGGGCCGCCAGGAGCCAATGCGCTAACGACACGCGCCTGCCAGTACGGCAGCATCATGTCGAGCGCCGGGTACTCGTACGCGATGCCATCGGCACCGTCGGCGAGCAGACCGGGCTTGCGCTGCCACAGGAAGTCGGACAGCGGGCGGTCATGAACCAACAGCGCCGTCAGCGACAGCGTGTTTTCCGCATTGTGGTACGGGTAGTCGGGGTTGCTGGTCTGGTCGACTTCACGCATCCACTTGTCGCCGCCCTGGAAGTCCAGCAAGCCGCCCTGCAGCGTGCCAAGGGCGATATTGTTGCTGGTGACGCCAGTGGCGTTCATGTACATGCTCGCGAACACGGCCTGGAAGTGATCGCTGTCGGCCATGTCTTCCAGCTTGGCGGTCAGTTCCGCCTTGCGGGTCGAATTCGGATCCGTGTTGATCAGCACCCAGAGTTGTTCGCTGTTCAGGTAGTTCGCGAAGTAGTCCGCGAAGTCCTTCGCCTTCAGATCGAAGCCGCTGGAGGCCATGGCCGCCGCATAGAGATTGGCATAGCTTTCCGTGCCGCTGTCGAAATCGGCGTACTTGGTCGGATTGACGGCGAGGCCGAGGCGCTTCCACATCGCCTTCCAGCCGAACGCCACCTGGTTGTAGGTCGTCTGGTTGCCCGGCGCCGGAGCGACGATGTCCCAGTTGTCGTTGACCAGACGGTCAATGACGCGCTCGATGAGCATCTTCGCCTTGGCGTTGGTGTTGGTGTCGGAGACGTACTTCCACACGCTGCACAGACCGAACGCCAAGCCGGTGTACGGGTCGCGCGAGGTGTAGCCAAGGTACGTGTAGTTTTGCCACGGGGCTTCGCACTGATAGGCGCCGCCGGTGTAGCCGTTGTAGTACTCGTAATAGGCGGAGTCGTTGGTCGGAGCCGCGAAGCGCGCCATGAAGCCGCTCTTCTTCGTGCAACGGGTCAGCATGTCGAACACGTTCAACGTGCTGTTGATCTTCGCCAACGTGGCGGGATCGCCCGTGACCGCCCACTCGTTCGCCAAGAACGCAAGGTACGACGCCGTCCAGGCCGCGCCGTCGCCGCAGCCTTCCAGCTTCGCAACGCTCGCGCGCGACGTGCTGGTGTACCACACGTCCACGATCTGGCCGTAACGCAGGCTGTAGGTTTCGGTCAGGTTCGTGAAGTTGCGAACCTTGTCATAGATCGAGCCCGTCTGGCCTTCCGAGAGGCCCGGCCAATTCGAGGTCACCGACGACGTCGTGACGTCGAACATCCAGTCCGTCTGACCGCCCGTCACCGAGCTGTTGCTCGGCGTCGTGCTGGCCATACCGACCGCCGCGCTGTCGCTCGTGGTCGAGAAGCTGCTGCGATTGCCGGCGCCGTCAAACGCCTGAACCGTGCAGGTGTACGAACGGCCGACCGAGCCCTTGAACTTGTAGAAGTTCTTGGTCATCACGTCGGCGTTGACGACGTAGCTGCTCTGATCGTCCTGGACCTGGACCTTATAGCCGGTGACGCCGACGCCCGCGCCCGTGTCGTAACCCGGGTCAGACGACTCGTTCCAGTAGAAGGTCACATAATCATGGTCAACCGCTGACGCAGGCTTGCTCGGGGTGGAGGGCGCTTGGCTGTCCACGCGCACACCGTCGCTCGCCGAAGAATAGCCGCTCAGACGGCCCGCATTGTCGATCGCTTTGGTCTTGCAGTAGTACGTCACGCCCTGCACCGTGTCGGTGTAGGTATAGGACGAGGAGGACGTCGTGCCGCTCGCCAGGACGTAGGTGAAGTTCGGGTCCGCGGCGACTTCGTAGTAGTAGCCCGCGATGCCCGACTGCCCGTCAAGACCGTAGAAATTGAAGGTGACGTTGCCGTCGTCATAGTACCCCGCATCGGTGGGGGTATAGACGGTCGGGTTCGTCAGGTCGACCATGATGCCGTTCGAGGAAGCCGTCCAACTGCTGACGCGGCCGGCGTTGTCCTTCGCGTACATCGTGCAATAATAGGTATAGGCATCCGAGCAGTTGTTGATCGTGTACGAGCCGGGCTGCGCACCGATCCAGCCGCTGAACTTGTCGGACCAGCCGGGCTGAGTACCGACGATCATATAGTAGTCATTAATACCGCTCGTGCCGTCGCTGGCTGTCCAGTAAAAGGTCAGCGAGGAACTGGAGCTGTACGTACCGGCATCGGTCGGCGTGGAAATGGTCGGATTGTCCAAGTCCACGTAGATCGTGTCGGAGTCTTCACGCATCGCATATGCCGAATTGGCAAGCTGCACGCGCATGCCATACAGTGCGCCGGAAACCGGGAAGAGTTGCGGGTAGATCGTGAAATCCACGGTCTTGCCGCCGCCCAGGTAAGTCCAGCCGCTCAGGCCGTACTCGCCGCCGGGCATCTGGTTGTACTGATTGGCGTTCTTGTACCAGGAAATGTTCTTGTCGTTTGTCGCACGCTCACGGCTGGCCGGCGTGAGCGTGGTCGTCCACGTCGCGCCGCCCGCGATTACCAGCGAGCAGTTGGTCCACCCGGCACTGGCCGGGCCACTGTAAAACAGTGTGGCAGCGAGAGCGAGGCTGACGGCGATGGCCATTACGCTCAAGCCGCTTTTCCCCATTCCCTTTTTCCCTAGAAAAAGGTTTGTCATTGAAGCTTCCTCCTAGATTAGATTCTTACACCTGCCAATTTCCCACCTCGGCGTACACACATCCCCGGGGCAAGGCCCCTACCCAAAATCGTCCGCGCACCCTCCTACCCCAAAGGCCTCCCTGGGTGCGGTAAAAACAAGAAACCCGCAGCGAAACTGCTGCGGGTTATTGGTGGAAACTGAATCGTATTTGTCTCTGCTGGGATATTTGACGCTGGTGGAAGGCGGCCAACCTTGCCCTGTAATCTTGCCCCCGATGGAGCGTTTCATGTGCGCAGCCCCCCAAAGCACCTAGGTAAGTCTCCTACACTCGCGCCTTCATGCACCCTCTTGCAATTCGTATCTTACCACGAATTCGCTACGAAAAGCTACTTAAAAATCTCAAAAAAGTTAAATGCAAAATTCAATTAAATATGACATTTATCCTCCTTGAATGCCGATCTATAATGATAAAAGGAATTAAAATGCATTATTTTGGAAACATATAAGTGATTTGGCGTGACGCATATGCAGTCTCCTGTTGACCTTGAATTATCCGCAGTCAACCGGGGATTTTCGCGAATCGCCGTCTGGGATAGCGGTGTCCGCATACTGTATTGCAGTGGATCGAGAGCAGGAGGGGCCTGTGATACGGTATTAGATACCGGGTATTTCCCTAGTGGTACCTGGGGAATTTCCGAGTTGCTATTCGACCCGTTTCCCTTCAAAATAATAGCCAGTTTGAGTTTGCGGCAGCTCCTTTTAGGCGTCCGAGTGGAGGAAAATCAGATGAACACGCGAAATGGGCTTGGGCGGCGGAGTTTTCTGGCTTGGTGTGGCGCGGGCGCTGCGACGGTGGCCGGCGCTTCCATGGCGGCGGCTCAGGCCAATTCCAAGAATGCGAGCGCGGCGGCTTCCTCTCTGCGCGTGTTGGGGCGCACGGGGCTGAAGGTGTCGAGCGTAGGCGTTGGGGCGATGCAGACTACGGAACCGGCGGTGCTCCAGGCGGCGTTTGAGCGTGGCGTGAATTATGTGGATACCGCGCGAGCGTACAAGGGCGGACGCAATGAAGAGGTGGTTGGCCAGGCGCTGAAGGGGTGGCGCGACAAGGTCATTGTCGCGACGAAAGTACGTCCGGGCCTGGCGGAGAAGGCGGATTTGCTCAAGTGTTTCGACGAAAGCCGCGCGGCGTTGGGCGTGGATGTCGTGGATGTGCTTCAATTGCATGACCTGCGCGCCAAGGCGGCCGTGATGGCGGCTGGTCCCCGTGAAGCCCTGAAGGAACTGAAGGCGCAGGGGAAAGCGAAGTTTCTCGGGGTGACGACCCATACCGGGCAGGTCGAGGTGATCAACGCGGTGTTGGACGACCCCGAGAAGCTCTTCGACGTTGTGCTTGTTGCCTACAATTTTACGAGTCCGCCCGAGTTGAAAGAGGCGATTGCCCGTGCGGCCAAGGCGAAGATCGGCATCGTCGCCATGAAGACCCAGGCGGGCGGTTACAAAACCGACGCGCTGGGCCCGATCAGTCCGCACCAAGCGGCGCTGAAGTGGGTCTTGACGGATCCCCACGTGGCGACGACAATTCCGAGCATGTCGAACCTCGACCAGGTTAGAGAAGACACCGAAGTGATGGGCATGAAGCTGACGGCGGTGGATCGACAGATTCTCGATCGCTATGCTTCGGCCGTCGCGCCCGCGTACTGCCGTCTGTGCGCGTCGTGCGAGGGGACCTGTCCGCGCGGCGTGGCCGTAGCGGACGTTAATCGGGCGCTTATGTATGCGCAGGGATACGGCGATCTTGAACTGGCCCGGGGCACCTATGCGGCGCTGCCGCGAAATGCATCGGCGGCGGCCTGCGCCGATTGCACGCATTGTGTGGCGCAATGTCCGAATGGACTCGATGTGTCGGCCAAAATGAGTGCGGCCCAGGCGATGTTTGTATAGAAAGGAAAGAGACGTGTTGAGACGTGCGAGCGTGTTGGGTTTGGCGCTGTTGCTGGGGTGGTGCGCCTACGCGGCGGACAAGGCGCTCGCGCCGGAGTCCGTTTTGCCCAAGCCGTCATTTATGGCCGGCTGGACGGCGCAAGGCGAGCCGGCGGTCTACGGGAAAGACAACCTCTTCGAATACATCGATGGCGAGGCGGAACTTTTCTACCCCTACGGCTTCGAGCGGCTGGCGTCGATGGCCTATCAGAACGCCGCCGATCCTGACGTGGGGCTGACCGCTGACGTGTACGTGCTCGGCACACTGCTGGACGCGTTCGGCGTTTACACGAGTCTCAAACCCACCGGTGGCAAGCCCCTGGATGTTGGTGCGGAGGGTGCATGGGTGGCCTCGCAGGCGGCGTTCTACCAAGGCCGCTATTTTGTGATGCTGCAGGTGACGGGCGGGCTTGAGCTCGACTCTGCGGTGTACACTGCCTGCGCCAAGGCCATCGCGGCGCGGCTTCCGGGGGGGAAGGTACGTCCGGCCGAGATGAAATTGCTGGCGATTCCCCAGGCCGTACCGGGCACGGAGAAATACTTTCCCGCGAATTTCCTCGCGTATTCCTTCATGCCGCCGGTGCTGGTTGTTGAAGTAGGAACCGGCGAGAAGCCGCCCCGCGCGTTTGTTGGCCTGTGCAAAGACCCCGCCGAGGCGGCCAAGGTGCTTGATGCGTACCGCGCGGAACTGACCAAGATGAGCGTGACGCCCGAGGCGCAGCGCGAAGGCGCGCCGCCGCGCGTGGCGGCGATGACGTCGCTGTATCAGGGACTTGTGCTCGAGCAAGAGGGACGCTACGTGCTGGGCGTGGTTGGCGTATCGGACCTTGCGAAAACGGAGGCCATCGCCGCGCTCCGCGCGCGGGTGACCGCCAAGTAGCTACCAGCGCTTGACGCGCCAGAAGAGCAGTACACCGAGCGCCGAGAGACCGGCCAAGCCGAGGATGATGAAGTACGAGGGCAGCCAATCCCCCCATCCCCAGGGCATGGGAACGTTCATCGAGAAGGCGCTCACCACGAAGGTCGGCCCCATGATCGAGATGGTCACCATGGTGAGCTTTTTCATCAGCACGTTGAGGTTGTTGTTCACGATGGACGCGCGCGCGTCCATCATGCTCGAGATCACGTTCGAGTAGATCTCGGCCAACTTGAAGCACTGTGCGTTCTCGACGCCGATGTCGTCGAGGTACTCCACCTGCTCCTGCGAGAAGCCAATGCGCGCCCCGTACATCTTCAGCTTGTCGATGAGGACGGCGTTGGTGTGGATGGCGTTGAGGTAATAGACCAAGCTCTTTTCTAGGGTGAACAGGTTCAGTAGATACCGGTTCTCCATCGAAGCGTTGATTTTCTGCTCGAGTTCATCGGACACCATATTCATGACTTTAAGGTGTTCGAGGAAATGCTGGATCGAGCGGAAGATGAGTTTGAGCATGACATCGCGCGGGGCGGCGGTGCGTGCAAACGGCTTTCCGTCGAACACCACGTCCTGCTCCGGCGTGACGATAATCACCTGGTCCTCAAACAGGAACACGCCCATCGACGTCACTTTGAATAGAAACAGGTCGCGGCTCGAATAGTTCTTTGGCCGCTTGAGAATCACGGCTACGTGGTTCGGCTCAAACTCAAACCGCGACAGCTCGTCCGGGTCGAGCGCTGACGACAACGTGTGCTCGTCGACCTTGTAGTGTTCGACCAGGTAGCGTCGCTCCTGCTCATCCGGACACACGTACAACCACACCGGGGCGGAGGGATTTTCCGTCTCGGCCAAGCGGCCTTCTTGCAGTTCAAAGCGTTTGAGCATGGGTTCTCCCGGGGAGCCGACGCGTCGGCCCCCCGGTTCGGAATCTAGATTTCGATCTTCTTGAATTGCGGCAGGTACGGCTTGTTCTTCTTCAGCATCTCGGCGACCATTTTCTTGATCTCCGCGAGCGAAAGCACCGCCGCCGACAATGGGTCGTAACAAATTGCCTGATACACCAGGCGCGGGTCGCCGGTGAGCGCCGCCTCGACGGCCATTTCCTCCACCGCGATGCTGATGTTGTTGAGCGCCGCGCACTGCGGGGGCAATGCGCCGACGTGAATAGAATTCAGTCCTCGCTTATTCGTCAGCACTGGCACCTCAACGCAGACATCCTGCGGCAGATTGGTGATGATGCCCGTGTTCGGCACGTTGCCGTGGAAAAGATACGGTTCGCCGCCCTTCAACGCGTTGATGATATACGCCGCGTATTCATGCCCGCGCTCGAGCGGGAACGGCGCGCCCTCGCGCAACCATTGCTTGACCCACGTCTTCCAGCCCTTCTCCGCCTTCTGGTATTCCTTCAAAATGTAGGCGTAGTGCCCCGGATTCCAGTTGGTGCTCTTCGTGCAGTACTTTTTGATGAGATCCGGGCGTTTGCGGAACCACCAGTTGTATTCCGAATTGTGCCCGCTCGATTCCGTCACGTAATAATCCAACGCCAGGAACATCTCATTGCGGACATGCTCGGCGTTGTAGACTTTCGGGTCCTTCATCGCCTTGCGGATGAGCGGATACGCATCCTTGCCGTCGCGCTTGAACTCGACGTACCACGCCTGGTGGTTAATGCCCGCGCAGACGTACGTGATGCGATCCATCGGCGTCTTGATCCAGTGCGCGAGCATGCCCGCCGTGCCCTGCACGCTGTGGCACAGCCCCGTGAGCTGAATGGACGTCGTGCGCTGCATCGCGCGGCACAGCATCGCCATCGGGTTCGTGTAGTTCAGCAAGACCGCGTTGGGACACAGCTTTTCCATGTCCTTCGCGATGCTCACCATCACCGGGATCGTCCGCAATGCGCGGAACACGCCGCTCACGCAACGCGTGTCGCCCACGTTCACATCGATGCCGTATTTTTTCGGGATCTCGATGTCATGACGCCATACATTTACGCCCCCGGCGAGAATAGTGCAGATCACCACGTCCGCGCCTTTGAGCGCCTGCTTGCGGTCCAATGTGGCCTCGATCTTCGCGGGATATTTGCCTCGATCAACGAGGGATTGGCAGGCCGCTCGCGCAAACTCGAGCCGCTCCTTATCAATATCCATCAGCACCAACGTGCTGTCTTTCAGCAACGGGAACGTGAGAATGTCGCGAACCAACGCCCGGGTGAAACCGAGGCTGCCCGCGCCGATAAACGCGATTCTTGCCATGGGACGAAGTCCTTTCTCTTAGTGTTTTAGGAAGCGCTCGAGGCGATTATCCTGTCGCCGAAAATCCTTTTCCCGCCCGGATGCAAAACTCCATATGAGGCCGAGAAGGTTCAATCCGGACGGCCCCTGATTATGATGATCCCGAGCAGGAGAATCAATGCGAAAATCAGGGCATTCGCACCAAAACCTGCCCCTCTCATCTACCTGAGCGGTGGCTCGTAGCGCCCGACCTCCGTGTCGGGCGTCTTCGCCCTTCGCCCCGGAGGGGCGATTGACTGTAGCCCAGCGATTTATCGCTGGGTTTTCGACGGGAAAAAAGAAGAAAGTGCCGTAGGCACGGTTGAGTGCTTTGCGAGAACCATCAACCGTCCCTACGGGACTTCGTCTTGGGGAGGCCAAGATCCCAGCACTGAAGTGCTGGGCTACAATCAATAGTCCCTGCGGGACTCGAAGAACACCCGCTGTCACTGGCATCTTCGTGAAAGGCGGGCAGTGTTGTGTCGCATTATCGCTCCCGCATTCACAAATAACGCAGACGCCTGGCACGGAGGCCGGGCGCTACGGGCCGCGCCGGGGCGGCGCTCTGCGAAATACAAAGGCGAATTTTAGCGCGATAGCCCTGATGCAAAAATGGAGAGATTATAGGGGGGGCCGCGCTTCTGCTGCTGTCCCAGATACTGCCTTACGAGTTGCTCACCGGACGTTTGGAGGGCATGGAGGCGCACCGAAGCGTCGGGGTCGGTGCGGCGGCGCGCAAGAAGGGCGTCCACCTCCGGGGATTTGGGGTCGATGTTGCAGGCAAGGTTCGTCATCCTCGAACGCATTAGTGGCAACGAGTGATTGTCGGCGGCCCAAATGACGCATGGTAGCGCAGGCAAAGCGCCATTGCCTTCAATATATGGCAGAAAGAAAGACGACTCGAAGTCCCAGTTTCCATCTTGAGTGTCATGGACAATTGTTTCTATGGCTGATGTGACAAGAATGCTTGTCTGGTCTTTTGTAAGACTCTTGAGAATGCGCTCCAGCGCCACATGGCGGCCTGCTTTGTTGTCATATCGGGCTGCTCCGGCGTCTCCGAATGCCTTGCATGCGGAGCGTCGCACAGCAGCGTCCTGGGCGCCCAGTAACGCGATCAGGGTTTCGACTGATTCTGTCCTGTCGAGCACAGCGCCAACGATTTCGGCAAGGCTCTTGCTAGACTCCTGTGGGGTGTCATCTGCTGACTGCTTCTCGTTGGGGGCCGCATGCCGCGCGCGGAAATCGGCGATGATGTTTTCCGCGCTTTGGATCTTCTCACCCGGATCGGCTGTGCTGCTGGGCGATGCCGTCACAACGGGTACAGCCGTCTCCTGCGGTGCCGGCAAGTCTGGTATGGGTGGCAGTTTGCCTTGCGGAGAACCTGCCGCGGGCGGTGAAAAAGGAAGCGATACGAAGCTATACAGCCCGATCGGTATCGCGAGGCATAGCAGAAAGACAACCAGAAGCGTGGTCAACGAATTTTTTCGCGTCATACGGCCTCCTATGAGGATGTGGCGGTAGTGTGCGGTTTCATCCAGTGAAAATCAAAGGAACGGTCGGTATTGGCTCTTTCTTTCGGCCCACCCACAGGGGTTTCGGAAGCACTATTACTCCAGGATCTCCGATATGTAGCGAGTAGCGGTCGCCCAGATGGCGTAAAGACGTACATCGGCGCTGCGATCGAAGTACCGGCGGGCAATTAGCGCGTTCACTTCTGGGGATTCTGGCGCGAAGGTGACGGCTAGATTCGTCATCTGGATACGCATGTCGGCGGATCTGTTGTTGTCCGCCGCCCATACAATGGGCGGAAGCAGCGCCTGGCCTCCATTTAGGTCAGCCAGAACCCAAAATACGTAGTTGCTTTTTCGGCTAGGCGTGTGCTTGGCCTCGTGAATGATGGTCTCTGCGGCGACCGTCAGGATGGTGTCCCGATCCTGCTTGCTTAGCTTCGACCACAAACGTTCTTCCTCGCTTACTGCATCGTAGGGGGGCGGAGCTATCGTGGCATCGCCGAACACCTTCAGGAGGGTGCGGCGTACCTTCGGGCTCTGGCAGCGAAACAGTTTCAGTAGCGTCTCAGGCGGTTCGGCTCCCTCAAGCACCGCTTCGGAGATTTCGTACAAATCCCATGCTAGCTCTTTGTTGCTGTAGGGGAGACCAGAGAAGGCGTCACGCGTGTATCGGAACGAGCCTGCTTTCGCTTCTGGCTTTCCGTCGTTTGCGTGGCGTGCGCGGAAGTCTGCAATGATGGCGGCGGCGTCCTGACCAGCAGGGCGAAGGCCGACGGAACTGGTGGACGGCGCAGTTCCTTCGGTCTGTTCCGAGGTAGGTATAACCGGCAGCGGCGGCAGTTTGCCTTGCGGCGAATCTGCGGCGGGCGGAGAGAAAGGAAGCGATACGAGGCTATACAGACCGATCGGTATCGCGAGGCATAGCAGAAAGATAACCAGGAGCGTGGTCAACGAACTCTTTCGCGTCATACGGCCTCCTATGAGGATGTGGCGATAGTGTGAGGTTTCGTACTGGGGAAATCAAAGGAACGGTCGGTATTGGCTCTTTCTTCCTGCTCCACAGAAAAAGGCCGTTGACTTCTGGCCGAAGATCGTATATTCTCGTAAATAGGAAACATTCCTATGAGTATGGCGCGGTCAAAAATCATGGAGCGGCTCGATGCTTTTCGTAAGATCTGCGAAGAGCAGGGGATTAAGCTCACTCACCAGCGCACGGAAATCTTCCGTGAAGTGATTTCGACGGATGCACACCCGGACGCGCTCACGGTCTATCGCAAGGTAAAGAAACGGATCCCGGCGGTTTCGCTCGACACCGTGTACCGCAATCTCAAGTTATTCGAGCAGATTGGGGCCATTGGCATCGTGGGGATGAGTCAGGAGAGTCTCCGTTTCGATGGCAATATGCATCCCCATCATCATTTCGCGTGCGTGAAATGCGGAATGATTCGAGATTTTACGCTAAGAAACGCCGAAGGGCTCGACATGCCTAAGGAGGTTCGAACCTTTGGCGCTGTATTATCGCTTCACCTGGAGGTGAAGGGAGTCTGCGTCGTCTGTCAGAAGGAAGGGGAAGTATCCAACCGAACGAAAGGAAAGCAGCGATGAGCGATTCAAAGAAGCTAACCACCAACGCCGGCGCTCCGGTGCCGGACAACCAGAACGCGATGACGGCGGGGCCGCGGGGCCCAATGCTTTTGCAAGATGCGTGGTTTCTTGAGAAGTTGGCGCATTTTGATCGGGAGGTCATTCCTGAGCGTCGAATGCATGCCAAGGGGTCGGGCGCGTATGGCACATTCACGGTAACCCACGACATCACGCGCTACACAAAGGCCAAGATCTTTTCGAGCGTGGGCAAGAAAACGGACTTGTTCGTGCGTTTTTCGACCGTGGCGGGCGAGCGGGGCGCGGCCGACGCGGAGCGCGACATCCGCGGTTTCGCGGTCAAATTCTACACTGAGGAAGGGAACTGGGATCTGGTCGGAAATAACACGCCGGTGTTCTTCCTGCGCGACCCTCTGAAGTTTCCGGATCTGAACCACGCGGTCAAGCGCGATCCGCGTACCAATCTTCGTAGTGCGCGGAACAACTGGGATTTCTGGACGTCGCTTCCCGAAGCGCTGCACCAGATCACCATTGTCATGAGCGACCGCGGAATTCCCTATTCCTACCGGCACATGCACGGATTCGGAAGCCACACGTTCAGTTTGATTAGCGCCAAGAACGAACGCTACTGGGTCAAGTTCCACCTTCGTTCGCAGCAGGGCATTCGTAACCTGACGGATCAGGAAGCCGAGGCGCTCATCGGGAAGGATCGCGAAAGTCATCAGCGTGACCTCTTCGACAGCATCGATAAAGGCGACTTTCCTCGCTGGACGATGCTGATTCAGGTAATGCCGGAGAAGGACGCCGCGAAGTGCCCATACAACCCGTTCGACCTGACGAAAGTGTGGTTTCACAAGGACTATCCGCTCATGGAGGTGGGCGTACTTGAACTAAACCGCAATCCCGAGAACTATTTCGCCGAAGTCGAGCAAGCCGCGTTCAATCCGGCGAATGTCGTGCCGGGGATCGGGTTCTCGCCGGATAAAATGTTGCAGGGGCGGCTGTTTTCCTATGGCGACGCGCAGCGCTATCGGTTGGGCGTCAATCACCACCTTATCCCTGTGAACCGTGCCCGTTGCCCATTCCATAGCTACCACCGCGACGGCGCGATGCGGGTGGACGGCAATTACGGCGGCACGCTGGGGTACGAGCCCAACAGCTACGGCGAGTGGCAGCAGCAACCGGACTTCGCCGAGCCGCCGCTAAGCCTGGAAGGGGCTGCGGACCACTGGAATCACCGCGAGGACGACGATTACTACACCCAGCCCGGACTGCTCTTCCGCCTGATGACTCCGGCGCAGCAGCAGGTGTTGTTCGAGAACACGGCGCGTGCGATGGGCGATGCGCCCAAGGAGATCAAGATTCGGCACATCGGCAATTGTCTGAAGGCCGATCCAGCCTACGGCAAAGGCGTGGCCGATGCGATGGGAATAGCCTTGAGCGAAGTGTCGTAACGCAATAGCCGCCGTCATTCGACGCGCGCGGATTGTCGCGCTACGCAGACAGTTCGCGCGCGTTCGCTTTGGGATGAAAGCTGGGGAGTTTCAGCCAGAAGATGAGCGCGGCGATCAGCCCGCCTGCGGAGGCATAGTAGAAAATGTAGTCGAAATGGGTGGCGCGCGTGATGTACATGCCCACGATGGTGGCCAAGACGCCGCCGGGGGCGCAGGCCAACGCGGCGGTCGCGAAGTAGAGCGTGCGCGATTGGGGCGGTCCGAGCTTGACGAGGAACGTGGGCCACGCGTTGCCCTGCAAACTCCCGCCAAAGGCCCCGCTGGCGAAGACCACGGCAAATGCAAACCAGCTTTGGGTATGCGCTAAAGCAATTGAGTTGACGCCCACGAGCAGCGCGGATAGCACCAGGGCCGCCTTGGGGCCGTAGCGATCGATGATGCGGCCGGAAGCAAGGTGCGAGAACATCTCCGGCACCGCCATGAGAACGATCGGCACCCACATATGCGCTTCGTCGAGCTGACGCCGCTCGATGAGGAACGCGCCCATGTAGAAACCCATGAGGAATCCCGCCGCGCGAATGGACATTCCCGCGACCAGCCAGCGCATGTAGGGCTCGTCGCGCAGAATCCTGGCTCCCGCGCGGAATGTCGCCACGAGTCCCGCGTGCGTTGCGTCGTGTGCGGGCGGCACAGGGACTTCGCGCACGCGCGTGGCGAAAAAGAGGGAGACATACAGCAGTCCCGCGCCCGTCCATCCGAGTACGACGTAGTTGGTGGGCACCTGAAACCAGCGGTTGATTTGATAGACCAGGGCCGTGGCGGCGAGGCCCATCACCGCGGCCGAAAATGAGCGCAATGACATAACGCGCCCCCAGCGGTGCTCGTACGTGCTGTTGGCCAACATGACCTGATAGACGGAGCCGATTGCGCCGCCAAGAAACGAGGCCACGATATAGACGCCGATGATGAGGGTCAGCAGAGCGAGGGGATTTGTGTAGAAGCACATGACGCCGATCGGGATCAGCAGAAATGGCGTGCGGTGCAACAGGCCGAATGCAGCGCAGAACGGCATCTTGCGCGCTTTATGCCCGGCCAGCGCATTTCCAAGGGGCATGCCCAGCGCCGAAAGAATTCCGGCCAGACTGAAGATGCCCAGCCAGAAGGCGTCGATGCCGATGCGGTTGAACAGAAACGGCACGAGCGCCATCGGGCCCAGCATGTTTGTGGCCATCATATAGAAGGCCGTATCCAGCGAGGCCACCCGCAGGTTCCATTGGTGAATAGCGGGCGTGACGCCTTTGATTTGTGGCCCGGGCTGATCGCTCATGGATGTTTCGCCGCGTTACTTCGCGCTGGCTTCGGATTCCTCGAACTGAACGCGATCCAGCTCTTCCATTGTTGGAAAACCGCCGTTCGGACGGCGCTTCGCCGGATCGTACCAGGTTTTCCACTGCGGGTTTCGATCGCCTTCCGCGCGCGTCGCGAGGTGCAGTTCGAGGCGCTTGCGAGCCTCGACGACGGCCGCACGCGCTTGTTCGAGCCCGTGCGCATTGTTCTCGATGCAGTAGCGATTCCAGCCGATGAGCGCGTCGAGCAAGGCAAGGCGGATCGCCACGGTTTCCGCAAAGATTCGGATCGGCAGAACGAACTGGTCATAGGCGACCATCGCCGCATCCTCGGTCTGTGTCAACGCCTCGGCGTCTTGCGCGAGTTGCAGCGCATCGAGCAAGCGCGCATGTTGTTGTGCAACGCCCGCGCGAGTTTCCATGAGTTCCGCCACACTGTCGAAACGTTTTTTTTGGACGCACGCCTCGAGATCACGCATGAGTGCGTGCATGAAATCCACATAGCCGCGGCCGCTGACCTCGTGCAACACGCGAAGCGCTTCCACTGCCTTTGGCGCGGCGGTTTCGCCCACGTAGCGCGTCGCGTACTCACGGTAGAACCGCGTACCACTGAAGCCTTCGGGATCGGCCGATGCGCGCGCATACGCTTCCAGGTTCAGGCCAAAATGGCGGAAGGTCTGCCCGTTGACAAGCAGGTAATGACGTGCGTCGTGGTCCACCAACATGCGGCGCATGCTGTCTCCAATGCGCTCGGGGTAGGGATCCTCCACCACATGATTCAACCAGAATCCCGCGTGCATATAGCACCCGAACCGATAGCCGCGCGTGTCCTCGGGGAACCCCGAGATGCGTCCCCAACCGTCGTTCGGCCAGGCCATGATGTAGTCCTTCGGCGGATTGAAACGTCCCGTGCGCCAGACTTCCATGCCGTGTGTGTACAAGTCGCAGATCATCGTCGCGTTCGGATTGGATTCCCTGACAATATCCCGCAACGCCGTGAACGCTTCGGTCATCACTGTCGCCGTGTCTTCGCCGCAGGCGCTCCGGTAATCGTAATCCCAGAGTTGGCTGCGCGGACGGTCGAGGAAGAGGTCGCCCTTACCCAACGGCGTTTCTTTCATGTAGTAACGCCAGACTTCTCGCCAACGATCCTGGTATTTTGTCCAGCAGACCGCTTCGTCCTCGCCGATGTGCTTGAATTGCCACGCCAGGTACATGGGAATTTGAATCATCACGCCTTTTTGATGGGCGTAATCGATCATCTTGTCGAGGAAGTCGAGGTCGACCATGTAGTCTGGCCGCAGTTGCTTGTAGAAATCCCAGCGATAGAATTCGCTGCGCCCGAGATGATCGTGAATGTCGATCGCGTTGTAGCCGATACGCACCAGCGAATCCACCAGCGCCTTCCACGTCTCGAAGTCGAACTGAAGATAGGGACGCGACATATTCGCGAGTTCATCGTTGTCGTTGTCGAAGTAGCAGACAATGGGGACGGTGGGTGATGCAACGATGCGGTCGAGCGTTTCCGGGAGCGGTGAGACGCCGGCGCGCGGTTTCTTGCCGGTCCACCACGCGAACGGGTCAATGCCGAGAATTTCGCGCGCATACGTGTAGACCACCCGCTGCACGCCGCCTGCATCGCTGCCGCCGAGGAGCACAATCGGCGGCTGGCCGGGGCGTTCGACTCGGCGCATGAGGCCGCCACGCGGGCCAGGGGTCTGCGGCGTTAAGGAAAGTTTCTCACGTTCGCACGTCGCCGCGAGCGCGCGGCACGATGCCGGCGTTCCGACCAAGAACACCGTGCGGTCCGCGGGAATGGACTCCGGCTCCATCGTCGCCGCCACGGGGCGGTCAATCACGGCCTCAAGATCGCGCGCCAGGTCCTCAGCCGCCATTCTCTCTGGCGACGCGGCGGTTCCACCGAAAAACACCACACAATCCATGCTATTTTGGGTCCTTACTAAGTGATTTTAAGCGCTATTCTGAAGATGGCCGGACGTTTCCCGGGGATATTCCCCCCGCATGGAATCTGTCTTTTGAGTCAAATCCGCCCGCCAGCTTAGCCCGTAACGATGCCAGAAGCGGCCTGATATTTCAAACTGGGTTCGGCAAGGATCAGTCGGCACAGCGATGCGAGAATACGTTTTGGGGAAAACGCTTTAATGTCGGAGACCGTAGGTACAAAAACGTAAAACGCCCTAGTGGGAAAGCACGTACATGAGGATGTTGATGCCCATGTGAATGGCGTCTTTGTAGGTGTGCGGACCACGTCCGGGAGTGCCGGGACGAAAGCGAGTTCCGTTGCGATCGACCCAGCCGCAGTGGAGATCGGTTGAGTTGATAAAAACCGCCAAGCGGTCGCCGACGAATACTCCCTGGGCTTCGTGATGCTTGCCTTGCAAGAAAGGCGTGCCCATGTCGGTGAGATCAAACACGTTTCGAAATATCTCATGATCGCGAGGAATAGTCTCCACCCGGCCCGAACCAAAAATATCCTCCATTGCCATGCACGCGCAACGGAAGAAAGAGTCCTGAGGCCCGTCATCGGCCACGCAGTCGTCCATGAGAAGAAAACCGCCTTGCTCCAGATATGCGCGAAGGTTCTCTTTCTGTTTCGGCGAGAGGCGAAACACCCCGTCGGAAGTCATTAGGAGCATGGGAAAAGCGCGCATCGGCTCGAGCGTTTCCAGATCGACGACGCCGTTGAACATATCGTCTGGCCCGGTCCAAGGATTACGGCTCTCGCAACGCGGATCTAGTTTGACCTTGGAGTGAACTTGCCGCTGGAACTCCTCAAGGAGATTCTTCTCCGCGCCGGGGTACAGGTTCCAAGGATTCGCGCCGTGGGTATCGCTCGCGAACTTGACGCGGGCGATGAGGATGCCGTAGTCGCTGTCGCCCGAAGCCGCTGCCGCGCCAAGACAGGGGAGGAATAACCCGAAGACAAGAAGCGCGCGAAAACCGATGCGGTTCACTGAGAAGTCTCCGCCGTTAGCGCGGACGGCGTCGCGCTTTTGGCGAGCAGCTCTTCAACCACGCCCGCCAGTGTCTCATCGAAGACGTCTTGCTGGTAGAGGTTACCGCTCGCGTCAATCACAAACGTTGCAGGAATCGCCGCGATCCGGTAGTCCTTGCCGATGCGGCTTTGAGACATCGAACCTTCAAAAAACACCGGGTGCTTGAGGTTGCTTTCTCGGATAAAGTCCCGGGCGTCCGCAAGAGTCTCATCGAAATTGACGCCGATGACCGCCACTTTTTCCGAGGGGAAACGCTCCTGAAGTTGGTCGAAGAAGGCAATCCCCCTGCGGCACGGCGCGCACCAGCTCGCGAACGCGTGCAGTACGACGATCTTTCCGCGCAGACTCTCCGAGGTCAGTGGCGCGCCGGTGGTCAAAGTGCCTGCAAACGCGGGAGCGGCTTGATCCGTATCGAGCGGCATGAATGGGGCAAGGTCAACGGCAAGATCCTGAACATTCTTGAAGCAAGGTTGTTTGGCGCCATTGACGGGCGCATCGAGAATCGCTATTTCCTGCTTGACGTCGAACGTGCGCGCGCCAGTATTGAGCGCTAATCGGCGGAAACACCGCATCGAGTAGTCGCCGGGGGGAATGTCGCCAAGCAGATAGCGGCCCTCGCGATCGGTGACGGTGGACCAGACCTGCTCGGAGGCTGTCTGCTTTGGACGCAGGCTTACCCAGACGCCGTGAAGCGGTGCGCCATCCAGATCGCGAATCGTTCCTGCAAGCAGCGGGAGGTCTGTGCCGCCGAAGGCGATGTTCGAAGTGCCGTTTGGCTCCAGCGAAATCTTGCCATCGTTTGTGACTACCGATCGGAAACAACATCCCACCTGAGGAACGTCATGACGGGTGATTACCTCGTATTGACCCGGAATGGCGCGTGAAAACTGGAATGTGCCCTCGGTCGATGATTTTGTGGAGAAGCGGATGCGGACCTTGGGGTTCTTGCTGAGAAGCAAGGCCTCCACTTCCTGTCCGGCAATCGGCTCAGGTCCCTTCTTCAACGTTCCGGAGATTGTACCCGGCGCGGGCAAACGGAGCGTAAGAGATTTCGGCGACTCAAAGGTCGCGAGTTGCCCCGCCATGTCGCGCACGACGAGCGTTGTGGGTTGCGAATCCGACTCGAGTTTGAACGCGCCTGCCTTATCCGTAATCGCGCGCGTGAACGCATCAGGCATCTCGACGCGATTGTTAAGCGCCGAGAAACTTTTCCCTGTACTGACGAGGTACACTACTGCGCCCGCGGCAGGTTTGTTCTCCGCGTCGAGGACGACTCCTTCAAGGCCGCTTGCGTGAGACGCAGCACATAGGGCCAGCACGGCGAGCCCCAGGAATCGTAAGCGATGTAGTACGCTCATGTCGCCTCCTCACGCCCGGAATCTAGTGGGAGAGGGCGTAGGTCAAGATGTTGATGCCCATCTGGATGGTCCGATTGTAGACGCTCGGATCGGGGAACCAAACGCGATCCTTATCAGTCCAGGCGCAGTGTAGATCTGAAGGGCTAAGAAACACGGCAAGACGCTCTTCGAGGAAAAGGCCGCGCGCGCCGTGGCGCTGCCCTTGCGCGTGGGGCAGTCCCTCGGCGGAGAGATCGTACACGTTCTTGAAAACCTCGTGCGCATAGGGAATCGGTTCCATCGCGTCGCGGCCAAAGATCTCTGCTAGAATTTTATGTGCGCTCTGGTAGAAAAAATCGCCGCCGCGATCGTATACGCAGTCATCCATGAGGATAAAACCGCCTTGTTCGATGTATTTCTTGAGGCCGTCTCGTTGTGCGGGACTTAGGTCGAAGCGTCCTTCAGCCGTCATAAAAAGAATAGGGAATGGCCGCATGGACTCGATATTGTCCAGGTCCACAACGGCTGCGAACTGATGGTCTTGTCCGAGCATGGGGGTGTAGTTTACAGCCCCTTGAGGAATCTTAACGCTGCTATGTACCTGGGCGACAAACTCGTTCATTAGGTTGACCTCGCCGCCGGGGTAGATGTTCCACGGGCAGGTCACGCGCCCATCGCATTCAAATCGTACGCGGGGCATGGAAAGGTCATAGCCCTGCATGCCCTGCGGGGGGACGGAAGGCGATTTTGGCGCAGCCTCCGCTGAAGCGGAGAAAGCAGTCAATGCGGCTGTTGTCGTTCCCGCCGCGCATGTCTTCAGGAAATCTCGCCGCGATATCATGATCGGTTTTTTCTCTATCTATGGACGAATCAGACCACACATTGCGGAGACGGCCCCATCTCCGCCGCGTTCAGCATACCTCCACGGGGCCTGCGAAGGAACTCCGTCGCCATCGTCATCCAACAAGGCGTTTTCCGTCTTCATCAGGTCCTGATTTCGATACGCTTCATCGATCTGCTCGCCTGCGGTTTGAAAGGCCTCTGTCAAGGTTACCCACCCATCGGCGTTGCGGTCCGACGCGGGGTCTGCCCATGCCGAAACGAAATACTCTGAAAACATCGTGCGATACGGCTGATCGAGACGAGACGAGGCGATGATGATGCGCCCCTGTCCCGCCATCGGCTTCGTGAAATACCCCGCACGGGGAACGTCGAGCACCGCCAGGAAGCAGCTCGCCTTCAGCGGACGGAACCACTCCGCCAATTCTTCATGCGTAATGTCGGCGCCGGGAATGTTCAATCGCAGCGCGCCGCCCACCGCGTTGGCTTCTCCCGCGTAATAGAAAAGAACCTGTTCATCGGGGCCTGCCTTGGCCAACTTCGCCACTGCGGCCTTGATGCGTTCGCGAGTAGACTCTCCCGAAGCCCCCGTGACTAGCGAACTTTTGTCGACCAGTGTGGTGATTTGCGTGCTGGATACTTCCATACGCGAGGTGAGCGTTTCGAGTAGCTGAGTGATTGCGCGATCCTGCGCCTGTTGCTGGTCGGGATCCTTGGTGATACCCGATATGAGCAAAACGCGACTGGGCTTGAAAGGCTTTGGCGCAGGGGATAGCGCTTCTGTAGGTGACGCGGTCGACGTGGCCGGAGACGCGGCCTCCTGAGCGTCAACGCCGGGCGAAATCGCGAGCAATGCAGCGATGCTAAGCGCGATCTGCGCGAAGAAAATTCTCATCACATTAGTCCTTTTGCGCGGCGCAAAAACCAGCACGCGGTGAGCGTTCCGGCGATGGCCAGAAACACGGCCCAACGACGCCAGACCGGTGTGAGTTCATGCACCTTGCGAGTCGAACGCGACGCCTCGAACAACCCCGCGGCCTGAGTCTTAAGATCAGGAAGGTTACAGTAAGTTCCTCCCATGCGCTCGGCGAGTGTGGAGAGAAACTCGCGGTCCTGCTCGGTGCGATCCATTTCGCCGGTTGTCAGCGGAACTGAGGCGGACAAAATGCGTTCGCCAAGCAGCAGCCCGTCCTTTTCCGCGGCGACATGGGCAGAGATGGACTCGCGCGTACCGGCATTAACCTCCGCCGTATAGCGTCCATGGGAAGTTTCGAGCATTCGGTACGTAATGCCGCCGGTTTCCAGCAACACATTGGCCTCGGAAACCGGGGCGTACGAACGATCCATAACGGTGCAGTCGAAACGAACGAACTGAGGCGTTCCCTGGGGACGCGCCGCAAACAACTCCACACCCGACTCGCGTTGCGTCGTGCGGCCTAGGTAGGCGGTCAATCCCGACATCAGCACACGCAACGCGCCGCCGTCGAGATCGGCTCTATACCACGTGGCCAAGGGCTTGAGGTTGATCAATGCCGCATAGCCGCGGCCAAGGCGCTGGCCCACCAGGAGAGCGGAATCGCCTCCTCGCAGAAACGTGCGCGACGCCGGTTTGACGTCCAACGACGCGTAGATCGGTTGCGCGGTCGGCTGAAATTTTTCCAGGGCGTCATCCGAAAAAACACGGCTGCTCCGTCCGTCGGCGGTTAGCAACGGAATCGCGCTGCCCCCTTCGCTGTGCGAGTCCTGTACGGGAAACGCGGGAAGCAGCGACCGCAGTTTTTCGCCAAACGCATCCAGTTTCACGCCGCAACCGCAGCTCGGCATAATCGCGATGCCGCCGCCGCGATCATTGACGAACGAGTACAGTCCATCCACCTGCTGATTCGTGAGCGAACTGAACTGAACGGCCGCCAGGATAATCACGTCGTATTTATTGAAGGCCTCGGGAGTCGATGGAAACGGGACGTGCCCCGGCATGCTTTTGTGGTCCTTGCCCGAATTCGCCTTGAGCACGTCGAAGCCGAGGTCGAGGCGGACTTTCTTGTCGCGTTCGAGAGCTTGACGCATTTTCCCGATGTCCGCGGAGGCTTCGTGGCTGTAGAGAAGCACGTTGATGGGTTCCTCGTCCACCACTTCCACTTGCGCGCTGCGTTGATTGTTTTCGGGATTGGCCTCGCCCTCAAACGGCACGATACGCGCTGTGAGCGGTTGCGGGCCGAGCGTCGATGCCGCAAGCGAACAAAAGACAGGTTTGTCGTCCGCGATCGCGTCGGGAGCGACCTCCTGGGCGAACATCAGATCGTTGCCGCTCAAGACTTCCACACGGACGGGGCCGGGGAGCGTTCCGGTTTTCCCGAGAACGAGGACGGCCTGATACTGCGTTTCAACGAGGGCGCGCGCGGGCACGCGCAGACTCTTGAGGCATACGTCCGGAGCGGCATCGACCGCGCCGGTACCCACAAAAAGCAGCTTGATTCCCTGGTGTTGCAACGGGGCGTACGCGGTCACCACGCGGTCGTCCACTTGTCCGTCGGTGAAGACGACGGCCCCGACGATCTGCCCCGCGCTGTCGTCCTCCCGCGGAAGATCATAGTGGCGGACGGCCTCCAACGCGGTGTGAAGATCGCTGCGGTCGCCGTAACGATGGAGCGCGTTGGAGGATTGGGCGGGATAGGCCCGGGCATCGAAACCGTAGAGGGAGAAAAGAGGCGCCTCGGGGTTGTCGCCAATCAGAACCTTCTGAATTGCCTCGACGCTTGCCTCTAGTCGCGGCTTGCCGTCAACGTCCGCCATGCTCATGCTGCGGCTGCTGTCCACCAGAGTAAGCACGGTGTTTCGCGTCTTCTTCTCCACAAACTGCGGCATGGAAGGATTCCACAGGATGAACAGCAGCGCAAGGAGCGCGAGGGCCTGCATGGAGCCGAAAAGGACGCGCCAATACCCTGCTTGGGCGCAGGCTTTGGCGCGATACGCCAGCAGGAGCAGCGCCAGTGCACTCGCAACTATCGCGGCGGCGATCAGCGTTCCTGGATAAGACGCCAGCACCATCGATTACTTCCTTTTCTCGGGAGCGGAGTCCGCATTTTTCTTGGAGGATTCCGTCTTAACTCCGTAACGCGCGGTTTGTTCAAAGTACTGCTTCTCGTGTTTGAGGTAATCCGCGTCGGAAGGTGTCTCTTCAGGCATGTCGCCGCGCTGTTTCATTGCGTCAATCGCCTTGGACCAAAATTCTGTGGCCAGTTGGCGCGCTTCAGCGCCAGACGCAGACTCACCCGCATTGCCCCCGAGACCGGGCTTGCCAAGACGACCAGTCCCATTGGCTCCTTGATCGCCACCTTGTCCTTGCCCCTCAGCTTGAGCCTGATTCTGTTCTTGCGATTGTCCTTCGCCTTGAGGTGACGCGCCCATCTGATTAAGCAGCATCTTGGCCTCTTCAAGACGGCGCATCATCTCGGCGCGCTCGGCGGGCGATAATCCACTCTCCAACGCTTCCGCGATCTCAGTCATCTGGTCGGCCTTGTCCTGCATTTCCCGCGCCGCGCGCTCGTGTTCGGTTTGTTCCAGACTTTCGGCGACGGTGCGCTGGGCTTCGGCGATTTCACGAATGGCGTTGTCCAACGCCTGCTCCGCCTGTTGGGTAGCGTCCTCTCGTCCCGCTACATCCGTCATCGCTTTTTGGGCAAGGCGGTCGAACTCGCGCATGGCCTCCGTCGCACGTTCGAGATTTTGTTCGGCCTTTCTGCGGGCCGCGCTTCCTGTCGACGCGGAAGACGCTTGCTGTGCCGCCGCTTGGCCCCCACCCTGGCCATCTCCCCCTTGCGCCTGGCCCGATGACGATTCAGAGGAGGCTTGGGAGGGGGTGGGCGTGTCGAGATCGCGCGTCATCTTTGCCATCAACTGCTTGAGTTGACTTGCCTGTTGGTTAAGCGAGTTTTGCTGTGCCATGAGCATGCTCAAGCGCTCCTCAAACGAGGCGGTCCGCGCTTCAGATTCAGCCGGCGTCTGCGTTTCTTGTCCGGACGGCATTTGCATGCCTCCGCTGCTTTTCCCCGACGAAGGCGGTATATTCGGAAGAGCGCCCTCTAGCGTCGCACTGTTGCGAGCGACTTTCGAACCATCGGCTCCTTTTTCAGATGGCCCTTGCGGTTCTTCCGGATAGCCGTTTTTGTCCTGCCAACTTTCGGCGTCGCGAACGGCCTGACTGTTCTGCGCGGGATTGTCCGGATCGAGCAGATTCTGGAAACGACGGCGCAGTTCTTCTTGAGAACGCTTAATCGCGGCCAGCTTGCGAGCAATGCGCTGCATCTCCCACAGTTCCTGATCTTTCTGGAACCGGGTGACGTGGGACGATTCCATCGGGTCGATGGAATCCGGGCGCGGCTTCTCCGGTGCTGGCGGCCCCTGCGGCAAAACAATTTTCAACACTTGCGCGAGCTTCTGCAAAACGCGGTAGGCTTCTTTGAAATCCTCTATCGCCACGCGAGGAAGATACGCTCTCAGATTTTCGTCGCCGCGCTGGGCCAGTGAAACAACTTTGTCGTACTCGGCAAGCTGCTCTGGCGTCATCTTCTCCGCGACGTACGGGCGCAACGCGCCCAGTTGCTGCAACACGTAGGTGGCATCGTGTTCAATGCCATCTATCGTGGCCTTGTCCGCAGGGCTGTAGTCCGTCTTTCCCGCCATTTCCCACGTCTTTTTCACGATAGCGCGCAGATACCCGAGGATTTCTGGGAGCGAATCCGGCTGAGGCGCGCCACCCTGCGGGCCTGCATTGGGCATCGGCGACTGGGATTGACTGTAGAGGCGTTTGGAGGGGCGGATCTCTATGAAGCGCACTTCGCCAACCGTCGGCTCGCCCTTACTGCGCATGCCCGTGCTGATATCGCGGCCGCGGCCGTACACGAGCACCGAATCGCCTACCTCAAGCGGATACTCTTCGAGTTCAAGAATGGTCGAAACAGTGCCGTGTTTCTTGGATTCGTCAAGCGCCATAGGCAATACGAGCGGCTCGCGATTTGGAAATTCGAAAACCAGCTCGGCGGATTCGAAGCCGAAATCGTCGGTGGCCTCAAAACTCACCGGGATGCTGGAAACCTGGGTCGCGGTGTAGTCGTTGTCCGGCGTGATCATTTTGAACGTGGGCTCGTTATCCACGATCAGCACGACCTGAACAGGCGGGAGGGCGTCGGAGGACATTCCTTCCGTGCTCACAAGAGTGAGTCCTATAAAACCTTCCCGATCGGCCTGAACGTCAAAGGAGAACGTTGTGCCACCTTTGGGATCTGGCGTCTCCCGGCCGCCCTGTAGATTGGCCACCTCCACTGAACGAAGCGGAACGGTGCCTTCAACGGTGACGCGCACGAGCGAGTCCTTGAGCGTACGCAGCACTTGGTCCTTCACCTCAACGGGGAATGGGGGAAGCTCCTTTCCGGGCTGTGGAATGTTCTCGGCGGAAAGACTGGCGATGTCTGGACGCGGCACGGCCTTCACGTTGTACCAGCGCGTGCTGACGTCATTGACGCGGAACTGGTATCGGTGTTTTCCTGCGGCGAAACGCACCATCGCCGTGGCAACACGCGCGCCGTTTGCTTTTTCATTCACGCCGATAGGGCGTTCCTCGGCGGATTGATTCTCCATATTGAGCGCGAGGGTGACGTTGTCCGGAATGGTTCCGCGCACTTCCACCTCAAGCGGCGATTCCACGTCGGCCGGCACAACAAGGTCTTGCGTCAACGGAATGAGGTCGGTCGGAGGAAGCGGCGCGACGGTCGACGTGGGCACGATAAGGCGTGTCATATACCGCTGGAAGTAGCGGTAGTTATTGACGCCCACTCCGAGCGTGGTGAATGTCCCGAAGACGACTAGCGCGGTTAAGGCGACGACCTGCCATTTGGGCACCGTTCGTTCGATAGGCAATTGGCGTGTGGCGTCGTAGACCTGAAACACAAGGCGATCGGCCAATGCGCGTGAATACGGATAATCTTCCGCGTTCTCGTGATATTCGATTGCCGCGACAAGCTGCTGATCCAGGTTAAAACGTGACTCGATGTGATTTGCGGCTTGTGCGCAGGACATATGCACCGCGATCCGGCGGACGTAGCGTACAACGAGATAGAGCAGACCGGCGAGAAGCATGCCGAGGCCGACGATGCGCGCGGCGACATTGAGGTGGATGTGATGATCGAGCGCGGCAAAGAGCAGGGCGTAGACAACCACAAACGCCATGCACGCGGCGGCGGCCTGAAGGCATTCGAACAATACCAGCCAGCGGCGCACTTTTCGGACGCGCTCCACCAGAGCGCTCAATCGCGTGCTCACAAGGTCTGCGGTCATCGTTTTATCCTGTTTGAGACAAACGCCTCGAGAAGAATGAGCGCCATCGCGGCCCAACCGAGATGCATCCAGAGCGGATGGTACGTCAGACCGCGATCAATGGAGGCCTCACTTTTCTCTGCCTCTGGATTCTCGGTGAAAAGCCGCTGCATATGGCCTGCAATGACGTCTTGTGCGGGGCGCGCGAGGTCGGTCTCGCCCTCGGGAACGTTGATCCCGGCCCAACGCAACGGGGCCGCCGTGCTGTGTACCCAGCCGGTGTCGCGCGCAATACGGAACCGGAGAAGTCCATCGACAACGGCGGCGTTTTCGGCGCGGCCGTTGGGAACGGCGAGCAGGACCGGTTGGCCGGCGGCGGCGGTCTTGATCTCGGTCTCCAAGGCGGGCAACGCCGCCTGCTCGCCGGTGTGAAACGATAGTTGTCGAACTTGGCTCTCACGTCCGAGAAGATAATCTACAAAGGCAATGGCCGCCGGGGATTTCATGATGTCGCTGAGGCTGTCGTCGGCGCTTGTATTGACCCAGAGTACCTCGCCGTCGCCGCAGGGCGTTGCCACAAGAAAGGGAGCGCGGTTCTCAAACTGCCAAAGGACTTCGGCCTTGGGGCCCGGCACAAGTTCGTGATAGCCCGAGATGAGGATTCGATCCAGCGCGTAATGCGCCAGTGCCGCGCGGGGGCGTTCGTCGCCGCCTAGAGTGCTGGTCTGCGCGCCGCGCGCGGGGGATGCCTCCATGCGTGCGGCCTCGAAACGCACGGCGCCGATGTGGCCCGGCGCGATATCGTAGCCCGCCAATGCGTGAAGAACGGAAAGTTCAACGGTGCGGGGAAGAAAAAACACGGCGCGTCCGCCGCGCTGAACAAACGCGGCCAGGGCCTCCGCGTTTGCGGCAAGATTCGACGGAAGGGAGCAGAACACGAGGGTATCGACATCGCGCAACGTTGACGGAGAAAATCGCGAGAACGGAATGGTTTCACTTTTGAGCGGACTCAACGCATCTTGGTCCGCAAGGGTGGTCAGCGCGGTGGAAAGCAGGAAGGTCTCACGCGCGTCCGCGCCAACAAGGACGGCGCGGCGTGTTTCCGCAGGTGCATATGAAACGGCGAGAAAATAGCTGTCGTCTTCCCGAAGGACATCGCCTTCACTCAAGCGAAGTTCGAGGGGCAGACAGGCGTTCGCCTTGAGCGCGTCATTCAGGGGAAGTTCCAGCGGGATGACACGGCGCGCGCCTGGACCAAGTTCAAGAGGCAGATTGACAAGAGTCTGTCCATCGGCGACCGCGCTGACGGTGCGGTGCGATGCTTCGACGCCATAGTTGACCACGATCGCTTCGAGCAATATGGCGTTGTCTGACGCCCCGAGAGAGCGCGCGCCGATGATCGCGGCGTTTCCCAACGCCTCGGCGTCTCCAAGAACTGCTGTCGTACATGCCTTGACCGGCGTGGGTTTTCCCTCGAAGATGAGGGCATTGAGTGTGGTCGGTGTGAAATCGCTGGCGAGAAAAACGGACGGAGCGTTGAGCTTCTCACTGGCAGAAGCGGCAGCGCGCACGGCCGCCAAGAAGGGCATCGGTTCGAAGGGGCCCGCGCTGGGGCGTTCCAGACTGCTGATAAATGCCTCGGCCTGCACCGCATCGACTGCGGTCACATTCTGTCCGGACGCGAGACCAAACAGGGAAAAAGCATCTCCTTTGGGGGCGGATCGAACATACTCCATCGCGGCTTCACGCAGTTTGCTGAATCGAGTCGCGCCGTTTTCCGTTGCGGCAGTGGACAACGAATCGTCGAGCCCCAGCAGATGGAGCGGACGCGATTCGGTATCTGTCTTGGACGTGAGGATGCGCGGACCGGCGAACATCAGTGCAATGCATGCGATCGCGAGGCAACGCAACATGAGGAGAAACAGATCGCGAAACCAACGGCGCGATTGGCTTTCGCGCTGTCCTTCAACGAGAAAGCGCAGCATGGTAAATGGAATACGGCGGTAGCGTGGCCGCGCGAAGAGGTGCGCCGCGATCGGCCCGATGATCGCCGCCGTTCCTGCTAAGAAAATGAGGAATTCGAAACTCACTGTAGCCGCTTTCGTCGAAGAAGATACGCGATGAGCGCCTTCTTCAAGGTTTCGGACGTGTTCAACAGGCAGTAGTCCATCCCGTGCAGCCCAGCCTCTTTCTCGAGCTGGTCCAGGAAGTTCTGTACGCGCACGCGATACGCAGTTTGCAGCGCTGCGGGAAACGCACGGACGATACCTCCCGCTTCCAGGTCCTGAAACTCAACCAGCCCTTCATAGTTGAGCTCAAGTTCCTGCCGATCGAGGGTTTGGAAGAGGATGATGTCGTGTCGTTGGTGGCGAAGATGCGCGAGACCGCTGGTCAGGCTCTCGGGGTCGTCGAGAAAATCGGAGATGATCATGACGATGCCGCGGCGGTGGATGGTTTCCGCCATCGTGTGCAGGACTTCGCCAATGCGAGTCTTTCCGTCAGGCTTTATCTGTTGCAGCGCCGTGAGCAGCGCGAAAAGATGCGAACGATGCGCCCGGCCCGGCACGCGGCGCACGAGTTTTTCGTTGAAGACGGTCAGGCTGACGCTGTCGCCTTGCGAGAGCATGAGGTAGGACAGCGCCGCGGTGAGATACGAGCCGAACTCGAGTTTACTCACGGCCCCGTCGCCTTGAAACGTCATGCTCTTGCTGCAATCGAGAAAGATGTAGACGGGGACGTTCGTTTCTTGCAGAAACTGTTTGACGTAGAGTTTGTCGCTGCGCCCGAAGATCTTCCAGTCGAGAAAGCGCAGTTCGTCGCCGGGCTCATAGGCCCGGTGGTCGCTGTACTCGACGCTAAAGCCATGAAACGGACTCGGATGGAGGCCGGCATAGAGACCCTCGATCGCGCAGCGCGCGATCAACTCAAGATTGCCGAGGCGGCTCAAGGTCTCTGGGTCGAGATACTTGAGCGATTCCGAGCGCCCGTGGCGGCGTAGTCCCAAATGCGCCATCTATGCGTTCTCCCCAGAATCCAAAGTTTTCTCTTGCTGCGTCACGCGGAAGGCGATATCGCCGGTACGGGCGGTTCCGTTGCCTTGCTCGGCGGAAGCGCTATCATCGACTCCATCGAGCCCAACGGAATACACCACGAATCCGCCGTCTTGCTGTCGATAGCGCAGCGGCGCGCCGTCGCAGGGGTCCGTCGGGACGGCGTCGAGAAAGCGCGGTACGGTTTGCTCAAGGTTATCGGGCAGACGGCCCTCGGCAAGGCGGTAGCGCTCGACGGCGAGTCCAGCGGTGGTCGCGCGAATATCCGCTTGGTTGCGCAAGGATATACCCACGAGGCTGCGGAGAGAGTGCTGAAAGACGTGCGGTCGGAGCAGGGTTCCAATATCCAGCAACGGATGTTGCGTCCCGGCGACTGTCGCGTAGGCGCGCTGAACCGAAGGGGCTTGTTGGAGGACGGCCTCGGCTTCGGTGAAATCGTTTGCTGCACCGCGAACAACGATGCCTTCTGCTAGAAAATAGGAGAAATTCCCTTCGCGTCCTTCCTCAACCCCCTGAAGGAAGAACGCGCGTTCCTCGTTAATGAAGCGGACGGCACGATCCGCGACGTCGAGCTGCGCGGTTTGGCGCTGCATCTGCAAGAGTTGTTCTTCGGTAAGCGCATGCTCCGACATCAATGCCGCGAGATCGGAAAAGATGGCCGAACTCACAGCGCTCTGAGTGAGGATTCCTTTCGCAAACGGGACGGAGGCGTGGTGCTGGACGAACCCTAAGCGCGTTTGCAGTGACGAGAGCGCGTCGACTGTGCGGCCGTCGAGTAGGGCCAGCCGCGTTTCGAATTTCAGTAGGCGATCTATTCGCCAAGAGTCTGCGGATAACTCCAAGAGCCTTTTCGCAAGTTCTTGAGTCGTAAGCGTGCCACCTTCGATTTCTGCCAACAGATTCGTGACGAGATCGTAAGCCCCGGAGTGCAACGCATCGAGTAACGCCCTATAGCGCGCCAGAAATTCTCTCGCACGTTCACATTGCTGGGCGTCCCACGGCTCATCCTTAAGGAGTTCCTCGGGAATTTCCAGTGTGGCGGCGAGCAATGCTGCCGGATCATGATGCTTTGGCGCGCCTTGCGAAGAAACCTCTGGTGCAGGTTTCCGGTTCACGGTTTCCTTTAGGCTTGTTGGTTTTCCTGCCTGTTGCAGCGCGGTCATTTGGGTGGCGGCTTCGCGTTTAGCACCAAACAGCACTCCGCCCACGACCAGCGCAAGCGCAATGGTCAGCGCAAACAGAGCCAGGACGATGTCACGAACAATACGCATGTGGCGATGGGCTCTCTATTGTCCGGCCTACCGGGGCGGATGGACGTGCTTAAGCAGATCCTGGATCACCATTTCGACATCGATGCCGTCGGCCTCGGCGTTGAAGTTCGGGATCAACCGATGGCGCAGAACCAACGGACAGACCGCCTTCACGTCGTCGTAGCTGGGCGTGACGCGGCCCATGATCAGCGCGCGCGCCTTGGCCCCCAGGGTCATGAACTGCCCCGCGCGCGGACCAGCGCCCCACTTCAGGTACTTCTTGACCATCTCCGTCGCCTGCGCGTCGCCCGGACGGCTGCTGCGCGCCAGGCGCACGCAGTATTCAATGACGGTGTCGCTCACCGGGGCTTGGCGCACAAGTTTTTGGAATTGCAGGATGTCTTCGCGCGACAACACCTGGCTGACTTTTCGCACACGGTCCGTCGTGGTCTGTTTGACGATCTGGTGTTCCTCGTCGGCCTGGGGATAGTCGATATAGGCCATGAACATGAACCGGTCCAGGGCCGCCTCGGGCAGGGGGTAGGTGCCTTCCTGCTCGATGGGATTCTGCGTGGCCATGATGAAGAACGGCCCTTCAATGGGATACGTGCGCCCGGAGACGGTCACCTCGTGTTCCTGCATGGCCTGCAACAGGGCCGACTGCGTCTTGGGTGGGGTGCGGTTGACCTCGTCGGCCAGGAGGACGTTGGCGAAGATCGGCCCAGGGATGAACTGGTACCGGCGCTGGTGGGTTTCCGGGTCTTCCTGGATAATGTCGGTTCCCGTGATGTCCGACGGCATCAGGTCCGGGGTGAACTGAATGCGCTTGAAATTGAGGTCGAGTGCCTCGGAAATCGTGTGGACTAGCAGCGTTTTGGCCAATCCCGGCACGCCCTGGACGAGGCAGTGTCCCCCCGCGAGAATGCAGGACAGCACGGCGTCAATCACCTGCTCCTGGCCCACGACAACTTGATGGATCTGCGCCTTCAGGTCTTGGTAGCGACCGTGGAGCAGCGCCAAGGGATCGCCGCTGGTGGTTGAAGCACCGCTGGATTGAGAATCGCTAAGTTCCGTCATCACGTACCTCGCTAACAGTTAAGTTTGGTGGGGCTAGAGGCGATGCAAATAAGGCGTGCGCGCTGAAAAAGCCCGCGCACTTTGCCGCAGACGTTCCCGGGGGCAGACCCAAAAAGGTCGGAACTAGTTGACAATACTGGTGTTGCGATGACAAATTCCCCTGACAGTATTGCGTTGGACTCGCCATTCAATACGTATACTATGGCGGTTTAACTCCCTTTCGATCAAACGATTCGGGCAACAATTCGTTGACAGGCTCATGTCCCAAAGCATAGACGTTCCTGGCGGTAATTAGGTGACACTTGCCCGTATTCCGGTTCGGATTGAATTAGCGCCTATCCCGCCGTAGGATATCGCGGTCTTGAGTGACGGGAGGTATTTCGTGTTGAAAAAGGTATTGCTGATCGTTGGCGCAGGCCTGGGCGGCGTCGTGTTGTTGGCGGCGGGCGCATTGCTCATGCTCGACGCGCGATACGAGTTTCTCCGGTCGGCCCCGCGTGTGGAGGCCGCCGCCCTCAAGCCCGCCGACGCAACCGCCGCCGTGGCGCTGGATATTCAGGGGCTTCTAGACACCCCCGCCGTGCAGGACGCGGTCTCGAAACAAACCGGCCTCGCCCCGAAATGGCTGAAGAAGGCCGCGCCCTATTCGGCGTATCTTTTCCTCACGCCGGATCTCGCCAGCGAGCAGCTTTCGGTAACCTTGGCGGTGAACGACCAGCGCTTTGGCCCGCTGGTCCAACAACGCGCCGACTTGACTGCGTTACGCACGAGTTTCCCGTCGGTTCGTTGGGCCGCCGATGGCGTGCTGCGCCCGCAACATGGCGTACTGTGGCTCTCGGGCAAGCTCATGTTTGACGCAAACGTCGTCCAGGCCGTCCGTGGACGTTGGACTGGCGCAGCGGACGCTCCCGTCACGTTGCAGGGCGGGCATCTGCTGGAAGCTCAGGTCGACAATACCGGCGGCGGCGGCGCGGCATTGGCGTTGTCGATCGCGATGGCGCGCGCGGCGGGCTCCAGCACGTCGACGGACGCGCAGGCCCTTCAGGAAACCGCGCTTGAGACCCTCGCGCCTGTCGCGGCGGCATCGCTGACCGCGGACCTCCAGGCGCCTGACACGCTCGCCGTGCGGCTTGTGCTGAAGTGTGGGCCGAACACTCCCCCGGAGGCGCTCAGTGAACTCGAATCAATGCTTAATCTTGGCAAGTTCGGGGTAAGTATGGGGCTCTCGGGACGCTACGGGGCGCAGTTGGAAGGCGCCGCTAAAGTGGACGGCACGAACATCTCCGGCGATTACACAATCAAGAACGCCCACCGCCTTATTGAGGGGTTGGCGGGCGCGATCGCGCGGTAGACGTGTCTAGTTATCCCGGCAGTCCGCGGAATGTCGTGAGCAGTCTAAAGAGGAATTGCAGCACGCTCTGTAAGAACGACACCAGACCGCCGGAGAGTAGTTGCTGGAACATGGTATGCCCTTTCCTGATTTGCCATAAAGCATGCCTTAGTCCGTCGAGAAGGTCAATCGTCTAGATCGCCCATAAGCCGCGTTGCCAAGGCATCCGCCTGGGTATGAAGCGACGCCAAATCGCCCTCGTTGTCGATAACAAGGTCTGCCAAGGGAATCTTGCGCTCGGGCGGAGTCTGCGCATCCACGCGCACGATCGCCTCGGTCTCCGTCAGACCGCGCGTCTCCATAAGCCGCCGAATACGCGTTTCCCGTGCGCTGTTCACCACCACCAAGAAATCTAGACACTCCGGCCGTTGCCCATCTTCGGCGATCAGGGCGGCATCAAGTACGGCAACCGCGTGACCTTGTCGAGCAAGCGCGCGCACCTGGCGGTGAATTTCGGCATGAATGCAGGGATGCACCAGCGCGTTGAGGCGTTCGCGCTTGGCGGCATCCCCAAAAACAAGCGCCCCAAGTTTCGCGCGGTCAATCGCGCCATCGGTGAGAATGGCCGCGCCAAAAGCCTCAACCACGGCTGTCTCCGCCGCGCCCCCGGGCGCGATACACGCATGCCCCATGCGATCGGCGTCGAGTACAGGAATCCCCAACGCCGCAAGACGTTGGGTAATCTCGGATTTTCCGCTGGCGATTCCGCCTGTAATTCCACAGAGTTTCATGCGGGCATGTTAGCCCCGGGTGGGGGGTATCTCAAACCGAGGACTCAGGTGAAAAGGCTTCTTCCAGACTCTTCACGACGGCGGCGAGCGTCATGGCTTCCTCCGAAGCGGGCTGAGAAGCAAACCATGCTCCCATAACGGGGTCCTCGCGCAATTCGGAAGGGTCCTCGCCAAGTTCGCGGATGGCGCGCTTGACGTCGAAAACGCGAATCTGTTCCAGCGGGCGCGCGGGTTGATAGGTGACGGGTTCGGTGGCCACGCGCCGGAGTAGTCCGGCCGTTTCGAGGTGAAACAACGTGTCGTTGACTAGGCGCAGGGGGACATTCCAGGCACGGGCGGCCTCGCGTGCGGAGAGACCGACATCACCGGCGTTGAAGCGGCGGGCGGTTTCCACAGCGGCTTTCACGGCCAACGCTTCGCGGTAGGCATGGCTCGCGTCTGCGGCGTGACGCTCCATGGCGTAGGTTTGTTCATTCTGACAGGCAAACGCGAGTTCCGCGCCAAACAGGATGACAATCCAGCAGGCGTAGATATAAAGGAGTAGCAGAGGGACCTGGGCAAAACCGGAGTAAAACAGGCTGTAGTTGGCCAATCCCACCTGGGACTTTACGTAGGCTTGGGTGGGCAGGTGCCAGAGCAATGCTGCGACCACCCCGCCCAGCAATGCATAGCGCAGCTTGACGAGGGTATTGGGGATGAACTTGTAGAGGCCGGTGAACGCGATCGCGAGCAGGGCCAACTGCCCGCCGCGCAGCAGCAACGACATCGCGCCGAGTTGTTCCGTCAGCGCGGGACTGGACAGGACGGCCGTGATCGCCAAGCCACCTGCGGCAAGCACAGGAAGCAGGATGGTGATCAAGGTGTAGTCGCTGAACATCCGGTGCCAGGAACGGCTGCGGTTCAGCCCCCAGATACGGTTAAAGGCATATTCGATGTTGCTCATTAGGCCGAAAACCGTGACCAACATCAGAAGAAATCCAGAAAACCCCAGAGTTTTCGAGTGAATGCTGCGCTCGGCGTGCTCGACAACGTACCGCAGTGGGTCGAAAGAATCCGAAGTGTTGGGGGGCGATGTGGAGTCTCTCCCAAAGAACAGGCGGACCATATCCTCCTGAAGCTGCTTCGGGGGCTGTGCGCCTGGAACTGCCTCGGGCGTGGGCGGCGGAGCCGCAGTCTCGTGCAACGCGACGCGGCTGATGGTGTCGTAGAGGTATTGATAGACCTCTTCCTGGAGGTTGAACGTGTTGACGAACCAGAACATCACCGCCAGGAACGGCACAACGGAAAGCATCGTCGTAAAGGTCAACGCCGAGGCGCGGAGCAAGAGGTCGTCCTTGACCAGACCGGTCAGGACCAGGACCGCAACCCGTATGTTCTTGATAATAAAGCCGTTTGGAACTTTTTCGCCGGGACGGCCCAAGCGCCATACGTCATGGGTGACAAAGCGATGGCCACGCCGAAGAGCATCCAATGATCGATGAATGTTGCCCACCATGTATCTATGCTACCGCGAAGCCGTTCGCGTTACAACTCCCTGGGGCAGAACGGCCTGGAAACCTTTTGCGCGCGCGGCGGGTCTAACTCGCCAGGTTGGAAGGGTTGTGCCTTTTTGCCGTCGGGAAAGAAAAAGATTGATGTTACGGGCTTCGGTCCATAGGATGTTCCGGATTCTTACGGGTCTTGGGGAAACAGAGACGGAGGATACATGCGCAGGTCGGTGATAGGATTCGGAATCGCGGCGCTCTTCTGTGTGGGGTTGTTTGGGTGCGGCGGTGAAAAGGCCGCGCAACCGAAATCGGGGGCTCCGGAAACCTCCGCCGCCAGTGCTGGAACCAGCGGCGTGGCAAAACAAGATGAAGCCGTCGTGATGCCGGTGGAGGTGTGCCGGCCGAAACGAGGCGAAATCGCTGGGACATATGAAACGACGGCCCGCGTTTCGGCGGAAAACCACGTTGACGTGGTGTCGAAGGGCATCGGGCGTTGCGTAAGCCTTGAAGTTGAAGAAGGCGAGCGGGTAAGCGCCGGGCAGGTGCTGGCCAAGCTCGATCAGTCTGAGGTGCAGGCCGCAATGGGCCAGACCGAGGTTCAGGTGCGCCAGACCAAGGCCCAGTACGATACGGCGATGGCGATGGAAAAGGCGGGCATCGGGCGAAAAGTCGACCGGGAGAATGCACAGTTCGCCTATGAACAGGCGCAGGCGAGTCGGCGCTCGCAGGAAGTCCAGCTCGAGAATCTGACCATTCGCGCGCCCATTTCGGGAGTGGTGACAAAGCGAAATATTCAGATCGGCACTTTGGTGACCTCGGGAACTCCGGCCTTCACCATCATAGATCCCGCGTCGCTGCGCCTCACGATTAACCCTCCCGAACGCGAGTTGCCAAATCTGAAACTGGGACAGATGGCGAAAGTGACGGTGGATGCGGCTGAAGGCAAGGAATTCGTGGCCAAGGTCGCGCGCATCAACCCAACCGTCGATTCCGCCAGCGGCACGGTGAAAGTGGTCCTCGACTTTGCCCGGAGCGATCTCGACGAGATTAAGGAAGGGGCGTTCGCGCGGGTGCGGCTCGTTCTCGACATGCACTCGAACGCCATGCTGTTGCCCAAGGACGTGTTGCTCGAAGAGAGCGGGCGCAAGTATGTGTTTGTCGTCGAGACCTCGGAGCCTCAGGCCGCCGAAGGCACGGCTCCCGCTCCGAGCGAGATTGCTCCGCGTCTTACCGCGCGCCGCGTCGATGTGCAAATTGGTCTGGAGGATTCCAGCAACGTGGAGATCGTTTCTGGTCTTGCCGATGACACGCGTGTCGTGAGTCTCGGCCAGCAAACACTCAAGACCGGGGCGGAAGTGAAGATCACAAATCTTGAGAACGAACTGAGCGTGCGCGCGGCCGCCGCCGCGCAGTCCGCCGCCAACTCGGCGGACTCTGGCCAGTAATCCTTAGCTCAATGGAAAACCGGAACCGAACATGACCGAGCCCACGTCTGCCTTGCATAAGGCCTATCTACTGCCGATCCGGCGTCCCGTGACCACGGTCATGTTGTTCATGACGCTGCTGGTGTTCGGCTGGAAATCGTATCAGGAACTCCCCATCAACCTGATGCCGGATATCTCGTACCCGACGCTGACCGTGCGTTCGGAGTTCGAGGGCGCCGCGCCGGAAGACGTCGAAAAACTGCTCACACGACCGCTGGAAGAGACGCTGAGCATCGTCAGCGGCATGGTCGAGATCAGCAGTGTGTCATCGCCCGGCCTCTCCGAGATCGTGATGGAGTTTAACTGGGGCACGGACATGAACGCCGCGCAGCAGGAGGTCCGCGACCGGCTCGACCTGTTCCAACCCCCGCGAGAAGTCACGCAGAAACCGGTAATTCTTCGGTATGACCCGACGCTCGATCCCGTGATGCGCGTCGCGATCACCGGGCCGGACCGCTCGGGGGTAGTGGATCCCGCGGAACGCGCGCGTCTGGAACTAAATGACCTAACCGCGGTGCGCGAGGCGGTGGAACGGCATATTAAGAGCGATCTCGAGGCGCAGAGCGGCATCGCGCAGATCGAAGCCAAGGGCGGCCGGGAAGAAGAGATTGAGATCCAGGTCGACGCCGATCGTCTCAAGAGCTTGGGGCTTTCTCTTTCGAACGTGGTCACCGCGTTGTCGCAGCAGAACATCAACCTCAGCGGCGGCCGCCTCAAGGAAGGCAAGACCGAGTATCTCGTTCGCACGTTGAACGAGTTTGACGATCTTGAAGAGATTAAACAGACGGTGGTGGGCGTCACGGGTGGGCGCACGTTGAATGGGCTAGGCGATCTCAGCGCCGCCGCCGCGCTTTCCGGCCAGAAGGACACCTCGCGGCCTGTACGCCTCAGCGAAGTGGCAAATGTCACGCGCGGACAGAAAGATCGCGACACCGTCGTGCGGATCAATGGCCGTGAAGCGGTCGAAATCGACGTATACAAGGAAGGCGACGCGAACATCGTCGCCGTCTGCAATCTGCTGAAGGATGCCTTCAACTTTCCACGCGAACGGACGTTTATCGAAAAAGTCTCGAGGCGAGTTCAAACCGCGATGCAAACGGCGCGCAACGGCGGGAAGCCTAAGGAAGACTCGCAGGCGCTCTTGACGGAACTGGCGCAGACCATTCGTGCGCGGCTGGACAAGGACGCGCAGGTGGTGATGATCAGCGATCAGTCGCGCTTCATCAACGCATCGATCAAAGAAGTAAAAGACGCCGCCGTCGATGGCGGTATTCTTGCCCTGGCGATTCTCTATTTCTTCCTGCGCGACCTGCGCAGCACGGCGCTGATTGGCGTGTCAATTCCTATCTCCATCGTGGCGTCCTTCATCCCCATGTTCGCAATGGGGATTTCGCTCAACATCATGTCGCTCGGCGGCCTAGCGCTGGGCGTCGGGCGCATGGTCGACGACTCGATCGTTGTGCTCGAAAGCATCTTTCGTTGTCGCGAGGAGGGCGACGGCGCCGTCGATGCCGCGGATCGCGGGACGCGCGAAGTCGCTGCGGCCGTAATCTCTTCGACGCTCACCACGGTCGCCGTGTTTTTCCCCATCGCGTTTATCGAGGGCGTGGCGGGACAACTCTTCCGCGACCAGGCGTTGACGGTAACCTTCTCGTTGCTTGCCTCGCTCCTCGCGGCCATGTTTCTTGTGCCGATGGTGGCCTCGCGGCAAGTCGGCGAGTTCACCAAGACTCAACACGCTGTTTGGATGCTGCGCGCGTACCGTGAACAGCGCGACAAGAACGGCCGTTCGCGCGGGCGCGCACTGCTCGGCGTGATACCCGCTGCCCCGCGCTATTTCCTGAACGCCGTGCGCGAGGCGTGGACGTTAAACATGCGCCCCGTGCTTCGTGCCGTGGGCCGCGCGACGACCACCGAGGAGCGTGCGCCAGGGGTGTGGGCACGGGTATTTGCGTTTATCGCCAGCCCCATTCTGTTGGTCCTGTTTGCCATGCACGTCGGACTGTTGCTGGGCGGAGGCATCTTGGGGAGTCTCGCATTCGTCGCGGCGCTGGTGGGTGTCGCGGCAGCCGTACTGTCCTATAAGTTCCTAAAGATAGTGTTTTGGATTCCCTTGACGCTTTTTGAAAAATCGTTTAATGCATTTCGCGACGCGTATGCGGTGGGATTGCGGCGGCTGATGCCGTACGGGCCGGTGATTCTGCTTCTCGGAGTATTGCTCGCGGCCCACTCGGCCTCGCGCGTGCCGCACCTCGGTCAAGAGCTGATCCCGCCGATGAAGCAGGGAGAGTTTTCGATCCGGCTCGACGCCCCGCCAGGAACGCGCCTGGAAGAAACCGAGCGCCGGGCGCAGCTTATCGAAAAGCGCATCGCGGAACTCTCGGACGTGGTGGAAACGTGCGCGGTTCAGGTCGGGCTTAGCGGACGGAAGGCCTCGGGAAGCCGCGGCGAAAATGTCGCCGAGTTCAACATTATCCTGCGCGATCCGTCGAAGAACGTGCTCCGCCAAGACGAGATCATCGAGACGCTGCGCGAACGAATCTCCGCCGACACAACGGACAAAATCACCTTCTCGCTGCCGGCCCTTTTCTCCTTCAAAACCGCGGTCGAGCTGCAACTGCGGGGCGACGATGGAGAGGTGTTGGCCAAGGTGGGGCAACGCGCGCTCGATGTCGTGAAACAGGTCTCGGGCGTCAAAGATGCCGAACTGAACATTCGTAAAGGCTACCCCGAGATCATCATCGTGCTTGACCGCGACAAGCTTGCCTCTCACGGAATTCAGCCCGAGCAGGTGGCGCAACGCTTACGCACGGAGGTGCAGGGTGACGTCGCCACGCGCTTCAGCGATAGTGGAAACAAGATCGACATGCGCGTGCGCTCCGAACGGAAACGCATGCAGAGTCTGCTGGATCTCGAATCCCTCTCCGTCACCGACGGACACCCGCCGCTGCCCCTCTCCGCCGTGGCTCGTATCGAGCGCAAGGAAGGCCCGAGCGAGGTTCGTCGTGTGGATCAACGCCAGGTCGCCGTGGTGACCGCCAACGTCGAGGGGCGCGACCTCGGCGCGGTGTCGCGCGATATCGAGGCGCGCGTTGCGTCCATCGAAAAGCCGGACGACTACTTCTTCGTGCTCGGCGGACAGAACCGCGAACTCCAGGTGTCATATCAGAGCCTAAAGTTCGCACTGTTGCTGGCGATGTTCCTGGTCTACGTCGTGATGGCGTGTCAGTTTGAGTCGCTGATCCATCCCGCGCTGATCATGTTCAGCATTCCGCTGGCGTTCATCGGCGTGGTGTACTCGCTTGAGGCGCTTCATGTGCGCCTGAGCATCATGGTCTTTATCGGCGGCATCATGTTGGCGGGTATCGTGGTCAACAACGCCATCGTGCTGATCGACTACGTGAACCGATTGCGACACCGCGGCATGAGCAAGGTGGACGCGTTGGTGTTGGCCGGAAAGGTGCGCCTGCGTCCGATCCTGATGACCACGCTCACGACAGTCCTGGGCCTTATTCCAATGGCTATGACCAAGGGCGAAGGCGCGGAGGTGCGAAGCCCGCTCGCAATCACCGTGATCGCGGGACTGACCTCCTCCACCTTACTGACGCTGGTGTTCATCCCCATCGTCTACAACCTCTTCGGCGGGCGGGATAAGAAATGAGGCGTTCGCTTCCGGCATTGGCCATCCGCATGCCGATCACCGTGATCATGCTCAGCGTGACGGTGATCGGACTCGGCCTTATTTCGTGGCAACGGATACCGGTTGAATTCATCCCGCGCATGGATATGCCGTTTGTAATGGTGATGATTCCGTATCCCGGCGCGACGCCCGACCAAGTGCAAAACGAAATCGCCATTCCCGCGGAGGGCGAATTCCGCACGATCCCGCACGTGCGCAGCATTTCATCCACCTCGAATTCCGAAGGCTGTTCGCTGCGACTGCGCTTCGATTGGGAAGCGGACATGGCGCTAGCGACGGCGGACATTCGCGACCGCATCGACCGCCTCAAGCTGACGCTTCCCTCCACGGCGGACCAGGTTTTCATTCGCAGGTATAGCGCGAATTCGCTCCCCGTCATGGTGTTTTCGATCTATCGAGAGGGCGATGATGAGGAGTTGGGGCGCTTGGCGCGCACGATTATCCAGCCCCGCGTGATGCGTGTGGATGGCGTGGCCGAAGCGCAGGTATTCGGACGTTTCGAGCGTCAGGTCTTGATCGAGTTCGATCAGGACAAACTGCGCTCGTTAAACGTGGGATTCTACTCGCTTATCAACAAACTCCAGGCGAGCAACCTCAACGTTTCTGTGGGCGAATTGATCGAAGGACAGACGAAGTACTACGTCCGCGTCCTTGACGAAGCGAGAAAGCCATCGGACCTCGAGGAACTGCCGATCGGAAACGGCCTCTACCTGCGCGACGTGGCAAGGGTGGAGGAGAAACCGCGCGACGAAAACTTCGAGTTCTGGATTGATGGCCGCGGCGGCGCATTCGTGATCGTCCGCAAGGAATCCGAAGCGAATACGATTGACGTCTGCAAAAAAGTCCAAACAGAGCTAAACGCATTGATGGCGGAACCGGCCTTTCGCGGCGCAAAGCTCTTTGTCTTCTTCGATCAAAGCAAGATGATTCTCTCCGCGCTGGACAGCCTGATGACCGCAGGCAAGGAAGGCGCGCTTCTCGCCGTAGTGGTGCTTTTTTTGTTTCTTCGCCGTGTGCGCCCAACGCTTATTGTGACAGTGGCGATCCCGACATCGATCCTCGTGGCTCTGGTCTGTCTTTACTTCTCGGGGATGACACTTAATGTTGTCACCATGATTTCGCTGATGATCGGGATCGGCAGTCTCGTCGACGACAGCATTGTGGTCATTGAGAATATTTACCGCCATCAGCATTTGGGCCTCGGCCCGGTCGAAAGCGCCAGCAAAGGGGCGAACGAAGTCGCCATGGCGGTCGTCGCGTCGACTCTCACCACTATCGTGGTCTTTATCCCGATCTTCTACATGCAAACCGGCGAAATGTCGACCTATATGCGCCAGTTCGCCGTTCCGCTAACGGTATCGCAACTGGCAAGTCTGGTGGTTGCGTTGACGTTAATCCCCCTCGCGGCAAGCCGCATGCGTCCCCTGCGTCCGTTCAAGGAATACCCCGCTGTACACGCGCTGCTGCAGGCCCCGGTCATCGGGGCGCTTCTACGCGCCGCAGTGGACTCTCCGCTACACCCACACCAGGGATTTATGCTCTATTTCGGCCGCGCCGTGGGGTTCACCGCGCGCTGGCGCTTGGCCGCATTACTGGTGATCGTTCTCTTGGTGCTCGTAACCGCCTTTGGGCCCGGACGTGAAATTGGCACGCGGCGCATGCCCATGGTGGATTCGCGCGAAGTGGATATCACGGCGAAATTCGACCAAGGTTTCGACCTTGCCATGGCGCGCGATCGCATGAAGCGCGTGGGCGCAGTCATCGACGCCCACCGCGAACGGCTGGGCATCCGCAGCGTCTTGACCGATTTCACGTCGGAACAAGGACATTTCAGAATCTATCTAGAGCGCCCCGAGGACAGCCCAGAGGGAACGCCCGAGCCCATGCCGACTACCCAAGTCTCCGAATCGCTGCGCGCGCTCCTTCCCGAGCGCGTCCCTGGAATGTTGCTTGAATTCGAGGTGGCGGAGGCGGGTGAGAGTCAGAGCCGAGGAATTTCACTGCAATTGCGGGGCGACAACGTACACGAGCTTGATCAACTGTCGCAGCGGGTGAAAGGCCTGATGGAAACCATCCCCGGCATTTCAGAGGTAAAAACCGACGTTGAACGCGCGCGCGACGAAATGGCGATTCGCGTGGACAACACTTTGGCCCAGGCCGAGGGGGCCTCGGCGCTGGTGATTGCGCGCACGGTGGACTTCGCGCTGCGCGGGGTGCGGCTGCCGTATATGAAACGCGAAGGACGGGAAATCCCGGTCTGGGCCCAATTCCGCGAAGAGGATCGCACTTCCGTGGGCAATCTTGAGAATGTCGCCATTCTTTCCTCCTCGGGCGGGCTCGTGCCGCTCAAGAATCTTGTTACCCTGGAGCGCGCGCTTAGTCCGCAGGATATTCGCCGCGAGAACGGAAAGAACGTGGTGACGATTCGCGCCAAGGTGATGGGACAAGACTTGCGCGCCGTCCAGGCGCGGATTGAGCGGATGTCCAACGCAATGAACCTGCCTCGCGGTTACGAGCTGACAATGGGCAATGAGTTCGAGGAAATGCGCACGAACCTCAGCAACTTCGTGATGGCGATCGGATTGGCGATTATTCTGATCTACATCGTAATGGCCGCGCTCTTCGAATCGTGCGTGTTGCCGCTGTCGATTCTGACCACGGTGCCCCTGGCGTTTATTGGCGTGGTGTGGGCGATGTATTTCACGTCGACTCCGATGGATACCATCGCGTATATCGGCGTGATTTTACTCATTGGCGTTGTGGTGAAAAACGGAATCGTGATCGTTGACCACATCAACCAACTTCGTTTGGGCGGCGCGGACCGCAGCGCCGCGGTGATCCAAGCCAGCAAGGATCGCTTCCGGCCTGTCATGATGACCGCATTAACCACCATCCTCGGCTGCCTTCCTATGGCCACCCGCCAGGCCATGGGCGGAGAGGTTTCCTTCAACAGCATGGGGCGCGCGTTGATTGGCGGGCTCATCACCGGCACTTTGCTGACCTTGCTCGTCGTACCGCTGTTCTACACGATGATCGACGATGCCGGGAGATGGTTTTCACGGTTCCTTTCCGACCTCGCGTCACTGTCGCCAAGCGCGCGGATCGCCGCCGCAAAATCCGAGACGGAACCGGAGGGCTAAGCCGCTCCCGCTACGTTTTCCGATGCGTATGTCGCGCAAGCGCATACGTGAACGCGGTCAACGTATTCTGAGCGCCAGCCACCCAATCGTAACGCGCGGCTTGCGCGCGCCCCGCGGCAAGGTATCGCGCGCGCACGTCCTCCGGCTCTGCCAACGCCTCGACGATCGCCTCCGCGATCGCCTCCGTGCGCGTGCCGTCGAAATACGTGGCGGCATCGCCTCCGATCTCAGGAACTGCTCCTGCGCCCGCCGCAATGACGCGCGTACCCGCTTCCATCGCCTCAAGCACAGGACGTCCAAAGCCTTCATAGAGCGACGGGAAAACCAGCAAATCCGCGTTTTGGTAAAGGCCGATTAGTTCGGCTTGTTCAATATAGTAAAGACGGCGCACACGAGGATGCGCTGGAGGTTCGCCCTCACGCGGTTGACCGACAATCACAAGCGTGTGCGGAATGCGGTCGGCAATACGGGCAAATGCCTCGACCAGCCGCGCCGCATTCTTGTGCGGATACGTGTTTGCGACGTAGAGCAGAAACGGGCGCTCCTGTGCGCAGGCATGTGGTTCCGCGAAACTTCCTGACAACCCCGAGGGGGCCACAAAAATGTGATCGCGAGGAACGCCCAGATTCTCGTGGATCCGATCGGCGGAAAACATGGATATCGTCGTGATCGCGTCGGCCACGCGCGCCGCCCCCCCCACCAACACTCGGTGCGCCTGCCGCTGAACCCAGGAGAAATCCGCCGGAAAATCGAGAAACTGTGTGTCGTAGATCGTAACGACTTGAGCGCAACGCATACGCAACGGCGCAGTGTACCCCGGCGAATAAAGCAGGTCGATCCCCGTCGCCCGCGCGGCCCGGGGCAGTGAAAACTGCTCGGCCCAAATACGGCGCGGGCGGCTCACCGCACGCACCCCAATCCGAACGCGCGAATAGTCCTGAAAACTGTCATGATTCTCGCTGTTGGTGAAAACAATGAGTTCGAGCGATGGCGCAGCGCGCCGAAGTTCAGACAGCAGCCCGCGCAGATGGACCTCCACTCCGCCCACCTCACGCGGTATCAGAAAAAGGCTATTGATCCCCACCTTCACGCCAGCATTCTCTCCCAGGGCGATACCCTGGGGCGAGTCTGGCATAACGCGCCTGCAACCGCAAGCAGCGGGCCGTCGGGAAAAACGCAAAACGCGTTAGAGAATATATTTCCCACGCGACACATAGTCGGTGTGCAGAAGCGCATGACTTCTCTCGCCGCACGGTCCGTCGGTAAGGAACTCGCGGTAAAGACGAAGCAGCGCGGGATTCTCGTGCGACTTCCGCACGGCACTGGCCGAATCCTCGGAGTAGATCGCCTTGGCGCGCGCAGCGCGGATGGCCGGACTTGTGGGAATGGGTTGTCCGCCCCCGCCCAGACATCCCCCAGGACACGCCATGAACTCTATGAAATGACATTCGCTGAATTTCCCGCCGCGCTTTATGTCCTCCATCACTCGCTTGGCGTTGGCCGTGCCGTGACACACAGCAACCTTGAGCGTGGTTCCCTTCAGCCAGCTCCAATCGGATAGGACATGCTTCAACAATTCCGGAACGGGGCCGACGTCTCGTATAGAAACCTCGGCGTATTTGATGCCATCGAAACCTCGTAACGGCACGATATCGGCGTGCGCGTAGAGGTCTTCGACGTGAATACCGCAAACTATCTCGATTACGGACCGCAGCACCGCTTCCATCACCCCGCCGGTAGCGCCAAAGATAACGCCTGAGCCTGTCGCCGTGCCAAACGGATCGTCAAAATCGGACTTCGGCATATGGGGAAGATCGATTCCGGCTTCGCTGATCATTTTCGCGAGTTCCCGCGTGGTCAGCCCATAGTCGATGTCTTTGAAGCCGCTCGCTCGCATTTCTGGGCGATTGCACTCGAATTTTTTCGCCGCGCACGGCATCAGCGCGACAGTAACGATACGGTCCGGGGCAATGTTCATATACTGCGCGTAGAACGTCTTGATGACTGCGCCAAACATCTGCTGCGGACTCTTCGCGGTTGAGAGATTGGGGATGTACTCTGGGTAAAAGTGCTCGAGAAACTTCACCCATCCCGGAGAACAACTTGTGAATTGCGGCAAGGCTACGCTGCGATCGTTTTCCGTCAGTGCACGCCGCAGACGCAACAGAAGCTCGGTGCTCTCCTCGACCACCGTGAGGTCCGCCGCAAAATTGGTGTCAAACACCTTGTCGACCCCGCAAAGGCGCAGCGCCGTGTTCATCTGATAGGTCAACGGAACGCCCGGTTCAAGCCCAAAGCATTCGCCAATGCCGGCGCGCGGACTCGGCGCGGTTTGGACGACAACGTGCTTGTCCGGATCGTCGATAGCCGCCCAGACCTCATCGGTGGGATCGTTCGCGTGGAGTGCGCCGGTCGGGCAACGATTGATGCATTGACCGCAATAAATGCACACCACATTCGCCAACGGCTTGTCCATAAACGTCACTACCTTGGACTGCGCTCCGCGGCCTTCCACTTCGAGCACGCCCACTTCCTGAAAGTCGATGCACGTGCGAATGCAGCGCCGGCATAACACGCACTTGTTCATATCGCGCACAAGCGCGGGACTTGAGCGATCCTCGCCGTAGCGCGGCGCGCTGGGATGTCCGAAGCGAAAGAAATCGACCCCGTACTCCTTGGCCAACGCTTGAAGCTGGCAGTTGTTGTTGCGAATACAGGCGTAGCATTCGCCGTAGTGGGTCGCGAGAAGAAGATCGATAATGTGTCGGCGGGCCTGGCGCACCTTGCGAGAGTGCGTGCGGACTTTGAGCGGCGCGGTGATGGGGTAAGCGCAGGCCGCTTGAAGCGTATGCTGTCCTTCCACTTCGACGACGCAGATCCGGCAGACTCCCGCAATACAAAGGTCCTCGTGAAAACAAAGCGTCGGAATGCGAATGCCGGCTTGTTTGGCTGCTTCGAGGATCGTCGTACCCAGCGGAACGCGGAGCGGTATGCCATCGATTTCAAGCGTTACCCATCCGCCAATCGTCCCGGGGGCGGGCTCGAACGCAACGTGGTGACGGCGCTGGCTCGTCGGGACGCGGGAAAGATCGATCCCGTCGCCATACTGCGTGCTCATCGGCGTTCTCCCGCGTTTTGTGGCGCGGCGGAACGCCCAAGGATTTCATCGGGAAAATGTTCGACAATGGAGAGAAACGCAACGGAACTCGATTGCCCCAGGCCGCATTTCGATGCAAGCTGCATGGTCTCACCCAAGGCGCATAGTTCGCGCAAGTACGCCGGAGAGCAGCGACCTTGTTCCAAAAGACTGATCCCCGCGGCGAGCTTCGCATTCCCCTCGCGGCACGGCGTGCACTGGCCGCAGGATTCGTCCAGAAAGAAATCCACAAAACATTTCGCAACCCGCAACATGTCGCGTTGCCGACCAAATACGATGATAGAACCTCCAGTGGGAATGTCCTCGTAAGCGATGGTGCGTTCGAAGTGCGCCACAGGCACACAACGTCCCGAGGCACCGCCGACTTGCACGGCCTTCGCGTCTTCGCCGCCCACTTCTCTAAGCAACTCGGCGACAGTAATCCCTAGCGGAAACTCGTAGACGCCCGGCCGCGCGCAGTCGCCGGATACGCTGAACAACTTCGGACCTGTCGACGTTTCGGTGCCGCTTGCTCGGAACCAGTCGGCCCCGCGCTCGATAATGCAGGAAATCCAGGCGAGCGTTTCGACATTGTTAACGACTGTCGCATGTCCCTGGAACCCTGTATCCACGGGGTACGGCGGCCGGTTGCGGGGTTCGCCGCGGTACCCCTCTAGCGACTCGATCAACGCCGTTTCTTCTCCGCAGACATATGCGCCCGCGCCTCTACGGATCACGATGTCGAAATCAAACCCCTCGTGGCCAAGAATGCTCTCCCCAAGCAGATGATTTTCGTGCCGTTTGGCGAGAGCTGCTTCCAGGGGCGCGTGCAGGTAGGCGTATTCCGCGCGCAGATAGACAATTCCGATGCGCGCGCCTATCGCGTAGCCAGCGATGGTCATCCCTGTGAACACGAGATCGGGGTACTCGCTGAGGATCACCCGATCCTTAAAGGTGCCGGGTTCGCCCTCATCCGCGTTACACACCACGGTCTTCGCGTCCTCCTGCGCCGCCGCGGCGAGATTCCATTTCACCCCGGTGGGAAAGCCCGCTCCTCCCCGGCCCTTGATCTTGGAAGCGCTGATGGTGGCGATTACCGCCGCGCGATCTTGCCTTAGAGCCGTCGCCAAAGGCGCTGTCGGGTCGACAGACGAGAACGTCAGCGGTCCCACATTTGTTGTGTTCATGGCTGACGTCCCTCGCGGCCGACGGGAATCTGAGCGCTAAGTTGTTGGCGAAGTTCCTCGACTATCTGCGGGACATTCTCGGGAGTGACGCGCGTAAACACGCGCTCGTTTACCAATAATGCAGGGCCTTGATCACACATCCCGATGCAATTCGCCCATTCCAGCGTGAATACGCCGTCGGAAGTCGTCTGGCCAAAGCCGATGCCGAGTTCATGTTTGAGTCGATCGGCCACGCGGTCCTTGCCCTGCATGTCGCACGAGATCGTGCGGCAGAGCCGGACCACAAAGCGACCCTTGGGAAGGTGGTCCAAAAAACTGTAGAACGACACGACGCCGTAGACCTCGACCGGGTGAATTCCCAGCATGTCCGCCACGACTTGCATGGCGTGGTCGCTGATTCGGGTGTAGGACTTTTGAATCTCCTGCAGGATGGGCAGAAGACTCGAGCGCCCGCGCCCATACTGAGCGACCCAGCGCGCGATGTCGATCTGTACCTGTTCCTGCTCCGTGGTCAGCACGGTTCCGGGCCTCCGCGCCGAAGCAATGCGTTGATCTGTTCCAGCAGTACGTCAGGCCGCACCGGCTTCTCCAAGAAGGCGTCCACAGGCAAAATATCAGGGTCTTTCGCGTATTTCTGCCCCGTCGCCTGCGTGATGCTGGTGAGCATGAGAATGGGATTCGTGAATCCCCTGCGTCGAAGGTCCTGTGCCATCGTGATACCGTCATCCGGCTGCTCAAGGATGATGTCGAGAATCACCAAGTCCGGGTTGGTCTTGGCGACGGCACGCGTGCCATCCCGCCGGTTCCGCGCAGTGGTCACATCGTGACCTTCCTTCGCCAAATACAAGCGTAATGCTTCGAGGATATCGGGATCGTCATCAATGGCGAGTATCTTGGCCACGGCACGCCCCACTTTCCGGACCGCGCAAGAAACGCCAGCGTTTACGTTTCCTGGGCTCAATGTCCCGCCTTCAGAATAGTACAATTTGCACGACCCGGCAAGACGCAAAGTGGAGAACAAGTTTCGGATACTGCAATGTGCCGGAGAAACGGCCGATTCGTGCTCTTGAACGCGCGGGCGCATTTCCGCACACTGATAGGGCACTGAGCGTTGGCCCCTTCAGAACGGATGAGGAGACCGCATGGAGGCATCAATTTCACCAGCCGCGTCCGAGACTTCCCCGCGCTTCGGAATGATTACCATGAGTTACTGGAAGGACCTCGAGCGCTGTCGTCTGCTCGTCGAGAGCGTGCGCCGCTTCGTGGATCCGCCGGTCACCCACTATCTGGTCGTCGACCGGCGCGATGTGCCGCTGTTTCGCGAGTTCGAGGGACCGCACACCAAGGTGGTCACCGTGGAATCGGTCGTCCCCTGGTGGATCTTCCGGGTCCCCTTCGCCAAGCGCTGGTGGCTCAGCCTGAAAACCATGCCGGTGCGGAACTGGATTCTCCAGCAGATCACCAAAATCGGCATGGCAAAACATGTGTCCGACGATGTGCTCATTTATGTAGACAGCGATGTGACATTTGTGCGCCGTTTTGACCCGCGGACCCTCGTACAAGACGGCAAGGTACGCCTCTTCAGCGTCCCCGGCGGCGCCAATTTCGGCGAACACCTGCTCTGGCACGCTACCGCCGGTCGCCTACTGGGGTTACCCCCGCAAAATTACTACGGCGCGGCGCATATCGGGAATATTATCACCTGGCGACGCGAAAACGTCCTGCGCCTGTATGAACACCTCGAAAGGCAATCCGGCCGTCGTTGGGTCGAAACCATCTGCGCCCAATGGAATTTGTCCGAATACATCCTGTACGGAGTGTTTTGCGAGCAGGTCTTGAAGGAAATGTCCGGACATTTCAGCGATCCCCGAAAACTCACCCACGAGTACTGGACCGCCAAGCCATGGACTGACGCGGAGTTAGAAGAATTTTTCTCACGCATCCAACCGTACCAAGTCGCCGTGATGGTGACCGCCAAGGCGGGTATGCCGATTAGTCGCTACGAGAAACACCTGCTTTCAGTGCCGCCAGTCTAAATGCAATGAAAAGGGAAGCGCCTCGTGCGGGCAGAAACCCGAACGAGGCGCCTCCCTAAGTACAACGCGGCAATCCGCGTCAGCGCCTTACGCGCTCTGCTCACCCTTGAGATTGCTCAAGATGTCCTCGATCTTGTTGAGGATACCGGTGACGGCCGACGCCGGCTTGGACACGCTGATCTTCTTGATGTGCTTCATCTTCTTCTCTCCGTTTGAGTTAGGGGATAATTCCCCGTTGTGGATGGTTTCGAGGAGCGCTCCAGCCTAGGCCTTCGATCTGGAGAGCACTCCCAAGACCCACCGAAGCAGGCCATGCAGCAGAGCCAGAACACTGTCGACGATGCCCTGGACCGCTCCGAACACGTCCATCCTTGGTACACAGACCTTCTCGCGCATGGCCTCGTTTCCTTCCTGCGAATTGGACGACGCTCGTGCGCGTTCATTCATACCTACCACATCTTGGGAGTTTCGTTACACGTGCGCAGCAGATGGCGGAAATCTGTACTCTGGAATCGGATCTTGTGTGATGCGCAAGCAAAAGAGTCTTGCGCCATTTTAAGGCGTATTTTGACGGTAAATCATGATGCATCAATTTGTTATAGGGAAACTGCTCGGCGTTGTCCCAATGTGCCACGCCATTGCGGCGTAGCGACAACTCAGAATAGAAAGCACCTTGCACCCTGGCGCAGGCGGGCGAGAGAAACGAATGGGGGGGACCGCGGCGCCGCCGTCCGCAGCTTGTGGCGGCTCTTTACTTGGGGGGTCAGAACCACAAGCTGACTGCGTCTCGAAACAGTCTGCAAAGCAACGGTGGCTCGAGGCAACGCACACTTGCCTGGAGTTTCGACGACGCCGCGGTAAGATCTGCGGTATACCGGTGCCCCTCGGGGCTGCCGATTCCGCTGGTTCAACTTTCCTTGGGGACCGTAGCCCATTTCGAGGGGCCACATCGCCTCCAACAACAATCCCATCTTAGCGTATCGTTGTTCCTATGAATAGCCGTAAGTTCCTGAAAATTCTATAGGTTAACTCCTATTGCTTCCATAGGGGCAACCCCTAGGGGAGCCCCGCGCACCCCTGACTTGGCGTCGCGATGCACATGTATCCTACTCACCTAGAGCGTTTTACATTTTACGCCTACGATCGCCGGAGAGCGCTCCCTCTGTCACGCGCATTGAGTGCGGAAATACAGGCAAGCCAAGTGCTTCGCCCTTGACGCATCCCGCATCCCCTTCCTATACTCGGGAAACGCAATTTGCTTCGAGCTCAAATGAGGTGCCCCAATTCGTGCGCATATTGGTCCTGTCCACAACGTTTTTTGACGGTCCTATGGACGGCGGCCAACTGCGCACGTGGCATCTCACGCGGATAGGCAGCAAACGCCACGAAATTCACTTCCTGGGCATGCATTTGCCCCAGTGCCCGCCTTCCGCCGAGGGCGTGGGGGCGGCGAAGACGCATTTCCGCGAAGTCACGGTCGTGGAGCGTCCAAACTCGTTGGCGTTCAAGGTGGCCAATGGGCTGTCTTCGCTCCTGGGCGGAAGGCCCTACACCATACGCAACTTTGGCTATGCCGATTTCGCGAACCAGATTCGTCGCATCCTACGCGAACAGCGAATTGACCTTGTCCACGCGCACCATCCTCACACCGCGCAATACCGCCCGTTGTTCAAAGATCTGCCTTGTGTCTACGACGCGCAGAATATCTACGCGCAACTCTGGCGTGACTTCGCGGCACAGAACCGCAACCGCCCGCTGGCGCGTGCGTTTGCCTGGCATCAAGCTGCGCGCACACAGGCGTTCGAGACGCGCGTGCTGCGCGAGTTCGACGCGTCGATTGTTTGTTCGGACGTCGATCGTGCGCAGGCGCAACAGCTTGCGCCGACTGCTGCGCTTTTCACGATTCCGAACGGGGTGGATTGCGGGTATTTTGCGCCGGCTGAACACGCTGAAGAGACTCCCTTCTCGCTCGTGTACACGGCGGCGCTGAACGCCCCCGCAAATATCGACGCCTGCGTATATTTTGTCGAGGAAATTCTGCCGCTGGTGCTGAAGCGCTACCCGGCGGCTCGGCTCGATATCGTTGGACGTGACCCTGACCCGCGTGTGTGCGCGCTCGAAGGGCCGCACGTCTCTGTTCACGCCAATGTTCCCGACGTTCGCCCCTACCAGGCGAAGGCTCAGGTCGCCGTTGTTCCGCTTCGCATAGGCAGTGGCACGCGCCTCAAAGTGATCGAGGGCATGGCGATGGGCAAGGCCATCGTTTCCACCTCCCGTGGGGCGGAAGGCATCGACTGCGAGGACGGAAGACATCTCCTCCTCGCCGACACGCCCGCAACGTTTGCGGAGGCGCTTGGACGTCTTTTCGATGAGCCCGGGCTTCGCGCGGATCTTGGCCGAAATGGCCGGGCGCGCGCACTCGAGAAGTACGACTGGGATTCATTTGAGCCGCTGCTCGACACGGCGTATAACGAAGCCGTGCGACGGCGCGCGCGCTAAGGGAGGAATCCGATGAAGACTGTCCTGCTGATGGCGTATATGGCCGTCTGGCATTACCTCATAGGCCGCCTTCCCATCAACAGCCTGCGTTGTTTCCTGCTGCGGCATCTCTACCGCGTAAAGTTGGGCAAAGGCTCGGTGGTTCATACCGGAGTCTGGTTGGACAAACCACGCTGCATTACGATTGGCGATCACACGCTGGTTAATCCCGGGTGCATACTCGATGGACGTAGCGGACTCACCATCGGCAACAACGTCGACATCGCCATGCAGGTTGCCATTTTCACCCTAGGGCATGACGTGCAAGCCGCCAACTACCGTACCAAGGGCGCGCCGGTGGTCATCGAAGATCGCGTGTCTATTTTTGCCCGCGCGATTATCCTTCCGGGAGTACGGCTCGGCGAGGGAGCGGTCGTGGGCGCGGGCAGCGTGGTCACGAAAGACGTGCCGCCCTACACAATTGTGGCGGGCAACCCCGCTCAGAAAATCGGCGAGCGCAATCGCGAGCAGGACTATACGCTCGAGGTCTGCCGATACTTCGTCTAGAGCGCGCCAGTGAATTCCTGTAAAGCCGCATTCCACAAAACGTGGTGCTTTTCGTCGAAATATTTACTTATTGCGCTCCATGATGTAGCAGGCCAAGAGACGGAAAGGTTCGGCCTCAGAACCAAAGCTAGACAGCGCCTCCAAGGCGGCCGCGACCGCGTCATTGCCTAGGCGGCGGGATTCCTCCAACCCGAGCAGGGCGGGGTACGTGGATTTATCGTGAGCGGCATCGGCTCCTACTCGCTTTCCGAGGTCCTTCTCCGAACCGACCACATCCAGGATGTCATCCGCGATTTGGAAGGCTAGACCGATGGCTTCGCCGTAACGGGTGAGGGCGTCAAGACGGGCCGGGGCAGCATTGGCGGCCAACGCCCCAAGACGAACCGCGCCGCGAATGAGCGCGCCAGTCTTGCAGGCGTGAAGATGGCGTAATGCGTCGAGGGGAATCTGCTCTCCCTCGCTCAGCATGTCGATTACCTGTCCGCCCACCATTCCCGCCGCCCCAGCGGCTTGGGCCAGTTCGCTCACGAGGTCCGCGCGCCCCGTGCGGGCGAGTTCCTCAAACGCGAGAGTCAACAGGGCATCGCCCGCAAGCACCGCCATCGCTTCTCCGTAAACCTTGTGCAACGTGGGGCGGCCACGACGGAGGTCGTCGTCGTCCATGCAAGGCAGGTCATCGTGAATCAGCGAATACGTGTGAATCATTTCAATCGCGCACGCGGCGGGCAGTGCGGAATCGGTGGACGCGCCGAGCAACTCTGCCGCGCCGAGAACGAGCGCGGGGCGCAACCGCTTGCCCCCTGCGAACAGGCTATACGCCATTGCCTCGCGCAGCCTCTCTGGAACTCCAGGATAGTTTTCAAGCAATCGGCGCAAGGCCGCTTCCGTAGATTGGCCCTTTTCCTCGAGGAACGCGGAGGGATTCATCAGAACAACAGGCCTCCCTCTTCCTTCTCCTCGCTCTCTTCGGCTTGTTCACGCTTTCCGCCTTTGGAGGAGGATTTCTGTTTCGGTGTCGTCTCTTCCTCCTCGAAAGGTACGGCCTCCAGTTCCCCGTCGGCGTTCTTCGTAAGCAACTCGATGCGTTTTTCTGCCTCGGTCAGCGTCTTTTCGCAGCGCTGAGCCAGACGAATACCCTCCTCAAAGCGTTTAAGCGCCTCATCGAGTGGCAGTTCGCCCGCTTCAAGCGCCTCGACTATCGCCTCGAGGCGTTCAAGGTCTTTTTCGAATTTCGGTTCAGACGCCATGACTGTCTCCCTCGGTATTCTGAATGGTGGCCGTCGCCTCGCCCTTGCCGAAGCGAAGCCGTACGGTGTCGTCTCGTTCTAGTTGCGCCACATCGCGGATCAACACCCCCTCGGGCTGTTTCCACACCAGTGCGTATCCCCGCCCCAAGATAGCCAACGGACTCAGCGCGTGGAGCTTGGCGGCAAGCATGCGGAATCGCGCGCGGCCGCGCTCAGGTTCATTTCGCACCGCCCGCAGGAGGCGACTGTGCGCAGCAGTTAGGGCATCGCGTCCACGGGCAATCCGTTGACTCGGCGACAGCAAACTAAGCGCGCGATTGGCATGGTCCAACCGACGGCGCAAGGCATCAACATCGCTATGAAGCGCCGAATCCAGCCGCATGCGAAACTCGTCCACCTGCTGGCGACGTTGCCGGACCAGTTCCTCAGGCCGCTGAAACAGATACGACGCCGCAAGCAACCGCAACCTGCTACGTGCCGAGTCGACCAGCGTCGCCGTGGCTTTCGCCATGCCGCTCCGCGCGCGTTGCACGCGGTCGAGCAGCACTTCACGTTCTTGCACCACAATTTCCGCGGCGGCCGACGGCGTCGGCGCGCGCAGATCCGCGGCGAAATCAGACAACGTAAAGTCTATCTCGTGCCCCACAGCGGAAATGATCGGCGTCTGCGCCTCGTGAATGGCACGAACGACAAGTTCTTCGTTGAACGGCCAGAGGTCCTCGAGGGAGCCGCCGCCACGACCCACGATCATGACGTTCACGCCGAGGTCCTCGAGCACACGGATGCCCTCGACAATCTCCTCAGCTGCTTCTTCGCCCTGGACGCGCGCGGGGTAAATCAACACATGGACATTCGCAAAGCGCCGACCCAGTACGTGGAGAATATCGCGAATGGCCGCGCCGGTGGGCGACGTGACGACGCCAATACGCCGGGGCAACATCGGCAGCGGCTTCTTGTGCGCGGCGTCGAACAGCCCCTCGGCCTCGAGTTTGCGCTTGAGCTTCTCGAACGCCAACTGCAGCGCGCCATAGCCTTTGGGCTGCATCTCCTCGCAGACGATCTGGTAGTTGCCGCGCTTTTCGTAGACAGTGATCCGCCCCGATACGACCACTTCGAGGCCGTTTTCCGGCGCAAACCGAAGTTTCATCAGATGCCCACGGAATATGACCGCATCAAGCTGGGCGTCGGCGTCTTTGAGGGTGAAATAGGCATGGCCGCTGGGCGAGACGCGCCAATTCGAGACCTCCCCCGACACCCAGACGTACGATATCTCGGTTTCGAGCAGGGTCTTGACCCGGCGCGTCAGTTGGCTGACGGTCAAAATATCAGGCTTATCCAGTTGCATGCCCGGGGAGTGTACCGGATTTTCGCGCCGCGCGCGAGTCGAACGATGCCCTGCGGTGTTGGCTATCAGTATTTCCCGGAGATGTAGTCGCTAAGCTGTTCGATGAGATTTTGCTTCTCGCCGATGATCGCTTTGACGACGTCGCCGATGGAGATGAGCCCCACAAACGCGTCCCCATCGAAGACGGGGAGGTGGCGGATGTGTTTGGCGGTCATCAGCACCATGCAATCCTCGACGGAGGCACTCGTCTTGATGGTGAACACTCGTTCAATGGGCGTCATGATCTCTTCGACGGCGGTTAGCGTCGACTGCTTGCCAAGAAGGGCGACTTTCCGGGCATAGTCGCGCTCGGACAAGATTCCACGGACCGCCCCTGCGTCGTCGAGGACGATGAGCGCGCCGATTTCCTTTTCGGCCATGAGTTTCAGCGCTTCAATGACCTTGGCCTTAGGCGAGACAGACCAGACGTTTTGCGGCTTGGTTTTCAGAATATCGTTGGCTGTTGTTGACATCGTCTTTGTCCTCTTGCCGGCTCCCTGGCCAGCGATATGGGTTTACATCCGCGCCATGGCTCTTCTAGGAGGTCAAACACCAAACTGCACAAAAACGAATTCAACTGCGCTCATTTCCGGGATATTCCCGGAGAACCGGTCCGTGGTCACGTCCTGACACCTGTACTATGCGAGCCGTGGGAGAGAAAGTCAATCGTCCGACGCGTGGGAATTCGGAGTTTTCTACATCCGGAAGGCGCTGTATCCGGCCAGGGCACTCCATATAGATAGCGCGGTGGCGAGGGGAAGCATTCCCCAGAAAACGAGTGGTTTCCGCCTGCTCAGCCAGAGCAGAGTGCCAATGAGAAGAGCTGTCCCTGCCCAACTTACACAAAGGAAAAGGAGGCCTCCCATTGCGTGCGCGACTAAAAACGAAGGGACAAACGCGGGCAGGCCTGGAAAGAGCGGGAGCCAGGAATACCAGTAGTCAGTGTGCGGGTAATCCATCAGGAAGAACCAAAGCTGAGGAGTGTAAAGCGAAATAAGGACTATCGGCGGTGAAACCCGCCAACTCATCGGGCGTGTCAGGCACATCCGCATAGTTCTTCCTCTGTCGCGTCCGTTCAGAGGATAGCGACTTCTTCGTCAAACTCAGTGTGGAAGGATTCGCTCACGGACGCGCTCTAGTTCAAGCTTGTCCACGCGCAAATGCGCGGAATCCCACACCAGTTCGCCCCCCGAAACCAGGTATTGGGCTGAGGTAATGTCGGTCGCGTCGTGAATTGGAACAACATGGGCATGAACGTGCGGCACATCTCCGCCGGTAAAGAGAAAGGCGACTCGATCGACCTCGAATACCTCCTTCATACGACGCGCAAGCCGTTGCCCCAGCGCCACCATCTGGGCCGCCAGTTCCGGCGTCAGCAGGTCGAAGGATTCTATATGTTTCTTCACTGCCGTCCGGTTATAAGTTGAATAGTTCCAATTGGTTACTGATGCACTCATCGTCAATCGCACATTTCTGTTCAGAAAACACTTGAAAAATGGGCCTTTTCTCGAACAGGGTCAGACTCAAAATCTGTAGAA
>JBHELB010000063.1:0-89219 GCA_041859045.1 Candidatus Hydrogenedentales bacterium | reverse complement strand
CGTCTCTGGCAATGGCACCCTCGCCCCGACGCGCATTGTGTCGTTGAGTGGGAACTTGTCGTTCGGGAATGTGGCGGTGGGCGCCTCGGCGCAGCGGACGTTGACAATTAGCAATACGGGCAACTCCGCGCTCACCGTTACGGGGATTACCTATCCGCCCGGATTCAGCGGTAACTGGTCCGGCTCGATTGCACCGGGCAGCTCCCAGAACGTAGCGGTCACGTTTTCACCCACTTCCGCGGTCAGCTATGGTGGAAACCTGACGGTGAACTGTGATTACACCGGCGGCACGAATACTAAGGCTATATCGGGGACCGGAACAGTGGTGACATTGCCCAACCTGACCCCATATCAACCTTCGGAGTGGACGGACAAGATAGTGGTGTCAAATACGACCGGGGCGACAAGCGACGCTAGCTCGCTATACACGACGGACATGATCTACGTGAACTGGGCGGTCGTAAACAACGGGATAGTGCCGACAGCGACGCGGTTCGATACAAGTCTGTTCGTGGACGGAGTAGAGAAAGGGTCTTGGTATACCGCTCCCCAATTGCATGCGGGGAGCTATGAGTGGGTGCTTGACTTTTCCATCGGTTCGCTCAGCGCGGGAACCCATACGATCATGGTTCGAGTCGACTCCACTTCGGCAATCTCGGAAAGCGACGAGAGAGACAACGAATACACCAAGACCATTACGGTAAACCCACCTCCGGGAGTGGCGAACGACAACTTCGCGAATCGGGCTGCCATCAGCGCCAACGGCGGAGTGGTGACAGCAACTAATACCGGCGCGACGAAGGAGGCCGGAGAGCCAAACCATGCTGGCAAAAACGGCGGGAAAAGCCTGTGGTGGACATGGACGCCGACGGTCAGCGGAAGCGCCCAGGTCGATACGATCGGCAGTGGCTTTGACACACTCCTCGGCGTCTACACCGGTAGCAGCGTCTCGACCTTGGCGACAGTGGCAAGTGACGACGACAGCGGCGGAATCGGCACCAGTAGAACGGCGTTCAACGCTGTGGCAGGGAGAGCATATCAGATCGCAGTGGACGGCTATAGCGGGGATTCGGGCAACATCACGCTGCGTGTGACCGCTCCTGTGGTCACCCCCATGCTGTCTGTGACCCCAGATGCTCGTGACGTGGGAAGCACGCAGGGCTCGACGATGTTCACTGTGACGAATGGTGGTAGCGGAACTCTCTCCTGGAGTGCATCGGAGTCGCTCGACTGGATGACGATTCAGAGTCCGATGAGTGGCAGCCTCGGTGCGGGTCAAAGCGCCACCGTGACGGTGAATTACGCGGATAATAGCGGTTCAGTTCGAAGCGGGAATATCACGTTCACAGCGGCTGGAGCGACTGGCAGCCCCAAGTCAGTGGCTGTGAGACAAGCCGGCGGTGGCTGCTCCGGTGCGAAGATGCTGACCGCGAAGATAAAGGAACAGGCGTTGCCACAAGGTCTCCGTGCCAGGTCCGCATCTTCTGTTGGTTCGATGGCTACGTTGGCGCTACGTCTCACTGCGGATACGGCGATTGACGCCGCGTCGGTATGGGCCGCGGTCGAAGGGCCGGGCTATGTGGCGAATGGTGGCGTCTGGCGTGCGACCGATCCGGCGGATGGGCGGGATGGTTGGGTTCTTGTTGCGCCGACAGATGCAATGCCGGTGGGCGCGGTAGTCACAGTCACGGTCGGAGCCTCGACGGTGACAGGTGAGGTTGTGCCCACGGTGACTGAGCAGTTCCTCATCGATGAGGGCAAGGCTGGAGCGCCAGTTGTGGGTGTCTCAGTCGATGAAGCGTCTGGCGTCGAGGGACTTCCCGAGATCCTTGCCGCACGGGCTTCGAGCGTGTATAGCATCGGCCAGACGGGCGTATTCGCCGCTCCTGTGCCGGTCCAGATCCCGGTGCCTGCGGGCGTTGACCCCTCCAAGGTGGACGTCTATTACTACAGCGAGTCCGACGCGACGAGCGGTTGGTACCTGGGTGCCAATGTCGTGGGCTGGATGGTCCCGGGCAGCCAGAAGGTTGTCTCGGACAACGGCCAGACGTACATTCAGTTTGAGGTGAATCACTCGGGCGTTGTCCAGCTTGGTCAAGCCATCAAGGCTGAATTGGGTGGCGTTGGTACGGTTGACATCGGCATCACCGGTTCCGGTTTTAGTTGGGCGGCGATGTTCTCTACGCTGTTTACGCTTTCCCTGGCGCTCCATCGCGTTGGCCGCGGTCGGCGCTCTCGTGACTAAGACATAGCCTTAGCAGAATGATTGAGTGTTGGTCAGGCGTCGTCGACTTAGGCGACGCCTGACTGCAAATGAGGTGAATGATTGGATCTTCGGATCGGGCCGGTCATCCTGTCGCCCAATGGTGTTTTCCTGATTGCGGGTTGGGCATTCTTCGTGATGCTTTCGCTAAGGGCACTACAAGAGGACGGTAGCCTTTCGCGGGGCAAGCAGAAAGGGCTGCTCGCCGTGGCATCACTTTGGGGGGCCGTGGGAGGGATTGCCTACGGCCACCTTGCGACTTGGACGGGCTACGGCGCGGGTGCCGGGGCGAATGTCGCCGTCGACGTGCTGTTGGGGTCGTTCGGCGGAATCTGGGGAACGTTGCTTGGGAGCGCGCTTTTTCTCGTCGTGATTCGTGCTCCGGTAGCCGCGAATCTGGACCATCTTGTACCGGGAGTTGCCGTGGGGGCAGCGGTGGCGAGAATGGGCGACTTGTTCGCCGGATGCAGTCCGGGCATCACGCTGCACGCGCCTTTCCCGGAGTGGTTTCAGCCATTCCGCCCGTGGCCCATCTATGACATTTTGGCCCTCGCAATTGCGTGGGTTGTTTGCCTAAGGATGCGAACTATTGGCCCCGAATTAGGACGATCAGGAATGTCGCTGGCACTCTTTCTTGTCATTTACGGGACAGGCCGCTTTGGAGTAGAGTTTGCTCGTGATGCCTTTGCGATCCTCGGTCCTCTAACCTACGGGCAGTTAATGGCTTTGGCGCAGTTCCTGGCAGGAGGCGGAGTGGTGTGGGCGATCGGAAAGCCCAGGTCTGGTTTTTCCTGACCTTGACCTGTACCAGAATATAGGAGGCGGCTTTCATAGTACTATTACTGTAAAATGTAGCAGATGGAGCGCCTGGTTTTCCAGTTGAAAAGAGTTTGTGGTTTGACGAGTTTTTTCCGGGAGCGTCGGCGATGTTGCGGAATGGGTGATTTTTGCACATCGAAGTGCGGCGCGACCCGCGTCACTTTTCTTGAACCTCACCCCAGGCTCCTTGAGTCTTGGTGGAAATGGCTTGAAAAACTCCCCCCGGGGGGGGCAATATTCGCATCTAAGCCGTGTGGCCGCAGTCATAATTGTATGCAGTCAATATACTAGGCCCCGCGTTGTAAGCGGGAAAGCACACACGAGGAATCTGCAATGAAAACAGAGTTGTTGTGCGGAGCGCGTGCTTTAAGCTTTGCGCTGATTGCCGCTGGTCTCCTCTCTATTTCTTCTTCAGGATGCACTCCGCTAAAGCTTGAGGAGAAAACCCCGGAGTTCTTCGGTGTATACGCACTGACTCATTCGGGAAAGTTAATTGAGCTGAAATCCGAACCCCCCTTTTCGTTTCGGCTATCCCGGCCGCCTCAGGACAACTGGGATGACTTCGCCCAATTGCTCGAATCCCGCGAAAGAGAGCCAGAGTACTACTACGCGGAGAATCCCGCAAATCAGCTGCGCCTGTCGGATGTTGAAGGGATATATATTTTCGGTGACTACGGCCCTATGGGCGGCGAGATTATGAAGACAGTTCAACTGCGGGTCTTCAAACCATTTTCCATGCCAAGCGACCGTATTATCGTTGAAGGTAGTGATAGCGGACCCGGCATTACAGGACCTGAAACATATATTGACACCAAGAAAGGCTATACTATCGAGAGCCAAATGTTACGCTATGTCTCCAAGAAGACCAATCTCTACTGGATTGTGCCGCAAGAAGGCATTGATCTCGACAGAGAAACTACTAAAGAAGGGGGTAGTTTCCTTGTTGTCTCGCTGGAAGGTCCAGACGGTTCCGATTTCTACCCTCTCGGCAGCACGGCTAGTTTAGATAACGTCCGACAGTCGGTGGTTCAGACAGGCGCTCCCCCAAAAGCGATAAACAACGTTTCGCCTGCGAGCCCTTCCGAAGCCCAGAATGAGCCATCGCGCTTCTCCGCCAACCACCAAGAAGGTATCGCCCCAAATCGCCGGGTAAGAAGTGGTTTATGGTTTTGGTCGGGTCCTGGAGGCGGGTACGTCGTTCGTCGCGGGGGCTTTGGGGTCAACCGGGGGGCGGGGGAGTCGTCAGGGAGGGTCTTACGGGCCTGTATGGCCCCGTGGCCTTGGTTTAGGGAGTGGTCGAGGCGCAGTTCTGGCGTTGTGGTTTGGTTGGGTTCGCGAAGATGGTTATGGCAGAGCGGCCTGCAAGGCGAATGCGTGGGGGTGACCACGCGGGAGTTTGAGGCAGACCTGTCGGGCGTGGCGCACGACGAGGGCGGGAATGCTAAGTACGCGGAACAACAATGTCTTGAGGCGCAGGGTTTTGTAGTTCTCGGGCAACGCCAGGGTCTTGAGGGCGATGAACAGGTTGTAGGCCAAGGTGATGATACGCAGGTACGTAGCATTGACGAAGAAATCGCCGGAAGGCAGTGTGCGCAATTCAAAATCCCATTTGAGTTCTTTGATCTGGTTCTCGCACTGGCCGCGTTGACGATACCACGCGATCTGTTCCTCGAGTGGCAGGGCCATGTTGGTGATGAGGGCATGGTAGACGTACGGGCCGTAGAACAGGTCGTCCTGCATGCGTTCTTTGCGTATCACGATGAGACGGTAGGCGCGTTCAGACTGATTGAGCGTGTGAATGGTCTCGCAGGCCCATTCGCGCACGCAGGGCTCGGGGTCGGCGGGGTCGCCGCATAGGTGGATGCGTTGCCAGTCGTCTTCGCCCGTGGCCAGGATGGATTGCTTGACCGCTTCGTCTTGGTCCGCGCCGATGCAAAACGCATGGCCGTTGTCCTCACAAAAGTCGAGCAGACTGGCCTGGTACCACGCCGAGTCCGAACGCACATTCACGCGGGTGACTTCCGGCGGTAGTTGTTCGAGGGTCTGTTTCAAGAAGGCCAAGGCGTCGCTACCCGGCGAGGCGTTGCCGTTGCGAAAGTCATCATGGACGACGACGCCCAATTCCTCCCAAAACGCGAGCATCGGCATGTAGCCCCGCTCGCCCTTGTAGCTCATGCGCGCGTTGCGTCCTGAAGAGACGAACAACGAGGCGTCGCAATCCAGCGTGGCGGTTGTCGTGTTGGTGCGTTTGGCCATTTGCGCGAGCATACGGCGACGGACTCGGGCCAGCGCGTCCAGACCGTCATAGCGGATGCGGCGCAGATAGTCGTGCGCCGTCGACGGGGCCATGATGTCGCGGCCCAACAGGCGTTGGAGGCCCGCGTCCGTGCGCAACTGCGCCAGGTCGTCGATGCGCTCGGCCCCGGACAACGGGATGCACATCAAGTCGAACACCGCCGCGCTGTGCGCGAAACCACGGTCCCGCTCCCTTTTCGGGAGCAACGTATCCAAGTCGTCGAACAAACCCAACCGCTCCGCCAGATTCGCCAACGGGACCACGCCCGGAAAATTCGTCACCGCAGCGTGTGTCTCGCCAAACTTTACTGCAATCGCGCTTTGCCGTATCATCGTCTTCACCTCGTGGGTGGCCTCTCATTGTTTGTTACACTCCATTGATACCCAATGGAGACAATAAGATCCCGCCCGCGAGGTCTCTTTTCATTTTCCTTACCCGGCGATTGGGGATCGCCACCCAGTTTGACTTTCCAGTCGGCGAGCTAGAGGCTTCGGGGCGCCGTTCAGGCAGGGGGTGGCACGTGTCGCAGGACTTCCGAGACAGGAAAAATCCGGCGCGAAGTAAGACGACTGGGCAACTGCTGACAGGCCAGCACCTGGGTGAGGATTGGGTGTTTGACGGTGACGCCACTGATAGCAACAAGAAATGCGTGTACTCGGTCGCGAACGGGAAAATCACCTACTGCGGAGAAGAGAAAGACTCGAAGACCGGAGAAACCATGGCCGGCGGCATAGTCATGATACGCCACGATCTGCCCCCATACCTGCCTCAAGACTACGTTATTTCTGTGTACATGCATCTTGAGCCGGGAATCGTGCGCAGATTGTCGGTAGGCAAAATAGTCCACCGAGGAGAGCTGTTGGGAACGATCGCGCCGAGCTCCGAGAACGGGGGATTTCCTGAGCACCTTCATTTGGAGATTCGCTCCTGGGCGCAATTGACTGGGGTCGCCGACAATGTCCCATTCGCTCCAAGAGAGCTGTCAACCGATCGGACGCGCCTCGGCTATCTCGATGCGGACCAGTTTCCGTACGGCTGGCTCGATCCGACGCTAGACGATGAGCAGGACATTTGTCCCTCGGGACGGCGCTATGGCGATCTGATCTGGGAAGACACAGTCTTTGGTCGCGAGAGCCAACAGAATCTTGCAGCGTCCCGTAAGCCGCCTGTGTCCATTCAGTCGCCTACGCAACCAGGCTTGCCGACCCTGGCGAGAGCTCTATTTCGCGGAAATTTTGCGGGGGGGATTGAACTGGTCGGGCGCTTTCCGCAGAACCATACAGTCGCCATCCTCCTCCCAAACGCGGCGAAGCCGATCATGGGAAAGACAGGCCCCGTACGTTACGAGAGATGTCCGTACTATCCCGACGAATTGTCTATTCCGACTACCCTGGTTATACTTCCTCCGCAGCAAATTTCACAGCAGTCGCCACTTCAGCCTCTTTTGGAAGGTGTGACCGAGTTTGACGCATGGGTGGCCGTACTGGATCCGCCGACGGACACTCGACAGATCAGTTTGATTCAGGTCCAAGGAAGTGAGAAAGACTCATTGGAGCAGTTAGCGCTGCAAGACCCCGTTTTGAGTCAAGAAGTCGCCGGGTATGAAGAGGGTCTCACCAGCGAGACGCAAAAGGCTCCCACCAAACGGACGATGGTTGCCCGAGTGCCTTCCGCGACGAGCGACATTTCTCTTGTTAGCATAACGCTCACCGGAGGACACGACAACAGGAGCCTCCGGTCGGAGATGGTCATCATACAAGGTAAACGGTATAACCATTCCCCGTGGGCGGGTTATCCTGGCCTTTTCTTCCGTGTTGGATCACGTCTTTTCTACAGAAGCTACGTTCACCGGGACAGAAGCGGGGCAGAAGCTTTCTCCATATTTGAGGTCACCGACACGGATATGCGCTCAGTCTTCAAAGATGCTACGTTCTCCGATTAGGAATTCCAACTTGCGCCCTGTGTCAGAGTATAGAAAGCGGCTTGGTCAATACTATTGTGGAGGCAACATAGCGTCGCGACCTCGGCAGTAGTCCTCTCACCCGTTCACGCTTAGTTGCCCCCACAGCTCTCAGCGCGGAGGCACCGCCGGGGCTCGAATCTTCCGCTGCTCTGCAAAGTCCCCAGGTTGCCGTCGTGGAAGTATACCCACGCGGGCAATTCAGTTCCGTCCTCGAGCACAACCGTGACCTCCTCGCGAATGTACCAATGCGGATGCCCCGCCAGAAGGTCAAGGTCCTGGAGCGTCTCCAACGACACCTCATATATCGCTCCGTCGATCGGATAAAGCGCCTCATCCCTGCGCACATAAGGCAACAGACTCACATACAATGCGTAATGCTCACGGGTCCGAGCTGGGCCGAGGCCCTTCGACTTCGATAGTAGGTAATCGTTCCAGAAGCCTCGCTGTAACGGCCCATAGACAAATACCCGTTCTACACGCACCAAAGTCATCTAACCCTCCCTTACCCCCAATGCCCTCCAACCATACCCCAGTCCCTTTCCATATTTCGGAATGGTTGATTTGGTCCACTCCGTTAGATATCATCCGCGCGCACAGTTTTTGGCTGTTCCGAAATATGGAACGGCGGGGGGTATTCTGGGGGAAGAATGCCCGCAAAGAGATCGCAATATTCGACGCCCGCTATGAAAGCCGTAGGCCTCTACGGCCTGCTGCTATTTGCCGGGAAACCATATTCGCTCGGCGCGCTGGCGACGATATTCAATTGTTCCAAGCAAACCATTCTCCGCGTCGCCCAAGAGCTTGAGCGTGTCCACCATCTCAAGGTCTCCTCTTTCATGCAGGACGGGCAGCGCTACTTCACCGCCACCTCGCCCAAGAGACCGACCAATATCTGTCTCGACATTGAAGCCATCCAGCACCTGCTGCTTTGCCGGGACATCGTCTGGCACATGCTTCCCGACGCCCTGCGCAACGATATTAGCCAAACCATTCACAGCGCCACGGTGCTGCTCGACGATTTCGACAAACGCGGCGAAGCCCTGACGCCCCTGGCCCAAGCCCACGTCAAAGGCGTGATCGACTACACCCCGTTCCAAGGGACCATCGAGACCCTGCTAGACGCCATGCGCGCCCGGCGCCTGTGCGAGGTGACCTACAAATCCCCCGCCAAGCCCGCGCCCAAAACATTCACCGTCGCGCCCCTGCGCTTCCTCGCGTACCACGAAGGCCTTTACCTCAAGTGTCGCCTGGCCGCGGCGCTCGAGAAACCCGGCGACTACTACGATCCCATGCTCGCCGTCCAACGCATCCGCGCCGTCCGCGACACCGGCCAGACCTTCACGCCCCCGGAAGACGCCGACAACCACATGCCCGACACATTCGGTCTCATGCCCGGCAAACCTTTCCGCGTGCGCGTCGCCGTCAGCCCCAGCGCCGCCGACTACATCCGTGAACGCCGCTGGTCCGCCGACCAGACTATCGAAGACCACCCCGACGGCAGCCTCACCCTCGAATTCACCGCCACCAGCGAGAAAGAAGTCGTCGCGTGGGTGCTCGGGTTCGGAAAAGAAGTCAAAATTCTTATGCCGACAGACCTGCAACGTCGGTTCGCCGATGTGCTTAGGGAAACCGGTTTCACATATCCAGACTGCGAGAATGTGTCCACTTTTGATAAATGAGGTGAATGTCACGACGCATGGGATGATGGTATGTTGGGAAGAACTATCACGATACTCCGATACACCATTTCAACAATCTTTCTCTGCCTTTCAGTATTGATAATACTGGTCGTCCTTGTTGCCATATTCGGCCTGAAACAGGACTACGATGGCGAAGGCCGCCTCTTGTTAGCAATACTCGGGGTTGCCGACGCCGAAGGCCTCCTCTTGTTAGCAATACTCGGGGCTGTCGCTGCGGCAGCGATGTTTCTTTTGGCATTAAAGGTGCGCCCCGGAAGTAGACGCAAGCAAAACCTGATGGAAGCAGGTCAACCTAGATCCGAGCATGCAGCGCCAGACGAATCCCAGGAACGGCAAGGCGCTTCACACGGCGTGGACGGGTATGCAGGAGGCCAAGAACCACAGACGGTGGAGGCAAAGGGCGAGGAACCAATCGCGGTGATTGACATTTCCGGTGATGATACCGTGCCCAAAGAAGTTCGTGCATGGCGTCTTCGTGCCGCTGGTTGGACGGCACTGCTATGTCTGGGTATTGCGCTCGTATATGTCGGATGGTCACGAATGCAGAATACAAATTGGATCGCCCCCCAACTTGAACCACTGTTCCCCGGCGCAGGAAAGCAAAATGACTCGCGTCGAGAGGAGATGGTTAACCGGATATATTCGAATAATATTGCCCCTCTTATTCTGGAAATGACAAAGAAGAACCAAGAAGCAGCAGATCGAGCGGTGGCTACTATCCAGAAACACTTCCGTGAATTTCATAATGGTGTTCCTGAATTTGTAGATGACATGTTCGGTTTTGGAACACAATGGGCAGTATTGAGAAGGTTAGCAGCAGATCAGTGGGATAAATGGTGGAATGACAAAACCGAGGTTCAGCGGGTCACAGAGTACGCGAGCTCAAAGTTTCGCGACAAAGTGCTTTCCGAGGAGAAACTCAAGAGCGCCGTCTCGCAGGCTATTGACCAATTCCGGCAGGACCTCACTGCAAATAGGAACGCAATGGAGAGTAAAGCCAAAGTAGATCTTGCAAGCCTGGGGCTGGAATCTGATATACCAATGACTGAGCCAGAATGGAACGCGCTCCTGGATACTGTGAATCGCAGCATGGAGGAAAACGCCCGCGAAATGGCCACAGGCTCTGTTGGGAACGGAATCATCGTCGTGGTGGGCAGCGCTGCTGCAGAAGAAGCTGCAAGGCGATTAGTACAGCAGGTGTTTTCTCGAGCCGCCGCCAGAATTGCCACCACTCTGGCAACCAGAAGCGTGGGTACGCTTGGGATCGCCTCCTCCTTAGGTGGTGCGGGGGGTAGCTTAATAGGGCCAGAAGGGACGCTTGTCGGAATCGGAGTTGGCGTTGCTGTAGGAGCACTTGCAGGGTACTGGATGGATGCTCACTTCAAGGATAAGCTACGCGAACAAATCGCGGAGTATCTCGACCTCTTGGAAAAACAGATCCTTGACGGCAATAGTGATGATTCGTCTCTATCACAGGGAACGGAACTAGGAGGTGTTAGAGATATTCTGGCGGAGACAAACCGTGTAGTTGACGAGGCGATGCAGACAGGGATGAGGAAGGGTATGCTTCAGACTATGATTGCGAGGGCAGAACAGTGAGTAATAGAGTCGGGAAACTTCTCTTTGTATTCAGTATCTCAATTCTCACGGCGGTGCATCCCTGTTGGGCTCAAGTAGGAACTTTGGCTAAGAAAGGAGTGGAAGAAATCCTCGAGGCTATTGCAAAACGGTCTGGGCAAGAGGGTGTGAAGGAGGTAATGGATAAGTTTGGCCGTGAAGGGGTGGAAGAGCTACTTCAGAAAGCCACTCAGGAAGGCGGGGAACAGGCCGCCAAGAGCGTGATCAAAATCGCTGGGGAATACGGCATTCAAGGAATTAATGTTCTTCGCCGGTCGCCTGTGGTCTTTGCGCGGGCGCTGGACGAAATTCCACCGGACTTGGTGCGTCCGGCACTTGGAGCAGTGGAGCGCGAGCCAGAACTGCTGACTCGCGTGGTAACGAAGTTTGGTTCACGAGGTGTTCAAGCCGAACTAAAACACCCAGGGGTTGGCGGCCAACTTGTGGACACTTTAGGGGCTGACGGGCTGAAACTCGCCGATGGGCTAGCTACAAAAGACGTTAAGGGTCTTCTCCCTTACGCATCTGATATTGCTCAGCTACCTCCAGCCGAAAGGGGCAAAGTTCTTGAAAAGATTCTTGCCTTGCCCGGCAAAGTAGTTGAGTGCCTTAACAAAAATCCCAAGGTGCTCTACACTGCGGCAGGTGTAGCCACAGTCCTTGGGCTCGGGAATGAAGCTCAGGCGGCTGCAGACCACGCCATAGATCATCTTGCGAGTCCTGAGAATTCCGGTGCCTTGGAGCGGACTGTCAAGGATGTTGCTGAGTCCGTGTCACGGGCGCTGCTATACCCTATTGCGATGTTTGTTGGTCTAGCATTGTTCGTTGTGGCTTCTTACCATCTTGTGCTCAAGAACTTGCTGCTTCGCCGACGCGGTAAAACGCGCCCCGAAGCTTAACCGCCTTGATGTGTGAGCTAACGACTATAGGAGATGGTTAAGGCTGGTCTCGCTATAGGGTGCTCCAAGACATCTTGCTTTGGCACGTCATAGTGACGAGAAGGTCCAATTTGTGGTGCGAGTGCCGCCTCCGAGTCTAGAGGAGGACTCCTGACGAGCGATTTCTTGTTGGACGCAAACTCGTGTATAGGGAGACGAGATGCGAACTCGTGCTCAAAGGTACCCATTGAGTCGGCTGGCTGTAGTAGCAACCATTATGACTGTGAGGATCGCAAGGCAACAGTCGTGCATACCCCATGTATGAACCGCGAAGTCTCCCCGGGCCGTCTATGGCGCAGTAAGCCCGCCTTGAGGCACTCATATTTGGAGGCCAGTAGATTCCAGGAGGGGAAAACTGTCCACCGGCTTTAACCTAAGGGAGCAATGATGGACACGCCGCCACAGTGTATGAAATGTCGATATCGGACGCAGCGGGGCGCAGAGGGCGCATGTCGTAAGCGGGCGATATCACGTTGTGTGACTGTGGATGGGATGGTAAGGATAGAGAAATGGGGGCCACCGTGCGGGCTCGTGAACGAGGATAACGCCTGCCAGTACTACCGCCGGTCTTGGGTGTCTATGTTTCTCTTTTGGCGCTGAGCGGCGTGCTCCGCAAGAATTTTTGCGCGCTTTTTGGCGACAGCGTTGGCATCGGTCTATCTTAGGTGAGGGTAAAGCGTTGTTAATAGCTCTTCACGAGGTGAGTACCGATCAGGTCATCGTCAATCTCATTCAATCGCGGCAGGCGGCCTAGGCAACTGTGGATCAACGGAAGGCGTTTCTCAAAGAGAAGGTTTGATGACATGAGCGACACATCAAGCAGAGTCGAGTGCGCCCAGCAGCCGAGTGAATGTCCCAAATGCGGGCATTCCCCTTTGGCCAGCATCCTCTATGGATTGCCTCTTTTTAGCCAGGGGTTGGAGAAAGAAGTGAAGGAAGGCCGAATCACGTTAGGCGGCTGCTGCGTCGGTAAAGACGATCCTGCGTGGGAATGCACCCGCTGTGGCCTCAAGATTTTCCGAACGGCGACGCAATGATTTGCCAATCCCAGCCCGGACGCCGCCTCTGATCGGTGAAGTTCGGCCAAGCGCCTATATCGACGCCGAAGGCATTGTCACGGCCTTCTCGATCCCAGGAAGCCGGCCACGGGCCGCGCGAGCAAATGTTTCGTGATGGTCCGCGCCTTCGCAAGGCGGCTACCGGAGCAGGTGGTCAAGGAAGATCGTCTCGGGTAGGGGTTGGTCCTCGAATGTGCGGATGAGGAGTTGCGTTTTTGCCTCATGCGGCCAGTGGGCGAGCACATGTTGTGCCCATTGTCGCAGTAGGTTGCGGCTGTTCTCGAAGGACGCGCACACGATCGCCCATGGACCATTCTCCCATCGACGAATAGAAATCCAACCGCGTTCATAGGCTTCCGCAAGCGTTACGCATTCGTTCGGGCGTCCGGAGAAGAGTTCGCCGTGTTGCAGGAAGAAGTCCCGATGATGCTCGTCAGGGGTGAGTTCGTAGCGCGCGCCACCCGGGCTAAGCCAATATCCGGGAAAGTCCCGGCTGTGCGTTCGAGCATGGTCCGGGCGGAGGGAATCGCCTCCGTGGTTCATCTCAATCTCCTCCTCCGCCCGGCGCATTTCGGTTTGCGGTGTGCTCTGCGACCGGTGACCTATCCAGAAATTTCCGGGACAAACCCGCCCCCGGTCACGTGTCCTCCGGTCGGGCTGTTGGAGCATGACCCGCCGCCGCAAGTCTGCGAGCTGCAATATATGCATCGCGTGGGCCCCATATCCACGACGTGATGTTTGGTCGGGCTATGGTAGCAGTGCCCACCGGCTGCTGTCTGGCTGCTGCAGAAGATGCACCGATTCGGAAGGTAGACGACGTGCCCTCCACTGGGGCTGCGTTCGCAGTGGCCGCCCGCCGCGGTATTCGAGCCGCAGTACTTACAGTGTCCCATCTTGATTCCTCCTGTTGATGTGTCCGCGTCTTGTTAGACAGGAGGCAGGGAGCAACCGTCATGCCAATTCGTCCAACACGTCAGCGCGCGGAGTATCGTCGAAGGGTGTTCTTGGCCAACTTGAGAGCGGCCGCGGCGCGCGTAACGTTTCCGTCGAAAATCGTTAAGACATGGCGAAGATAATCTCCATAGATTTCCTCGGCAGGCCGAACCTCACCCGGCGTTGAAGGCAGGAGCATAGCGTGACCCGCTTCCGGTTCCGCCGCCGCGTCCGCCGCCTGTTCCCGCGCGATCACGTCTCGCACGGGCGCTCCGAGGTAAGCGGCGCGCTTGAGCAGATTTATGAACTGGCGAATATTGCCTGGCCACCGGTATTGGTCTATGGCCTCCCAATCCCGTGCTGAGAGCGAGAGAGGGTAACCTGACTCTTGAAGGCGCTTCCGAACGTCGGCCGCAATGCTGCGCATGTCTTCGCGACGCTCGCGCAGGGATGGCACGGTGATTTGGAGGACGTTGAGGCGATAGAACAGGTCCTCCCGAAACAGGCTCCGCCGCACCATGTCGGCCAGGCTCCGATGGGTCGCGGCGACGACACGCACGTCCACCGGCCTTGTCTCCATCGTGCCCAACGGGCGAACTTGTTTTTCTTCCAATACGCGCAGCAATTGCGATTGCACCTCGAGCGGCAACTCGCCCACTTCGTCGAGAAACAGGGTTCCCTCATGGGCTTGTTCAAACGCGCCCGGTTTTGATGCGTCTGCGGAGGTGAAAGCGCCGCGCACGTGCCCAAAGAGACGGTCTTCCGCGAGTTGTGGACTGCCGCCGAGAACCGCGCAGTTGAGCGCAACAAAGCGTCCGGCGAGCCCGCTGGCGATGTGCAGTCCGCGCGCCACGAGTTCCTTGCCAGACCCAGTCGGTCCGCAGATCAGCACGGGCTCCGGAATCGCGCCCAGCCGACCTATGCTCTTGCGGATCTCGAGCATCGCCGGGCTCGACCCGAGCGGAAGCGATAGATTGCCATGGCGCTCAAACTCTTTCGCGGTCGCCTGCAACTCGGCGTCCACCTCATCCAGACCTGCCAGACAACGTATCGCCTTGTGATTTGCGGCGTCATCGGCGAAAAGAAAAAAGCGCGCGTTCGCGGCGGGTATAATCCGCTGCCAAAGGCGTGTCTGCTCGGACGCGCCCCGCTTCCCTGCGCGGTCCAGCGTGGTCAGCTCTTTCCAAAACCCAAGACGCTCCCGGCCCTGAAATCGCACCGCATTCGCCACCAGCTCGGGCAGCGTTTCATTCGCGGCCGCCACGTGAAGATGGCACGCGCCGCGCAAGAGCGAGGCCGCCTCTGGGAATCCCGGAGCCCCCTGCTCTATGTACCAGTGCGCGTTCCTTTTTGGGACCTGCGCGCGCAGCGCCTCGGCTGCGGCCGCGGACGACCCCTCAATGCCCACGCCGCAGATGTGGAGTTCACCTACTGCCGACGCCGATTCCGCGAGGTCGACAAGGGCCCGAATCACATGGCGCGCGCTCGTTATTCGCAAAGTCGCGTCGGGATAGCGCGCAAGCAACGCGGCGGCTGAACAGGCCCCTGTCATTCCATTGGTGGTAAACGCGACCCGGGGCAACTGGACCGTAGTCTTCATGAGTCCCTCCGGCATATTGGCGCCGAGTGTTCAGAAATTGACTCACACGATGCAAGTATTGAGCATTCTTCCAGCAAATGCAATTTCATTTCCGAGAAACCACAAGGGCTAGGCATTGGCACGCCCGTTGCTCATGTCGAGAAACCAACAAGCAACTGGAGAACACTGCCCATGGGGCGCATGTCGCGAGTCGCCACTCACAAGAAGCCCGAACCATCGCTTCCGATTTCGGACCCTCAGCCGTTTCGCAGCGTAGACGATCTGCTCATCGTTGGCCGTTCTATGCTCGAGGCCCGGGCCCGACTCGCTGAGTTGCTCGCGGACTCGGCCTCGCGGGCCAGCGACAGGAAGGAGGCCCGCCGAGCGGCGGGTGCCTGGGAAAAGCACTGGCACTGTGCTGTACCGCAAAGCGCCGATGCGGTGGCGGTTGCGCGCAGGATGCGCAAGGCCCGTCTTTCACGGGTGGAGCGTGAAATAGTCCTCGTGCTGCTCTTGAACAGCGTCGGTCTTCTGAGGAGGACTACATCGGAGGGTGGAGAAATCATTCAAGAACTCTCGCTTTCGCCACGAGGCGCGATGGCAGGCATGCGGGCGCTTTGTTCTGGCAAGCGCTTGTACCGGACCGGCTTCCTGATCGAAGAGGAACCCGACGCGCCCCCCGCGCGCAAGGAAGTTTCTCTGGACCCCTTGCTGATGACTACTGCCCTGACCGAAGAGGACGACTCGGACGCGGGCTGGCCGGTCAAGCGTGAGCGGGAACTCTACGGGTACTTGGAGCAGGTGCTTGCGGCGGCGGGCAGCAAGACAGAGGCCGCCGACGGGATATTTCGCAGGAATCGCCAGATCGAGTACCAGAAGTTTCATCGCAAGCTCGACAGTCTGATCGACAGATTCCTGACCACGACCAAAGCGCACCCCGAATGGGCCATTAGCAGACTCATCCACGGCAAGACCGCCGCGCCCCGGGTCGTCACAAAGCCGCGCCTGGCCATTCTCTTGACCCTTCTCGCCAAGGAACTCAGTCATTCCTCGAATGAACATACCCTGTTCAAAGGGTCGAGTCTTTCGCAGATCGCGAGTTCGCCGGAGATGGGGCCCCAAGGCTGCATTCAGCTGCTGCGGTCGGATGGGTTCTTGAGGAGACATGAGTTCATTCAACCCAGCGGTGGTGTGGACCCTTTTCTGACCGACAATCCCGCGGAACTTCAGCAGACCGAATTCGAGGTGACGCCGACAATACTGAAGACCCTCGGTCTCGCGGATACTGAAGAGCGCCGCGCCCGCGACGACCACCACGCAGGACCAGGCAACGCGCGCCTCGACCAGCTCGTGTTGTCGCCCGACGTCCATGAGGCGCTCGATACGGCCCTTGTGCAGGCAAGGCATGGCGACGTGCTCATGAACACCTGGGGTTTTGCGGACCGCCTGTCGTATGGACGCGGGGTGACGCTTCTATTCTGGGGGCCGCCCGGTACTGGAAAGACGGCCGCCGCCGAGGCGGTTGCAGGCGAACTCGACCGTCCTTTGCTGGTGGCGGACTATTCAAAGCTGCAAAACTGCCTGGTAGGCCAAACCGAAAAGAACATCGCGCGAATCTTTCGCGAGGCTCGCCAAAAGAAGGCGGTCCTTCTGTGGGACGAAGCGGACGCGATGTTCTTTGACCGCGACGTCGGCGCGAAAACCTGGGAGGTGCGCGACGTCAACGTGTTGCTGCAAGAGCTGGAGCGATTTGACGGGGTCTGCATTCTGGCCACAAACCGCCTGCTCAGCTTGGACAAGGCCCTCGACCGCCGCATCTCCGCAAGAGTGGAATTCCGGCGGCCTGACAAGCAGGCGCGGCGCGAGATATTCCGCCGGATCATTCCAAGCCAGTTGCCCCTCGCGGCGGATGTGAGCATCGATATCCTGTCCGAAAATGACCTGTCCGGGGGCGAGATTAAGAACGTCGTTCTCAATGCGGCGCGCATTGCGCTTCGAAGGGCCGGAGCGACGGCAAGGGTGCGCATGGACGACTTCCGGCAGTCGCTTGCCCTTATTAGCCAAGCCCAAACGAATAGCGTTGGCGCGCGTCGAATCGGTTTTCAGAAGACGGTTGAGTAGCAACCGTTTGGAATGGACCGCGAGCGACATCGTAACAGTACGAAGAACCACAATCGAGAGACTAAGTTGATCCCAAAGCAGTCATGGCATAGGGTATTCGGACTAGCTTGGGGGCTCAACACATTAAGGAGAAATTCCACATGACCGACGCGAAGAAGTACACATTCTCCCGGGGCCTTGACGATGCGCGATGCGCGAAGGTCAAGAAATTCATCACTGAGCATGAAGCGGGCAAGGCGCTGGTGGACCGCGAAAGTGGTTTTCAGATGTTTATCCGAGATGGACACGTGCATTTCTACTGGCGCGGTTGCCGCGGGTTGGAATACAACCCGGAAGGCAAAAAGATGCGGTTCAAAATTCACCGGAGATATGTTGGGCTCAACTATTCTCGAGGCCAAGACGAAGAAGGCAAAGAAAAGGAGGACTATGTCGCGCTTCAACCGGAGGGCAACGACCTGATCCTGATGGACGAAGGCCCGACTAAGAAGAGTTGGGGTTTCACAAAGGAAGTTATCGGAGATCGCGAAAAGACGTTCAAGGATTTCGTCGAGGGAGAAAAAAAGGCACTATACGAATATACAAGTAGTAGCGCGATTAGTAGCGCGATGCCCTTGATAGACCTGGAGATTGCCTTCAGCGCGCCAAACACGAACAAAGAGGCCAAGACCAAAACCGTGGGAAAGCGCATAGACCTTGCTCAAGTCGTGAAACTCGGAGCCCCTGACTCCCCTGACTGGCGTCTTCGGTTTGTGGAAGCCAAACTCGACACTAACACTGCTCTCCGTGCAAATGGAGAACCCAAGATACTCCAGCAGATGCAAGAATACCGAGACTTTCTGGAGAGCTGCAAGGCGGAGATTTGCGACAGCTACCGACGCATTGCAGAGAATATGGTAAAGCTGGGTTTCAAGAAAAGGTACAACGATTTGCAGGGGCTTACTCCAGAGCGCATAGATACTAAGCCGGTCTTGCTTGTCTTTCAGACCAAGGACTGGAACCCGACGGACGACGGGCACCATCAACGGCTTTGCGATGAATTGGGATCCAATCGTGTTGAAGTATGGGATACGCGAACTAAACAGATGCGGGCAAGCTGACTATGAACATTACCATCCACCGCGGAGCCAAGCAGATTGGCGGAACCTGCGTTGAGCTGAGCGCAGGGCAGAGCCGTATCCTTCTGGACTTTGGGCTGCCCCTGGCGGGTCCGGACGGCGCTCCATACAATCCCAAATCCATTTTGCAGCGCCCGATTTCGGAGCTAATGGACGAAGGGCTGCTGCCTAACATCCCAGGGCTCTATCGGTACGACGAACACGCTCCGCGCGTGGATGGCATTTTCATTTCGCATGCCCATCTTGATCACTACGGGCTGCTGAACTGCGTCCGCCCGGATATCCCGATCTACCTCTCCCAAACGGCGAAGACGCTTATCAACATTACCTACAGCTTCACAGGCCAAGACGCGCTACCCAATTGCGTCCAAACTGTGGAAGCAGGACGCGGGTGCAGCTGCGGGGAGTTTCGCGTCACTCCGTATTTGGCCGACCATAGCGCGCCCGGAGCGCTCCACTACGCCATCGAGGCGGGCGACAAGACACTCATCTATACCGGAGACTTCCGCGGTCACGGGCGCCACGGGAAAAAGACGACTTACTTAGTCAACAACGCGCCCAAGCGCGTGGATGCGCTGCTCATCGAGGGCACGATGCTGTCCCGGGGCTGTGAAGAGGTAAAGACGGAGGAACAACTCGAGTACGAAGCAGTAGACCTTATCAAGAAAACTAACGGCCCCATACTCGTTTGCCAATCAGGCCAGAACATCGACCGCCTAGTGACGTTTTTCCGCGCGGCAAGAAAGACTGGGCGCACGTTTGTGGTTGATCAGTACGTGGCCCACGTCCTGGCCTCTTTGAACGCTCTAGAACACAACAATCTTCCACACCCTAGCGAGGACTACGCCGAACTTCGAGTCCTTTTTCTTAGCTATCTGATGAACAAGATGAGCGAGGAACGCAAGAAGAAGGATGCGTATATATACCAGAATTGGAAGATCACAAAGCAGGAGATCGCCGAGAGTCCAGAGAAAATGATCTTGGTGGTGCGGCCTTCGATGCGGGAAACCCTTGAGCATATTCACAGCCTCAACGGAGGCAATACGCTTTCCGGCGGCGTGCTGGTCTTTTCGCAGTGGAAAGGATATGAGAAGGATTCCGAAACCAGCAAACTTCTGGCGTTTGCCCAAGAGGCAGGGATGTCCCGGTGCGATCTGCACACCAGCGGCCACGCCACCCCGGAGACGCTCCGAATGGTAATCGAGAAACTCGACCCCAAATGGGTTATTCCGATTCATACCTCGGCCCCGGAAAACTTCGTCCAAGTAGCCCCGGAAGACAAGATACGCTTCCTCGACGACGGAGTCGCCGCGTCCCTGTGAAGCAAGAGCCGCCGCGACATGTTCACGGACGCGAAAGCGAGCAGACCGCAGCGCAGGCGGCGCTCGACTACCTCAATCGCTGTCTCGTCCGTCTGCAAGAGCGATACGCCGAGGATGAGGCCGCCCAGCTGAAAGAGGTTTCGTCTTCTGACGAAGAACTTCAGTTCTTGTCCTTTCAGACAGTTCCCCTTTTCAAGCGCTTCCCGCTACCAGACAGAGTGGAAGATTGGCAGATAGAGGCATACCCGCGGATACGCACGGCCGTCGCCAAGGCCTCTCTACTTGGTCTCGGGAGTGAGCTCGCCGAACACGAGTGCGACATCGAAGCCGCCGCGATCACCCTTCTCATGGACCGCGCAGCCTCCCCTCAGGAGATCGCGGCCATCGTAGAATCTGTCCTTTACCTCTTCTTCGGCGCGAACGTGCGCGGCTGGACGAAAACCTACATCAGCCAACTCGGCGAGGCCATCTGGGCAGCGCGAGAAGCGGCCTTATAGACCCCATTTGGTCCATGGAAGACAAAGACGTGGCCGGTGCTCTCGCGCCGGATGCTCCCGTGAAGTCGCTCGACATACGGGGTTTGCCAGAGGCTATGACTTCTTTCGAGAGCTTCTTTCGGCAAACACAGGTACGCCGCATTTGTGGGCAGCTTTCAAAAGCGCCTTATCCTGAGTCGCTATCGGCAAGCCTGACCGCATGGCAAGGTCCAAATAGGACGCATCGTAGGTTGAAAGCTGCAGTTCCCGAGCCAAGGCGATGATATCGGTCAACATACGTTCGGGACTTTCCTGCTCGACACGGATAGGCAGAGCGCTGAGCAGCTCGAGAAACCGGACCACATCAGCCTTGCCGAGGCGACGTTTGCGCTCCGCCACAAGCAGAACATTACCGACCTCCAACGGCCAGATCGCGGGCACGATGGCCTCGCCCTTTTCCAGGCCTTGGAGAGCAATATCGGCGTAGTCGCTGGCTTCGTCTTCGAAGCACCAAGTCATTACAACCGAGTTGTCGACAACAAAGCGCGCCGGCTTCATCGCCGCCCTTCCTCGATCATCTCCCGAATCGACAAACCACCGAGTCGATGCTTGGAGCGAAACTGCTTGATTTCGGCGATAACTTCGGCGGCAGGTCGCCTGCGTGAAGTGTGCGCAGGCTCCAGCGTTGCCACAGCAACGCCGTGTTTCTCGATGGTGATTCGCTCCCCCTTGGCGACTCGTTCGAGCAATTGGGACAAGTGCGTTTTAGCTTCGAAAGCGCCAACCGTGTACATGCTTCTTATCCTTTCAACCAGTATACAACCAGTCTATTCTGTCTAGCCCAGCAAGTCAAGATGTCGTCGTTCGTCTGTCGTCGTCTGTCCCGCCCCAGGGAAGTGCGATGAGCATAGCGCATGACCGCCCATGAACACGGTTTCGTCTGCGGAGCCAGCAATTCGATCCGCTGATTTCAGCGGTTCTTCTTTAGCGCAAGGCCCCGTGGGTTAATCCCCTCGGGGTCTCGTCGTTTCCGCCGTACTCATGCCCGGTTACGCGGGGCCGCGATGTTCCGCTCCCCCGTTTGCACTTGCCCATGCCGACAGAGACAACGTATTACGTCCCCTCAGTTCCGCCTTTTGATTCGGTCGGGCGTGTGTCAGAACTTGAGGCGCGCCTCAAACCCAAGATAGTCGACGTCGTCCGCCCCGCAACCGCCCGCGAATTCGAGGCCATTCAATGTAATGAAATTGCCTTCATCGACGTTGCTATTCGTAATGAAATACTCCCACTCGAAGGACCGTGAGATTCTCATTGTACGCGTAGTTAACCTAGAGTCCCGTCAGGCAACCGAGGCCATTGTCGGCCGGCGTCGTCCAGAAGGCCGGGCCCGGGGCCAGTGGCACACGAAAGCGACCGACCCTCCAATACATCGGCATATCAAACGTTGCGTTTACCCGGTAGCGCTTCAGCGCCAGCGACACGTTCACGCTATCGGTTATCTTGATCGACACCACGACGCGGATCTCGTTGAAATTCGAGGAGTTGCGATCTTCGTCTACGGAGTACGACCTCGAGCAAAACAGGCGGTTAAACGACAGGCTTGCATCGGGTTGGTAGAACGGCTCAAGCCAATCCACAAAGCTGACGTCGCGATTGTCTTCGCCGCCATAATAGGCGCCCCCGATGAACACGCGAGGCTTGCAAGAATAGTCGAACGTGTAACCGACCACGAGGTCGCCGGCCCAGGTGCTTGTATCGACCCCGTTGTCACCATACACAAACGGCGAGAACAGGAAGCCAACGGAGACGACATCGCCAAACTGATAGGCCACATCGAGGGCATAGTCGAACGCGTCGCCCCTGCCGACCGACCGATGTCGCGGCCAACGACTTCAAACGCCGGGATGCGGACGGTCCGGTTGCGTGGACATGGTGCTGCCCCGGTCCGCTCTCACCAGAAATGCAAACGCCTGTATCGCGGTAGACACGGAGACCGGAGACTTCTCGAGTCCAGAGCAGAATGCTCGATGAACTTCGCCCGAAAGGCACCAGGCTAATGACATCGGGGCACGTTAGGCTCCTCGAACAGCCGTTTTGAGCGGATTACAGATATCGCTCGTCATGTCCAACAAATCCGTTCAGGTACGGGTTTCGTCGAGGTTGTACACCGCCGATGCAGTGCATGCCCACGACTCGGCTACCGCGCCAGGTCGCCCGATACGGCAGTTTGGCGACACCAACCTCTGCCGTTTCGTCTTGGATTGGAAAGTGCACTTCAATAGAGTCACCATCGGACTTCACTCTGTCCATGTGCAAATAACCGTCTTGCAGGCGGTATGCAATTTCGCGGCCTGCCGTACGAACCGTAATTCGCGCGGCGTCTGTCCAGTCAGGCACGCGAACGCGGAATGCTTTCGGCGCGCGCGGCCGAATATCCAGGATGCCGGTATTTCCGTCGAATCTGATATCGACCTCGAAATGAGAACGATCGAGTAGAAAGTTGACGCAGACATCGTCACGGCTTGAGCTAACGGCCTCACGCCAAGCCACGTATGCGGCTTTCGCGCCTGAACCGCTGCAACAGCCCGAAATATCGATTAGATATGTCGCGTCTTCGTCGTTACGAGAACCGGGGTAGGCGGTATAGTAATCATCGGGATACGTGACGCAAACGTAGCCCCCCGCCAAGCGTTCCAGAACCTCCGAGTAGCATTCGCGCCCGATCACGTCGCGCAGGTCGCCAGGCGCTGGAATCAGCGCAGCTCGGACTTCTTCGTCGGGTATGAATTGGCAGACTGTTGCGTGATTGCTGACAAAACGCTCCGCGAGGCCATACAATTCGATCTGTCCCGCGCCAGCCAGTAAACACTGCGTTTCAATCATATCAAGCGTGCAACACAGTTCGCTTACTTCGTGGCCGTCGGTGAACAAATTCTCAGGAAACCACCCGAAGGTCGTGCCATAGCCCATACAGTGGTCGTGCACACGGCGCGCCAAGGCGATGAGGTCTTTGTCCCCCGTGACTACGGCATAGCGTGCGAGACCTGTACATGCCGCCGTCCGTGTGTGGACGTGTCCAACGCTGGCTTCGTAGTCTAGGCGCTCTTTCCCGGATTTGGTGGGCGTTTGAGCCTTTTCGCGAAAAATGAAACGGCCATCCTGGTCGAAAAGCGCGTGCTCTCCCGTAAAGTAATGGCGTATCATACGGCCCGCGACTTCGAGGCCCTTTTCGTTCCCGCTAACGAGATAAGCGCGCACCAGTGCGTCAATCACCGGGAGTCCGACACCGACCTCGCCCCCATCCCAGCTCTCTCCGTTCCAACTGCCCTTGGCGATAGGAAGTTGCTCGATGGAATACAGCCGATCGAGTCCATTGACCGCTGCGTCTAGTTGCGGGCGGAGATACTCGTAGCCGTCCTCAATCAAAGCCGCCAGCGCCATCGCGCTCGAGCGCAACTCAAACGGACCTGTCACGCGTGTGCTCCAAGGCGACACTTGACGGTACGTGACGCCGTCGGGCTCATAGAAGCCGACAAGTTTCTTGACCATCGCCTCTTGAACATCCATCGCCTCCTTCGAGCCGGTCACACGACGCACCATGGTCAGCGCTTCGAGGATGCGGCCAACGCCGTCGCCATAGTCCCACGGTGCGTGCGTCAGATACGCGATGCCATGCCACGGTGCCTTACCGCCAAAGAAAGGGATGTATCCCTCTTCCTTCGGCGCGATGCGCGTCAGGTAATTGATTGCGCGACGCGCCAGGTCGACCAGGTCCGGTTGGCGGCGTCCGTATGTTGAGCTGCAGGAGCCCGCATCATGCATGGCGAATGGCCTTTCTTGTTCCTTCGGCTACAGGATAGGTGTACCGTAGTGCTCCTCGTAACCGCGATGCACTTTCTCTTCATGAGGCGTAATGTCCCGCAACGGCAACGCGATGCGCGTTCCCAGGCGTTCAGACTCGTAAGTCGCGATGCACAGCTCGAGATCGTTTGCCCCTTTCTCTCCGCTGTATTGCTGCGCCGCTTCGCCGCGTACCGCGCGCGCGAAGGTGTAGTACGCGGTCAACTCGGCGACGAACCAGTCCGGCCACGTGTCCCGGCCATGCCCGGCTTCGTCCCCAATGTGCTCCAGCGAACCGCCTCGAATAACATCCAGCACTGGATTCCGGTAGGCAATGCTCGGATTCTCGACGAGTTCGACCCGCGTTGCGAACATGCGCCCATGCACCTTCTCTTCAACACGACGGAACGGCACTTCAGTGTGGCCGTCGTGGCCGCCCCAGCGCTTGATGCGTAACCGCCCCTCTTGAGCCCACGGCCACACATTCGGCCATAGGTCATCGGCAATACCGCCGCCATCGCACACGATCTGCCGCAAATCGCACGGCCAGTCGAGTTTATCTTTCGCTAATGGGAAGTGCTCCGCCTTGCCCAGCACGCCATTATCGAACTCAACCATCGCGATGCCCCACTCCACGCCGCGGGTATCGCCATGTTCGCGTTCCACGAACTTCGCCGCCGGAGTGGCGTGTTGAATACCGGTTGGCCGCGATATCGCCGTAATCGCCGTGGGCCAACCTCCTGCAGCTTCCCGAAGCTGCGAGTAGCGGTGAACGCCGATGTCGAGGGACATCCCGTTGACCGGATCGACGACCTGCACGGTGCGCACGGGCCCCAGTACTCCCGAATGCGCGACCATATTCACGAACGCGTCCATCGGCATGCGGAAGTAGTTTTCCGTTGTCTCGATCATTACATTGTTCTTCTTCGCGGCATCGAGCATCGCGTGGGCACACGGCATGGTAATCGCCAACGGCTTCTCTACAATAACATGCTTGCCGGCATTCAACGCCTCGAGCGCGATTACGTGGTGGTGCTGCGCGTGAACGATCACCGCAACGATATCAAGGTTCTTTTCCTCATCCAGCAGCCTACTCACGTCGGTATAGGCGCGACAACCGTACTTCCCCGCCACTACTTCCGCCGCCTTCGGATCGCGATCACACACCGCCACCAGTTCCAGGTCGCTCTTCAACAAGTCGATAGCCGGTAGATGGACGTTCCTGGCCATACCGCCGCAACCGACCAAAGCGATTCCAAGCCTGCTCATGAAATACTCTCCTCCTAATGCTCTTTTGGCACGCGCAAACTACTTCCTAAATCCCATCTAGTCGGTTGATATGCCCAGCGTGTTCACAGCGTATTCTCGCATCTGTATTGCTGCGTTCAGCGGGACTTTGGCATCCCTATCGGCGTGCGAAAAAAGCGGAGCCGAAATAAACCCATCGTAACCAACCTTACGCAACGCATCGATGATCGCGACGAAGTCAACCTCGCCCCAGCCCGGCAACATGTGCTCGTGCGCGCCAACACCCCCCATCGCAATAATGCGCCACACAGGGTGCGTGTCCGCGATATGGGCATGAGTGATCGTCTTTCCAGCGTATTCGATCATCTCGACCGCCGTTTGCTTCATCTCTGGCATCGCCATGACAAACGTGTGCGGCATGCAGAACAGGTAACCGATCTCGGGGTGATTCACCTCACGAATCAAGTCCACCGCGCCGTTGTTCTCCTCCAGGAAATCGCCGGGATGCGGCTCAAAGCTCGCATGCATTCCAGCCGCTGCCAGTGTCGGCGCAATATCGTCCATCGAACGCCTAAAAGCCCGCTTGCACAGCTCGGTTTCCTTACGGAAGTCCCAGTTTCCCGTCATTTCCCCGAACATTTGCCTTGCGCCCATCGATGCGGTGAGTTCGACTAGACGTTTCCAGTCATCGACCGCCTTATGACGCTCGTCCTCCAACGGGCTCGCGATCGGCGTCATAGGTATCATCCCCGCGAGTTTCAGTCCCGCGCGCTCAATCAATCTGCCAACGCGCAACAGCTCCTTTTCGTCGACGTCTTGAAAGCGAAAGTCACCGCGCTGACTCCACTCCACGTACTTGATGCCGGATTCGGCAATCAGATCGAACGTTTCTTCCCAACTCTGGTATGGGAACAGTCCCGTATCAATAGCAAGTTTCATCATCAGTTCCTTCTTGTCGTAGTCGGCTATTTCGCCGTCCCTTTCACGTGCTCAAACGTCGGCAATTCGGTCGTGTGTGGCGAAGCGATAGCCACGCCCGCGATAGAGCATGGGCCGCCGAGTGCTATCAGCCGAAAATTGGCGCCGCCGTTCTGCCCCTGTAGGAATTGCGGATGCGGCAGCGTGATTTTTGCCGTCTTCCATTCGCCCGAGTCCGTCAGGATGATTGGCGTGGCCGGTTGGTAGTCGCTCTCGTAGGCATCGTATTCAACCGCAAACTTGCCCGTGCCCTTATCAAGGTATTGCACAATGACAACGACAGGTTCCCGGCAGTTGGATGCCACGTCCGCGCTGTTCGCAAAATAGAGATACTTGTTGGGAAGTGTCTCGATCTTCCAGACGTTGCGTCCCTCGGCCTTTTCGACGCGTGGCACGCCGTCTTCCCACGGACTAACGTGCAACTCGGACGGCGAATCCGGCGTGCACGAGATAACTTGGTCTGTTTTGAGGTCTATATTCTTGGTCGTCTCGACTGCGCCCATCGGCACGATCTTGTAGGCCGCGCGAACGGCGTCGATTGTCGATCCCTTAAACTTCGCGCTGTCGGGAACAACGATCTCCTTGTCCCACCACTGCTGGTCGAGTTTACCGAATGCTTCATTCATGCTCGAACGCGGGAACGACGTGTCGCCGCGTTCCATGCGCGTGCGCATTTCGTTGAAGTAAGCCTCGACGCGCGGCTTCGAAAACAGCACAAGCTGTTCGAAGTTCTCGACCGGCGCGTACATGTCGTTGATCGCGTGCTTGCGGACCATGCGCGGCACAAAGGGGTTTGTGCCCGGTATCGCCATTGCGTCGTCGATGGTTTTCTTGATGGAAAAATCGGGCCGCGTCGAAAGGACCATCGCGATGCCGTCGAGGCACTTCAGTGTCAAGGCGGTGTTCTTGTCGAATGCGGAGCGATCTTTGCTTTTGAAGGCTTCGTACGCTTTGATCATGTAGTAGTTCGACTTAGTGCCCAGCATCGTGCGCGTGTAATCGACGAGGTCGTTCTCGAAGAGTCTGTTGTCGCGCTCACGCTTGGCTTCCGGCAGCATCTTCTCGACGACCTGCTCCAGTAACGGGATCTCGCGACAGGCTTCCGGATATATCTGTTGATACGCCGAATAGTCATCGAACGGGGCAGATGCCGCCGGGTTGTACGTTATCCCCATGCGTTGGTAGTAGACGTCCTGCCCGCCGCCGCGATAGACCGCGTCGACCAACGTACGCGTGCAGTCGCGCATGGTCTTGTACGACGCGCTGCTATAGCGAGTGCGGCAGTATTCCTCCAAAAACTTATCCAAGTCTACCTCATTAGGATCCCATGAGAGCGCACTGGTAAGCTGGAAGAACAGAATGTTGTGACCAAAGCTCTCCGGAATGTGGTACATGCCCTTGAGGTTCGTGCAGCCTGGAGCGTTGATGGCCTCGCGCGCCTGCTGGATAATCCGGGGCATACTGCCGTGCAGATAATCATCGCCCTGGAACGAATGCAGCACCCCGAAAGCCCACGGCACGCCGCCAAAATAGTCAGTGCGGTTCCAGAATGGGTTCCCATCCGAAGTCGTGTCATAGATGTACATCCGTTCATGCAGCGGCTTCAGCTCATCGAAGTACTTCGCGAGACGTTCCGGCGTCCACACGCTGGGCACCGCGCCGAAATCCCACGAATCGCTTTGCCAAACATACTCGGGGTCGAGCTTGGACAACGTGTTGCACAAAGAACGCGCCGCCTTGAGCTTAACTTCGAAGGCCGCTTCGGGCGTTGCGCCGCCGGTGGACTCGCAGAAAGGCGTTGCCTGGTAGATGTGGTCGGTGCCGTACAAGCGAATAATCTCGCTGAGATACTGCTTCATCACCGCAAGGCATTCCGGGGAGTCCGGCTGTATAACGTTAGCGTCATAGCCGAGGTTCGGCACGTAGGGCAATTCGGGGTGCTTTTCGCGGTAGGAGACCGGGACGAGACCAAACTCCATCGCATAAAAGATTTGAACACCGCGCGCGCGCGCGTAGGTAAACCAGTCTTGGAGCATCTTTGTGCGATACTCCGGCGAATACGTCCAGGCGCGCGGCCAGCCCGCGCCGTAATCCTCTTGCGGCTTGCACTCGTAGCCGAATACGGCGCCCGACTCAGTGCCGCCGGGATACGCGAAAAAGCCCCAGCCCGTGCGATTCATCTTGCGCTTCACCATCCAGTCCATGAGTTGGTTCATCTCGTTGGCGGTGCGGAACTGGTTGAAGTATTTGTTCATGCCGTAGCACATCGAGTAGCCAAAGTGCCGATCGCGAAACCGCGGCGTTTCGGCGATGTCGATGTTTTCGACGGGCACCGTCTTGCGATCGGGCACGTGCTCGCCATCCATGAACGTGCCTACATCGCAGCAGTGTTCGAGGTAGTGATAGACCGCATACAATGTCGCCAAGCCGTTCGCGCCAGCCAAGACAACATAATTGGTTTTCCCGTCGTTTCCGGAACGCACGATGAACGCGTCTTTATTGCCTGAGGGGAGTTTCACATCGACGAGCGCCCGCTTGCCAAGATCCGCCACAAGCGCATTGCGTTCAGGGCCGCCAAGGAGGAAGATGACCTTCTGCTTTACAGCCTGCCCCGGCGCGAGAACAGGAACCTCCGTTCCGCTCATGGCCGAAAAATAGCGGGCCAACTCGCGCGCCGCAAGGGCATACTGGTTCTCGTCTCGATCGGACGCATTATCCTGAACGACCGCGACAATCGCGACGTCACGTATTCGCGCGCCATGGGTCTCCGCACTCGCGCAGACAGGTACCATCAGCACGCAAATGGCCGCGAGAATCAGCCATCTCTGCATCATCTCTCGTTCCTCCTCGAAGTTTTATGAGTAGTCTTCCGGGTTCGCGCTGATGTCTTTCAAAGCCAGTCTCGTGATGGGATAGAGGGCTAGCGCCATGATGCCGCATCCAACAAACATCGGCATATACCCAAACGTGGTGCATGCCCAACCCGCGCACAGCGGCCCCAAACTGCCGGCCACGGTGTTTTCGATAAGCTGAATTGTGTAGTGCCCCGCACGATTTTCCGGCGTAGGCAACCCGAAGATGAGCGCGAGAAACGCCGCACCGGTTCCCACAGAGAACAACGCGCCAAACGCCGCACTGACATAAACACCCCATTCGCTCGGCATCGCTACAGGCACAAGAATGGCCGCCGCCCCAATAAGCGTCCACCAGGGAAGCACCCGAACGGGCCCCAACTTGTCCGTGAAGTAACCGATGAAGCCTGACGCGAAGATTCGGACGACGCTGATAATGCCTACAATAATTGCGGCCTTTTCGGAAGCCATGCCCAGATCGCGAAAACCGAACGCCGTGACAAAGGTCGTAATCATAGGCATCAACAGAATGACGTAGGCGGCATGTACTGAAATGAGACGTATAAACGACGGGTCTCTCCAGACTGCCTTAAGCATGTTGAGCGACCAAGGTGTGGGCGCTTTTTCAACGGGTGTGGGGCGTTCGCGTCCGAACAGCGCCATCACGTAGCCGCCTTGACAGAAGAACCAAGTCATCAGATATAGGTATCCGAATGCCATCGGCTTCTCGTACTTGGCCAAGATGTAGCCGCCTAACCAGATCGCGCCGAGCGAGAACAGCGATCCAAAGGCCATGGAAAAACCAGAGAAGCGGGCACGATGGCTCATTGGAATGCACGCGGATATGTATTCTTGATGAGGTAGAGAGACAAATCCCCCAGAGAGAAAATTCATGCCATTCAACACGGTGAGACTCGTCAGCAGCCAAGCGAACGACAGTCCCCAGTGCCCCGAGAACGCCGTTACAACACCCATCGCGCCCCAGGAACCGATGTAGGGCAGGTGGATCAGGAACAAATACCACTTCTTGTAAGTGAAACGCACGCTGATAAACGGAGAGAGGAGTATCCCAATTAGCGAAAGGATTGTGAGCGAGTTGATGAAGCCGATCTGCGCGTCCGTCGCCCCCAGATGAACCCACAACGGCGTAGTGGCCATGTTCAAATCCGCCACACCGATCGTAAAAATGGAATCGAGCGCCACAATAACAAACATGTTGTGGCGAATATCCTTCGGCGTAAGACGCGGATAGACGCCAGCGCTCGGCATCTCGGCCACCGTCTGGTTGGCCTCGCTCATGGCGCTAGCTCGCGACATCACCTAATCACCGGGAAGCGCCCTAGGCCAACCAGGATCGCACCCAAAACCGCCAACAGCGCCCCAGTGATGCGGGCGGCGTTGAGAGGCTCTTGCGGTGAGCCCAATAGGCCAAAGTGCCCTATGATAATGCCGCCTATGATTTGTCCCGCCAACAGGGCGATATTCGTTGTCGCCGCACCCAGGCGCGGAATCAGCGAAATGACGCCAAACACCAGCGTTGCGCCCAGCGCGCCGGCGGTCCACAGCCACAAAGGAACGGTCCGCGCGGCGCTCCAGAAATGATTGCTCCAACCCGTAGAGCCGATAAGCACCGCTACGCTCGCTCCGATCAGCCAAAACACGGCGTTGCCCATGCGAGGATTCGCAACGGCCTTTCCGACGGCGCTGTTCATAGAGAAATGCAACGCAATTATTAGACCAATACCAAAAGCCAAGGCAGCGCACGCAAGCCTCATAGCACTTCCTTTTCGTTCAGCACAGGATTCCACCGGGGACATTACTGGCCAAGCCAGTTTTCCGCATTATGGAAATCGATTCCCAAACCTCATCTACGGTACAATCCTCAACATGAAATGTCAATCCATTTTCATGTTGGCATCTGAAATAGCGGATTCTGGGATGAAATTGGCGTGACTTGGGGATATGGCGTATAATTGCACCAGACAGAATGATATTCCAATAACGGGTGACACCATGAGCTCAGCAACGATAAATTCCGTAGAACGAACTCTGCGACTGATTGAGCACCTTGCCGACAATTCCGGCGGCAAGGGGATAGTCCAATTGGCGGGCGAGACATGCCTGCCCCCAAGCACGGTCCATCGGGCGCTGCAAACCCTATGCAAAACGGGCTATGTCTCGCAGGAGAAAGCTAGCGGACGCTATCGCCTCACCGCCAAGCTGCTTGAGGTATCGTCTCGGGGACTTGTCGATCGCTCTCTGCGCAAGGAGGCCGCGATCCCGCTTTCTAGACTCCGCGACCAGACGCGCGAGAGTGCTCACCTGGCCGTTCTTGATCAAGGAAGCGTTGTGACGATTGAATCCTTCATGTCTACAGAACGCAATTTGATTAGCTGTCAGGTCGGCGAACGCCTCCCTCTTCACTGCAGTTCCGTCGGCAAATGTCTGCTGGCGTATCTCGACGACTCGGAATTCGATAGACTGGTCACTCAGACCGAGCTACCCCGTTTCACGCCGGAAACCATCTGTGTTCCCGCGGAACTGAAGGAGGAACTCGCACGCAGTCGCGCCCGTGGGTATGCGCTGGATTGGGACGAATACGATTCTGGCGTGCGCTGTATTGCCGCACCGGTCAGAGACATGCACGGCAAGGTCATTGCCGCCGTGGGGATTTCGGGGCCTGATTCGCGCATCACAAAGGAAACTCTGCCCGAGCTTGTCTCGAAGGTCATCGGGGCGGCAGACGCCGTTTCGCGAGCGCTCGGCGCCGCACTGTAGCGTCCAGAACGACGCACCAGGAGTATTCCAGCCCCGTACTGCACCGAATCAAACGACGCTGCACACGCGGACGTAGCCAATAGTGTTTCCCGTGTCCGACTTCCCGATGCCATCGCCGTGCACATCGGGTTTAAGAACTTCAACGACAATACGCAACTCAGAGCCGGTCGGCGTTGAATTGACCCCGTTTTCTCCTTGTGCTAGCGTAGTTCCATTCGCCTCGACCAAGGTATGGCCTGCGTTTTTTGGGGTCGGACTGGCCTTGGGCGAGCGTGGGGGAAATAAGCAGCACGCTGCACACATCGCATTTCACATCTTCTGCCAAACCACCAAGGATATCGCCATGTCATCTCCATCCACGCAATCAAAACATAATTCCGCCGCGTTGCTCATCGGCGCGCTGGGAATCGTGTACGGGGATATCGGCACGAGCCCTCTATACGCGTTTCGGGAATGTCTGAGTGAACGTCACCAAGCTTCGCTGTCGCACGAAGGCGTTCTCGGGCTGCTCTCGCTTATTGCCTGGGCGCTGGTCTTGGTGATCACGGTGAAATACATCATCTTCGTGATGCGCGCGGACAACCGGGGGGAAGGCGGCATCCTCGCGTTGATGGCGCTCAGCCTGCCGAAGGGGAACGGAACGCCTTCGCGTCGGCGGTATATTGCGCTCGCGCTGGGCGTGTTCGGTGCGGCGTTGTTGTATGGCGATGGCATGATTACTCCGGCGATCTCGGTGCTCAGCGCCGTGGAAGGGTTGGAGATTGCAACACCGGTTTTCAAGAGCACCGTCATCCCTTTGACCATTCTTATCTTGACCGCGCTGTTCCTGTTCCAGAAGCACGGGACCGGGCGGCTGGGCGCGGTGTTTGGCCCGATCATGTTGGTTTGGTTTGCGTCGTTGGCGCTGCTGGGGGCTGCGGCAATCGCGCGCCAGCCCGGCGTGCTCGCGGCGTTGAACCCGTGGCACGCGATTCGGTTCATGGTGGAAAACGGGTGGACCGGTTTCAAAGTGCTCGGCGCGGTCTTTCTCGCGGTGACCGGCGGCGAGGCCCTCTATGCCGACATGGGGCATTTCGGACCCACTCCGATCCGGCGCGGCTGGGTCTGGATTGTGTTTCCGTCGCTCCTGATCAATTACTTTGGGCAAGGGGCGTTGGTGTTGACGGATCCGGCGACCGCCGCCAATCCTTTTTACGCATTGGCGCCTCGCTGGGCGCTCTTGCCGATGGTCGTGCTGGCCACGTTGGCCACGATTATCGCGTCGCAGGCCATCATTTCCGGAGCGTTCTCCCTCACGCGCCAAGCGATTCTGCTCGGGTATCTTCCGCGCCTCTCGATACGCCACACCTCGTCCGAAGAGATTGGCCAAATCTTCGTTCCCGCCGTAAACAGGCTGCTGCTGGTGTGCGCGGTGGGGTTGGTGCTTGTTTTTGAGTCCTCCGGTCGAATGGCGGCGGCGTACGGCGTGGCCGTCTCCAGCACGATGCTGATCACGACGGTGTTATTTCTGCTTGTGGCCCGGCGCGTGTGGAAATGGCGGCTAGCTGCCCTTGTGCCGCTCGCGGTGTCCTTTTTGATTTTCGATACCGTTTTCTTTGGCGCATCCATGATGAAGCTGTTGCACGGTGGTTGGTTCCCGCTGTTGGTAGGCGTGTTGATCTATGTCGTCATGGCGACATGGCGACGCGGCCGCCAATTGTTGGGCGCGCATATGAGCACGCGCGTTCTGTCCATCGAGAATTTCCTGGAAAGCTTGAAGCACGCGAGCCCGCCGCCCCTGCGCGTGTCGGGAACGGGCATCTTCTTCTCCGGCAATCCAGGCGGCGTGCCGCCGGTGCTGTTGCATAACGTGCGTTACAACCGCATTCTCCACGAGACGACCGTGCTGCTGACCATCCGCATCGATGAAGTCTCGCACGTTTCCCCGGAGGACCGCGTGGAACTCAAGGATCTGGGCAATGGGTTTTACCAAGTTATCGCGCGCTACGGATTCATGGAATCGCCCGACGTTGCGGGGGTGTTGCGCCATTGCGCGAACCTCGGACTGAAGTTCGATCCGCGTCTTACCGCGTATTTCCTGGGGCGCGAAACGATTGTTCGCGCCAAGCGCCCGAGTATGGCCCGCTGGCGCATCGCGCTGTTCTCGTTCCTATCGCGGAACGCACAGGGATTCACCGGATTCTTCCGGTTGCCGCCGAGCCAAGTAATAGAACTCGGCATTCAGGTCGAACTCTAGAGCTGCGTTGCCCTATCCGCCGTTTCAGCTTGCTGGCGAGTTCATGTCGCGCGCACCGTCACGGATAGACGTCGTTTGGCGGAAGCGTGGGGGACCAGATACGCAAAGCGCTGTTCTCCAATGACTCGCGATGAAACCGTCATAGACTCATCGCTTCGCAGCGTTGTATCGTCTTTCGGGAATGGCCCTACTCTGAGCGACGCGATCTTCAAGGGCACATCGGCCGCGACCTCGAGTCTATAGCCGTTCTCCAGCCGCGTATACCGAAGGGACGCCTGTGCCGTCTCGCCATTGCCCAGCGCGACGGGATAGCGTTCCACCTCCAACGACGTCCACCCCTGTGGAAGGCGTGGAATCAACCGCAGACCGCGCGCCGGTTGGAGGTCATCAATGCCGATGAGCAGGCGCAACACCTTGACGATCTCCGCCTGGTGCACTGCGTTGCCGAGGTCGCCGTTCCGAATCCAGAACCGGCCAGAAGGATGTGCGATGACTCCTTCCGGCACCAGGTAATTGTGGTCGGTGTGGTGGTAACAGAACGCTGCCGCCTCCTCGACAATGGCGCGTGCGTCTTCAAGCGCGTCGAGTAGAATCGCCGTCTGGCCCAGGTACCCTTGACCATATCCCATCTCGCGGCCCGAGGCAGGAGCGAAGTAATCTTCTTTTTGCGCGGCGTAAGTAGCCGCGGCGAGTTCTCGGATCTCCGGTGCGTCGTCGGCGGGATCTAGGGTCTCGTAGTCGGCCAAGGCAAACAACGGTGCGAACCGCTTGTACTCGTACGTCCAGCAATCCTCGTTCAGATCCATGAAAACACGCCCATGCCGAGGATGTTCGCTCACAAAAAGGCGAAGCACGCCGTCCCACAACACCGCCGCGTGCTGCTCCCAACGCGCGGCGTCTTCGTCACGATGCATGGCCCGCGCAAGGCGCGCGAATGCGCGCAGGCCGTACGCCGCGTAGGTGTTGGAGAACAGGTCGAAGCCTCCAAAGCCTTGATACGTAGCCTCCGAACGCGAGCAAAGAACGCCGTCGAAACCTGATTCCTCCGGATGTTGCATCTGCCAGACAAACCAGTCCGCCGCGTCGCGAAAGGCGCTCCATTTCTCATCCACGTACGCTTCGGGTATGTATCCTTTCTGCGTGATTGCCGCTAGTGCGAGCATGATCGCGCCGTGTCCGTCGTTTTCCTTGCAGATACCCCGGCTCGATCCTCCTCGCGCCGATTCGTTCATCACTCGCTTCCACGAGGGACGTCCGTACTGCGCGTTTGCGTCGTAGAGAAAATGCAACAGGCGGTCCACCACGCGGCCCGCAGCGTTCGCGTATCCGCTGTGCGCGATTTCCGTCAGGCTGCGTCCGGTATCTCGCGCGCAGGGGGTGGAGTGATACGTGCCGACATCGTTTCGGAACGTGCCAAACCCGCGCGTATGCCCGAAACTTGGGGAGCCGGCTGTTGAGGTGTGCGGCGTTCCATCGGGGTCCAACTTGGCTTGTGCCATATCGTAGACATTGTAGGCGTAGACATTGCCGGCGATGGCGGCATAGGTCGAACCGGCAAAACGCGCACAAGGTCCGGTGTAGCCTTTCGGCTCCTTTGGAGCGACACGCGAGGGCAACTCGTCGCGAAACTGATAGAGCCGCCGCGCGAGGCGATCCATCGCGGAGTAATACTCCTGTCGCAGAAAATAGGGTTGCGAATACGTCCTTACCGGCGCGGCGCTCTTTATCTCGGGCGCGGCGACGAATCCGGTGACGGCGCTGACCACATAGTGCGCCCGGCGGAAGTCCTCGTAGCGGATCCAGATGCTCTGGATAGGCTTGGGGCGCGGCTGAATGCCGAACACATAGCGGCAGGCCTTTGCGCCGTCCGTTTCGTGCAATAGTAACGAAGCGTGCAACAACCGCGCCGCCTCGGGATCGGAGTCAAACGGTTCACGATAGGGACCGTGGAAAGCCTCAAGGCTCTTTTCCTCAGGCTTGCGCGGAGTAAACATCTCGTACGGCCAAACATTGACACCGAAAATCACAGGGAACGTATCGAGGGTGACGTCGGGGTCTTCGTAGAAGACCAAGATGCTCCCAACGCGATCACCAATAAAGAGGCGGTGACTATGGTCGTGATAGCGTTCCCAGCGCCCCCAGCCTTCGCTGCCCTCCGGACGTTCGGTGGTCATGCCGAGGAAATACACCGCGTCCAATTGCCGTCCCACGGAAATCGGCTCGTAGCGGCCCGTCACCATATTTCGGTGGCCAGTGCCATCCGGGACAGGGACGAACGGGATGTCGAGGAATTCCGTCGGCGTACCTTCGCCCGGCGAAACGCCGATCGGGAAAAAGCCTTCCCTCACGTGAATTTCACTCGCCGCCGCGGGCTGTACCGATAGCGGTATGGGAAACAGAAGCGCGCTGCTCGCCGTGGCGGCTTTGATAAAGTTCCGGCGGCTTACCTCGCCCCGGCCCGTCTGCGATGTGTTTTCCCCATTGGACTCGTTCGAACTTGCTACGTTGCTCATGCGCCCCCCTTCACCCCTTCCCAGGTGGCGAACCGGGCTGCGTCGCCTGCGCCTATATTGCACAAAGACGTCTCGCGATCCAAGCCGATTGAAATAAGAAAGGTACCCTCGGCGACTGCGCTCACGTACGAGGCGTAAGTCAGCAGTTTCTGCGAACGCCGCGCAGGTGAGGCGTAACACTTTCCGTGAGAACGAAGATGCGGCGGGATTGCCGCAGGCTGCTCGTCGCGCAGACATCCGTAATTTGCTCCCGACTGGAACCCCGGTCCCTCCATCGGCTACTTTTCCGTTGTACCTCGTGTGACGCTGCGTTCGTCTGGGTGAACGTCTGGCGCAACGTGTTTCGCTCTCGTAGGAGCTGTGAAAGGATGAACCCTCTGGACACGCATCCGCAAAGACTCACAGAAAATGGCAAAGAACCGACTGCGGCAGCCGCCTCGTTGCACGCAAAAGTCCGTTACGCGGAATTACTACCCGCCGAATTCCGTGCGCGTCTGGCCGAACGCCCCGTGGCGTACCTGCCGCTCGGCACGCTGGAATGGCATGGCGAGCATCTTCCGTTAGGCGCGGATGCGCTGCAAAGCGAGGCGCTGATGCTGGAATGCGCCCGCCGGTTTGGGGGGATTGTAATGCCGCCCATTCATCTTGGCCCTGACCGCGCCAGGTGCGACGATGACGGCGGAATGCTGATGGGCATGGACTACGACACGACGACTCGGCCCGCACGTCAACTGGAAGGCAGTTGTTATTGGACCTCGCCGGGATTCCATCTGCTGCTCATCGACGCGATTCTCGCCCAGTTGAAGCGGGCGGGATTTCACGCGGTTTTCGCCGATGGACACGGTCCTTCCCGATGGTCATGGGTCGAGCACATCCCCGAGCGGGAAGCCCGCTTTGGCCTTCGCCTTCTCGGAGTCACCGCCGATATCGCGGACAAATGGCAGAGCCAAGTTGACCACGCCGCCCTGAATGAAACCTCCCTGATGCTGCACTATCACCCCGGGCTAGTCGACTTATCGCGGCTGCCGCAGCGCACGGACGAGTGGCCCCAGGGCGTCGGCGGCGACGATCCACGCGCCGCAACCCCCTCGCACGGCGCAGCGTGCGCGGAAGCATCGATCGCCGTAGTGGGCGAGTTGCTCGCAAGGGCAGGTTTCTGAAAGGTGCCGAAATAATGGACTGATTTGCGGTGTAAACACGAGCAAGGCTACGTCATGAGCGCCGAATCGCTCCAGTTTGCCCTCCTCTGGCCAAGCGCAGATTTTCTCAACGCCGCAGTTTGTGATACAGTGCCGTTTTGCTGAAATAACCGGCTGAGCTGGGAGTTCTCGTGAAGCGCTTCGTTCAAATCACCCTAAGCATTGTTATCGCTGTCGTCCTGCTGTGGTGGATCTTCAGCCGGATGGAGTTCAGTTGGGCCGATCTCTCCAAGGCGCTACTGACCGCTGATCCTGGCTGGATTCTGGTCATGTTGGGCGCTGCCTTCGCGAGTTTCGTCACGCGCATCTTTCGCTGGGGCTATATTGTCCGCACGGGCGGGGCGGCCTCCTTTCGCGACATGTTCAGCGCGACGCAGATTGGCTTTCTCGTGAACTTCTCCCTGCCTTTCCGCCTGGGCGAGTTTGCGCGCGCGGTCGCGCTGAATCGGCTCACGCGCATGCCGATCTCGAAGTGCATCGCGTTCTGCGCGCTGGACCGCATCACGGACCTGTTCGGTCTCGTGGCGGTGACCGTCGTCGCGGTATCGGCGCTGCGGGACATGGGCGAGATTGTTGTGCCCGCGGCGTTGATCCCGGGGATGCAGAAAGACGTCGCGATCTCGGGAACGCTGGTAAGGGCTTTGGCCTTCAAAGCGGAAATCGCGCTTGCCGTAGGCATCGTGTTGCTGGTGCTGCTCTATCTCAACAAACTTCTGGTCGTGCGGTTCACCCGAGCAACGCTAGGACGGGTGCTGCCCGGGCTTGCGGAACGGCTCGTCCGCATGTTTGAGAACTTCGCCGACGGCCTGCATGTTTTCCGCACCCCGGTGGACATGCTCAAGTCCCTTGCGTGGTCTTTCGCCACGTGGGGTCTGTTTGTCGTCGGCATCTACTCCCTCATCCACGCGTTCGGGCTGAAAACTCCCTGGTATACGGTCTTCGTCATGCAGACTCTACTGGCGCTGATCATCAGTCTGCCGGTTACGCCGGGCATTCTCGGCCAGTTCCAACTTCCCATCATCGCCTCAATCCTGATGTTTGTGCCCGGGGCAACCCAAGCCGACGCCATGGCCGTATCCCTTATGGCGTATGCCATCAACATCGGCACGGTCTATCTGGCCGGGTTCGGCTGTCTGCTGCTTGAACGCCGCCGGCTGTTCGCGCCGGCACCCGCCCGCGTTCCATCGGAATTGCCGGCCGAAGCGGGCGAATAGCGGGTTGTGCCCGCGAGTCACCTGGGGTAGAATACCCCGCGTTGTATGATATGGGGGGAACAGGCGATGCCGGACTCCACACTTCAGCAAATCGAGCGATTCCTCGCCTGCAAACGCCTGGCGATCGTCGGGGTCAGCCGAAAACCGCGCGATTTCAGTCGGGGGCTCTTGCGCGAGTTTCTGCGCAGAGGGTACGAGGTCGCTCTTGTCAATCCCAACACCGATTCGATCGAAGACCTGCCGAGTTTCGCGCGCCTGCAAGATGTTACCCCTGTCCCTGAAGCCGCTTTGATCATGACTCCGCCACAAAACACGGCGCAAGTGATCCGTGATTGCCGCGAGGCGGGCGTTCCGCTCGTCTGGCTGCATGGCCGCGCAGGGGGCGATGAGTGCGTGGCGATCGCGCAGTCGAACGGGCTCGAGGTAATTGCGGGGCAGTGTCCGTTCATGTTTCTGCCGGATACGATGTGGGTCCACCGGCTGCACGGCGCGGTGCTTCGTATGACGGGACGCTACCCGAAGTAGTCTCCTCTCCCCTATTCGCCCTGGTAGTGCACCCAGCGCTTACTCGAGTACAGTACGAGGGCGGTGGCCGCCAGAATCACAAGAAACAGCAACCATGCCATCGCGGAGGCGTATCCCATACGGAGTTGGTAAAACGCGTTCCGGTACATGTAGAGCGCAAAGAGCATGGTGCTGTCGGCGGGGCCGCCCTTGCCGCCGGTCATGATGTAGACCTGCGTGAAATACTGAAACGCGCCGATAAGTCCCATCACGAGGTTGAACAAAATGGTCGGGGTCAGCATCGGCAGCGTGACGTGGCGAAACTTTGCCCAGGCCCCCGCGCCATCCAAATCGGCAACCTCATACAAAGACACCGGCACTTCGCCCAACCCCGCCAGAAAGATCACCATCGCGCCGCCCACACCCCACAGGCTCATAAGAATCAGCGCGGGCTTCGACCATAGTTCATCGGCAAGCCAGCCCGGCCCTTCCACGCCCAACCACTGGCGAAGCGTGGCATTGAGCAGCCCGCTCTCGGGATTGAGCACCCAGAGCCAAAGAACCGTGGAGGCGACTACAGGCACGATGGTGGGCAGGAAGAAGATGGTCCGGTAAACGGCCAATCCGCGCACCTTCTGATGCAACAGAAGGGCAAGGCCGATACTGAATGCGAGGCCCAGCGGCACGGAGATCAGGGTGTAATAGAGGGTGTTGTAAAGCGACCTCCAAAACAGGGGATCGTTAAAGAAGAGTTCACGGAAGTTGTCGAGCCCCACCCAAACCGGCGGGCGCACAATGCTGTATTGACAAAAACTGAAATAAAGACTCGCGGCCAGCGGATAAAGCATGAACACCGTGAACCCCACGAGGTAAGGCGAAGCGAAGAGCAGTCCATTGCGCAGATTCCTGCGTTCAAGACGCGTCATGGGCGTTCTCCCCTTTCTCGCGCCGCGCGCCAATGCTCAAGGCCATTGTTCACGGTCGCTTCGACGGCCGCTGCGGCTTCCTGAGGAGTCCTCTTGTATAGGTTCACGAACTCGCGTTGTCGTTCGGCTTCGTCGATCAGCAATTGCGCCACAGGAATCGCGGGCAACGCCTCGACCGGTTTGTCCAGCAACTCGCGCACGAACACGGCGAATTTTGGATCGTCCATGAACCGCGATTGCATGGCCTCGCCGCGTCGCGCGGGAATGTTATGCACGGCAAAGGCATAGTCCGACGCGGGCGAGGGACGTCCGTCGGCGCGCGGCGAATAGAACCACCGGAGAAACGCCCACGCCTCCTCCACGTGCCGCGACCCGGCGGGGATGGCATCCATCACTACCGCCGAGGCATAGGCGCGCGGCGCAACACCCTCGGGTTGCGGAATGGGCGCAACGCCCCAGTCGAGCGTCGGGGCATACTTGGGGATGAACGTCACTTGCCACTCGCCTTCGATCATCATCGCGACTTTGCCGGTATAGAACGGATTGCTTGCGCTTTGGTACGCGCCAAATCCGGAACGAAACGCGGCCACGCGCTCGGGGTCGAGCGCATACGACTTCGCGGGACCGCCCGAGGGGTTCAGCGCGAACCCTTGCTGCCAGGCAAACGTCGCCGCAATGGCCGGATCGCGTCCACAAACGGCGCGCCCGGCGTCCGCGTCGTACCACGTGCCGCCAAACAACGCGCCCCACATATGCGAAAAGTCCCACGGCAACCACGGCAGGAAACCCATCTGCGTCAACTCGCCTGCGGCGTCGCGCACAGTCAACCTCGCGGCATATTCCTCGAGTTCGGCCAACGTGCGCGGCGGACGTTCGGGATCAAGCCCGGCCTTGCGAAAGAGCCCCTTGTTCCACAGGAGACACTGGGTATCCGTAGTCGTGGGAATGCCCCATACATGCCCATCAAACGCCACGCCGTCCCACGCGTGCGGGAAGAACGCCTCCTGGGCGAGTGCCGGCACGCCCGACATTCGCCCCTCCAGTGGAGTGAAGCATCCTTGTGGCGCAAGCAAGGCCAGAATCGCGACTTCGAGACTGCACAGGTCCGGCGGCGCGCCGCCGGCGATCGAGGTCAGGAGTTTCTCCGTGTTGAAGCCGATCGGCAACGTGCGGACGTAGATCCGGCCCTGAATCTGATTGAACTCCTCAATCAATGCGCGGCGCGCTTCGAACTCGTGGCCTGAGGATCGGTCCCAGTAGGTAAGAAGGACGCGGCCTTCACGCACGGCTTGGCGCTCAGCGGGCGAACCCGTCTGCCCCGGCCAGAGCACGGCCAGCAGCGCCCCAAGCGCTACCATCGCGGCAAGATTCGCGCTCCAATGTTTCACCCCATGAACCCTATCCTCATCGGCGTGTGCGCTGTTTCGTCTGTGGCTCATGATAGGGACAGGCGTCAGGACATATCAATGCGCGCTTGGGATGTATAGGGATAAGGAGTGAGGAGGGGAAAAGGCCTAAAAATGAGTGGCTTTTTCCCGTCTTTCGTGGTAATCTCTCGCCGAACTTTTTGGGGGAGTCCCCTTCTCGGGTAGTATGCGCTTTTTGGGGGACAATTCTGATTGTCCTTCCTCCGCGCAGTACAAGGAGGAAACCATGTCTGTCTGGCCGCTTATTCTGACGCTTATTCCCATTCTCGTGATCTTGCTCATGCTGATTGTGTTCAAGAAAGCGGCCGACATCAGCGGGGTCGCTGGGCTGGCGGTGATTGGGTTAGTCACTGTGTTCTTCTTCCAAACCCACCCGGAAGTTGTCTTGCGCTCAACGTTGGCGGGGTTTATCAAGTCGTTTCCTGTTTCGCTTATCGTGGCGGCGTCCTTGCTGCAGATGGCGTTTATGGAAAAGACCGGCGCGCTGCGACGCGTGATCATCTTTATCAAGACCATCGCTTGCGGCAACCGCGCGGTGCAGATCATGATGGTCAACATCGGTTTCGGCACGCTGATGGTCGCGGTTGGGGCAACACCGGTATCGATCCTCCCCCCGATCCTGGTCGCGATGGGCTACTCGACATACGTCGCTATCGCGCTACCCGCGATTGGCTATGACTCGCTCTGCACCTACGCCCTGCTCGGCGCGCCCATCGTGGTGTTTGTCGATATCGCCAACGGTTTCCTCGGCAAGGGCAATGAGATCACCCTTCACCAAGCGGGCATGGTGTTCTGGCCGTTCTTACCGGTCATTTCGACGCTCATCGGCTTCTGTATGCTCTGGATCGTGGGGAAAGCCAAGGCCATCCGCGACGGCTGGATTCCCTGCCTGATTACCGGCGCGGTGATTGGCATCGTGTCGTATTTCACGAACCAGTACGACAACTTCGTTGTGTTGACCGGTATCCTGTGCGGCGTGGCGGTGATCGCCGTGATGGCGCTGTACCTTATTGCGCGTGGCGAGCGTGTGTTCGACAAGAGCCGTCTCTCCGCCGAAGAACTCGAGTACGCGGCAAAATACCCGCTCTGGAAAGCGCTGACGCCGTGGCTGCTGCTGGTGCTGTTTATTCTCGCGCTCAACATTCCCAAGGACGTCTTCAATTATCTCTATCGCACGTTGAAGCTGCCGATCCTCGGTTTGACCGCCGATGGCAAACCCATTGACACGCGCGCGCTCTGGCAAGCGTACACATGGATTTTTGTCAGCACCTTCGCCGCGATGGTTTTCATTCGCCCGACACGCGCCCAGCTCAAGGAAACGTTCACGCTTTGGGCCAAACGCGCCCCGCGACCGGTCTTCTCGGCAGCCGTCTTCTTCGCGATCGGCGAGGTGATGAACATGTCAGGATTCGACATGGCCACCGGCCAGCCCGCAACGGCAAGCATGGTGAAGGTCCTGGCCGATTTCTCGGCGCAATTCTTCCAAGGCGGGTACGGTCTGGTGGTGGCGTTCATCGGTCTGTTCGGGGGATTCATCACGGGCAGCGAAGCCTCGACGATCGCCATGTTCGCCAAGTACACACTCACGACCGCGCGCAACTTGGAGATGCCCTTGGCGGGACTGCTCATCATTACGGCAGGCCTGGCCTTTGGCGGTGGACTTGCCAGCGTCATCTCCCCGGCCAAACTGCAGAACGCCGCAGCCGCCATCGACCGGATTGGCGAAGAAAGCAAGGTTATCCGCGTGGCATTCGTTTTCTCGCTGCTGTTGACGCTCGTGACTGCGCTGTTTGTGGTCTTTTTGCTTGCGATCAACTGGACGGGCGTAAACGGCGGCGTGTAAACGAGGGACGAAACAAAAAACGCGGCGTCCATGCCCACGACATGGACGCCGCGGCGTTTTTGTCAGTCCGACGGCCCGAGCATCTTTGAAGGATCGACGATGCGGTCGAACTCCTCCTCCGTCAGGAAGCCGAGCCCAACCGCTTCCTCCTTCAACGTCGTGTGATTTTTGTGCGCGGCCTTGGCGATCTTCGCGGCGTTGTCGTAGCCAATATGGCTATTGAGCGCGGTGACAAGCATCAGCGACTCGTTCAGTAGTTGATCAATACGGCGGCGATTCGGCTCGATACCGTCCACGCAGTGTTCCTTGAACGATTCGCAGACGTCAGCCAAGAGCCGGATGGACTGCAACACGTTGTGGATAATAACGGGTTTAAACACGTTCAGTTCGAAATTGCCCATCGCCCCGCCCATAGCCACGGCCGCATCGTTGCCGATCACCTGCGCCGCGACCATCGTCACCGCTTCGCATTGGGTGGGATTGACCTTGCCGGGCATAATCGACGATCCGGGTTCATTCTCAGGGATGAGCAATTCGCCCAAGCCGCAGCGCGGACCGCTGGCAAGCCAACGAACGTCGTTGGCGATCTTCATCAAGGCACACGCCAACGCCTTGAGGGCGCCGGAGGCCATCACGAGCGCATCGTGCGCGGCCAGCGACTCAAACTTGTTCGGCGCGGTCACAAACGGCAATCGGCACAACTCCGCGATTTGATCCGCCACACGCACATCGTAGCCGCGCTTGGTGTTCAAGCCAGTGCCGACCGCGGTTCCGCCCAACGCCAGTTCGTACAGCGACGGCAGCGTCTGCTCGACCCGCTCGATGCTGTTCGTCAACTGCTGTACGTATCCCGAAAACTCCTGGCCGAGCGTCAACGGCGTCGCATCCATCAGGTGCGTGCGACCAATCTTGATGATGCCTTCGAAGATCTGCACTTTGGCCTGAAATGCATCACGCAAATGCGTAAGGGCAGGCAATAACCGCCGGACAATCTGTTCAGCAGCGGCGATACTCATGGCGGTTGGGAATGTGTCGTTCGAAGACTGCGACATGTTGACGTGGTCGTTGGGATGAACCGGCTTCTTGCTGCCCATCACGCCGCCCAACATCTCGATGGCGCGGTTCGAGATCACCTCGTTGGCGTTCATGTTGGTCTGTGTGCCGCTGCCGGTCTGCCAAACGACGAGCGGAAAGTGATCATCGAGCTTGCCCTCGATGACTTCGTCGCTTGCGGCGCAAATCGCCTCGCACAGACCGGGCTCAAGCAAGCCAAGGTCACGGTTCACCATCGCCGCGGCCTTCTTGAGAATTCCTAGCGCGCGAATGATCTCGCGCGGCATGCGCTCCGTGCCAATCCTAAAATGCACCAGCGAACGCGCGGTCTGGCATCCGTAGTACCGGTCTGCCGGAACCTGCATCTCGCCCATCGTGTCAGATTCAATACGATAGTCCATTGCGTTCCCTTTCGTCCTCACGAACCCGTGGGCAGCGCGATCAGGTCTGCATGGTCCTCATAAGTTCGCTCATGAATTCATTGAGATCCTTGAACTCACGGTACACCGACGCGAACCGCACGTACGCCACTTGGTCCAGGCGTTTCAATCGTTCCATCACCGCCTGGCCGATAGCACTCGTCGAAACCTCGTGCTCGGAACTGTTGAACAGGGTTCGTTCAATGTCGTCGATGAGCGCTTCCACTTGATCCAGGCTGACAGGGCGCTTTTCACAGGACTTGAGGATACCGCTCTTGATCTTCCAGCGATCGAACGGCTCCCGGCGGCCATCCTTCTTGATCACCATTTGCGCGACTTCTTCGATGCGCTCGTAGGTCGTGAAACGGCGCTCGCACTTCAGGCATTCCCGGCGACGCCGAATTGAGTCGCCTTCTTTTGACGCGCGCGAATCCACCACCTTGGCCTCGGAAAACCCGCAAAACGGGCAACGCATGATAGCCCCCCTCTGTTCCTCTTCGCGGAACCACAATATACTTCCTACACCACGCGGCAGATAGCAATATATTGTGTTGGCGGGAGTCTATCACATACATGATGTAGTGTCAAGATAGAAACTAAGGCTTGTACCCCCGTAAGTTGTGGTGCGAGACCGTGAAAAACCGGACCCCGCTTCGGGCAGGTTGACCTCCCGGGAATGCTCAACCACGAGGATACCGTCCGGCCCGAGCAGCCTGTGCTCCCGAAGCCCCTCAAGGAGCCCCTCAAACTGCGGGAAACGGTACGGCGGATCGGCGAAAATGATGTCGCAGGGTGCTGTCAACGCAGGAAGCTGCCCCAGCCCCTTCGGCAACTCCGCGCGCACTAACCGCGCGTGTTCCGCGAGCCGGGTCCGCTTTAGGTTCTCCGCGACGAGATCCAAGGCGCTAGGGTCTTGATCCACAAAGACCGCGGACGACGCGCCACGGCTGAGCGCTTCGATCCCATTCGCGCCGGTTCCCGCGAAAAGGTCCAAGAACCGCGCCCCCGGCAGGCGCGGCATGAGGATGCTGAACAACGCTTCGCGCACCCGGTCGAGCGTGGGCCGAATGCTGTGCCCCCGTGGAGTATTCAACACGATGCCGCGCGCGCTTCCCGCAATCACCCTCACTTCGCTGTCCTCCCTTTCACCGGCCCAAAACGAATTCACATAGTCTAACTGACCGACAAACAGAAGGGAATGCACGGGCGTATTTTTCGTCAGGGTCAAGGATATGATAGCATCGCTCATGTTTGTACCCCGGAAGAGACCCGAACCCATCGAAGTGCTTCCGAGCCTCGAACGCGACAGCGACCGTTTGGCGCTGCCGGTAAGTGTGCTTGCGGCTGCACTGGTTATGGCGTTTTGTTTTTTTCGGGGACTAGGCCTTCTTGATACCGCAGTGCGCGCCGGGCTAACCTTTGTTGCTGCCTACGTAGTGATGTTTCTGGTGGCGCAGGTCATCTTGCACATCATGGGGCCTGTGCTCGAATCTCCGGAAGAAGAAACCGCGGCTGAAGAGGCAGAGACCTCTGAAGACGAACTGAGTGAAGCGGCCGACGACAAAACCGGCCCGGGAGAACGTGGATGAAGCAGTGGTTGATGATTGGCGTGCTGGCGATGTGCTGTTTTGCGTGGGGGGCTGCCGCGCAGGCTCCGGATTTGGAGAGCATGGACCTCGTGGAGCGTTGCGTCCCCGATGGGCCCGTCGCGTTTGTCAATGGACAGCCCATCGCGGGCAAAGATTTCATTGATTTGTATAAGGGACAGATTCAACTGTACGCCCGACAGCACTCGGGAACCCCCGTATCGGACACCACCCGCATTGGCGTCGCGATTCAGACCTTGCGTCAGTTGGTCGAGCGCGAACTCCTGCGTCAGGAAGCCGGTAAGCGCAAAGTAACCATCACCGACGCCGAGTTGCAGGCGGCGTGGAAGACGGAAATCGATCGCCTTAGAAAGGCGCTGTCAAAAGGCGGCACGCAGTTGACCGAGGAGGAGGTCTTGCAGCAAGCCAAGGCGAGCAAGACCCAGGCGCTTGAGGATCTCCGCAAAGAGCTATTGATCGAGAAAATGCGCACGGAATTGATGAAGGAAGCGAAGGTTGAAGTCAGCGATCAGGAAGTAGGCGACTATTTCATAAAGAATAAGCCGAACGCGCCCACGGGTGACATTCTTCATCTCAAGCACATCTTCATTTCGGGCAAAGAACCGCGCCCGGGAACGACGGTCGCGGGTCCCAATCCGCGGACTCAGGCGCAACAGAAAGCCCAGAACGCCCTCCAACGTATTCGCGCCGGGCAGAGTTTCGATGCGGTGGCGAGGGAGATGTCCCAAGGACAGGGCAGGGACAACGGCGGCGACATCGGCGCCATGCCCGCCGCTGAATTGCCGCCCTTCTACGTCACGGCGGCCGCAGGCATGCAGCCCAATCAGGTCAGCGACGTGATCGAAAGCCCAGAAGGCTATCACATCATCAAGCTGATCGAGCGCAAAGCCGGCGAAGCGCCAAGTCTTGAGAAGTACGCGCCACTTATCCGCAGCCGACTCCTCTCGGAAAAGGGCGATCTTGTGGTGGCGAAGTTCTGCATGCCCTATCTGGCCGACGAGAAAGTCGTGCAGGAGGTTCTGCTCGCTGAGTTGGAGCGGCAACTGCGAACGCAGCCCGAACTGATGGAAGAACTGCGCAAGTCCAGCGCGAAGGCGGTACGTGAACTCGGCGCGGAGAACAAGTCCCCGGCGGCCAAACCCGCGTCAAGCGCGTCTGGTAACGCCAAGGCGAATCCGCCCGCGAGTAAGCCCGCGCAAAGCGCTTCGACCACGAAGAAAAAATGATCGCACTGCTGGCGTTGTGCGCGTATGCCACCGCGGGTCCGAATGTCGACTACGCGTGGCCGCTGGATTTGCCGCGCATCATCACGTCGAGTTTTGGGGAATACCGGATGGGCCGTGCGCACACAGGCATTGACCTGCGCACGGGCGGTATCGGGCTGCCGGTACATGCCCCGCGAGACGGCTATGTTGCCCGCGTGCGATGTTCCCCGTATGGCTATGGGAAAGCGCTCTACCTCCGCCTCGACGACGGCAATGTCATGGTCTTCGGGCATCTCGACCGTTTTGCGGATCCCATCGCGGCGTATGTAAACGCCGAGCAGCACGCGCGACAGGCCTACGAAGTGGATCTCACGCCCGACGCCGGACGTTTTCCTGTGCATCGCGGCGAAATTGTGGCGTACAGCGGCCAAAGCGGTATTGGACCAGCGCATCTGCACGCTGAACCGCGTGATTCGAAGGAGCGCCCCTTCAATCCACGCCGCCTGGGCTGGACCTGGCCCGATAGAGAGGTTCCGAAAATCCGGCGCATTCTGGTCATGCCTGACGGCCCCGACGCCACCGTCAACGGGGTGCCATTCCCCGCACTACTCGAAGTAAATACTCAGGGGGACGGAACGCCAACGGTCGAAGTCTCCGCGTCGGGCCGAGTAGCATTTGGGCTGGATGTGATCGACCCTGCGAACAATGGCGAGAACGTCCTGGGCGTCTATACCGCCCGCGTTCACGTGGGCAAGCAGGCGCTGTTCGAGGTCCGCAACGACCGCGTCGACTACGCCACCGTCGGCGACGGCGCGGTCTGCTATCACCCGTTCCTTCTCGACCAGGGGCGTTTTCTGCTTCTTTGGCGATGGCCCGGCAACCGGAGTGAGTCGATAACCGCCAACCACGGGGATGGCTGGCTCACCGTGAATACGCGCGCCGTCGACGCCGAATTCGAAGCGGTGGATTTCTTTGGAAACCGGGCGGCGGCGCGACTACGGCTGCGGCCTGAAAAGGTTGCGTCGTCTCCCGAGATCCCGGAAAGCGCGGCGCTTCCGGGGCGCGTGGAATGGGCGTGTTACGGTGACTGGATGTCCGTCACCACGCGCTTTGAAGGCCCGGAAGCGGAAACCCCGATGTTAGAGGTTACCTCCGCTCCTCTGGAGTCGGCGTCCGCTTTCACGCGAGTCGACGCGCAGACCTTCCGTACCGCGTTCCGTCCCGCTTCAGCCGTACGCGAAGTGCGCCTCGCCGTGCGGCATCCCCGCCTGGCCGACACCGCGCAGACGTGGACCGTTGTGCGCAACGGGGACAAAGACGGCGAAGTGCGTGCGGGAAAGGTGAGCGTCCAAATTCCAAACGCCGCCGCATATGGCGCGCTCTTCGCGTCTATCGAAGAACTCCAGCCTCCCGCCGAGGTCCCTGGACGCGTACACGGGGGAATGTGGCGTATCGCGCCGACGGCAACACCGCTTGCCGCGCCAATTCGTGTTCGAATACCGATCCCCACAGACACGGAACCCAACCGCCCAGTGCACCTCTACCGCCGAAACGGCGCACGCTGGACCTTCCTCGAAACGACACGAGCCGACGGCTTCCTCGAAGCGGAATCGCGGGCATTCGGCGAATTCATCGTCCTGGAAGATAGTCAGCCCCCGCACCTCGAATGGATGGACGCAGGCGATGGTTCACAGACCGACGCACGCCGTCCGTCGCTTCGCGTGAAGGTCTCTGACGCCGCAAGCGGGATCGCCGATGTAACGGCGCGCGTGGACGGTCGCTGGCTGTTGACCGAATACGACCCGGAAGAGGGTACCGCGTGGTGGGCCCGCGACGAGGATCTCCCTGCTAACGCTCGCGTCATTGCATTTGAGGTGACGGACCACGCAGGAAATACCGCGCGCAGCGAGCGGAAGCTGTCAGCAGCAATAGCTCAATAGCGAGGAATGGAGGGGTCCGCCTTCTGCGCATAAGCGTTGATGCCGCCGCGCAAATTGCGGACGTTCTTGAACCCGTTCTTCGAGAGAAAGCACTGCGCGACCGCGGAGCGCCCGCCATGGTGGCAGAGTACTATTACTTCCTTCTCCCGCCAAGACGCCAACTCGCCTACGCGAGCGGAAAGCTCATCGAGGGGGATATGGATATAGGGGTACGGCAAGGCGGCGGTAGCGACTTCCGATGACGCGCGCACATCGAGCACGAGAAAGTCGCCGCCGCGCTGTAGTTTATCGCGCAATTCCGACGGACCGCACTCTCCCCCATTCGCGCAGGCTATCATTCTGCTGAGCCGCCTCCACATGAGGCCCTCCGTTCACCCTTACGCACTCTATGCACCCTCGCTGGAAAAACGCTAAACGCGTCGTCTTCATTCCCTGCATCACACAGCGTGTCGGGTGGGCTGGCGGATCAGGCAAGTACGGCACAACCTTCCCGCGAGGCAAGAGGCCGAACAAGGGTGACTATTGAAAGCCCCTCCTCAATTTGGGGAGGAAATCATGACCAATCTATCGGAGTGGATAACGGCTCGCGACATAGTCGTCAACGATCTGTCGAAACGACGCCGCAAGTTCCTCGGGACTGCCGGTAAGCGTGGCAAACTTGTGGCCGTCCACAAACACGGGACAACTCGGGGCCTCACCGGTGCCGGGCAGGCTAATTCCAATGTTCGCGGCCTTGCTCTCCCCCGGCCCATTCACGACGCACCCCATCACGGCCAGGCGCAACGTCTCGACGCCGCGGTAGCGTTTACGCCATTCGGGCATCCGCCCGCGTACGTACTCCTGCACATCGAGCGCGAGTTTTTGGAAAGTGGTGCTCGTCGTGCGCCCACACCCCGGGCATGACGTGATGCTTGGCGAAAACGCGCGCAGCCCCAAGGCTTGCAGCATCTCGCACGCCGCGTAGACCTCTTCGCAGCGACTCGCGCCGGGCTGCGGCGTCACGGAGACACGGATTGTATCGCCAATCCCCTCGGCCAGAAGCGTGCCCATCGCCACAGAGGACCACACCAGGCCCTTCATTCCCATACCCGCCTCGGTCAGGCCAAGGTGCAGAGGCTGGTCGCTGCGACTCGCCAGTTCGCGGTACAGCCACAGCAGGTGAATCGGGTCGGAAGTTTTGCAGGAGATGATGATCTGGTTATGCCGAAGGCCGTTCTCCAACGCCAGCTCCGTCGACTGCAACGCGGAGAGGATCATGCACTCGTTGAGCACCTCCTCCGCCGTCTTGCCCAGATCGCGCTCGGCATTGACGCGCATCCGCTCCATCACCAGTTCCTGGTTCAACGACCCGCCGTTGACACCAATGCGCACAGGCTTGCCGTTGTCCACCGCGAGCCGGCAAATCGTCGAGAACTGAGCATCTCGCGCCTGGCCCTTGCCGACGTTTCCCGGATTAATCCGATATTTGTCAAGCGCCTTGGCGCAATCCGGGAACTCTGTCAGTAACAAATGTCCGTTGTAGTGAAAGTCGCCAATGATCGGAACCGTACATCCGGTGGCGCGCACGCGCTGGACGATCTCCGGCACGGCGGCGGCGGCAGGACGCAGGTTCACGGTGATGCGAACCATCTCCGATCCGGCTTCGGCCAGTTCGCAGATCTGCTGCGCCGTCGCTGCGGCATCGGCGGTGTCGGTATTGGTCATCGACTGCACAATGACCGGCGCCCCTCCCCCTACCTGGACGCCGCCAACCATCACCGCGTGTGTCTTCTTTCGTTCCGCCAATACCATTGTGAACGCCTCCTATCGGGCACAGATTGTAGCAATTCTTCGGGTATGGAAGGAAACGCCCACGGCAACATAGAACGAGAGCGCCCCGCTCCGTCCTGGAGCGAGGCGCTCGGTAGTGCACTCCTTGCGATTACGCTTACTTAGCGAAGCGGCGGCGCATCACCATGCCACTCACCGCCAATCCCAGCAACACGATCGTGGAGGGTTCGGGAACGATGTCTTCACCCGGGGTCACCCACGTGCTGTCGCCTTCCGGGCCACGCGTGAAGTGGATAGTGGCGATCTGGTTGCCGCCGCCCGCAACGCCCAACGAAAGCCCGTTGAAGAAATCGTCCGTGTCCACGCTCAGCCCCGTGACGTTGAAAGTTACCGTCTCGGAATTGCCAGCGGTAATACCGTTGTTGCCCTGTCCCAGATCGAAGCAGTAGTCAAACACGCCGAACGGCCCGCCGTGGGTGCTCGTGGACAATGACGTGTTCGTCAGCGCGCCGTCATTGAGGATGGACAATCCCGTCACATCGCTCGACACATTGAAGCACAGTTCCGACAGGGTGTACGCATTGGGCGCCGCCGTGTCGTTATGCAACACGAGCGTCAACACGCCTGCGCTATACGTGTACTCGATAACCGCATCGAACACCGTGTACGGCGCATCATAGTCGCTCATCACCGGACCACTGAACGTGATGGTGTTGGCCGAAGCAGCCACGCCCCACCCCACCAGCACCAGCGTCAGTGCTACCGCCATCGCCCTCTTACTTGCCATCGCTTTCACCCTAGCCCGCTTGCGAAGCCACTCCATCCCAGGGAGTCTTCCTTGCAGGTCCTTGTTTACCGCACGCACCTAATTCTATTTTTGCCTTCACGCTGGTCCATAGACCCTTGCGTTGCCAATGAAATAAACAAGAAGCGTGCCATCCGCCTCCTCGCTCACTTTTTCCACCTTTTGCCCTCTCAACATGGACCTTGAGACTCATCTCACGGATGCGCATACACCACATATCCCATTGCTGCATAGCACGTTAAGCGCTCAAAAGACTACGATCTCGTTCCTACTTCCCGCGCTCTCCAAACTCCAAAGACAGCTCAGGAAATTCACTGCTTTCTGAATCAAGATATCTCCCCGGCAATCTGAGTGGCGCGTCGATACTCTATTTAATCACGCAAGAGCATCTGTTGCTCATTTCAGACAAACTATTGCCGAGCATGCCACCCCAACGCCTATTCCGACTCCATCCCACCTGATTTTCTAAGAATAGCGAGAAGACAAATAATGTCGCTAAGCAACAAAAACTTGCGCCATCAAGGGCTTGTGTCGCATCATACCGGCGGAGGAACCATGCACGCCTACCGACTTGAGGGCTTTTCCCTTGTACAGCGCGGCTCCGCGTTTGCGTTGGTGCGCACGGCCCACGCGGACGTGGTTGCAGGGGCATTGTTGGCCCACAAGGGCTGCGAACCCGCCGGGGCAGGACGTGGTCCGCTTTTTCGCTTCCCCCTGGACGACGCTTGGGGAATGATGCGCCCGTTCCGCCGCGGTGGAATCATGCGCCATTTCCTCCAGGACGGCTTCTTGTTCACAAACCGCCCCCGCCGAGAACTGCTGGTGCATGCCTATTGCCATCGTCTGGGTCTCCCGGTTCCGGAACCCCTCGGGGCCTCCTGGGAACGCAGGGGCATCGTGTTCCGGGGGGCGTTTGCGACGCGCGAATTGCACGGCCAGGACCTCCTCGCAGTCCTCAAGGCAACCCCCAACGGCCAGGAAGGAGTGCTCGAGGCCGCAGGAGACGCCGTGCGGGCCTTTCACGAGGCGGGGGTGTTCCACGCGGACCTGCAACTTCGGAATTTGTTCGTGGGCGACGGCGGAAAGGTCTTTCTGCTCGACTTGGATAAGGCGGTCCGAACCGACCATGCGCTGCCTGAAGGAAGCCGTATCCGAAATCTACTTCGACTACGAAGATCTTTTGAGAAAAATGGCCTGGAGCCGTCCCATTTTGAGCGCCTCATGCGTGGATACGGACAGATTGGCTGGGGCTGGTGGGACACGGCTTACCGAATCAAGGGGCGCGGCTCGGACTTATTGTCGGGGCGCAGCCGCTGAGATGGAGACCGTGCACGTCGAGGTAACGGGCGAAATAGCGCAGGAACAAGCACACTCGCTATTCGCGACTCCCGGTGAACTTCTCAAGCGATCACGGCGTTCGGAAACGTGGCGCGTGGGTGAGTACGTCGTCAAGCGTCAGCACGCACAAGGCGTCGCGCAAGCACTGCGCCTGACCCTTCAGCCAGCGCGCCGTCGACAGGCCTGGAATGCCGCGCGGCGGCTTCAAGAAGCGGGAGTAGGCGTCCCCACGCCATGGGCGTATGCGGAAGGGCGCAACGCTGGTCTGGTGCGTTGGACGGCGCTGCTGTCGCAGTACCTGAGCGGGCTACAGACCGTGGAGGAATACGCCGCGGGCCTGCCGCGAACGGACGAAGGCCGCGCTGCGGCTGGCGAGTTCCTAAGCCGTCTCGCACAGGCCGTCGCAGGGCTGGAGCGGGCAAATGCGTTGCACAGAGATCTCTCGGGCAAGAACATTTTGACCCGTGACGGCACGGCGTTTTGGTTTATCGATCTCGACTCGGTCGTACTTGATGGCCGCTATTCCTTCGCGGCGCGTTTGCGCAATCACGTTCAATTGTACGACTCGTTCTGCGACCTGTGGGGACCAGAAATCCTCGGCCCCTTCTTGTTTTCCCTGATGCCGGAAGACTTCGACCGAACGCGCTGGATATGTTCCGTGCAGCGCCTTCAGGCACGACGTCGCGAGCGCCTTGTCCGGGCCTGGGCGCGCATCGGCAAACGTGCGCCGCGCGGCGGCTGATTACGGCAATGTCTTTATCTCGTCGCGCAGTTCGTGGAGTTTCTTTTCCTGAGGTTTGAGCGCAATCGCGCCGTTAACCGCGTCGAGGGCCTCTTGCTTTCGGCCGAGTTTCAGCAACAGCCGCGCCTCTTCGAGCCACGCGTTGAGGTCGTCAGACGCCGCCTCGCGGGCCTTGCGGAAATCCGTCAGCGCCTCATCAAACTGCCCGGCGCCCTTGAGAAACAAACCACGCGCCACAAGAAAACGCTCGGGACGATACGTCGCGTTCTGCACGGCAGCGTCCAACGACTCGCGGGCCTTGGCCGCGTTGCCTTTCTTTACATACGCCTGCGCCGCCTGGACCTGCGCCTCGGAATAGGCGGGGTCCAGTTCGATGGCGTGACCGTAGTACTCAAGCGCCTTGTCGTATTCGCCGACTTTCAGGAACACGTCGCCGAGGTAAAGCCAAGTACGCTTGTCTTTGGAATCGAGTTCAGCGGCAAAGCGGAGATCCGAAGTCGCCTTGTCGAGTTTTTCGGTCTTCTCGTAAACCCGTGCACGACGCACATACAGTTCCGGATCGGCAGGCGCTAGTTCGATGGCCTTCGAGAAGTCCAACAGCGCCTCGGGATAGCTTCCCATCTCATCCAACACGATGGCGCGCCACTTGAGAGCCGTTAGGAACGTCTTGTCGAGGGAGATCGCTTTGTCGAGGTAGACTTTGGCGGGCTCATACTGATCTTGGTAGCCGTAAACCATCCCCAATCCATAGTAGGCCTGTTTGTAGTTCGGGTTGCATCCCAGCGCTTTCTCGAAAAGATCGCGGGCCTGGATATAGTCGCGGGGCTCTTGCTTCAGATACGTCCACGCGAGGTTGTAGTACGCGAGATCGAAACGAGGATCGAGTTCAAGCGCCTTGCTGTAGGCCTCGCGGGCGCGCGCCCAATCCGACTGACGGTCAGCGTGGATCACGCCTTTCCATAGCCATGCCCACTTGGATTGAGGGTTCAGGCTGATCGAGGCGTCAATTTCGCGCAGGGCCTCGTCGACCTTGTCTTGCTCCGCCAAGACCGTCGCAAGGCGAACATGGGCAAAGTCGTTTGCCGGTGCGAGCGAGATCGCGGCCTGCAACTCCTTCAGCGCGCGGTCGTTCTGTCCCAGCGCGGAGTAGACCTGCCCCTTTAGAATGAACGGCTCGGGGCGATCAGGGGAAAGGCGCTCGAGCAGAATGGCGTGGGCAATAGCCTTGTGGGCCAAGTCCATCTCCTCTTTGGTGAAGGGACGGTCGAGGTTCATCAACGTGCGCACAGCGGCCATGCCGTCGATATAGGCCTGCAAGTAACGGTAGCGCGTGTCGTTGTCCTCAAGCTCTATGGCCTTACCGAGGAAAAGCTGGGCGACTTCGGCGTTGTTTTCCTGGAAGTAGATCTCGCTCGCAACCTCGGCGTAACAATTGGCCATTGCACGCATCTTGTAGCGGTCTTCGAGGTATTTGAAAAACTCCCAGCCGCCAAATATACCGGACACGGCAATACCGGTGATCGCCACCAACTTTGTCAGGAAAATGCGCCAGCGCCGCTCGCGTTCCTCCTGCGCTTCGGGCACAAAGTGTTTCTGAAGCGCGAGCAGAGCACGGTTCTGCTGCTGGAGCATTTCCCGAAGGTGAATATCATCCATTCCGCAAAATCCTCGGGGCTTTCGGACTATTGTTCAAGTGTTTTGAGGGCCTGCGCGTAACGGACGGTGCGCTCAGGGGCAGGTTCGGCGTTTCCGCCTCCCATTTTCGCGAGCACCTCACGCCCGTCTTCTTCGCGTTCCTTGGGATAGTTCGCCCCGCCGTAGGTGTTCTTGGTCTCTTTGAAGCGCGCAATAACGTCCACCAACGCGCCGGGGGAATACCCCGCGGCGCGGGCCAACTCGATGCCTCGGCGATCGGCCTCTCCTTCGAGCTTGGCGTTGTAGCCGTGCTGCACTTGATCGGTGACTTCGGACAGGATCTTGTCCGAGAACTGAATCACCGTACTGGCGCCTACGGGCATGTTCACTTCGTCTGCCGCGACGCTAGCCGCCGTCATGAGCAGTTTGTTGCTATCTTCGCTTTTGATGCTGCGTACGCCGTGGTGAAGTTCGACATGGGAGATTTCATGTCCGAGGACACCGGCCAGTTCATCTTCGTTCTTGAGAAACTCGAGCATGCCGGTGGTAACGAAAACAAACCCGCCGGGCGCCGCGAAGGCGTTGACTTCATCGGCGCGGACCACGATGAACGTGTACGGACGGTAGGGATAGGGTAGATCGGACGCCAGCGCGATAGTTGCCCCCACGCGGCGCACATATTCCGTCGCAGGAGAGTCCTGTGGCAACGGCGGATAATTCCCGATCAGCCGCGCCGAAACCGCACGGCCAAGATAGAATTCCTCCAACGGGCCGAACTGATTATCGGCGGCATCTGCGGCAGCCTCGCCGAGCTTAAGCGCGTTGCCGATGTGTTCGCCGCCGGGAACGAAGCCGAGGACTGCTGAAGCCTTTGGCTTCTCGCCTTCGCCTCCGCCGCCGATGTTGCGGACGACGCCGGTAATGTCGAATGCAAACGCGGCGTTCGCAAGGCCAATACAGATGCCGAACACGAGGATACGTGTCGTGGTTTTCATTGCTGAGCCTCCGTCCTCGTAGCGAGTTCTTGGCCAAACTCCGCAGTATGGCCTTCGCGACGGAACGTGGCATAGGCCTCCGCCGGGTTGTACTCAGTGGGTGCATCGAGGATGCGGTCAATCGCGGCGAAATCCGCATTGCCTGCGCTCGCCTCGCCGCCCATTCCCTTCATGGCCACGAGATCGTTCTTGTCTTCGTCTTCGGAAAAGTTATGGCCACCGGCTCCGCCCTGGCCGCGCGCTTTGCGCATGGCCTTTGAAGGGTCTTGGCGATTCATCACGCGTTCGCTCACCAGCGCGCCCGCAGGCACGTAGCCTTCAAGCTCTCCCGCGCGCACACGCACCCAGCCGGACTTCGGAAGTTTCGCGCCGCGCTTGCCCGCGTCATCAATCGTGACCGCCGCCCCGAAAGGCAACATGGAGACGGTCTTGGTGAAACCTGAAGGGCCGGAGTGCAGCGGCAGTTTCCACACCGATACATAATACGCGCCGCTGGAAGAACGATCGTCCTTTCCCGCAGGCGCGGATTCTGGCGTAGATTGAGCCTCCCCTTCCGCCTTCGGAGTCGCTTTGCCTTCTTCTCCGCTGAAGGCGGCTTCATCGCTCGCGCGCTCCTCGCGCGCGGCCTTCTGCTTCTCGGCGAACGCTGGGCTGGCACACACACACACCAGCGCAAGCCCAATCGCCAAGCTTCTGGACAGTCGTATCATGAACGTCATGCCTCCTGGCCGGTTGTCATTTCCGTAGTTAACCGCAAGGAACACCGTCCTGCGCGCAAAAATTCTCTTCTTAACCTCATGAAAAATCAAGAAGGGCCTGCCGCGCGTACGGCAGACCCTTCTTCGCGACGCTTTTAGTTAGTGGCACGTCCTGCAACTGACGGTGCTGTTCACCAGATGCGGGGCCCTGTACGGATTGCCGCCGGGGTGGCACCGTCCACAGGTAGCCGGGAACACGCCCAGCGCGTGCGGCGACGGCTTCGCGCCTTTATGCTTGATTTCCTCGTGGCACACGGTGCAGTTGGTCAGTTCCGGCGGGTAGTGGCAGTTCGCGCAGTGGCGATTGGCCACGCCGCCCCATCCCGCGCGATGCGAACTCGGCTGGGTGTTCTTGTGACACTTGATGCACATGTCTTCTTCGTGGCACACGGCGCACTTCGCACGGTCCCACGTGGCTTCGATGCCGTGGGTCTCGCGACGCCATGCCACCGTGTGGCTCGTGGGCTCCTGGGTGCTATGGCAATCGTCGCAGAACGACGGGCCGTCGTGGCACGTGGAGCAGAAATCCGGCGATACGCGCGATTCACGGCCATGCTCCTTGGCCCAAAGCAACGGCGCGTTGTGGCTGATCCGCGTTCCACCGCGGGTCTCCGGACGAGTGGCCTTCGTAATCTTGGTGTGGCACACGGAACATTCGTTGAGTTCCTTCCGGACCGTCCCATGACAATCCATACAGAACTTCATCTTGTCCATCGCGGGCAACGGTCCCTTGTCGGGATCGGTGTGGCATTTGGCGCATTCGACGTTCGCCGACGCGTGCTTCTCGTGGTTGAACTTCACTTCAGGTGATAGCAGGGCCGGACGCGTTGCGACGACCTGATCGGGCTTGGTGTGACACTTCTTGCACTGTTCGACGTCCATTTTCTCGAGGTCGATTTCGTGACACGCCGTGCAAGTGTCGTGTCCCTTAATTGTGGCCTTTTCGGCAATGTCATGGCAGTCCGTGCAAGACATGCCGCCGTCCACATGCGTCTTGTGCGGAATACGGATCCCGTAGTCCGTTTTGGTCATTTTCACGCCCGAGTACGTCGCGCAGGCCGCAAGCATAAGCCCCAGGGCCACGATGGTCAGTCGGCGATATTTCGGTAAGCGTTGCAGCATCGAAGGTCTCCCGCTCACGGTTAGAACCGGACCGCGTATCCGGCTTTGACGCGCCAATACGGCGAATCCGGGCTGTCGTCCATTTCATAGGTCACGCCAAAGTCGAGGTCTTGGTTCTCACGGAACGCCCACCTCAGCTTCGTGTAGATCGAGTAGATGTCCTCATGCTCCTCGACGGCATATTGGTCAAATGCAATCACCAAAGGGTTGTTCGTCTGGAAATAGCCGGGGATCAACAAGACCGCCAGTTGGTCCAGCGGCCGCAGCCAGGGATTGTAGCGAACATAGCGCTCGTCGTACGCCTCGTAGTCGGCCCCGAGGGTAAGCGTCACCTTATCCCACGCCTTTGAAACTTCGCCCGTCACCGCCCAGCGGCCTTCCCCGTTGTCCACGTCCCACCACTCAAGCCCGATGTTACCGCTGAACCCCTGTGGCAGTTTGTCGGCGGCGAGGATAAGCGCGAGACGGTCGTAATCGCGGTTGCCGGTGATCCAGTCGCCGCCTTCGGCCTCGTGCGTTTCGGCCTCGAGCGAAATCATGAATTTCTCGCCCAGCGGCTTGTGCAGGGCAAGACGCCAGTGGTCATACGCGCTGTACTCGCCGAGCACGCGGTAATACCCGTGGAAATCGTCCACGTTGTCGCCCATGCCGTTGAGTTGGCTGCGATAGGTTAGGTCAAAAGAGACATCCAATTTCGGACAGAGGCCGGATGCCGTCAAGGTAAGCTGGTCGCCGTTGCCATCGCGCCAGGCGTAGCGCCCGAACAGGCGCAAGTTCTCGGTGACGTCCTGCCACACACTGAGAGCCGCAATACGATCGTCGATGTTGTCCTTCACACGGCGCGGGTAGCGCAGGTCTAGGAGTTTCGAGTTCCACCACAGAGTAATTTCCTCGCTCCGTCCCTGCTCGCCGTAATAGGTGTCGAGCGCCAGACGCGTGCCTTGCAGCGGGGTCCACGAAGCGCCGCCGCCGCCCACGAAATCGTGGTGCGAATCGAGGTACAGCTCGGCGCGCGCGCCCGCAAACACGTACCAATCCCACGTGCCAAGGCGTTTCTTGAAGTAAAGCCCGTCAATCCGATTGAACGCCGCGCTCTCGTTGATACGCTGACGGCCAATCCACAGATCGGAATCGCCCCAAAGGTCGTCAATTTCAAGGTGCAGATCGATCAGGCGCGCCCGAAGGTCGCTGTCGTACGCATCGTTCACGTCGCGCAGGGCGCTGCTCTTGGACTCGTCGCCGTCAAGGTCCTCCTGGAGCCAAAGCAGGCTGCGCAGGCGAATCCGATCGTTGTTAGGGGGCGTGACGTCAAGACGCAGGGTCTGGTCCAGGTCAAGGTCGGAGTCGTCGGCGCTCCAGGAAGCATCCGCTCCGGCCTCAAAACGCCCGCTGAGCCATTTTCCGCCGTTCTCCTTGGAGGCGTCCTCGGCGGGCGGCGCGGTACTGCCTTCGGGAGCCGACGCAGCGGCTTCGGCGGGAGCCGGAGCGGCTTGTTCCTCAGCGCTGGCGGACCAGCCGACGAACAACGTACAGAGCAGGGCGACGCAGCCCAGAGCAACTAGGAGGCGGTGTGTTCTCGCGGTCATGCTGATGCTCATCCCCATTTATCGACGCTGGCCAGAACCCCCGTTCAGCGCCGGAGTTTGCCCCTCATCATTTTTTCGACGCGAACCAATCGTCCCACAGGATCTGAATCAGCTCGTTCTGAGCCGGATCGTCGACGTTGAAGACCGGCGCGGTCACCACACTGCCGTCGTGACATCCGGTCGTGCCCGAACAGGAGTTCGGTTTGGCCGGAACGCCGCCCGTGTTCGAATCGATCGGTGGCACGGGCGTCATGGCGTGTCCATGCGGGCCATCGTCCTGCCCCGTGCGTTCGGTGGGAACCATGTGGCACCCGATGCAGCGGCTCGCCCCCGTGCCCGCGGGATCCACGGAGTGGTGCGTATGCGCGGTCACGGCTTCGTCGGTCGGGAACTGCACGCCGTGGCACGCAAGGCACAGCGAGTTATCGTCGGCGTTGAGGCGCATCGCGCCCGGCTTGTGGATGTCGTGGCAGTCGAAGCAGCGGGCCGCTTCCTTTGCGAAATGCTCGCTGTTCATGTAGTCGGTCTGCGTGCCGTGACAGGTAAGACAGTTCGTGGCGTTCATGACGAACGGCTGTAGAGCAGGGTTCACGATCAACGTCCCGCCGATGCCCGCGTTCTGGACGTGGCCTTTCCCCGGACCATGGCACGACTCGCAGTTCTGCGCCGCGTGCGGGCTGGCGGCGAATTGGCTAGCGTCGGAGGCATTAACGCCGTTGTGACACTGTAGGCAGACCGCGTTTCCGACCGTTCCCGGAGCAGGACACCCCGCAAGCGCCAATACCGCTGTCAGAAGCAGCACCGCCCCCAGAAGCTGGCCCCGTCGATTACTTCGAAAACAGGCGATTCCCGACGCCATACTAGAATCCCCCTAGACTTTGCTCATTCCGCCAGAAACCCAAACCCTTGACCAGAGACTAGCACAGAATAGACAAAAACTCCAGCCATCCTCAGGAGCTCAGGAGGCCAACTTGGATAGCACGGCGGTGGCGAAGCCGAGGAGCATGAAAAAGCCGCACATGTCGGTGAGCGTGGTGAGCAGAGGTGCGGCGACGATGGCGGGGTCGAGTTTGAGGCGTTTGATCGCAAGGGGCAGAAAACCGCCGACCAGGACGGAGAGGAGGGTGTTGAGGCAGAGCGCCCCGCCAACAACGAGAGCCAGGTAGGGGTTCCACGCGCCATTGAAGCCGGAGTAGAGGAAGGCAAGTCCGCCCAGCAACGTACCCAGCGCCAGGCCATTGGGAAAGCCTACCTGCAACTCTTTGAAAAGCACGCGCAAGTAATCGCGCGGGGTAATGATGCCGAGCGACAGTTCACGGATACTCACCGCGACCGCCTGATTGCCCGAACAGCCGCTCATGTCTGAAATAATCGGCAAGAACACAGCCAGCATGATCGCGGCCTCGAGAGTGTTCTGAAATTTGATGATCACGCTGGCGGCAATGATGTTGAGCACGATGTTGAGCGTCAACCACGCCAGACGTTTGCCCGCGCGGGCGGGCAAGGGCATATGCCGCAACTCGTCGCCGCCAATAATACCGCTGAAACGCATGAACGTGCGGTCGGCCCGTTTGCCGAGGGCGGCCTCGACCGCCGACCGCTGAACCACGCCGACGATCCGTCCGTGCGCGTCGAGCACGGGCGCGCCAAAGTAGGGATGGCGGTCGAAAAAGGGTTCGAGTTCTTCGAGGGGACTCTCCGCGTGAATCGACAGGGGATTCCTGAACATGATCTGCGTCACCGGCGTCTCGCCGTCGGACAGCACGAGTTCGCGCAGGGGCACAACGCCTATTAACTCGTGTCGTGCGTTAACGATGTAGACATATTGCACCGGGTAATCGGCGTATTCCCGATGATGCACCCGCAAATCATCGAGAATCCCCGCGACGGTTATCGTGTCGCGATAGGACAAAAACTCGGTGATCATCAATCCGCCGGCAGTGTCGGGGGCATAGTCGAGCAGTTTTCGGGCGTCGCGAGCCTCTTCGGGGTCCATCTCGGCCAGGATGGCTTCGGCGTCGCCCCGGTCGAGTTCGCCCAGCAGGTCGGCGCGGACGTCCGAATCGATCTCGTCAACAATCGCCGCCGCCTTCTCGACGGGTAGGTCTTCGAGCAGATCCGCACCCTGGACGTTGGATAGCTCCTCGAGCAGATCGGCGGCCGCTTTGGGCGGAAGGGTGACGAGGAGCCGGCCTTGTTCGTCTTCATCGAGCCGAGCGAGCGCGCGGGCGATCTCGGGTGCAGGCAGCGTGGCCAAAAACTCGCGAACGCGGTCCGCCTCATTCTCGGCCAACAGCCGAGACAACGTAGTCCAAGTCTTCTCGCCGCGGGTTGAAAGCACGAGCACACTCCTCGTGGGTCTGGCCAGAGCCGCATCCAACGCAATCAGTAGAAGATATACCGCGCCCCGCCCGCCGCTGCAAGTTTTGCCCAGGGTTGGCACAAGCGCGTATGGGGTGTATACTCGCGAACAAGGAAGAACTCCTTTCTTTTTCGTGAGCCGCGCCGCGCGTGCAGCAAGACGCAGTGCACGCGTGGCCATGTCAGTCCGAGCCGGGCAGTACCCCCGCGCGAGGCCGCACGGGGCCATGAGGAGGAAGTACAGGCAAACCAAGGAGAGCCAGACATGAGCCTGAACTTGGCGCATTACCTTCAGTTGTCGGCGGAGACGCATCCGGACAAGACCGCGGTGATTCTAGACGGTCAGAAATTGACCTATGCCCAGTTGAACGACATGGTGCGCCGCGTGGCCACGATTCTGCAGGAGCGCGGCGTCAAGCGCGGCGACAAAGTGGCCATGATGTTGCCCAACTGCCCGCAGTTTCCGGTGGTCTACTACGGCATTCTCTACGCCGGCGCAACGGTGGTGCCGATTAACGTCCTCCTCAAGGCTCACGAGATCCTCTACCACATTGACGACGCGGACGTGAAAGTGCTCTTCACATGGAAAGGCTTCTATTCGGAGGCCGTGCATGCCTACCGGGATTCGAGCACCTGCGGAACGCTGATCGTGATCTCCAGCCCCGGCGACAGCGAAGAAATGCCCGATAGCGTGTCTTTCCAGACCCTCCTCCAAGCCGCCGATCCGCCTGTGGACATGATCGACACGATGCCGGACGACACCGCGGTCATCCTCTACACTTCAGGCACGACAGGCTTTCCGAAGGGAGCCGAGCTTACTCATTTCAACATGTTCTTCAACGCCTTCTACGTGCGCGACAATGTGACGAAGGCCGGACCGAATGACGTGGCGTTGGGCGTGCTGCCCTTGTTCCACTCGTTTGGACAGACGTGCATTATGAATGCGACTTTCATGGCGGGCGGAACGCTCAGCCTCGTGCCGCAATTCGAAACGAAACGCGTGATGGAGACGATTCAACGCGATAAAGTCTCGATCTTCGCGGGCGTACCGACGATGTACTTCTACATGCTCAACGTGGACAACCCTCAGCAGTACGACCTTTCATCCATTCACATGGCGATATCCGGCGGTTCGGCCCTTCCTGTCGAGGTGCTCAAGCGATTTGAGGAACGCTACAACGTACGTATCCTCGAGGGATACGGTCTTTCCGAAACCAGTCCAGTGGCCTCGTTCAATATCCTTGATCGCCCGAGCAAGCCGGGCTCGATCGGACTTCCCATCTGGGGCGCCGAGATGAAAATCATGCAGGAGAACGGCCGTTTCGCCGCTCCAAAAGAAGTAGGCGAGATTGTCATCCGCGGCCATAACGTGATGAAGGGGTACTACAAGAAACCCATCCCGACCGCCGAAACCGTCGTCAACGGGTGGCTTCATACCGGAGATCTCGCCTATGTGGACGAGGAAGGCTATTTCTTCATCGTCGACCGCAAGAAAGACGTGATTATTCGCGGTGGCATGAACATCTATCCGCGCGAAATCGAGGAAGTTCTGTACGGCCATCCGTCGCTGCTCGAAGCCTCGGTCGTCGGAGTCGCCGATGAGGCGCGCGGCGAAGAGGTCCGCGCCTACGTCGCATTTCGAGAAGGCCACGCCGTCGAGGTCGAGGAACTGTCCTCGTATTGCCAGGACCGCATGGCGAAGTACAAGTGTCCGCGCGAGTTCGTCGTGCTCAAGAGTCTGCCCAAAGGCCCCACCGGCAAGATCCTCAAGCGCGAACTTCGCGTGCGGGCGCAAAACGAGACAGAGCCCATCGTGCGTGTGAAATAGGGAGTCTGGGGAGTCTCGCGAGCGGGACTCCCCTATTCTTCTCCGTTCAACGAAGACCGCTTGACATCCCCGCCGACAGGGGGTAGACTCCCGCCGCTCGGGAATGCGAGCGTCTGCAAACGAGGCCATTATAGAAAGGGGGGCTGAACCGGCACCCAATACCGCTGGCGAGGCGACAGGGAAGACGGTGTGAATCCGTCGCAGTCGCGCTGCTGTAACCGGCGACGAAATCCGCAATAGCCACTGCCCCAGGGGCGGGAAGGCGCGGAAAGTAGGCCTGAACCGGAAGCCAGAAGACCTGCCTGCCAGCATGAGCTTGCGCAACTTCGCGGAAAGAGTTGCCGCAGGAACGGATGCAGTTTCTTCCTTCCTGCCCCCCTTTCCATTGTTCACCACATGAACCTATGTACGCGGCCCACTCGCCGTGAGAAGGAAGGAACGCTATGCGTCCGAACTGTCTTTGCACTTCTGCCCCCCGCAGGGGCTTTACCCTCATCGAACTCCTCGTCGTCATTGCCATCATCGGCATCTTGGCTTCGTTGCTCTTGCCTGCGCTGAGCCGCGCACGCGCCAAGGCCCGATCGTCGCAATGCATCAACAATCTGCGCCAGATGTATTTTGCAAACACCATGTATGCGGACGAGAACAAAGGCCGTTATTGCCCTGCTGCCCCGGATATCGCGGACTATTCGGAAACAGGAAACCTGATCCGTTGGCACGGGGAGCGCAGTTCGCAAAACGAAGATTTCGATCCGCGCCGGGGGCCGTTGGCGGATTATTTGCCGGGGCATGAGGTGAAGGAGTGCCCAGAATTCAGTGAGTTCCGCCGCAAGGGCGAGATCGCCAATGCGTTTGAGTCGGGTGCGGGAGGGTACGGCTACAATGCGGCGTATATTGGCGGTGCGTCGTATGCATTTGAATATGATAAGGCCCCGTTGCACACCACGCTCAACACGGCGGTCCGGAAACCATCGGAAACCATCATGTTCGCGGACGCGGCGATGGCCCTGCCCGATGGCGGAATCATTGAGTACAGCTTTGTTGAGCCGCCCAACTTTCCCACGCCGCAGAAGCCGACAGGCAATCCGGACTGGGGCTATGCGAGTCCGTCACTGCACTTCCGGCACAACGGCCGCGTGAACGTAATCTGGTGTGATGGCCATGCGACAAGCGAAAAAATTTCGTGGACCGTCGACCAGAACATCTACGGCGGCAATAACCGAAGCGCCGCGCTGGGGTGGTTCGGACCGAAGAACAACTACTACTTCGATTGTGGCCCGAAAGAGGCCTATCCGGTGGAATAGCGCAGAAACAGTTCGGGGGCTCTCAACCCGAGAGCCCCCGAATCGCAGCGTCTTATCGTGACTACTTCACCAACGCGCGGACCTTCTGCGCCAACGCCTCGGCGTCAAGCCCAATATCGTGCAGTTGCTCGTCGCGCGTGGCATGGGGAATGAACGCGTCCGGGAACCCCGCCATAGTGAGTCGAATCTTCCCCAACACGCCCCGCGACGCGTAGTATTCGAGCACGGCCGAGCCAAACCCGCCCGCGACGCTATTCTCCTCGACGGTCACTGTGGGAATCCCCACGAGCCGGTCCAACAGTGCGGTATCCAACGGTTTCACCAAGCGCGCATCGGCCACGCCTACGGAGATCCCCTCGGTCTCCAACTGCGCCGACGCATCAAGACAGGCCTGTAAGCTCGGCCCCACGCCAAGCAGCACCGCATCGCGCCCCTCGCGCAGAAATTCGCCCCGCGTCATGTCACGCTCGCCGGGCTCGCCAATCAAGGGCGCGCTGCTGCGGGCATAGCGAATCGCCACAGGGCCGCTCTGCGCGAGCGCCCAACGCAGCGCCACACGCAAATCGTCGCCATCGCGCGGCGAGAGGATGGTAAGCCCCGGAATGGACCGTAGGAAGGACAGGTCGAAAGCGCCCTGCTGGGTCGGACTGTCCTCGCCCACACATCCCGCGCGATCAATCGCGAACACCACGGGTAAGCCCTGGAGGCAGACGTCGTGCAGTACCTGATCGAAACCGCGCTGCAAGAACGTTGAATAGATTGCGCAAACCGGCTTGAGTCCGCGCGCGGCCAGCCCGGCGGCAAAGGTCACGGCGTGCTGTTCGCAGATGCCGACGTCGAACACGCGGTCAGGGAAATGCTTCTCCATGACGTTCAAGCCGGTACCCGTCGGCATGGCGGCGGTCATCGCCACAACGCGCATGTCTTCGCGGGCGGCCTCGAGCAAGGTCTCGGCAAACACGTCCGTGAACGACGGAACCGGCGCGCCGGGCGCCGCAGGGGCGAACTTGCCGGTCTGAATGTCGAACGCGCGCACGCCGTGATACGTCAGCGGGTCTTCCTCGGCGTAGCAGTAGCCCTTGCCCTTCTGCGTCACGCAGTGGAAGAAGACCGGACCGTGGGACTGCTTCAGGTTTTGAAAGCAATCGACGAGGGTCGGAAGATCGTGTCCATCCACCGGCCCAACGTAGCGAAATCCCAGTTGCTGAAACAGCGTGCCCGGCGTAAGCAGCCCCTTCACGGAATGCTCAATGCGCTGGGCGGCCCATGTAACGTGCTCCCCCAAGGTGCGGCGCATGAAACTGCCCACGTCGCCCTTGGTGCGGTTGTAGAGACCACCGGTAATTAGACGGCTGAAGTACGAGGACAGCGCCCCAACGCTGGGCGAAATGGACATCTTGTTGTCGTTCAACACGACGATGAGATCCGTGCCCAGGTGGCCTGCATGCGCCAACGCCTCAAAGGCCATGCCGCCCGTGATCGCGCCGTCGCCGATCACCGCGATCGCCCGGTTCTTCGCGCCTTGACGGTCGCGGGCAACAGCCATGCCCACCGCCGCCGAAATCGACGTGGAGCTGTGCCCCACGCCAAACGCGTCGTAAACGCTCTCGGCAGGTTTCGGATACCCGCTCGGTCCGCCCTTCTTGCGTATATCGGCAAATGTCTCGCGTCGGCCCGTCAGCAGTTTGTGGGCGTAGCATTGATGGCCCACGTCCCAGATCAGCGCATCCTCTGGCGTGTTGAACACGTAATGCAGCGCGATGGTCAGTTCCACTACCCCCAGGTGCGGGGCAAGGTGACCGCCATTTCGGGCAGCCGTGGCGATGATCTTCCGCCGGATCTCATCGGCGACCTGGCTTAACTGCTCTACATCGAGACGACGAAGGTCGTCCGGGGTGTCTATGGCATCTAGCAGCGGCGTTCCTCGCTGGGAATCGGGCATGGCAGTGTCCATTTCTTGTTTTCGCTTACTTCCTAAACGCTAGGCGCTTTTACGCGCTGGCAACGAGGGAATATCTTATCACAGCGCCGCCATCCAGCGCCATTTCGAGCCGAACCCAATGAACGTCGCCAGCAGGCCCCGCAAAACGCCGACGTGCCGCGTCGTATCAGCCTGTGCTATACTCTCCGCCGTCTGGAGGGTGGTCTAGTGCCGGGTTGGTTGGTCAAAGTGCTGTGTATTTCAGCGGGAGGCGCCTTGGGCGCGCTATCTCGCCATACCGTCTCGCAGGTAACCAGCCGCCTATGGCCGGGCACTTTCCCCTGGGGCACGTTTGCGGTCAACATGGCGGGCTGCCTGCTGATCGGCTTCCTCTACGGACTGGGTGAGCGCACCGGGCAGCTTTCCACCAACGCCCGGCTGCTCCTAATCGCCGGATTCCTGGGCGCGTTCACTACGTTCTCCTCGTTCGCCCACGAGACGGTGGGTGTCGGTGCTGACGGCGCATGGAAACTGGCGGCAGCGAATATCCTTGCAAACAACGTGGGCGGCATTGCCCTCGTTCTGGTTGGCGCGTGGCTCTCACGCGTGCTCTAGCGGCATGACGTTCAATTCCGTCCAATTCCTAATCTTCTTTCCGATTGTCTGTCTGCTCCATTTTATGCTGCCCCATCGTTACCGCTGGATGCTGCTGCTTACGGCAAGTTGCATCTTCTATATGGCGTGGCGACCTTCGTATATCGTGCTGGTATTCATATCGAGCTTCATTGACTACTGCGCGGCGCTGCTCATCTGGCGCAGTCCCAGCGCCTCGGCGCAATTGCGTTATCTCATTGTAAGCCTGTCGTGCAATCTAGGTATTCTGTTTGCCTTCAAGTACTTTCGCTTCTTCAACGACACGATGGCCGCGCTCGTCGCACCGATGGGGTTTGAGTGGTCGCCGCCCGCCTGGGATGTGCTCCTGCCCGTCGGTATCTCGTTCTATACATTCCAAAGCATGAGCTACACACTCGACATGTATCTCCATGGTCAGAAACCGGAGCGCCACGCCGGCCTCTTCGCGCTCTACGTCATGTTCTTCCCGCAACTCGTTGCAGGCCCCATCGAGCGAAGCGGAAACCTACTCCCTCAGTTTCGCACAGAGAAAACCTTCGATGTGGATCGAGCCGCCTCCGGACTACGGCTCATGCTCTGGGGTATGTTCAAGAAAGTCGTCATTGCCGACCGCCTTGCGCTGGTCGTGGACCAAGTCTATAACCATCTCGGAAGCCAAAGCGGCCCGGCCCTCACCATCGCAACCGTCTGCTTTGCCTTCCAGATCTACTGCGACTTCTCCGGCTACAGCGATATTGCCATCGGCGCGGCGCGAGTACTTGGCTTCGACCTCATGCGCAACTTCAACCGCCCGTATATCGCGCGCTCCATCGGCGAATTCTGGAGTCGCTGGCATATCTCGCTCTCTACGTGGTTCAAAGACTATGTCTATATCCCCCTTGGGGGAAACCGTGTGCCCATTGGACGCTGGCGGTTCAACATCTTCCTTGTCTTCATGCTTAGCGGGCTATGGCATGGGGCCAACTGGACCTTCGTGATCTGGGGCGCGCTGCACGGCGGTGCCTACGTCATTTCCTCGCTCACCACTAAGCTCCGTGCCTCTTTCGTCCAATACAGCGGCCTGGCCCGGATGCCGCGTCTACATCGCGCACTGCAAACTTCGTTCATTTTCTTTGTGGTCTGCGTAGCCTGGGTCTTTTTCCGGGCGCGTTCGGTCGAGGACGCACTGTACGTCTTGCGGCACTCGATCGCAGGATGGGAGCAATGCTTCTCCACCTCCGGCCTCAATGCGCTTGCCAATGCCCTTCAGGTCAGTCCCCTGGGGGCGCTGCTCACCGCTGCATCGGTCGCAATCCTCCTTGCGGTCGAGCACAGCATGGATCATCCGCAGCGCAAACACCTGCTCGCGAAGACACCGCGCTGGATACGCTGGCCCGCGTACGCGGGGCTCGCGCTGGGCGCAATGAATCTGGGCGTTATGAAGGAGACACCGTTTGTCTACTTCCAGTTCTGATACAAGACGGCGACCTGTCGTCGCGTTCCTGCTAAAGCTCCTCTGCGTTGCGGCCCTTGTCTTCGCCGGACAAGTAGTGTTCTCATTCGCCACAATTCAGACCGAAGTCCCCAACGTCGCAAAAGTTATGGCCGGCGTTCGTCAGGCAAACACTGTCTTCTTCCTAGGCGACAGCACCTCTTTCTTTATCTGGCCGTCCGACACCGACCGTCGAACCATTCCTGAGATGCTCGCTGCAATACGCCCAGACCTCCGCATCTGCGCGGCCACGGGGGGCAGATATCACCTTCAACTCTACGAGGAGTTCTGCCGCTATATCTCCCGCCACGCCCAACGCTCCGACGTAACCGTGGTGTTTCCGGTGAATCTGCGTTCGTTCGGCGCAGGCTGGGACAAGGATCCCATGAACGTTTTTCAGAAGGAGATCATGTTCCTCAGATATGATACCCCCCTGTTCCGAGCGTTCTTTAGGCCGCTCGCGGTCTTCAAAGCGTTCGACCTCGAGATTTCCTCACGTCAGAAGTACTGGGACGCCCCAATCTACGACGGGGAGCAGCGCGTGGGCTCGGTACAGGATTACTACTTCGCGGAGCACGAGCAGACCGATAGCCGGGACAAGGCGCGTCGACGCACGGTCGCTTTCTATATGGCGGAAATCCCGCCCGATCACCCGAAGCTCAACGCGCTGCGCAATGCCGTACGCGCCCTCAAGGAGAAGGGTCTACAGGCCGTGGTCTACATTCTTCCTGTGAACCACACCCTCTGCCGTGAACTCGTCGGAGAACGTTTTGACCCGCAACTCGTGGAGAACGTGGCGTTGCTGCGTGGAGTGGCAGAGGCAGAAGGCGCGATGGTGCTCGATCTTTCCTATGCGCTTCCGAGGGAGTCGTTCTACGAGAAAGAGTATCCAGACGATCACCTCAAGCAAACAGGCCGTCTGGCCGTCGCCGAGCAAATCGCCGCGGCGATTCGCTGAGCGAACGGCCTACGGATTGAGACAGTCTTCGGGCGTCTCTCCCTGAAGCATCGCCACCATGTTCTCCGCGGCCCGGCGTTGAAGTTCGAGGTGTGCGGGCACGGAAAACCAAGCGTAGTGTCCCGTGCCGACAAAATGCGGGTGCGCGAGCAGCGCATCGCGGTTTTCGCGCGGCGGCTCGTCGTCGTACACGTCAACACCCGCGGCATACAATTTGTTCGTTTCCAGCGCCGACGTCAGCGCGTCTTCGTCCACCACAGGGCCGCGCGCAGTGTTCACAAGAATCGCAGTGGGCTTCATCCGAGAAAGCGCTGCGGCATCAAACATGCCGCGAGTCTCATCTGTCAGGTTGCAGTGAATGCTGATCACGTCGCTTTCGCTCAGCAGAGCGTCCCACGCCATCTCGCGCGCGCCGAGTTCCGAAAATCGCGCTTTCGAAATATAGGGATCGAACGCCCAGACTTCTCTAAAAAGCCCCTGCGCCTTGCGGAACAAGGTCCCGCCGATGCGCCCAAGCCCGACAATTCCCAGGACCATGTCCTTCAGTTCGGGGATATCCGTCCGCGGCGGGCGATTATAGATCTCACGCAGCGAACGTGCGCCAATGAGCAGCCCGCGCTGACACGCGAGGATCAGCATCAACGCGTGATCCGATACCGAGTGACTGGCATAGCCCTGAACGTTGCAAACCTTCACTCCATGCGCGGTGGCCGCGGCAAGATCGACGTTGTCGTACCCCACGCCGTAGCGCACGAGACAGCGCAGCCCCGGAAGGCGGTCAAACGCGTAGTCGCCAAACTCGCTCCACCGCACGAATACGCCCTCGGCGCCCCGCGCAAACGCAAGCTTACCGTCGAGATCGTGGCGGTCTCCTTCAAACACTTCGAGGCGATAGCCCGCGCCGGTGATCAAATCCCACTCGGCTTGGTAATCGCCGTAGCCGCCATCGAGAATGACGACTCGCTTGCTTGCTTTCGCCTCGCCCGCCATCGACGATCACACTTCCTTTCCGTTAAACAGGACCTTGAAACCGTCCATGCTCGCGTTTCGTTGGAAGCGAAGCTTCACGTCCGCGGCGGCCTTTGCGCTCACTTCGATCTTGCGCCCCTTCTTCTCCCAGTGCACTTCGACGCCGCCCATTGCGCCCACGACGCGCCCCGATGCGTATTTGAGATTCGAGAGCCACGGACTAATCGTGTAGGCCTCGCCCGCCACGGCGGTTTGCCGTATCCCCAGAATCACGCGCGGCAGAAAGTAAACGGGCGCGGACGACCATGCGTGGCAATGGCTGCGTGTCGGAAAGCCTCCTGGACGCGCCAAACTCGTTGGAAACACCTCCCATACCGTCGTGGCGTCAGCCTCAAGCATGGTGCGGTACTCTTCGCGGATTGAATCGAGAATTGCTTCCGATTCGCCCGCCTTATCGAGGGCCTCGTAATGGAACATGCTCGCAAAACCCGACGCCACCCGCGTCATTCCTTCGGGAGGCGCGATCGAATTCTGCAGCGCCGCACGATAGTTTTTCTTCTCCACCACGTTGTGGAGAATCGAGAGGAAGTTATTGTGTTGCGAGGTATGGGCGCTTGGTATGTCCGCGTCATTCACGGAATCCAAATAAGACTTCTTCTTCGAATCCCACAGCGCGTTGAGCGCCTTCACTTGCTGCGCGCGAAATTTCTTGAGCCACGCTATGGACGTCTTGTCGCCAAGGACTTTCGCGCAGGCATGCGCCGCATCAATGGCCCCCACCAGCAACATGCCGTTATGAGTAACCGTCTTGTGTTGATCGTCAATGGTGCTCCACTCAAGCAAGTTCCAATAGGGCGCACTAAACAACCCACGGTGCGTACAACGTTTCTGCGCCTCGCGCAGGTTCTTTTTCGCATACGGCCACATCTTGCGAATAAACGCCTTGTCGCCCGTGAAAAAGTAATAGTCCCACAGCGAAATACCCCACAGAAAACTCCATGCGGGGAGGATGCAGTCCCACGTGGAAGGCACCTGACATCCCACCATGGGATAGCGTTCGACCGATTGCCCTGCAATCTCCGCGCAACGCTTCGCAAGGTCCGTCGCCCCGAAGGTATGCAGCGCAAACATCGCCTCATTGCGCGCATCGCCCACCCAGAGGGTTTGCTCATAGAGCGGACAGTCGGTAAAGGTGTCTTCCATGCAAAGCTTGAGCGTGCGCTCGCTCATTTCCCACACGCGGTCGAGCGATTTGTCGCTGCACGCAAAACGTCCCTCGTGCGAAACCGGATAGGTCGATTCGATCGCTTCGACTTTTCGAATACGCACAGGCCCGCGCATATTCCTCAGGATTACAAACAAGTACCGCCCCGCTCTGCGGCGCAACGAGGTAAACGTATTGCGTCCCTGCTTGCAGACATAACGCATTCCGTTTCGATTACCCCAGGTAAGTTGGAGTTCTCCCGCCTGGTTGATGTATTCGAAACTGAAAACATCCACCACAGTCCCCTCATCGGCCACAAGGTCGATAGAGTAGTACCCAACCGTCTGCACACCGAGGTCATAGAGAAGCTCAATATCGCCATCGGCCGCAGGCGACACGACCGTGCACGCGGCGTTGTCATGCATCAACGCGTCGGGCGCCTCCACCAACGCGGACGCATCGGCAATTGGACGCCGGGCGCCAACCAGCAACGAGGCATCCTCGAACACCAGATGCTCCGGCGCTACCGCCTTGGCTCTCTTGCCCACGAAACGCAGAAACGACGATTCGTCCAGCGCCGTCTCCGCCAGAGCCGTGAGCGCCGCGCGACACTCCCGTTCCGCGCGTTCGCGCTTCGGGTCGCGCTGGTTGATGAAGACCATGTCGTCCGAGACGTACAGCGGATCGGTTGCGGGCACATAACACCACGGCGTTGCGGCACGCTTTCCGAGCGGATTTTCGAGAGTGAGCCCCTCGCGCTCCATGTAGCGAATATGCGTATCCTTGTCGTGTCCGCAGACGGGACGATAGCACGCCAACAGGAAATTGCGTCCGGCTTTGAGCGCGAAGACGTTGTCTTTGCCTGGCTTTCCGTTCACCGTTACGTCATGAAAAGGAAACTCGAAGCGCGCCTTGCGCGCGGTCTTGCTGATCACCACAGTCGCGAGCGCATGCGACATGCTCACGGAATAGTTCGCCTCGATCAGACCGGGGTGCAGCATCTGCGCGAGCAAGAATGTCGGGCCAACGTCGGGAAACGCAACCACAGATGCAGAATGCATGCGTTGCGACGGCATGGGCACGCGCGTTAACAAGCGGCTTGTACGCGGCTGTAGATCTTTCCAAGGTCCTTTGTCCGCTGCGCAAACGACCTGGGCCTTCGTGAAACGCGCCGCGCCTTCGCGCCGCGCATCGTACATTTCCCAAGGCTCCATCTGGATGCTTACCTTTGGCGTCCAGCGGTTCCACTCTGTGGCGTCCGCCACCTCCCACGATTCGTCGGAGATCACACGCACGGCGCGGCCTTTGAGCGGTGTTACATCGAGCTGAACGAGAAGGCCCGCGCGCTTCGGCACCTGGTGAAACGTGCCCGCACCGAAATAGCGGGCAATCACCTCGATCTCATTCTTGCCCGCGCGCAAATAGGGCGCGATGTCGATCACGTCGTACTCGTAATGCTCCGGCCAACTGCGCCCCGGACCATCATTCACCCACTCGCCGTTCACATGGAGGCGATAGTAACTATCTGCTGTGATGATAAGTTCGGCCTTGCGCGCGACAGACGGCAAAACAAATGCGCGCCGCGCGCGAACGGTCTGGTTGTAGGGGTTTTCCTCGGCCTGCTTGCGCCAAATCCACCTTGCCGTGATAGCCATCCCAAGCCCCCTTTATGCCTACATCAACGAAGCAGGCGTTGTGAAATCGCTATAGAATTCAATGACCTGAGGCCCTAAATACATCGCCAACAGCCCTGCAACGCACAAATACGGTCCAAACGGGAAGTAGTGCGCCTCTTCTTCGTCGCCACGCCCCTTGCGCAACAGCACCAGCGGAATCCCGACCAGACTACCCAGTACCGATGCCGCCATGATGATGAAAAAGACGTTATACAGGCCCAAAAACGCGCCCAGCATCGCCAACAGTTTGACGTCACCAAACCCCATGCCGCGCTTCTTGAGCAACATCAAACTGAGTTGATCCAGAAGATACAAACTGCCGCCACCCACTAAGAGGCCGGTAAGCGAATTGAAGATGGGCACTTGGAACGGCCCCTCGATGTATAGGCCGCTGGCGGGATAGAACGTCGCGACGACACTCAGCAACACGCCCAGAGGAATCCCCGGCATCGTGATCTCGTTGGGGATGGTCCAGTCGGTAAGGTCAACAAAAGTGCACAGCACCAACCCCGCGGCGAGCAACATGTACACGGGCGTGGCCAGGGTCATGCCGAAGCGCCAGTACACAAGGAAAAACAGCAACGCGGTGATCGCTTCGACCACGGGGTACTGCCAACTGATCGACTTCGAACAGTGTCGGCATTTCGCACCCAACAGCAGCCAACTCACCACGGGCATATTGTCGTACCAGGCGATCAGCGTTCCGCACTGCGGGCAATGCGAACGCGGCTTCACCACCGACTCGTTGCGCGGCAAGCGGTACACACACACGTTGAGAAAACTGCCGACCATTCCCCCTAGCACGAAGGAAAAGACCGCCAACACCGTATCCAGCACCTGCGTTTCCATCTATTTTGTCCCCTAACGCATTTCAAAAAATGGCGTGCCCACTTCTTTCTGGCCAACGCACGCGCATTCCGTAAAATGCGTAACGCCAAGTGGCTACACTTTTACTCAAAACGCCCTAGCTACCGAGAAACCCCGCTAATCATCAACCCGCCAAGCCGTAGCGAGGCAGCACCACCGGACCAGAAAAAACGGAGATCGTTGCCAATCGCCTGCACATCCACAAGAACGTCTTTGAGATTGCCCGCCATCGTCGCGCCGCGAACGGGACGGTCCAACGCCCCGTTACGGATCAAGCAGCCCTCGACGCCCACGCTGAAATCGCCGGTGATCGCATTCGCCGTATGCATGCCTATCACGTCTGTCACCCAAAGCCCATCGCCCACCTGGCGAAACAGCTCTTCCGGTGAGTACGCGCCCGCCTTAAGCCAGCAGGTCGTCATCCCCACTTCCGGCGTCGAGCGAAACCCGCCGCGGACAGCGTTTGCAGTCGACGCGACACCCATCCGATGGGCAGTATAGGCGTCATGCAGGTAGCCGCGAAGCACACCGTTGGAAATCAAAGAAGTCGTCTGCGCGGCGACGCCTTCGGCATCAAACGGCCAGCGGCTCATGGCATCAGCGTGGTCGTTCTGATCGAACAAATCCACGCATTCCGCCGCAATCGGCTCCCCCACGCGCCCAGCATACATTGACTTGCCCTTGAGCACGCTGTCCGCGCGCAACGACGCGCCCAGCAGGCCAAGGAACTGCACCACAACATAACGATCCAAAACGATCGGGGTCATTCCCGTTGCGCAGGGCTCGCCCCCCAACTTACGAAGCGCCTTTTCGACACATCCTGCCGCCGTTTCCTCGACGTTCAGCGCACCAAGACGCCGACCAAAGGAAAACTCCCAGCCGGATTCGGGATCGTGACCGGCAACGGCAGCTTTGGCGGAAACGGAGCAACTCCCTGCTGCCGAACGAAACCAACGGCGCAGTCCCCGCGAATTCACGAGCGCACATTCGTACGCGCCTTCGCCGTAGGAAGCCTGGGGAACGCTCTCAATCCGCGCATCGGCGGCAAGTACCTGTGACTCCAGCCGTCGTGCAAGCGCGACCTTCTCCTCTATCGGCACGCGCGAGAACGCATCTGGTGCGTCGACCGTCCAATCGTCTTCGGAAGTATCCCCTACATCGGGAAGAATGTTGTGAGCATCAGGCGTGTTTTGACGCGCGTTGTTCCAAGCCGCCTCAACGACATCGTCGAGTTTATCGAGCTGTGTGGTGTAGGCAAAGCCTACTTGATGGTCGCGCGTGAAAACCCGAGCGCCTACGCCGATCGACTCGGCCACGCTCAAGTTCTCGACTTCGCCTTTGGAGACTTGGATAGTAAGATCGTTCTCGCGCAGTCCGAAGATCTCGGCGGCGGTCGCCCCCAACCGCTCCGCGCAAGCCAGGGCGATCTCGAGACGTTGCGGGTTCACTCCGCGGCCTTCGGTCCGGCCTGTTTCGCGGCGGCCACCAACGATCGGGCAAAGTCCCCCAACTGAGCGGCGGCGTCGGGCGAGTCCCCTACTTCACCGATGAGACGCACCAGCGCACTGCCCACCACAACGCCATTGGCGTATCCGCCCACTTCCGCCGCCTGCTCGGGCGTCGAAATGCCGAAGCCAACCGCGATGGGCTTGTTGGTGTGGCGGCGAATCTCGCTCACCATGTCATGCACCGACGCTTCGATGTCGCTACGCACGCCGGTAACGCCCGTACGCGACACGTAATAGACGAAACCGGTCGAAAGCCGCGCAATCCGTTCAATGCGATCAGGCGGTGTATTAGGCGCAACAAGAAACACGGTCGCCAGGTGCTGCTCATCGAGACACCGCTTGTATTCGTCCGCCTCTTCTGGGGGGAGGTCCACCGTCAGTACGCCGTCGACGCCCGCCGCCTGCGCGTCGCGCGCGAAACGCTCGATGCCATAGGCATACACTGGATTGAAATACGTGAACAACAAGATCGGCACTTCCGTCTTCGCGCGGAGACCGCGAATCATCTCCAGAATCTTAAGCAAAGTAGCGCCGCGCTCCAATGCGCGCTGCGCCGCCGCCTGAATTACGACGCCGTCGGCCACGGGATCGGAGAAGGGCACGCCGCACTCAATGACATCGACGCCCGCGCGTTCAAGCTCGAGAATGAACTCCGCCGTCGCGTCCAAGCTTGGGTCGCCCGCGGTAAGGTATGCGACAAACGCCGGTTCGCCTTTGCGTGCGAGATCTGTAAATCGTCGTTCAATACGGTTCACGGAATATCTTCCTCCGCGAGAATGAATTTAGCGGCCTGCTGCACATCTTTGTCGCCGCGGCCGGAAAGATTGACTATCACCACGTCATTCGGATTCAGCGTGGGCACGAGTTTGCAGGCATACGCCACTGCATGGGCACTCTCGAGGGCGGGAATGATCCCCTCGATCTGCGCCAGAAGCCGGAACGCGTCCAGCGCCTCCTGATCCGTCGCATAGGTGTACTCAGCGCGGCCAATACTGCGCAGATACGCGTGCTCTGGACCAACGCTCGCGTAGTCTAGCCCCGCCGACACGCTGTGCGTACCCAAAATCTGGCCGTTGTCATCCTGCAACACATAGCTCATTGCCCCATGCAGCGTGCCCTGCACGCCGCCCGCGAACCGCGCCGCGTGTTTTCCGGTCTCCGGGCCAAAACCGCCGGCCTCGACGCCGATCATGCGTACGCTAGCCTCGGGAATGAACTCGTGGAACAACCCCATCGCGTTGCTGCCGCCGCCCACGCACGCAATCAACACGTTCGGCAAACGCCCCTCGCATTCGAGCAACTGCGCTTTCGCCTCGCGGCCGATGATACTCTGGTATTCGCGACAGATCAGCGGGAACGGGTGAGGGCCTTCCACCGTCCCCAGGCAATAATGGGTATGCGCGACGTTCGTCACCCAATCGCGCAAGGCTTCGTTGATTGCGTCCTTAAGCGTGCGCGTCCCGGAACTAACCGGTATCACGCGCGAACCCAACAGCCGCATGCGAAACACGTTTAGTTTCTGCCGCTCGATGTCGTCCGTACCCATGTACACGTCGCACTCGAGACCAAGCAGCGCCGATGCCGTCGCCGTGGCGACGCCGTGCTGTCCCGCGCCGGTCTCGGCGATGATGCGCCGCTTGCCCATCCGTTTAGCCAGCAGCACCTGGCCAAGCGCATTGTTGATCTTGTGTGCGCCGGTATGCGCAAGGTCTTCGCGCTTCAGGTAGACCCGCGCGCCGCCCAAACGCTCGGTTAAGCGCCGGGCGAAATACAGCGGCGTAGGCCGCCCCACATAGGTCCGCTGGTAATCGCGTAGCGCCTCTTGAAACGCCGCGTCGGTCCGGCTCGCGTAAAACGCCTGCTCGAGTTCGAGCAGCGCCGGCATCAGCGTCTCAGGAACGTAGCGTCCCCCGTAAGGGCCGTAGCGCCCATTCGCATCAGGTTGTTGGTAGGCTTGTCTTGGCGTATCGCACAAAGTCGCGCATTCTCCTCACGTCCTTGCGGCCCGGCGTCGATTCGACGCCCCCCGCCACGTCCACCGCAAACGGCTGCACACGGCGCACCGCCTCGGCCACATTCTCCGGCGTCAATCCGCCGGCCAATATCAACGGAACGCCCAGTTCCACCGCGGCCCGAGCCAGTTCCCAGTCGCAAGTCCGGCCTGTGCCGCCGCGCGCCCCGGGAACGTACGCATCGAGCAAGTACGCCGCTGCCGGATACTTCAGCATCTCGCGCGGGTCGAATCCCTCGTGCGCGCGAAACGCCTTCAGCACGCGCCCGGGAAAGCGGCCGCAGAATTCCGGCGTCTCTTCGCCGTGCAACTGAACCCAGTCGCAAAAGCGGAGCACCGCCTCGACCTCGGCCTCCGCCGGATTCACCATCACCGCCACCGCCGATACAAAAGGCGGCAGCTCACCCGCTAATCTCCGTGCCTCCTCCGGCGCGATGTAGCGCCCACGCGCCTTGGCTTCTTCGGCGAAGTTAAACCCCAGCGCGTCCGCGCCCGCCGCGCAGGCCTCCCGCGCATCCTCTGCACAGGTGATTCCGCAGATCTTAACTCTGGTCACTGCCCAGCAGTTCCCTGATCTTCTGAACGATGTTGCCACTTGTCACGAGCGCCTCTCCGACCAAGATCGCGTCCACCCCCCCGTCTTCAAGGAGTTTGACATGATCACGGGTGTGAATGCCGCTTTCGCTGACAAGTACATGGCCACCAGGGACTATCTTCTTCAACTTCAGCGTGGTGGTCAAGTCCACATCGAACGTATTCAGATCACGGTTGTTGATCCCAATAATGTGCGCGCCCAGCGCCAGCGCTCGCTCAATCTCCGGGGCGTCGTGGGTTTCGACCAGACAGGCGAGACCGAGTTCTTTGGCCAACGCCATAAACTCGCTTAACTCTCCATCGCTCAGGCACTTGACGATCAGCAGGATCGCGTCGGCGTTCGCCGCCCGCGCCTCGTAGATCTGGTAGGGATCGATAATGAATTCCTTGCGCAACACCGGCAATCCGACGGCCTGTTGCACCGAAACCAAGTCTTCAAGGCATCCCTTGAAGTAGCGGGCGTCCGTCAACACGGAGATTGCACTTGCCCCGCCCTGTTCGTACAGGCCCGCGATCTCAACCGGGGGAACGCCCTCCAGCAACACGCCCTTGCTCGGCGAGGCCTTTTTCACCTCGGCGATCAGGCTAATCCCCGGCGCGCGCAGCGCCCCGCGAAAATCCCGCGGCGGACGCGCCAGCGCCAATCGTTCCTGGACCTTCTCCAGCGAAACCACGCGTTTGCGGGCGTCCACTTCGGAACGCTTGTGGGCACATATCTCGTCAAGAATCATGAGAGACCTTCACCAATTCGTCGAGTTTAGCCAGCGCTGCGCCCGAATCGATGCTCTTCGCCGCAAACTCAATTCCTTCGCGCCAGTCAACAGCAACATCCCCTGCGACAATCGCCGGCGCGGCATTCAGCAGCACAACGTCACGGGCCGGACCGGGCTTGCCCTCGAGCACGCCGCGCAGAATCGCCGCATTCTGTGCGGCGTCGCCTCCCTTGAGCGCCTCCAAAGGAGCAGCCGGAATCCCCCACTCCGCAGGGTCCACCGTATAAACTCGCACGGTCCCCTCGCGCGCCTCAGCCACCTTGCTCGGCCCCGTCAGCGTCAGTTCGTCCAGTCCATCGCCGCCGGAAACCACAAACGCATGGCGGGTTCCCAAGTTGGCCAGCACTCCGGCCAACGCGGCGACACGGGTGCCGTCAAAAACGCCAACCACCTGACCGCACGCCCCGGCGGGGTTCGTCAGTGGCCCGAGAAAATTGAACACCGTGGGCACGCCCAATTCGCGGCGCGGGCCGGCCACGTGTTTCATCGCGCTGTGCAATGAACGGGCATAGAGAAAACCGATGCCCACATGGTCAATGCAACGGCCAACGCGCTCGGGCAGCGCCTCGATATGCACCCCTAGGGCTTCGAGCACATCGGCGCTGCCGCATTTGCTCGTGGCACTGCGGTTGCCGTGTTTGGCCACCGCCACGCCCGCGCCCGCCACGACAAACGCCGCAGTGGTCGAGATGTTGAACGTGCCGGAATGGTCGCCGCCGGTGCCGCAGGTATCCACCAGCGGCCGACGGTTGGTCTCCACTCGCGTCGCAAACGCGCGCATCGTCTCGGCGAATCCGGTGATCTCGTCGACCGTCTCGCCCTTCATGCGCAACGCGACGAGAAATCCACCAATCTGCGCCGGGGTCGCCTCTCCGGCCATGATCGCGCGCATGGCGGCAGCGGCCTCCTCGCGGGAAAGCCCTTCGCCTCGAACCACTTGCGCGATATACCGTTCCATTCGTTCCCCCCCGGCACTGCCGGACGCCGCTATGCGGCATCAGGCATCCAACGTTCCTTCTCGCAGCCCCATCGGCAACGCCGCAGGGCGCTCGCACGAACTGGCCACCTGAATGTGCCGCCCCTGGTCCGACGCTTCGAGCACGCTGTGCATCACGTCGAGCACATGGTACGCCATGTCGCCATTCGCACGGTGCGCGCGGCCTGAACGCAGCGAGTACGCCATGTCCGCCACGCCGATACCACGGCTGTTGGTGGCATAACCGAAGGCATGGGGCATCTCGCTCCACTCGGGTGCACGCCCACGGCGAACCTTCACCACACCGCCAAATCCGTTCGGATCCGGCACGACGATCGTGCCCTGCGTGCCATAGATTTCGATGCACGGCAACTGGTGCGCCCAGATATCGAAGCTCATGATCATCGTGGCGATCGCGCCATTGGCGAAATCGAGCGCCGCGGTGATGTGCGTCGGGGTGTTGACGGTGATCTTCGTGCCAAACTTCGGCTGACTTGTGATCAGGCGCTCGGGATAGGTCTTGCGCGTCGCGCCAGTTACGCGGGCCACCGGGCCCAGCAGGTTCACGAGCGCGGTCAAATAGTACGGCCCCATATCGAACATCGGGCCGCCGCCAACCTGATAGTAGAAATCGGGGTCCGGGTGCCAACTCTCGTGGCCCGGGCACATCATAAAGCACGTTGCGCCCACCGGCGCGCCAATCCATCCCTCATCAATCAGTTTGCGGCAGGTCTGGATGCCCGCGCCCATGAAGGTGTCCGGCGCGCAGCCCACGCGAAGGCCTTTCTCCTTGGCCAATTGCAACATTTTCTGACCGTCTTCGCGCGTCACCGCCAACGGCTTCTCGTTGTGAACGTTTTTCCCCGCGTTCAGCGCCTTGAACGCGACCTCGGCGTGCGCCTTGGGAATCGTCAGATTCATGACGATCTCGATTTCGGAGTCCGCCAGAAGTTCTTCCACCGAACACGCCTTGGGAATGCCGTGCTCTTCGGCCTTCGCCTTCGCGCGGTCCACGATGAGGTCGGCGCACGCTACAATATCAATCGCTTCGAAGGTCTTGCCCGCCTGAAAATAGATGTTGGAAATATTGCCGCACCCAATCAAACCAACCTTTACCGGCTCCATACCGCACTATCCTTTCACTTCGCGCCGCCGCCGCGGCGAGGATTAACTACCTAGTCCCTGCTGGCCCAGAGCATACCGCGCTTCATGATCTCGAACGCCTCGGGGACATCGAAATCCGCCGCGACGTGACCCAACGCGGAGTAAAACACCTTGCCCTCGCCCCACATGCGCTTCCACGCGACCGGCATCACGGTACCCGCGGTCCACGGCGCGTGCTCGCCCGTGAACGTGGTCGTCGCGAGGACTTCGTTACCCGGATCGACGTGCATATAGTACTGTTCGGAGAGCATCGAGAAATCGCTCAGGCCCGCCACGATGGGGTCTTTCGGATTGATAATGTTTACGGTGTACTGAATTTTGCCGCCGGGATGCGCGACCCACTGGCCGCCGGTCATCCACTGGTATTCGGTGTTGTTGCGAAACGAGTCGCACATGCCACCGTGCCAACCGGCAATGCCCACCCCGCCCTTGATCGCCGTGAGCAGCCCCTTCTCCTGCTCGCCCGTGATCGTGCCCATTGTCCAGCACGGCACGACCAAGCTCAGCGAGGCCATCTTGTCCGCGTCTTCATACGCCGACATATTGTCCGCGACTTCGACCTGAAACCCTTGTTCCTGCAGGAACGGCGCAAACCTGTCCACGCACTGCTTGGGTTCATGACCGTCCCAACCGCCCCACACCATTAACGCCGACTTCATACCGCATTCTCCTTCGCGCAATCGCGCGCTCGTCCAAGAAAAACGCTATTTTACCCCGTAAAACACCATCGCCGGGGGTAAATTCGCCCAAACAATAGGGGTTACCCCCACGACACTGAACGATTCTCGCAGGCGGCGCTTGAAGCGCACGCCGGAGGGCAGAACCTGACTCTGCAAATACATATAGGTGGCAAAACGCCCGCCCGGCCTCAACGACTGAAGAGTCGCATCGAGCAGCGCGTCCTGGAGCGACGTCTTGAAGGTCGTCCAGGGCAGCCCCGACACGATGCAATCGCAGTGTTCCCGGCCAACGGCCCGCAAATGGTCAGGGGTGTCCGTGGCGCTGCCTTCCACCACATTCAAATCAGGAAAACGCGAACGAATGATCTTCACGAATTTAGGGTTGATCTCGATCGGAAGAAAAGTCGCGCCCGGCTTGAGCAATTCAAGAAGCACTCCCGTGATCGCGCCGGTACCCGCGCCAAATTCGACCACGGTCTGCGCGCGTTCCACCCCCGCCGCCTCGCACACCATCCGCCCGAGACCTCGCGAGCTGGGTGCCAGTGCGCCAACGTCGGCTGGACTGCTCAGAAATTGTTTTAGAAAATCGATCTTGCTCAACCCACTTCCCTTCCGCGCCTTCCGGATTCACCAAAGCTCCGTCACGTGCTCCGGACAAACCCCGAAATCATACTCCATTTGCACGTCCGCCTCAAACCGAGGTCTGCACAAAGAAAGGGGGCAGGTCAATATCCAGCGGTCTTGTCGACGAGGTTGAAGGGAAGTTGACCGGCGCGGATCCGGCGCAGGTTTTCGCAGAGCAGTTCGAGCGGGGCGGACGTGCCGAACTCGCCATGTCCCGCAGTGTGGGCGGTGATAATGACGTTGTCCAGACCCCAGAAGGGACTGTCCGCCGGAAGCGGTTCGCGCTCGAAGACATCCAGTCCCGCCCCGCCAAGGTGTCCGCTACGTAAGGCCTCCAGTAGCGCGGCTTCGTCCACCGTGGCACCGCGTCCAACATTAATAAAAAACGCGCCCGGTTTCATCGCGGCGAACTCTGCTTGCCCCATGAGTTTTTGGGTTTCCTCGGTCAACGGCAGGGTGTTGATTACTACGTCCGAATCGCTGAGAAACTTCGTCAATTCCTCCCCAGAATACACGCGCTCAAACCCGTCCCGCTTTCCACCCCGGCGGCAATACGCCAGCCGCGACGGACCGAACGGCTCGCTCAGTCTGGCGATTTCCTGGGCCAGACATCCCGCGCCAAGGAAACCCATCGTCAGATTGCGAAGCACCCGCATTCGTGTGCCGTCACCAAACCAGTGCTGAGCCTGGTGCGCGCGCCAGATTTCGGGAAATGCCCGGCACATCGCCAACAACAGCGCCATCGTGTGCTCGGCGACCGGGCGGCTCCACAGCCCCTTACCGCTCGCGATCAGCACGTCACTGGCCACCAGTTCGGGAAATAGGAGGGTATCGACGCCGTGCGTCGCCACTTGGATAAACTTCAGCCGCTTGGCTCGCGCAAACTGCTCGGGAAACACCCGGCCATACGCGTAATCGGCATCGACGATTTCGGCGTCCACACGGGCGCGGTCCGCCGCGCAGTCCACCACCTCCAGCTCAGGGAAGCGCTCGCGCAGCCGCTGCACGTGCTCTTGCGGCAGCGTGGTAATCAACACTAACTTACTCATTAACACCTCGGCAGAATACGGAACATTTCGTGATGCCCCGTATTCTGCCTTGGCGTACTAGCTCACTTCAACCGCATTTTTCCCGGAGTTCAATGAACGCCTCGTAGAGCGCGATGACATTGTCCATCGGGGTTTCGGGCATGAACCCGTGGCTGGTGCTGGCCAAGTATCCGCCGCGGGGCGTATGCAAATGGCGCACGAGAAACGCCGCCTGCTCTTTCACGTCCGCAGGGGTACCGTAGACCAAGGTGCCTTGTACGTCGGCCCCGCCGAAGAAACAGACTTTGCCGCCAAAATCCCGGCCCAACGCCTCGACATTGATTGCCCGGGGCTGTATTGGGTTCAGCACGTTCAGACCAATCTCGATGAGATCGGGGAGAATCGCCACGATATTTCCGCACAGGTGCATCCAGACATGCGCCCCGCCCTCGCGAATGCGTTGGAACATGCGCGCATAAGACGGTTTGTAGTGTTTGCGCCACTCGTCGGGGTCTATCAGCAGTCCCGATTGACTGCCCCAGTCGTCGGAGAAGTAGATCCCATCCACGCCGCGCGCGGTCCAGTGGTCGATCATGGCAAGATTGTAGTCCACAATACGATCGCGCAGTGTCTCGAATGCCTCGGGTTCGACCAAAGGATCGATCAGCATGTTGTCAAAACCGCGTAGCATCCAGAGACGCTCAAACAACGTGAACCAAACGGGTCCGATCACGTAGCGCCCTTCGCGGTCGGCCAGTCGGGCATCCGCCTTGTCAAAAAGACCGGGTTTGTTAGGATCGGGAAAGGCGAAACCGTCCAAGGCATCGTACCCCCGCTCCAGGGGATACATGTCCGTCTTCGCCCCGTGGCCGTCGTCGGACCAGCCGGTTCCCCAGTGATCCACCCAGCGCGTCACCTCGCCCGTCTTGACCGGCGGCGACACAAACCCGGGCTCGGGATGCAACATCAATACGTCTGGCGGAACCTGGGCCTGTAGTTCCTTGATGCGCGCTTCCTTCGCCGCATCGCGCTCGTACAAGGCCTCCGCCGCAAACTCGATGTAAATCGGAAGATACTTCGGATCTCGATTCTCAATCGTCCGGATCAAATTCTCTTTGCCTGTCATGGTCTTTCCTCTCACGTCTATTTTGCGTCCGCCGGACGACCCTTCACCACCACATAAGAGGTCTCCACGACGTGCTGTTCACCAGGCTGCAACATCTTGCGCGTGGGCATAAGCTCAAGATTGATCTGCTCCGAGCCCTTGCCTGTGTTGTAGTAGAAAATCAGGTTCTCGAGTTGCCCCGGCTGATACTCGTTTAGCAACGTGATATCCGATTCCGGCACGTACGCGCCCCAGACCCCGCCCGGCGCGGGCGGCAACACCTTGGCGCCCACACTCGAATCCGCGGCGCTGTCCTCTTTCACACGTTCCCAGCCCGTGGCGGCCTTCACCCACAGTTCTGGAAGCGTCAACGCGCGCTGGCAGTAGAACTCGGGATGTATCTTGACGGAAACGGGCTGCGGCTTGTCCGTGTCGTTCGCGATCAGGAGGCGCACCTCCACCTTGTCGGAGCCGGGCGCAACGCGCACGGTGCGCTCGATACGAAGGCCGTTCTTCGTGGTGGCGCGGATCGTGGCCTCGTGCTCATCCTTGCGGACAAGCTCGTACTTCTTCGCCGCGACGCCCTCGCCCATGTCGCCGATCGCGCTCCACTCCTGGTATGCGCCGGGCGACGTGTCGTAGGTCTCATAGCCCTTGAGCAAGTCAACGCCTAGCTTCTTGTCGCGCATGCGCAGGATGGAGCCCTTCATCTCGGGAGCCATCCACACCAAGTAGCGATCGTTTTCAAGCCACGCCAACGGCGATGAAGTCACCGCGGGAACCGGCGTCACGGGGAAGGGTTCGATCATGTCCTCGAAAGACGGCCAGTCCCTGGGGATATCGGCCAATATGCCGAGTTCCTCGGCACGCGTTGTCATTTCGGCGCGTGTCAGCAGCGGCGGACGTTCAATCAACACACGATCTTTCTCAAATGTGTAGTCCGGTCGAGCCAGTTGCGCGGCACACAACACCTGGTAGTGGGCGAGTTCGACCCGCTTGCGAATCTCGTCCGACTCCGCGGCGGCAAAAGCCTTCTTGAACAACGCCTCGCCGTCCTCGACAAGTTTTCGGTCTATCCAGCCGCAGGTGTCGAAAAGGAACATCTGGACGTCTTTCTCACGCAACGTCTCCTGACACCGCACGTAGAATTTCCAGAGATACGGAGCAGACTTGCCGTAGTAACGGAACATGAATTCGCGAACCAACGCCTCGGGATCGTCGGCCGGATTCCAAAGCAGCTTCGAAATCACGTACGCCTTCATCGCGCCGAACGAGGTGGATTCGCCCGTGTGCGACTGCTCAAACGCCCCAATCGTACCGTTGTCCGCCATGAAGGCGAGGTTCTTCGCCATCACCTCTTCGTACGGATACGGACGAATCGCGTAGAGGCAGTTGATGGGGTAATCGTAGAAAAACAGATTTGTGCCGAGGGCGCTCCATCCCTTCAGATCCTCGACAAAAGAGCGGTTCGCCCCGGCCTGCGGATCGTTGAAGGGCCGCGCGAAATCGCATTCGATGGAACACAACTGCACGATGACGTTGTGCCGTGGGCGAATCGTCTTCGGGGGCTTGCGGGTATAGGTGTACGCGTAGGTCTGAATCGCGAAACCGGGGTAGTCCTTCTCGATCAGTTCGGCCACGCGATTGACGCCCACCAGCAACGACGCGGCGGGCGTTCCCTCGCGTTCGTCGATCTCCTTGCACGTGGGGCAGGTGCAATTGTTGCCCCAGTCCATCTGCGACACCGACCAGAGATTGGCCTTGGGGTTCTCCGCAATAAACCCCTTGAGTTCTCGCACGATGGCCTCGGCGACTTCGGGATTGGTCATACAGAGTTGGCCAATCTCGCGCACACGCGCCTGCGCTACCCTGACATCTTCCCAATTGATTCCGGCGCCCGCGATGCGCTTGCCATTGATCTCCGCATAGTACTCCGGATGTTCGGCAAAGTACTTGTCAGGCGGCAGAATGTCGTAGAAAGAATGCCCTCGAAGCCCATAGACGTACGGCGAATTGTGGCGATAGAGATCCTTGTCAGCCCCTCTCGGCAATCCGGCATCGCGATACACGAACCGAGGGGTGAAGCGGTAGTCCATCGCGGCGATCCGCTTCGGGGCCGTGGGAATATCTACTACCCCCGGCGCCAGCCAACGGATATCGAATGCGCGCTCCAGAAATTCATAGACCGCGAAAAGGGTGCCTTTTCCTGGTCCGCCCGCGAGCACCAGATTCTTTCCCATGTCCGCTGGCATGGTTCGCAGCAGGATGCCGTCGAACCCCAGCGAGTCGAGCGCCAAGGTTTTTTTCCATTCCTCGGGAAGGACGGAAGCGCCTATCCAAACGTTGACCCCATCCCCCGGCGTCTCGCGCACGGTCGGCCGCTGTCCCGTCGCGCGTTCCCAATAGGTCACGAACTCGCGAACCGCCTTCTCCTCCACTCCTTGCGACGGTTTGGCCACGACGGTTACCGCGTCGTAGTCCTTCGCGGTAATCCAGTTCGCGCCAAATGCGGGTGCCGTGGCGACCGACAACAACACCATCACACTGCAAAAAATCCGCATCATCCCCTTCCCTTCCCGTGCGCATTATTTCGATTGGGCCTCCTCCTTGGTGGCTTCGTTGTTCCTGGCGCACTACGGATAACTTGCATGTCAAAAGACGAAAATGCAAGTCTTTCGTTTCTTTCTGTATTTCTTCACTGCCGTCCGGTTATAAGTTGAATAGTTCCAATTGGTTACTGATGCACTCATCGTCAATCGCACATTTCTGTTCAGAAAACACTTGAAAAATGGGCCTTTTCTCGAACAGGGTCAGACTCAAAATCTGTAGAA
>JBHELB010000059.1:0-4055 GCA_041859045.1 Candidatus Hydrogenedentales bacterium | reverse complement strand
ACCGGGTTCCGGATGGTTCGCGCGGCCGAACCAACCGCCGTCGACGTAATCGACGCCCTTCTCCATTTGTCGCACGTAGGTCCAGCGTACCGCGTACGTCGTCCCGATCGCTGGGGCATTGCCCGTCCCGAGCCAGTCCACGGTGTTGCCGGACTGTTGCCAGTCCACGCCCTGCTGGTAGACGGTCGCGCCTTGGCTCACCTCGAGAATATTCACGACCGGGTTCGGGGACAGCAGGTCTTCGCCGCCGCCCACGGACCCGCGCGTGACGTTCGCCGTGATTTCCACGATGCCCTCGACCTGCGTGGTCTCTTTGAGCGGCGTGCAGTTCAGGGCATACCGCCGCTGGGCGGACGTAAATGTCTTCTGTTCGCCACGCACGGATTTTGTCGCGACGGACTTCGGGACCAGCGTGGTTGTTGGCAGGTCCTTCTGCAGGCGAAAGCCCTGGATGTATGCGCGGCCCGCGTTCGTGATGGCCTCGACGTTGTCCCCGTCGTTTGACGCGATAAAGGTATCCAGTCCGCGGACCAGATAACTGCCCGCTTGGTCGAAGGTGCGCTCGGCAAGATTTCCCAGGAGCGAGTTGAGTCCTTCGGCGGCAGCGAACGCGAGCTGGTCCTCCGTGATGGAGGCGACGGTAATGCGCGAGCCAGGCAACGTGCCGAGGAAATCCTGCAGGTACATGTTGGACTTCTGCTGCACCGCAGGGGACACCTCGCCGTTTTCGCGGTCGAATTTGTAGATGGCGACAGCCACGCGCCCGGTGACGTTGTTCGGCAGCGCGTCGTTGGACGTGTCTCGGTTTTTGAGGGACAGCACCCATTTCTCGCGTTGTGCGGTGGGTTCGCCGGTGGCGGGGTTCACGAGCGCGCCGTCGAAGTTCACGGAGTAGTCGTACTTGAGGAGCTCGACGTAGACATAGTCCGCGCCGGAGGTTTTCGCCGGGTCATACGTCAGTACCCCGCCAGACACCGCTTCGAGGTGCCCGTCGATATACACCACGCCCGGAGACAAGGTAAGGGCATTGTTGGCGGCGGACACGACCAGACCCGTGATGACCGCGCCCTCTTTGAAGAGCATGTCCGCGGTTTTCTTCTGCTCGAACAGCGCGATGTCCTGCTGCTCGTTCAATTCGGAGTCCAGCAGGTCGCGGTCCTGATGGTATCGCACGTATTTCTAGGAGTAAGCGGCACAACTTGCCTTCGGAAGCTCTTGCGTAGGAATCGGCCTTTCTGCAATCCTTCCTGGAAAGGCGTTGCGTCGATAGTGTCTGCCGAGGCCGAGAGAACCGGAGCAGTATCTATGAGTCAGATGTCAAAGAAGGAGCAAGAGCTAAGCGCATTGCGTTTGGTTTATCCTGATGAGAATGACAGAGAAGTGAGGCCGAGCGAATGCCCTGATTTTGTCATAGCGCACAGGCATAACGGACTCGCTTTTGGGGTTGAGATTACGGAAGTGTTTCAATACGAATCGGATGCCAGGCTGCTATATTTGCCAGGCTATTTTCACGAATTGATTTCCGGCAGCGAACCGCACCACAAGGACGATTACCGGACTTTGAAGGTTGAGAAAGCGGAGATTATCAATCCTGACGGCTCCGTCAAAGCAAGGGAGATTCCTTGTATCCGGCGCATGATCCCGTCCATTGACGAATATCGTCGCCTACTCATTGCCGCGATTTCCTCAAAAGACGCTAAACATGCACGATATGACAACCAGCTTGCACACATTAACCTCATACTCGTTGACCATGTGCGGCCTCTTGCGTGCAATAAGCGGGAGCACTTTTCGAGCCTGGTTCTCGACGAATCCATCAAGGCCGCTGTGGCGCGGTCCAGATTTCGCGAGATTTTTCTCATCACTATGATTGATAAGGCCAATGTATACGTGCCGCTGGTCTCTCTTTGTCTGCTGTCCGAGTTCTATATGTTATGCAACGCTATTATCGAATATTGTCCTGATCAGGAACCAGAATCAGAGCGTGGCATTCTCGAATTGTTTGCGCAGTTTTTGCGTGCACGAGGCTTTGCCGCGATGGTTCACGCCTGTGAAGGAAACACAGAAGTGCTTCTTGGTAACACGGGATTGTTGCTCAGTGAAAATGGCGTGGTCATACATGATTACCGCGATGGGCCTCTGCCCAAGAGTTCGCCTCCGCCAAAGCCTGGGGATCCGCTTTGGTTGATCACAGAATCATTGTTGATCGCACACGCACGCATCCAGCAAGAAGCGGTGTTCGAATCACCGCTAGTCTTTGATGTCCATGGTGATCCGGCCGCTGACACCAGTTCCTGTAGATAATCATCCTTACTTGCTCTCAGCGCCAGTCTAAGTATGTACGCATTTTACTCTAGCTGAGACGGAGGCATGGTTGCGCCCTTCTCGTCTGCATTGATTCGCTGGAAAAATCTATCCGTCTGCGCAGGCAGCACGTTCTCACCCAGGATGTCCTTCTGTGTATAGACCACGCGGGAAGGCGGTTCGAACCGGCCGAAGCGCGCGGCATTGAGTTTACGCCGCGCAAGCCGAAGCGTGCTCTTCACCGAAGGGGAGAACCGCGTGCGGGCCTCTCCTGAAAATGCGCTCCTCACTTCCCATGTCTGCAAATCCTGAATACGCTCGCGGTTCAATGCGTTTTGCCCCACGCGAAAACCCCGACGCCGCGCGTGCCACCGGGTCCAAAACAAAGCCGCTTCGGATACGTCGTGTTGGACGGCATGTCCCGTATGCACGCCGCACTGCTCGTGGGCCTTGGCCTTCAGGGTAAGTCGCCAGTCCGCGTTGAGCCGGTTACGCCCCACGGCAAACGTCGTGTAATCGCGCGCCAGGCCGGTCATCGAGATGTCCAGCGGCGGCATCAAGGGCGGCGCATTTTCGGGGACCGTCCACTCGCCGATGCGTTGCAGAAAGAACTGGCGCGTCCCTGCTGGATGGTGCGGTGCGATGGCCTCGCGAAGACCCGAGGTGATCGTGTCCGATTCAATCCGGTACACGCCAAGGCTGAAGAGGCGGCCCGGCAGTCTCCGTTGGTTCATGATTCCGCGCCGGTTGAGCCGGAGCGCGTGTCTGAACGTTTCGTCGATGCGGCCTTGCCACCCGATTCGTTCGAGGGCGCGTCGCATGGCTGGAACCGTGGCGTTGCGGCGGTACTTGGCGATGGCCTCGCGAATAGCGCGGCGTTGAGCGTCGGTATGCGCAGCAGGGTCGAGCGTGAGTCCGAGGGCTGCCGCGAGCAGCGGTAAGTATCTCGGGTCGCAGGCGTCCACGTCCCACGCCGACGGCAGCGCATCGATATATCCGGCAATCTCGTCGAGCGTGGCGCCGGGAATCGCCAGGAACGCGGCGAGGTCGCCGGTCGTGTCCCGCTCGCGGTAGACGGACGGCAGAAGTTCGAGCAAGCGTTCTGCGAACGGCGCGCGGCTCATGCGTCCGCCCTCCGCACGTCGAGACGCATCTCGCCGAGCCGGGGGAGTTCGCCCGGGCGCAGGGTAAGGTCTGATGCGGGAGAAAACAGATGGAGGTAGCTCACGCCGCGGACGCCGTCCAACAAGGCCATGATATCCGACGTGCGAACGGCCCGGCCGAACGTGAGCCGGTCGAATGCGAAGAAGTCCTCCAACGCGGCCTCCGCACGCGCGCGAACGGCGTCGAGGTCTTCGCCGGGGTACGCGAAAAGCTCGGCGTCGATGGAAATGTCTTTGTATGCGGGGTCGTAGAGGTTCACCTCGACGGTCACGACCTTGCGGGACTCGAGGAACTCGGCCAAGTCCCGCTTGAGTTGCGCCGACGGCAAACCGCCGCCGTTGGGGGCGATCACAATGTTGACGGAGTAGTACCGGATGTTGGCGCAGTCGTTGGCGTCTAGAACCTGCGCCTTGGCGATGCCGGGATACCCCTCGGCGAGGGCGAGGTCTCATGTATCCCCGGTTTTGCCTAGGTTGGTAGTCTGACGAGTTGTCGGATGGTTGTGCTGATGGACATTCTGAGGACGCAATCGACCAGGACGTTGCCGGTGGAGGCGAGGTTCATGGTGCGGCGATTGACGGTGTTAG
>JBHELB010000058.1:0-16110 GCA_041859045.1 Candidatus Hydrogenedentales bacterium | reverse complement strand
CAGGACACAATCTTACTCGGGGCGTACATGGCTTTTCCCTCCGGGTGGACCCCATTCTTGTCAACTTGAGGCCATTCTAGACGGAGTCGGGCCACGTACGCCCTTTATTCATGCGCCCAACAAAAACTGGGGATCCTTGAGGGGCGAGGTAGTCTGTCTTGGTCACCGCCTTCCATAGAGAACGCAACTCCGCCGGGGCCTGGTTACGGGCGTGGTCTAGCGTCTCGGGGTCCGCTCCGCCGGTCGCGGGACGCGGGTTGGTCACGGATAGTGCAACACGCTGGGCGGATAGATACAGGGGCGTAACGAGGTCGGTGACGAGTCCGGCCCCAATATTGCCCACCGCGCCGAGGGTTTCGAGGTAGTCCACGGCAATGACCGACCCGGCGCCGGGCAGACGACCGGATACGCCGTCGCCAAACGCGATGGTGATGACGCCATCTGCGTCCGTGTTTAACGCGAAATGCAACGAGTCTGGCGCGCTTTCCTGGAAGTCTGCGACTTCGCTCCACGCGACGCCGTCCACGGACAGCCGCACCGAGGCGTCTGCGGCATTCTTGCTGTTGAGCTTCGGCGTAGTGGGAAGCGTAAACGTTTCATGCTTGCGGCGGCCTTGCCGCGCACTCGCCGTGACGGTGACCTGTCCGCGCGGGACGACGGCGTTCTCCGAGGTCTCGAACCAGACGTCTCCGGTCGCTAATCGCGCGCGGCACGCCGTTCCTGCCGGGACAGTGAAGTCCTCGTCCAGCGCAAACGGCAACGAGAAACGCAGTTCGGTGGTCGCGGCGAGCGGACCGTCCAGCCGGTACCCGATGAGTTTACACAGGTTAATGACGTTCTGCCGCTGCTGCGCCGTGGGCAAGAACGCTTCCGCGGTCTGCGCGTCGAGGGTGTGGAAGAGCAAGTCCGCGACCGCGCAGAAGAGCTCCAGCAACACCATCCCCGGGTCCGTGGGATTGAAGTCTGTCCACCGGTCCGTAAGTTGCGGAATCCGCGCGGTCACCTCGCGAAGCAGCGAGTCATAGTCCCGCGCCGTACGCGGCAAAGACACCCGGCCCATCCAGTACACCTCATGTTGTCAAGGCCGGTACCCCGGCCGTCATGGGTTATCTACCGGAAAGGTGCTAGCGACGTTCACATGGAACGCACAACTGCTCAACAAGCGCGAATCGAGGTAAAATGAGGGCGGAACAGTGGAGCGAATCGCTGAGAGCAACAGAAAGGATGGGGGAAATGACGACGGTTGTGGACGACAGTCTTCAATCCATCCGAGAACTCTGTCGCGAGTACGGTGTTCAGGAGTTAGCCGTATTTGGGTCGGCTTTACGGGATGATTTTGGCCCGGACAGCGACGTGGACTTTCTAGTGACGTTCAAGAACGACGACTACGGCCCATTCCTGGGCAGGCTCATGGATTTTGAAGAGGCGTTGTCTGGGCTACTGGGACGACGTGTGGACCTGGCCACTCGCCGAAGCGCGGAACAGAGCGATAACTACATTCGCAGGAACCACATCCTTTCCTCACTCAGGACAGTCTATGTGGAAGGATGACCAGACGTTTGCCGTGGGCAATCGAATGCAGTTTATGCGTCCAGAAAGTCGTCCGGCTCTATGCCTGCTTCGCGAAGGATTGCGCGGAGCGTACCTTCCGGCATATCGCCGGGATGGTGAGGCAGCGTGACCTTTTTCCCCGTTCCGGTGTGACGCCACACTTCGTGACTGCCCGGGCCCGGGCGGTCAAACACGTAACCGCATGTGCGCAGCTTGTGCGCCACTTCGGTGTACTTGAAGCCTGCCAGACGTCCCACTTACGGCATCCCAACCGGAACGAGCAGATCGACCTCCGGGGCCATTGGTCCCAGTGACGCCAAGGCGGCTGGGAGGGGATCGCCGTGTTCGATGCAGGACTCGACGATTTTGCGCGCCAGTCCCTGCGCGATCTCGACGGTTTCCGTAAGGCTTCGACCTTGCGCCACAAGCCCGGGAACATCGGGACTGGTGGCGACGTATCCACCCTCATCCAGTGTTTCCACGTGCAACTTTATAGTGACTTCGCTCATGTTTTCCGTGCTCCTTGGGTTCATTCTAGCCTGAACGGAGGACGGGAGCAACCGGCTGTCTTAGTATGGAGAACTTCCGCCGACCTCCTTGCAAAACGGCCACACCAGACTACCTTCACCTGGCGCGGAGATGCCCCGGTACGTGATGCGCACGAGGAGTACATTGCGATCGGTGGCCTCCGGAGACTCGTCGAAGGTTACGCCGGTCACGACGATGCGCTTCTCCCAGCGTTTGAGGGCGTCGGTGATGTGGTGGCGGAGTAGGCCCTTTAGAACGGCATCGTTCTGTTCGAACGCGAGGTCTTTGACGCGCGAGCCGAACTCGGGACGCATGATGCGTTCGCCGGGGCGGGTCTCGAGTATTTGGATGATGCTCTCGCGGATGCGGTCGTGCGCCATGGACTCTTCGGTCGCGCCCGTCTGCGTGGAGAAGCCGAACGGGAAACGAAGTCCGCGTCCGAGGAAGTCTACACGCTGCATTGCCCACGTTCCTCGCAGGTAAACGTGTGGGGCAGGTCGTCGCCGTCCGGACTGTCCCCGCCGTTTCCGGCATGCCCGCAGCGGTATGTCAGCGTCGTCCCGTTGGACAGCGCGAGCTGGACGACGCCTTCCTCGGGCCGCGCGACGCCGGAGTGCAAGTACTGGACAGCGGACGAATCCGGCTCCGCCTGCACCTGAAAACCCAGCGCGCCGTCCGGCAGCAGACGGACTTGCACATCAAGTCCGATGCCTTGGATACCTTTGCGCGAAATGATCAACAGGCCGCCGGTCGGGTTCGCGACGCTAAGCATGCACTCCTGACCCGGCAACGCACGCCACACGGTCACCGCCACGCCGTCCGGAAATGCCGCGCGATAGCGTCTTTCCCCGATACGCACCGCTTCGACGCTATCCGGCAGGCCTTCTATCCCGGCGTCGGTGTGTGTTGAGCGGCAGAATTCCTCGGACACCTCGAATCGTTGCCCGTTGGGCAACACGACCCAACCGGCATGCGGCGTCAACGTTGCCGTCTTGCCGTCGTGCGCCGCGACCATCGTGCGGTCATTCCTTATCACCACCACGACGCCGTCCGGCAACACGCACTGGCGTCCGCCGTCCGGACAGTCTTTCACGAGCGTGCCGTGCGGCAGCGTCACGAAGGGATAGTAGTCCGGCGTATCCAGCCGCCCCAGAAACGATTCCGCATGAACCGCCTGATTCCGCAAATACGCCTGCGCCTCGCTCTGCAGTTGCTGCGATGCCTCGAACATCGCTTGCAGCACAACGCGGATGCCCTCGAGTTGCCGCGCGATCTCCATCAACTCGTAATGCGAATCCGATGAACTCACAAATTCCACATCGTTCTGCTGCGGGTCGAGAGGATGTTGGCAATGCAGCAGGGCAAATACCGGGTTTGTATCCAGCATCGTCACACCCCCGCCGCGGTCTTGAGCGCGCGCACGCACTCGTATACTTCGCCAATGTCTATGTCCCGCGGCGGCGTGCGCAGCATCTGCGGCAACGTGCGCGTCCAGACATACCGCGGACCGCCCGTCGCGCCGTAGCCGCTGCGATCGCCCATCGCGAAGAGGTAGAGGTTGTTCGCGTCTTGGGTCCACGTGAAGGGTTGTCCGGAAGGCGTCTTCAGCCGCGCCGCTTCCACGAGGCGCACAATCGCCTCGCGCATATCCACGAGGGGATGCGGGGTGAACAGCGTGTTGGCCAGGGCGTTCGTCGCCGGGACGGACACCCCGCCGTCGGGCGCGCCCAGCGACTCGCGCCGGTCCCGCTGGTAACGAAAGAACTCCGTTTGCCGGTAGGTGAAGCGGCCAATGAGCAACACAATCATGTTCACGACGTCGTCGTTGGTCGGCGCAACGAACAGCACGCCGCCGGTAGCCTCCGTGGCCTGTGCGAACGAAGCGCGGCACGAGGCTTCCGCATAAGATTTCGCGATGATCATCGCGACGATCGTGTGCGTGTCTACAGCCATAGCGATCGCGTCGGCCCAGGTCTTGCCGGATTTCGCTTGCTGGTTCGCGGGCTCGTCGCCGATGACGATGACCAGCCGCGTCGCGTCGCTGCGCCACTGCGTGTCCTGGACCGCCATGATGAGCGAGTCCACGTACGCTTCGTACGCGCCGCCACACCCGCCGAAGGCGTCGATGCCCGCCTGAAACGCGCCGGAGTCGTTTGTGGGCTGGCAACGGTACGTGGAGTCTTTGTAGATGTCCCCTTGCTCGATAAGCCCGAGACGCGCCTCCGGCGCCTTTTGCATGACTTCGTCGAAGATATACCGCACGTTGCGCTTTACCGACGCAATCACGTCGCTCATGCTGCCCGAGGTGTCTATAATGAGCACGACGTCTATCGCGCCGTTGCCGTCGGCGTTCAGCGCCGCCTCGATGCGGTTGATGTCCCGCATGAGCAGCGCGACGTCGCGGGCGTAGATAGGCTGACGCGCATAGGGATTCGGGTTCATTCGCCGTGGTACTCCAGCCAGACGGTCTCGTGCGTGTGGTCTACCCGCGCGGCTTCCTCGCGTACGCCGGGACGGTTCGCGTCGCTGCTGGACTGCACGTCTGCGCCGAACTGCATGAGGCCTTGGTGGACGTGCCCTTCGGAGGCGTACCGGCCTGTATCGTCTCCAGGACTTTTTGCGACGCCGACCGCCTGGATGTTTGTGCCCGCGCTGGGCAACACCTCGACCGCGACCTCCCGCACGTTGGACGGGGTCGCAGGCTCATACACGCGAATGGTCGTGTGGCCAACGCTCATGCCCAGGGTTACCACGCCGGTCTCACTCACGGACGCGATTGTCGGGTGACCGCTTTCAAAAACGACGCCCTGCGGGTCGCCGCGCAACGTTAGAGTAATCGTCGTGTGCTCTCCGCCGTTTGCTGTGCGCAGGCCGCGGATGCGTTTGGGAAACACGTCCCAGTAACGAATGCTAGAGACCATTTTGCGATTCACTCCACCAAAGCTTTGCGGCTGCCCGAGACAATCATTGCGCCGCACCCTGTCACATCGCCGACGCGCGCGGCAGGCCGTCCTTCAATGAGCGTCTTGCTCGCGCCGGACACAATGCGCGTGACGCCATGAAACGGCACGGGACACGCATGCAGGTCTCCCATGCGCGCGGCGGGACGTCCGTCCACCAACGTGCGCCGGGCCGCGGAGACAATTACGCCTCCGTGTGAACTCACATCGCCGAGCCGCGCTTGCGGTCTTGCCATGGCTACGCCTCCTCGTCGTCGCGTTTGCGGCGCGCATGCCGCTCGTTGCATACGGTCTCCAAGCGCGTCATGCGGTCGTGCAGCGCGTTGAGCTGGGTCATGACCGCGTGCGCGTCGTTGAACATCACACCCTCGAACCGGTCGCGCGTGACGCTGTTCAGTTGCAGCGCGGCGACCTGTTGCACGAGACCGTTCCCGTTGGTGAGCGTCTTCTTGAGTTCCGCGATCTGTTCGTCATGCCGGCCAATGCGGAACTTGAGCATGAACCACGAACCCAGCAACGTCACGAAACTGCTGACAAGTCCCGTCGTGATGGCGAGGATGGTCATGACCTCGCGGAACTGGGTGATCAACGCGGCGTCGGTTGGCATGGGAGTCTCCTATGGATTGATGAGCACCATGTGGGCGCTGCGGATAACGATGTTGCCGGACGCGGCGTCGAGGATGACCTCGCTGCCTGCCTTGTCCCGGACGTGGATGCGTTCGGCGCGTTGTGTGGAATCTATGACCACGTACTGGTGACCGTTCAGACCCCAGACATGGACCTTCTCGCGGTCTCTGGTCGTGTCCAACAAGATCTTCTGCCACCGCGTGCGCTGCGCGTCGCAGGACTGGATATGAATCTTTTCCTCGTCTTGCCAGGCCTCGAAGCGCAGGTGCTGACGGCACAGGTCCGCGACTTCGACGCTCGCGCGTTGGTCCACGATATCCTGAGCGATGTCCAACTGGTCGCCGCGAATCGCGTCGCGCGTTCCGCGCCGCAATGCGTTGCCCGCCTGCGACTCGGGTTTCACCGGGCACAGCATCTCGATGATTTGTCCCGCACGGTCCACAATGCGCAGAAACTCCTCGCCGTCTTTGTCGTCCACGACGATGGTGTGGCCGGTTTCTGTTTTGAGCAGGACCTTGCGGCGCGGGCAACAGAACGGCGGATGCGTGTGATACTTCTTGTGCTCGAGCGCATCGGGATTCAGATTGTGCTCCGCGCTGTCTGGGCAGTCCAGACATGTGGCGCTCTCGCACAGGCGCTTTGCTTCCGCCGGTTGTTCCCCGGGATTGCTCTTCGCGAGCCACACGCCGGACCAAATAGGGTACTGCACCTGACCGCCTTCGAATTCCGCCCAGACCGACGCGCCTTCTTCGGGCACGAGAAACATGCCAACGTCCTCGTTGCCGCCATAGGGAAAACACGGCCAGGCCCAGTCCGACCAGTTCTCCGGACCGACACCCAGAACAGCCGGGACCTCCAGCCGAAGACGTCCCAGCCGTTCCGGGTCGTGATGGTCGCGGACGAATGCGCGGTACTTGCCGTACCAACGGTTCTTGTATCGCTCCTCGTGCTGTCTGTCGGTAAGTTCACAGTTCATCGTGTGCAGTTCTAAGTTGAAGGACAGTTTGAAGTGCGAAGTTCGAAGCATGAAGAACAGAAACTTGCCTTCTTCTACTTCGCACTTCGCACTGACAACTTCGCACTATTTCTTCGGCAGGATTCCGCGAAACAGTTCGCGCACAAGACTCGTCGCGGGACCCGGCGCTTCTTTCTTGGGGTCAGCCTTCGCGACAGACGTTTGCAGGGCGGCCACGGCGCCCGATGGCAGCACCGCTTCCTTTACCGCGACCGCTTGCTTCACATCCTTGGCGCGCAACTGCTCGATGACGGTCGTGACGGTATCCAACGCCGCAGACTTCGCGCGACCCCAGGCCGTTAGCTTCACCACAGCCAATAGACTGACCACCAGCGTGACGAACACCTCGCGATTGTCCGAAACGAAGCTGATCCCTGTCCTGATAGTGTCCATGTCTTTTCCCTCTTCTTTTTCCGACAACTGGTAACTGAAAACTGGTAACCGGCAACCGCCGAACTATTCGTTCGTCTTGCCCATCGCCGGGCCGGACTTCGCGCCTGCGCCCATGCCGAGCGCGTTCTTGCGCAGCGTGAGCTCGCAGGCGTATCCGCCCTCCCCAAAGCTGTGGCGCAACGACCGGCAGTAATACATACCGGAAAACTTTCGGCCCACGCCCCGAATCTCGATGTTTTGTTTGGCGCGCAACGTAGGGATGCCCAGCGTGAGGGCCGTCGCCTCGACCTGCTGCAGTTCCGCCGCGTTGAACCGGCCCTCGGCGGCGTCTTTGGCGGGCTCCTGGGGCGGTTCCTCGTGAAGCCCTTCGCTGCGATCGAACGACGCCGTCACGCGGCCCGTCTCGTGTTCTTTGAATCGCCCCTCGCCGGTGTTGCCGTCCATGAGATACGTGCGTTTGCCCAGGGACGTCCGGTCCGGAGAGGTCTCGTTGTTGGCTTTGTGCTCTACAGCCGTCTTCTTGCGCGGGTCGACGCCCATCGCCTTGGTCTCGACGCCCGCGCCCTTGCCCCATTGCGCCTGTACCGAAGGTTTGAACGAGCGCAACAAGCCCTGGCGGTCCGTGAAGTATTCGAGCGTCAGGGCTGGGGGTTGGTCCAAGACGCGCGGATGAAAATGCAGCTCGTCGTCCTGGACGTAGAACATGTACCCGGTAACGCCGTCTCCGTCACGGTCACGCGATTTCGCCGCGAGTTCACGCAAGAACTGCGCGTCTGAGATGTTGCTCTGCACCACGCGCAAGTGACGGCCGACGGTGGGGGTCACCACCGGAATGAGGGCGTTTGCCGCCGCGATCTCCTCGGCGATTTCCGAATACAAAATCCCGGGCGCGGGTTTCTGCCAGACCTTCTGGTTCTCCTTGCCGGAGAGCTTGTAGCCCTTGTCGTACGCCTTGAGACGGATGGTGGCGACTCCGTCCTCGGGGAAGTCGTAGTCTATCTCCTTGATGACCGCCTTCTTGACCGGCGACAGGTTGCCGACATACCCGAAGCGGGCGACGATCTCGTTCCCCTCCTGGAACAATGGGGCGTCCGTGAACTGCAAGGCCCGGTTCGCTACGCACAGTTCCATCACATCCAGTTCCTCCTCGTTGTCCTCGAAGACGAACGACGTGATCTCCTGCGTGATGTCCAGGGAAAGCTCTTGTCCCTCGATCTGGATGAGGAACGTGGGTTTGAATACGTCCAGGTCCATCCGGCCTCCGGTCGGGCGGAATGCCCTCGGAGGGTATCTACCGGAAAGCTGTTTCAACGCGACTGTTTCGTATTTTGCTGCCAGCGAGTGGCTTTAGTAAACTGCGCAAGAAAGGCTATCCGCAGATTGAGGGAGGGGGTATCAGTGGATATCTGGCTATTGGACATACTGAAAATGAAGGGTTTGGAGCTTACGTCCGACAGTAGAATTGTTCGCCACCAGAGTAGGCTTCATCCCGTGGATGAGTTGCGACGCAATGGATGGCTCGAACTCTATCAGCGCTACCAGATAAAGCCCAAGTTTCACAAAGTTGACTGGATTGTTTCGTTCTACGGACTGACTGGTACGCGCGCTGCTTTCTACGGCGTCTATAGAGTTCAAGGCTGTCGACCAGCGATTGAGGGAATCACCCTTCCAGAGTGTTCGTGGTCTGAGGAATGGAAGAAAACATCCTCATACTTCTACGATCTTGAGCGCAACCCAGATTTCGATGGATTCCGTGATCGTCTGGTGGTCGATTGGGGACCTGGCGCGCTCTCATGGGTCCAACGCGATTGTAACAAGCGAGTTCTCGAGATACAGGAGTCGGGCCGTCGATTGGAGCCCTTTGACGACTATCTTGAGTTCAGCCTTAGCTTCACTCAGATCAAGGAACTATTCGCGAATGAGGAGGCCCACAGGGAATGGCGCGCGCGTCTCAGTGCAGTCTCGGGAGTTTATCTGATTCTTGCCGAACATTCGGGCGATCTTTACGTGGGCAGCGCTTATGGCGCCGATGGCATCTGGGGACGTTGGCGCCAGTACGCGAAATCTGGGCATGGCGGCAACTCAGCGTTACGCGATTTGATGCGCCGTGAACCCATTTATCCAGAGCGTTTTCGTTTCTCTATCCTTCAGATTTTGCCAAAAACTATGGCGCGTGAAGAAGTCATACGACGCGAAGTCATCTACAAGGAAAAACTCGGCTCGCGGGCCACAGGTCTCAATATGAACTAGACGAACACCAATGCCCTTTTCGCGTAGCCGTTGAGTTCAGCCAGTCAAGGAGCGGATAGGTGACCAACTCCATTCGGGACAGGGTGTTCATCGGCGCATGTCTCGCACAGAACGGGAGCTCTCGACGTATTCTTCCAACACAATATCCACCTCGGCGCGCTGCGGCTCGAGGGTCGTCTGGTCGAAGAGATGAAAGAACCGGGCCTTGACGCTGGTCACGATGCACACGACGCCGGGGAACAAATCGCCGTAGATGAACAACACCCGGTGCGGCGCGTTCTTGAGCAGCGGCCCGTCGTGGTCGGGGTATTGCAGGCTCTGCAGCCAACGCACGTTTTCCTTCACCGGCCCCTTGAAGAACTCCACTTTGAACGCGATCTTCCGCGCTTCGCCCGCCACGAACTGGTAGCGGGGATGGCTCATACCCGGGACTTTGACCGCCGCGTACGCGGTGCTTTTCTCATCGGCAATGTCGTTCGGGTTGTACTGAAACTCCAGCCGTTCGCCCGTATCCACGTCCACCAGGTAAGCGGTTATGGTCTGTCCCGGTTGGTTCACGACGCGGCGCTCCCACTACAGCGTTTCATAGTTCTTCACCTTCTGTTCGCGCAGGTCCTTGTAAACGGCCTGAGCGATTTGGCGGCCGTCCAGACGCAGAACCACGGAGAGGTCTACAGGGCGTTGCCCCAACTCGTCCTGCTTTGCGAGCAACCGTTCCAGAAGCAGGCGGATGGCGAGTAGTTCGAGCGAATCGGCAGTCGGCTGCCGTGCAGACACCACGCCGCGCGTTTCGCCGAGCAACTGCTGTTGTCTCTGCGTCGGGGTTGGTACAGACGCAGTGCTCGGCTGTGACGCCAGGGCGGTGTAGACAGGCTCGCGCGCGGGGACTGGCTCCCGGGACACGGTAATTCGCGGAATAACCGGCGAAACCGAGGAAATGACTCGTGCCGTCAGCGTAGGTTGCGGCAAGACGGTTCGAGCGGGCAGCACGGCGACGTTCTGTTGCGGCGGCACAGGGCGCATGGGCCGCGCCACAGCGGGAGTCTCGGTGCGCAGGGTAGGGAGTTCGGTTGTGGGCTGTATGGCGGCAAGCCCCGCAAGCGCGACCGCGCGAGCTGTGCTCCCGAGAAATCGGAAGATACTCTCCTGCACCGCGGGTTGGTGGGCAGCACGAGAGTCCATGGGCTGTGTTGCCGGAACGGGAAGCATTGGCAATGCGGACCTATCGAACGCCATCGCCACTGCTGCGCGCAGACCGTCCCACGCGCGATGCGCCAGACCGGCAGCCCAACGGAAAGGCGTGGCGGTTTCCTGAGCCGCGGCGTCTAGAGATCGCCTCAATACCCTGCCCGGCAACGCCGCCGCACTCAGCATGCCTTGCGCGAACGTCCTAAGGAACGCCGCACCGGAAAGCGTGAGGTCAGAGAGCGGCCCTTCTTGTGCATCGGAGAACGGCAACAGGCGGCGCAAGAGTCTCAGCACTTTCTTGAGCATGCGGTACGGCAACGTCGCGGCAGACCATATCCCCTCGGCTAAGGCGGTCAACATCGCTTTGCCCGCGTTGAAGAATCCAAGGTCGCCGGCGAGGAATAATCGAACGTTGCCAAACACGTTCGCCAGCGCACTTACGAGGGGCAAAGAGAGAATGGCGCTCTCCATCGCCGACGCGAAGTTCATGACCAGACGCGCCATTGAGGAGAACAGCTCAGTGATGGTGCCCCAAATTCCCTGCGCCACGTCTCGCACCCAACGGAACGGCGTGGTGAGGAAGCGGAACACGGCGTGTCCAATGGCCTTGAGTCCTTCCGTGAACGACACATCGCCGCTCAACATCTGCCAGAACGAATACGCCACGCGCGCGGCCAGGCGGAGTTCTTCGATGATGAGACGTATTGGGAGCAGGTATCTCTGGGCAAATCGTGCGGACTCGGTAAACGCAGAGACCGTCACCTTTGCCAACCACACAACGGCGCGCACCACAAGCGCGATGAGCCGGATAACCCCAACAAACGGCGCGATAAGCCCGCGCAGAATGAATGCATCCACCTGAACAATAATCCCGAGAAGCGTCCCCAGCGCGCGTCCCAACGTGCGGAACGACGACGCATCCGCAGCGGCGCTCACGAGTCCAAACGCTTCCAGCAAGGAGAAAACCGAGCGGGCCAACTTGGCGTAGGCATCGAGCAGCGCGCGCGCGGTGGGCTCGAGGATCGCGCGCGCTCGTGCGAAACCGTGTGCGAGCGTTTGACTCAGTCCCGCGTAGCATTCGCGCAGGCGGTAGTACACGCGGAAAAGACCGGACACGAACGACATCAGCCCGGCGTCATGAAGTTGGCGCGCAAGTTCCTCAGATATTTCGCCTGTGCCGTCCTTGAGGGACCTCATGAGCGCGCGAATCCCCTGGAACACGAGGCTCACTCTGCTCCATGCGCCCATGACCGTCGTGCGAATACCCGCGAAGTCCGCAGTCCATGCGCGGCGTAGCAGATAAACGGCCGTTATGAAGGCACCTATGGCCAGCGTCACCGGCCAGAAGTACGCCGCGATGGCCGCGCCCGCACCGGTAAGTACAGGCCCAATGGCGGCGATACCCGCGCTCACCGCGGGAACCAGCACCCCGATGGCGCCTATGGCCGCGACTACTGCTCCAGCGACGACCAACGTCGCGCCAAGCGCGAGGGCCAGGCCAAGTATGACGCGTGTGACGCCGGGCAGGGCTTTCGCCATGCGTTGCAGGAACAGAACGACGTGCGACACGCCGTGCATGACCGGCGTGATAACCGGCAACAACGTGCGCTTGCCATCAACTACCTCGGGGCCTTCCTCATCACGGAGGAACAGGACGGCGTGCCTTTCTGGAAACTCGGCGCACGGGGCTATTACCTCTACTTTTCTATCGATGACAGCGCCGCCTTCGACTGCCGCAAGCCGATGGTCATCGAAGTGACGTATCTCGACCAAGGCGAGGGTATGGCCAAGCTCCAATACGACAGCCGCAAGGGCCCGTATAGCCCGGTCAAACCATTCAAAGCGGTCGAGCTGATTCGTCTCACCAACAGTGGAAAGTGGAAAACCGCGCGGGTGGTCGTGGACGACGCGCGCTTTGCGAACAAGCTGAATGCGGCTAGCGACTTCCGGCTGGAACTATTGAAGGGAACGTTGCCCATTCGTAGCGTGAAGGTGTATACCGCCGAGGCGAACGCGAAACTCGAGATATTGACGCGGGACTACGCCCCAAACACGGGGAAGTAGCCCAGTCCGATCATGCCACACCGAGGAGAAGCTCGGGAAACAACACCTTGCCTCGGCGTTGATCGTCGTTTTCGCCGTTTTTGAAGTGAGCGTTACAGCGTTGAAAAGCGACGGAGAAGGGCGCTGCGATAATATGGGCAGCAAAGCCCCGATACAGACAGAGAAGCCTCCCATGAGAATGTCTTATCATATTTCGGCACCAGTAACTACCTAGCTATCGCCACGAACTGATAGCTACCAGAGCCAATGCCAACAAGGATGCCGCCTCTTTCGCGTCCGATCCTTTCGACATTGGACGCCTGAACCAGGGGTAAGCCGTCGATCTCCACGAAGTTCTCGCTTGAAGTTGGAAGATACACTGTCGCCGTGGTGTTGCAGGGAATGGTCACGTCGAGCAAGAAACGTCCTCTGTTGTGTTTCCACTCGGTGGCGATAGTGCCGTAACTGGAACGCAAAGTAGCCTTGGCGCTTGTGATGGTGCCACCTGGATGGGGGTGGATACGGATGCGCTTGTAACCTGGAGCTTCGAGATCAATGCCTGCAACGACCCGGTACAACCATTCGCCGATGGCACCGTAGGCGTAATGATTGAATGAATTCATGCTGGCATCCTGAAATCCCTTATCCTCGGTCCAGCCATCCCAGCGTTCCCAGATGGTGGTCGCTCCATGGCACACGGCATAGCACCACGACGGAAACGTCGTATTCGCAAGAAGCCGGTAAGCTACGTCCAGCCGACCGTTTTCCGACAGCGCAAAGGGGATATGAGAACAGCCCACGAAACCGGTCGAGAGGTGGCCGTTCCGCGCGTCGATGTCGGCCACGAGATGGCCCACTGCTCTCGCGCGCAGTGCCTGCGGCAGTAGATCGAATTGCAGCGCCAGCACGTATGCGGTTTGCGTTTCGCCGGTGATTTTCCCGTCCTCGCCTACATATGTGCGAATGAATGCCGCCTTGATGTCCTCGAACCATTTCGCGTATTTCGCGGCGTCGTCCGCCTTGCCGATCGCATCGGCCATTTCCGACATCAGCCGGGCGTCGTAGGCAAAATACGCGGTCGCGATGAGGTCTTGGGGAGTGACGGAGTCAATCGACAGCCAGTCGCCGTAACTGCCGTTGAAACGCTCCGTGCGGATAAGGTCCTTGCTTCCGCCCAATTGGTAGTCCATCCAGCAGGCCATCGCGTCGTAATGCCGTGCGACGATGCGCGTATCGCCATAGCACTGGTAGATCGTCCACGGCACAATGACGCCTGCGTCGCCCCAGGCGGGGGCGGCGTCATACGGTACGATCACGCGCGGGGCGACATCGGCAAAGCCGCCTTCAGACGATTGGCTGTCCTCGACGTCTTGCATCCATTTCGTGAAGAAGGCGGCGGTGTCCATATTGAAGCCCGCGGTGCGGCAAAAGACCTGCGCGTCGCCCATCCACCCGAGCCGTTCGTCGCGTTGGGGACAGTCCGTTGGCACTTCCAGGAAGTTGCCGCGCTGGCCCCATTGGATGTTGCGTTGGAGCTGGTTCACGATAGGATCGGAACACGAGAACTCGCCGGTCAAGGGCATATCGGAATGTACGACGACGCCGATTACAGCGTCGAGCGGCGGCGTTCCGGGGTAGCCTGTTACTTCAACATAGCGGAAGCCGTGGAACGTCAGTTTGGGCTCCCATGCGATGTCAGGATCGCTGTTGAGCCAGAGTTCGTCCGTGGCTCGGGCCCCGCGTAGATTCTCGACGTAGATGGTTCCGTCGGGGTTGAGGGCCTCGGCGAAGCGCAGCGTGATTTTTCGCCCGCGCTCGCCGCCGCGCAGGCGCACGCGCGCCCGACCCACCATGTTCTGGCCAATATCAAAAACGAAGACGCCGGGTTTGGGCTCGGCGATTGTCTTTGCGGGCAGTTCCATAGTGCGACGGACTTGCACGCCGGGGTATGCCTGCACCGCGATGCATGGCGCGTGCCGATCGACGGCAACGGGTTGCCAGCTCTGAGCGTCGAAGCCGGGCTTGTCCCAACCGGGCATTTGTTTGCGCAGGTCGCACGCTTCGCCCATGTAGAGGTCTGACGCGAGAATTGGGCCGCTCGAACCCCGCCAGGTTGCATCCGTCACGATTGTCTGTGTTGAGCCGTCGTCGTACTGGATTTCGAGTTGCAGGCTCGCGCGCGGATGGGGAGTGGCGTAGTGTTTGCCGAGTTCCATGCCCCAGCCCGCATAACCGCTGTACCAGCCGTGGCCGAGTAACGCGCCGATGACATTGGGGCCCTCGTGGAGCAGCGCGGTGACATCGTAGGTTTGGTAATAGACGCGTTTATTATAGTCGGACCAACCGGGTGTCAAGAGGTCGTCGCCAACACGCTGGCCGTTGAGGTGCAGTTCGTATATTCCCAGTGCGGACGCGTACGCCGTGGCGCGGGCGATGGCGCGCGGCGCATGGAATTCCTTGCGCAACAACGACGGCGCCGGCACCTCAAGCACGCCGGTTCCCAGCGGTCCCCAAGCTCCTTCGTGCGCCTTTGCCGCTTCGCGCACCTTGGGCCAAGCGATGGCGTCGAAGTCTGGCTGTTCGAACCGGGCAGGCGGATTCTCGCAACACGTCCACTCGGTATCGATGAAAAACGTCTCCGTTGCGCCGTCCGCATAGTCCACCTCGAACTTGCCAATCACGCCCAAGACACCCTTCGTATAGGCGGCGCGCAGCGCAAGGACATTGTCGCCGCTGTGGACGAATGGTGTCATGTCGAGCCGCGTCCCCCGGCGGCAAGCGCCTATGCGGCCGTCGCTCGCCCCGGCATCCGCACCGTTGACAAACAAGGCGCATTGATCGCCCGAGGAGACCAGCGCAAGCACGGACCGCACCTCGGCGTTGTCGCGCAGCCGTATCCCGCCTCTGAATCCAAACACGCCGTCTCGCGCGGGATGCACCATCTTTTCGCGAGGATCGGACACCCATGCGCAATCGTCGAAAGTCATCTCCGGCGATGCATCGGGGACGCGTCGGGGGGGAAGGTCGTAGCCTATCCATTGCGCGCGCCAATCAGCGGCGTCGAGGAGGCCCATCGTCCAATATGCAGGGGCGGACCATGCGCTCGCGGCTCCGTTCTTGTCCCAGATGCGCACCTTCCAGAAACAATCCTGGCGCGATGTCAGTGCGGCGCCAGCGTACTCTACATGGAGACACTGATCCGACTCGACTTGCCCGCTGTCCCATAGATCTCCCCGGTCCTCGGCCAGCGCTTCGTGCGAAGACGCCACGAGCACGCGGTAGGCGGTTTGGCGCTGCCCCCGCGCCTCGGACTCGAGGTTCCACGACAACCGCGGCGTGCGAACGTCGATGCCCAGAGGATTCTCTTTATACTCGGTCCTTAACAGAACAATATTGACTTTGGACATCTCTGCCTCTCATGTATCCCCGGTTTTGCCTAGGTTGGTAGTCTGACGAGTTGTCGGATGGTTGTGCTGATGGACATTCTGAGGACGCAATCGACCAGGACGTTGCCGGTGGAGGCGAGGTTCATGGTGCGGCGATTGACGGTGTTAG
>JBHELB010000025.1:0-4046 GCA_041859045.1 Candidatus Hydrogenedentales bacterium | reverse complement strand
TGTCCACTCGACAAACATTGGTCTTTTTTCAGGTTTTCGGCAGGGTCGCACCGCTGACGCTCATACTGCCCGCCCCGAAAATAGGCCACTTGCTCCGGCGGAAGATTCCTGCGGCCCAACTGGTGACCGATGATCCACAGTTACGCAGGCGATGGTGTCCATCGAGGAGAATGTTCTGCGGCGCCCAGACGACCAGCGGGTTGAGCAGGCCATCGTCCAATACGCTGCATTCCAACTGCAAAAACTCCTGCTCCGTCAGCGGACGCATGAGTCGCTCGAATTCCGGGTCTACGATGATCTCCATGGGAAACCTCCAAGTGTTGTGTTTCTTGCACTCGAAGGTTATCTACCGGAAACAGTCCCCTTGCTCGCCGCTCGCACAGTGCGAGACAGTATTCGAACAGTCCTGGACAGTAGGCGGAGGACGGCGTGGAAGAACACATTCATGGGCGCGGCAGGATGGCGGTTTTAGCGAGCCATTGTTTCCGGAGTAGGTATAGCGAACGGCGGCCCGGGTATTCATCCCGAGCCGCCGTTGTAATGATCACTAAGGCTGGTTAGTGGTCATTTTGTGCCTCGCTACCGTCAGAATCGCCCGCGTTCTCCGGGGGCACCGGGTCGACGCTCTCGGAGTTATCTGCCATCTTTTCTGCGTTTTTCCGGCGCGGCGGGGCCTTGCGGGCGGAGATCGTTTGAGGTAAGATCAACACAGGTCCGAGCGACTATGACGCTCGGGGAAAGGCGCCACGATGACGGCAGTGTCCAGCGATAAAGCACGGGAGAATCTCCCAGCCCTGATTGCGCAGGTTTCCCTTTCGCATGAACCGGTCGAGATTCTTGGTGAAGCCGGAGCGGCCGTGCTTGTGAGCGAGGAAGACTGGCGCTCCATTCAGGAAACCCTTCATCTGGTTTCGATTCCCGGCATGCGCGAGTCTATCCGCGAAGGCATGGCCACGCCAATCGATGAATGCTCCGAGGAGACTGGCTGGTGAGCTGGCGGCTCGTTTTTACGAAGCAAGCCCAGAAGGATGCGCGGAACCTCGCCGCGGCGGGTCTGAAATCCAACGCACAGAAACTTCTGGACTTGCTCGCCGAAAATCCATTTCAATCGCCGCCGCCGTTTGAGCGGCTTTTGGGCGATCTTCTTGGCGCGTATTCACGGCGCATCAACATCCAACACCGCCTGGTCTATCAGGTGATTGAGGATGTTCGAACGGTGAAGATTCTGCGGATGTGGACGCACTACGAGTAGCTGGCCCCGCGTTTTTCAGCGCGTTGCCTTCGTTCTTGGCCAACAACGCGCTGGCCCACTCGGCAGGCGTGGTGTCGCTGTGGGTGGGTTTGTCGCCTTCGCGCGAGACTTTGGTTGCCTTGAGCCGGTCGAGCATCGCCAGAATAGACGCCATCGTCTTGTTGGCAAGGTCCTGTTCGCCAGCGAGCACTGCGCGACCATGCCGCATAAACAACAGCGCCGCCGCATCCAGCATCGCCGTGTCCGGACCAGTCTCATTCTGGAAATCCCTGGCGATCTCGATGCGAAGCGCGAGGAACTGCTCCTTTTCCTCAGGCTGAACAAACGCTGCGGAATACGCGCCATGCTTGTAACCAAACTTGTTGCCGGGTTGGAATCGATGCGGCGGTTTCTTCGCTGGCGCATCTAGCGGCTTTCTATGCGGCACCACCTCGCCCCTTGCTCTTGCGAGGTCTTCTTTTGATACAAACTTAGGCATGGGCCGACTCCGGTGCTTCATTTTGCACCACCCCGCCGTGCGGCGGCGGAGGCGGTTTTTGCTCTTGCTGTTCCGCATTTTCCACGAGCGATCCGCGCGCGTTTTCTGCGAGCGCGCGTCTGAGCACCGCGACGCTTTGTTGGAGCACGGCATGCACTTCACGCGGCGCGGCCACTTGCGCGGCGGCCTGGTCCACGTTGTTGAGCGCCTGTTCCGGCGTCATACCGATAGCTCCGCGCCGGACGCGCTGGCGATGGACTCGTTCGCGTCGAAGACTTCCATCACGGCGTTGTATGCGCCGGTCAAGGCATTCGAGTGGTCATGCACCGCCGCCATCGCGGCGTCGAGTCCGCCCTGCGCCAGGTCGAGTGCGCCGGTCTGCGCCACACGTTCGGCGCCGCGCACGTCGGCGATGAACCGGCGGGCCGCGCGAATAGCGCACGCCAAGAGTTCGAGACGTTCGTCCAACACGGAAAGGTTGTCGTGAATCATTCGCGTTCTCCTTCGTCTTCGCCTACGCGAGGTAGGCGGGCAAGTAGCGCGTTGCGCCGTTGATTTTGATCTCCACCCAGTCCACCGGCGTGTCCGACGTGGGGTCCCGGGCTGAGTTTGTCATGCTTCCTTTGAAGTCCAGCAGCCCATAGAACTCGACCCCGTTGTCCGGTTTAAGCGCCATCACCGGCGCGGAAAAGTTTGAATGGTTCAGGTCGAACTTGAAAACGTTGTCCGTGGCGTCCACGCCGAAGTACCACGTGCCCACACCGCTGCGCGTGCATTGGAAGCGGAGGTTCCCGCCTCGGGCTGCATCGTCCAGCGCGACCAGCGCAATCGAACCGGCGGTCGCTTTCGAGACAAGCGCGCCTTCCGAGCGCACCCCGGACGAGTCGATGCTCGTACCGCCGCCGCCATATCCGCCGTTCACGTCGAGCCCGTTCGCCGCGTCGGTGTGCCCCAGCAACTCGATGACCCCGCTGCTCCGCGTAACGCGCAGCGCCGTCCCCAGCAAAGTTCCGCTGTCCGCATAGCGGCGCAACTCGAAGTTCGAGCCTGCGTTTGAGCCGGTCTCCGCGGCGTCGGAGACAAGAGCGTCCCAGCGCGCCGCGCCTAACGTGGTGAAGCGCAGCGTGCGCAAGGTTCCCGCCGCGCCGTTCGCGCACAGCCGGGTGTTGGACTGAATCGCGCCTGCAGCGAGCACAGGAAGGTCGGTCTGCACGCCCTCGGGTCTGAGCGAAGTTCCGCCCCCGCCGTACCCGCCGCCTATATCCAACACGCCCTCGACCGTCACATCGCCGTCTGTGGCCAGGTTGCCCGCGTCGTCGATGTCCAGGCCGCCCGCCGGAGACGCGCCCGCCGCAAGCGCTCCATAGCCCCCGGCAATCCGCAAAAACTCACGGCTCGCTACACCGTCCCGCATCACCGGCAATCCCATGCGCGTTCACCTCCCGTGTACAGCCCAGCCGCTTGCGTATCGCTCTCAGAGGTTATCTACCGGAATCGCGGGCGCGGCACACCATGTTTTGCCGCTGTTTGCGTCCTTCGCTTTAAGGTTGAAAAAATAAACCTCATCATGGCAATATTTAGACATAGAAAAGCGGAAGCCTCATTACACGTTGTCGCGCGTCAAGGCGCTCATCCAGCAGGGCGACTACCGGGTGACGCGGACGGCGCTGCACTGCGCGGCTCGCGCCTTTGGGTATATCGAGGCGTCCCAGTTGGCGCAGAGCGTCCTGACCCTTGAAGGGAAGGATTTTTACAAGTCGATGACCACGCTCCATGATTCGAAGCTTTGGCAGGACGTCTATCGCCCGCACGTTGAGGGCGTGCCCGCATATGTGAAGGTGCAGATCGTGGATGACGCCACCGTCGTCATCTCGTTCAAACGTTTGGAGGATGAGTGACATGCGCGAAAAGAAGTGGGTTGACTGTCCCGCATGCGGCGGGAAAAAGACCATGCGCTCGAAAAAGAACCTGAGCGAACGGTTCATGCCCGCGGGCTATCCACCGCTGGATATTCGTGGTCTTGACGGCCAGTTCTGCGAATCGTGCGGCGAAGGGTTCTGGTCGCTCAAGTCCGAAAAGTACATCGCGCGTCTGCTCGCCGAGCACATGGCGGAGCACGACGCCACGCGCGTCGTCGCGGCGGAACTTGCCAGCGTTCAGGAAGCGGCCAAGGCCATGCGCGTGACAGTGCAAGGCGTTCACAAAATGATGGACGAAGGCCGGTTGCGCTATGTGGTGGCGGGCGGTTCACGGTTACCCATACGTAAAGACCTGGCGGAAAAAGCAAAGGCGCGAAAGACCGCGCCCGCATTGAGA
>JBHELB010000054.1:0-41700 GCA_041859045.1 Candidatus Hydrogenedentales bacterium | reverse complement strand
CAACACCGTCCACCAACGCGTCCTGTCCCTAGCCCGCATCGGAAGCTACTGCATCCAAATCGCTGACCTCTACCCACTCAACCACGCCATCAACGTACTCAAGGCAATTCCAGATTAATTAGGAAACTGGGGATTGATGAGCCCATCAAGGCCTACTCTACACGAAAGCCTCAAACCTACAAATTAACTCACAACACTCCTTTCGGCGTATGATATTGATGCAAAATTCAATAAATCCAGCTAAAATCCAACCCGGTTACCCGGGAACGCTGTCAATGAAAGCTGCAATCCGATATCCCACCCTGAGGGGCGATCCCTGAATTGAAGGGCGGCCTCCCAGCAATGAAGATTTCGGCGAATCTCATACATTTGACGTGTGAGCTCGTCCCGCTCGAAGTCATAGCGATGCTCGAACGCGACGCCCCACTTATCGCTCAGCTTGTAACCCGCCCCATAGAGCATTTCCCGATTGAATACGCGGGCCTGGGTCTCGGTGTAGGCAAAGCCCAGACGTCCCGACACACGGCCGCCCAGGCGCGTATTGTCGTAATAGAAGTACGATAGAATACGGTCGTAATCGCCGAAACGGGCATTGTAGCGATAGGCCAGTTCGGGTGAACTCGACTTGCCGGTGAGGCGTTCGGCCCAGTCAATCAAAGTCGTCTGAACGACATAGGGTTGATCGACATCGAATTCGCGGGTAATGCCGTGGTGTTCGGCCGCGCTGAGCCATCCCCAGTAGGGCCGCGGACGCAGATCGAACTCGGCTTCGTAGTCATCCGACTTGCGAAGCTCGTTGGAGAAATCCGTACCTTGGTAAAGCGTCAAGCTGGCGACCTGCCAGACCTGGCCTGTGGCGGCGTCGCGGCCGAGCACGATGTTCGCTAGCTTGCTTTCCAGACGACTGCGGCCGTACACGTTGTCGTAGGCGTCGAAGTGCGGCGTGGACTCGACGGACATGCTGGACTGCGGGCGGTAACTGTAGGTAACGGACGGAACGACGATATGCTTGAATCCAGAGAAGTTGAACACACCGCCGTATTCGCGGTGGAACCGGCTCTGTAGGGTTACGCCAAACGTGCTGGATAGGCGCGTATCCGAGCGGCTGTCGCGCCCAAACCCCTCGGGGGGCGAGACGTCGTCGGAATACCAAGACGCCTCGGCCTCAACAAACGGCGCGATGTTGAGCGCCTCGACGGGGTCCCAATCGTACGTAAGCCGCCCAATATTGATGGACCGCACGGAGTGATTTCCCGCCGGTTCGCGTTCGTTGTAGCCGTTGATCGTGTCGAAGCTAGCGTAGAGGTTGTTGCGGATCGGGCGTTCGAACATATGGAACGTGACTTCCGGCATGCGCTCGGTTTCGGCGACGAAATTATTCAGGTCTTTGCGTGCCGTCGCCGTCGCCATATACGTGGGCTGGGTGTAGGTCAGGTTCAGGAAGCTGCGCGGCTCGGTCCGGTTCTTGTAGGTCTCGAAGAAATCCTTGTAAAAATCGGAGTCGGACCACTGTTCGACTTGCATCAACAAAATCGCCTCGGGCGTCAGGATGTGGCGGTGGTAGAGCCCCACATAGCCACGGTCTTTGGTGGTCTCAAGCGATTCGAAGGAGCCCTTGCCGCCATAGAGCAACGCGGCGGGCGTCCCCGTGAAGTCGTACTCGCCTTCCAGGCCCAGCCCGATGCCTCCTTTGCTGGTGGGCATTAGGCGGTAGCCGAGTGAGACGTCGTCGTTGACCTTGAACTGCTGCGCCAGGTTGACGTACGAACCGATCTCCGCGCGGCGACCGCTGTCGAAATCGAAACTGAGATTGCGATCCTCGCCGAGATTGCGCGACCACTTTGGCCAAACCAAGGGCGTCTTCGTAGTGCCCAACTCGAATGCGGCCCTGGAACCGGAGAGGGTTTGATCGGGCCGCAGCTCGGCTTTCTTGACGAGAATGCGGTAGTGCGGCGGGTCGTGGTCGCAGGTCGTGACCCAAACGTCTTCGCCGCTGGCGGTGGCCGGTCCGAGCACGCGCAGCTTCGCTCCGCCAAACACGAACGGCCCGGCCTGTCCCTTGAAGTTCGTGGCTGTCCCCGTGTTCGAGGCGAAGTCATAGTCGAGGCCTTCGACTTTGATCCAGCGGACCGGTTCCTTGATGTAGAGGTTGCGGGCTTCGAGGTGCCCGCGCGAAATGCGCTGCCGCGCGATTTCCTGCTCATCGACCGCCATCAGTCCCGGGGCCTCCGCAGGCGCGGCGGGGAGCGTATACCGCAGTTCATCGGCGGTCATCGCGGACTCAGCCTGGGTAAGCGACACGTTACCGCGCGCGCTCATGACACCGGCGGCTGCCGAGTAGTCTAGTTCCTCCGCGCCAAAATGGGTGTCGCCGAGTTGAAGTTGGACGTCGCCGCGCGCGGTCACGGAACCTTCCTGCGAAAACACGAGCTCATCGCGCGCGCGCAAATTCTCAAAGGGCTGGGTCCAGTCGGGCACACGAAAGCCCCCCTCTCCCGCGGCAAAATCGTGTTTAGCCCCCAGCGCGCTGAAGATCGAGGGTCTCTCCTCGTCAAAAAACGGAAGCGTTGACGGTCGGCCCAGGTACGGCGCGCCGTGTTCGACCTTGCCCACCGGCATGCGCGGATACGCGCGGCGGCTCGGCTCGCTAGGGGGCGGCGCGGGCTGTTCAGCCGAGACTGCGGGCGCAGGGAGTTCAGGTGCAACAGGCGCTGCCGGAGCCTCTGGGGCCGGTCGCGCGGCAGGCGGGGGCACAGGTGCAGGGTCTGGCGTGACGGCCACGGGCGCGGCTTCAACGGGGGCCGGGGGTTCGTGCATCGGTTCCTGCTTCTTTTTGGCAGGTTCGAGCGCGACAGGCGCAGGTTCAGGCACGGCAGGCACTGGTTCCGGGACCGCGGGAGGCGTCGCTATTGGAGTCGGAGAAGCTGCTGGCTGAGGCCACGCGCCTGCGAGATAGACCGCTTTTGCAGCAGGGGCGCAGATTGCGGCAACGCCGCTATTGAGGGTGATAGAATAACCTGGCGACTCAAGCGGGAACTGGCCTGCGGGACGGAAATCGGGGCCGAACCGGTCCACTCCGGCCTCGCCAAGGGCCAGAAGCTGGGTACCGGTCCAATCAACGTCACGGTACGCGCCGGAAACCAGCGCCTGAATTGCGCCGGTGTTGACGTCAACTGTCACCAATTTGTCGACTAACGCAGCCACAATTTTGTGATCCTGCATCGCACACAGGGCAACGGCAGGCGAATCCAGCATGATTGTGCCCATTTTTTCCAAGGTCTGGGCATTGAGACGGTGCAACGCTGCGGGTACCCGGGTCGCGACCAGCAGTTCGTCGTCGCAGAGCGTCGCGGCGACGGGCAGGCCGCCGATGCCATCAACCGTGCTGGGGCTTCCGGGTGTCTGCGGAGAGAAGACCGTGAGCGTATCGGACAACGCGTTGAGTACCGCGAAGCGGCCATCCGGCAACGCTACCACGGCAGACGGGTCTTTGCCGCAGGGGATCGTGGCCGCAACGCTGAACGTGCCGAGGTCCACGAGCGTCGCGGTACCCGCAAGACTATTGGCTATGACGAGGTAACGCGCATCAGCCGAGAGTGAGGCGGCTACGGGGCCCGCACCAAGGGGCAGATCGGCGGTGCGGACGCCTTCGGCGTCGAGGCGAACAAGTTGATTGCGATCATAGGCAACGGCGTACACGGCGGAACGAGAGGTATCCACCACTGCGCACCGAACCTGTCCGAGGTCTTGCGCAACTTTGGGCGGCGCTTCCCCGGGTTCCAAGGCAGAGAACCCTGCCAAAAGAATAGCCCACGCGATTCCGTTCACAGACCAGAAACCCTTCTGCATAAATCCCTACTTTCCAGGAAGAATGAACCAAAACAACGGGATCCGCTTTCCGTCGCCCGCGGGTGAGGGCGTAGGCGGGGCCGGAGTCGTCGGCGCAGGGACGCGTTTATCGTCCTGCCCGGCCTCGGGAGAAGACGCAGGCGGAGTTGCTTTTTCAGCTTCAGCGGTGTCCGTCTTGGGAGTCTGGGAGGTCTCGCTGGCGCTCCGCTTCCGTTTGGGCGGAGTGAGGTCGGCGGTTCCCTCGGGTGGAGCCGCCGAAGCGGCGGGAGACGCGGCGGGCGGCAGATCCGTGGCGGTAATCACGGGCACGGGTTGCTGGGCCAAGAACAGCGCACCTATGGCAATTCCCAGCAAAGACTTCATCATGTCAGCGGTCTCCCTCCATAAACGCCTTGACTTGCGCCAAGGACTCGACGGCGTTGGCCCCGCCCATCGTCTGCACCGTCAGCGCACCGACGGCGTTGGCCAAGCGCCCGCACTCGTGCAGACTCCATCCGCGTACGTAACCATACAGGAATCCGCCGCACGCGGCATCGCCCGCGCCGGTCGTATCGACCACGGGCACGGGATGCGCGGGCAAGCGCTCGGATTCCTGACGGTTACGCAGGTACATGCCGTCGGCGCCGAGTTTCACCATGACGGTCTCCACACCCGCGTTCAGGAAAAACTCTGCGATCTCCTCCGGCGACTGCTTCCCAGTATACATCCGCGCCTCCTCGATACTCGACATGACGATATCGAGGTGCGGCAGGGCGTGTTCGATGTGGGCGAACCACTTCCCGGTGCCATCGTAACATGTATCCATCGAAGTCTTGACCCCGAGGGCGCGAACACGTTCAAGCACGCGGCCCATGGGCGCGCCATCCAAACGCGGAGTGATCGAGGGGCCGCCCCAGTGAAAGACCTTGGCACGTCGGCAAAACTCGAGGTCAACGTCTTCTTCGCCGAGTTCAGCGTTCGAACCGAAGTGATGGAGGAAGGTACGTTCGCCATCAGAGCCGATAAGTACCGCCGTCGCGGAAGTGCCCGCGGTTTCCACTCGCTTGACCCGGCTGGCGTCAACCCCGCAACGCCCAAGCGTCCCAAGGATAAACTCGCCAAATCCGTCCAAACCGACCGCGCCGATAAACGCAGAGGTCCCTCCGAGCTGGCTAACGATCGCGGCGGTCACGGCGGCAAGCCCGCCCATATGCAGCTCGAGGTTCGGCACCAACGTCACTTTACCGCGCGGCGGCAGCGCATCCACGGGACGTACCATCACGTCGGCGCACGCCACCCCCGCAGTCACAACATCAAACATGGACACCCTCGCTTTCTCCGCTACGTTTCCCGCCCTTCCTCGTCGTGATCCAGGCGTCCCTCCCAAAGATAGTATCGCGTCTCAGCCACGGCCACGCCGCTCAAGAGCAGCAGGGCAATAAGGTTCGGCACGGCCATGAGGGCATTGGCGATATCCGCGAACGCCCACACCGAATTCAGCGAGCGCACCGAGCCCAACATGACGGCCCCTACCCACAACACACGGTACGGAAGAATCGCGATCGGACCGAACAAGTACTCAACCGCGCGTTCGCCGTAGTACGACCACCCGAGAATGGTCGAAAACACAAAGGTCATGAGCCCTACATTGAGAACGAGCGGCCCCCAGAACGGGATATCGGAAAACGCTTTGTTCGTAAGCGCTGGGCCTTGGAGTCCGGTGGTCCATTCACCCGAATTGACAAGCACGAGCCCGGTCATCAAACACACCACGACCGTATCCCAGAAGGTGCCGGTGGCGGAAATGAGCGCCTGGCGGACGGGGTTCTTGGTCTGCGCGGCGGCGGCCACGATCGGGGCGCTGCCTAGGCCCGATTCATTCGAGAACAACCCACGCGCGATGCCATACCGCATTGCCTCGCGCACGCCAACTCCCACGAAACCACCGATGGCTGCATGGCCATTGAACGCGCTGCTGACGATGAGATGAAGCGTCTCGGGGAGCGTGGAATAGTTGATCACAAGAAGCAGCAAACAGCCGAGAATGTAGAAAATCGCCATGAACGGCACGAGCGCTTGGCACACACGGGCGATGGAGCGAATGCCGCCGAGTATCACCAATGACGTAAGCACGGTCATGACAAGCCCAGAGACCCACGTGGGAATCTGCGCCTGAGTCTGTAGCGATTGGGCGATGGAATTGGCTTGCACCATGTTGCCGATGCCGAACGCGGCGATTGCCGTGAAGATCGCGAAGAGAACGCCCAGCGGCTTCACGCCAAGGCCGCGCTCGAGAACGTACATCGGACCGCCCGCCATGCGGCCATCGGGCAGTGTAACCCGGTATTTGACGGAGAGGACAGCCTCGGCGTATTTCGTGGCGATACCGAACACGCCGGTCAGCCACATCCACAACACCGCGCCGGGACCGCCCATGCCGATTGCAGTGGCCACGCCCACGATGTTGCCTGTGCCGATGGTTGCGGCCAGCGCGGTGGTCAGCGCGCCAAAGTGGCTGATATCGCCCGCACCCTCGCGCTGCCGCGTCAACGACATTCGGATGGCCTTGAACGTGTAGCGTTGAATGAACCGCAGACGAAACGTTAGGAACAGGTGTGTGCCAAACAGCAGGGCAAGCATAATCGGCCCCCACACGAATTCACTTATGGTCCCTAATAGCTCGCTCATCGTCGTGAATTTTCCATAGATTGGCGCCTCCGCTCCCGCGCGGGCGTGATTGTGACGGCAAGAAAAGACGGTGTCAAGCAACGCCGGGAAAAAATCCCATCGCACCATGCGCATTCGAGCCTTCTTGGATTTTGCAGGGGGGCATGCTACCCTCTTTCGACCATGCGGCCTACACGGGAAAAAAGGAAACAACGATGAGCGCAGTACGTGTGAGCGGACTACGGGTTGAGTATAAGGTCAACCCTCTTGGTCTGGACATTCCGAAGCCACGCCTGTTCTGGCTACTCGAGGCCAATGGCCGCGGGACACGTCAGCACGCGTATCAGGTGCTTGTGGCCTCCTCACGTGAAATCCTCGACAACGATGAGGGGGATTTGTGGGACAGCGGCCGAGTGGAGTCGGACCAGAGCATCCACGTGGTTTACGCGGGCGCACCGCTGAAGAGCCGCCAATGCTGCTATTGGAAAGTGCGGGTGTGGGACGGCGCGGGCGTTTGTTCGCTGTACAGCGCCCCGGCGTTCTGGTCGATGGGTCTACTTGAGAAAACCGACTGGACGGCGCAGTGGATCGGGTTTGATGTGCCGCCCCTTGTAACTCCGCCCAACGACCCGCCGATGTCTTTCGATGGTCTGCTCTGGATGGGATTTCCCGAGAAGGATCCGACACCGCCCACGCCCCAGCGTCATGTGGGATTCCGTGGCATCTGGGAACTGCCTCCGGACGCCGAGATTGTTGCGGCGCGCGCACTGCTGTCCGCCGGAAGCTATTTCGATCTCTATATCGACGGCGAATGGGCGGGAACCGACGATGGCCGCCCAGGAGCATGCCACCGCGGATCGCGGTTGGACCTTACGGGACGTTTGAAACCCGGCCGCAACACGCTGGCCATGCATGTGCGCCACCGCTACGGTCCGTGCGCGATTATCGGGCGTCTGCAGGTGGACCTCAGCAATGGTCAGATGCTCGAACACGTGATCGACGGCTCGTGGCGTTGCGCGGAGTCGCCGCCGGAAGGATTTGTCGCACCGGAGTTCGACGACTCGGGATGGCTTTCGACCCAGCCGCTCATTAAGGAGCTTGTTGAACAATTTTCGTTGAGCGGCAACGGAACGCTGAGGATTCCCGCGCCCAGTCTGCTGCGTCGTGAATTCAGCGTGGATACGCCGGTGGCCAAGGCCACGCTCTATGTGACTGCACTGGGCCTGTACGAGTTTCACCTGAACGGGCAACGTGTGGGGGACGACTTGTTGCGGCCGGGGTGGACGGATTTCCACAAGCGCGCCGCGTATCAGACTTATGACGTCACGACGTTGATTCGTCCCGGTCAAAACGCTGCGGGGGCCATGCTCGGGCACGGGTGGTATAGCGGATACATGGGCTGGTCCTACGAACCGGGCACCCACTACGGCAAGCATCCGCGCCTTTGCGCGCAACTGGAAATCGTCTACGCCGATGGCCGCAGCGAGAGGATCACGACCGACAGCGATTGGCTCGGCTCGCAAAGCCATATTCTCGGGGCCGACCTGTACATGGGCGAAATCTGTGATCTGCGCCGTGAACCGCGCGGCTGGGACCGGCCGGGGTGGGAACCACGCGGCTGGGAACCGGTCATCTGCGACGCCGCGCCAGGCCTGGAGCTAAACGCCTATCCCGGCGTGCCGGTGCGGCGTATCACGGAGCTGAAGCCGAGGGAAATCACCAGTCCCGCGCCTGGAGTCTATATCTTCGACATTGGCCAGAATATGGTCGGCTGGGCGCGGTTGCGGGTGCGCGGCGGGAAAGCGGGCGCCACGATCACTCTGCGCTTTGCCGAGGTGTTGAATCCGGACGGGACGATCTATGTCGAGAACCTGCGCGGCGCGCGCTCCACGGATGCAGTGGTGCTCGCGGGCGAGGAACTTGTCGAGTGGGAGCCGGCCTTTACCTTCCACGGGTTCCGGTACGTTGAAGTCACAGGCTATCCTGGCACGCCGGACCTGGACGCGATCATGGGCGTGGTGGTGCATTCGGACATGCCGCTCACAGGGCGGTTCGTCTGCTCGGACCCGGTGCTAAACCAACTGCAACACAATATTCAATGGGGGCAACGAGGAAACTTCCTTGAAGTGCCCACGGACTGTCCGCAGCGCGATGAGCGCCTGGGGTGGACCGGCGACGCGCAGGTATTCTGCCGGACCGCGTCGTTCAACATGGAAACCGCCGCATTTTTCACCAAATGGCTGCAAGATTTGACCGATGGTCAGTCGGAGGTGGGCGGCTACCCGGACGTGGCGCCGCGCGTTGTGTGCGTTGGCGAGGCCGCGCCCGCCTGGGGCGATGCGGGAATCATTGTTCCTTGGACGATGCTGCGGTGCTATGGCGACACGGGCATCGTCGAGCGGCAGTGGGATTCGATGCGGCGCTGGATGGACTACCAGCAAGGCGGCTGCACGGGTTTTGTGCGCACGGACCGGCTGAACAGCGGATACGCGGATTGGCTGTCCATCGATGCCGTCACGCCGCAGGACCTGATCGCCACGGCGTTCTTCGCGTATGACGCGGCGTTGATGGCCGAAATGGCGGAAGCCATCGGGCACCCGGCGGAAGCGCAAGAATTCCGGCGGTTGTTTGAAAACGTCCGAGCGGCATTTGTGGAGAAATATGTCTCACCAGACGGCGCAATCGCGTGCGAAACGCAGACGGCCTACGTGCTAGCGTTGCAGTTCAACCTGTTGCCCGCCGAGTTGCGCCAGACCGCCGCGGATCGACTCGTTGAAGACATCCGCCGCAGGGATTGGCACTTGTCAACCGGCTTTGTCGGCTGTTCGTATTTGCCGTTCGCGCTGTCGGGCGCGGGTAAACTCGATGTCGTCTACAAACTGCTCGATCAGAAAACCTTCCCTTCTTGGTGTTATGCGGTGGTGCATGGCGCGACGACGATCTGGGAACGCTGGGACGGCTGGACCGAGGAACGGGGCTTCCAAGATCCCGGGATGAATTCGTTCAACCACTATGCCTACGGTGCCGTAGGCGAATGGATGTATCGCGCGATGGCGGGCATCGACGTGGACGCGGGCGGGGCGGGCTACAAACATACGGTGTTCCGCCCGCAGCCAGGCGGCGGAATCACTCACGCCTGCGCGGAGTATCGGTCGCTCCACGGCATGGTGAAGTCGGCATGGCGAATTGAGGAAGGCCGCTTCTTCTTGGAGATTATGGTGCCGCCAAACACAACCGGCGAGGTGATCTTGCCGACGCGGCGGCCCGACGATGTGACCGAAAGCGATACGCCGCTCTCGCAGGCGGAAGGCGTCAGCGCGGTGCAAATAGCGCCCGAAGGCGTGCGGTTCTTGGTCGAATCGGGGAAATACGCGTTTCAGATGGCCTGCTCTGCGTAGTGCCGGGTTGGGAAGGAGATACTGGATGGATGAGAAAAGGACGCTGAGCATACAAGAGACATTCTCAAAGGCGGAACAGTTCGCTTTCGCCGCGGCGATTCTCGTGCTCACGGTCATCTTTCAGCACGGCGACATGAATCTCGTCGGCGCGCTGTCATTCAAGTATCTACATGGTCACTTCCTGGATTTTTATGACGTAAGCAAGAGCGAATATCTGCCCACGACGTACATACTCTTCGCGATCTGGAACATCCCTCTTTGGCTTATGGGAGTGCGCATCGTTGACGAACCCGATGTTGGACTGAGCATCTTCTGGATGAAGATGTTGCCCTATTTGTTCACCTATTTCTCGCTGCGCCAGTTCCTCGCCCTGTGCAAGGAAATGGGAATGACGTCCAACCAAGCGCAATGGAACACCCTCGTATGGATCACGTCCCCGGTGTTTCTGTTCGGCGTCGTGTTGTTTGGACAACTCGACATCATCACGGTTTTTCTGACGCTTTGGGCATTGCGTTTCTACCGCAAGGGCAACCTGGTTCCGTTCTCGCTGCTCCTGGGCATCGCGATTACGTTTAAGTATTTTCCCTTCTTCGTCTTCGTCCCGCTGCTCTTGCTGGTCGAGAAACGGCCCGCGCGAATCGCGCTGAACGGGCTCGTGTTCGCCATTCCTTATGCGCTGGTTGTTCTCCCCTATCTCGCGTCCCCCGCGTTTCATTCAGACGTGCTGAGCCGCTCGATTGTGCAACGCGTCTTCACCATGGGCACGCCCTATATTCATGATCTCAAGCTCAGCTTCTTCGTCGCGGCGTGGGTGTTCATCTGTGGATTCGCCTACTATCGCCACACTGAGAATCAGGAAGAGCGGGATACGTGGAGCATCTATCTCTGCCTGGCCTCGTTGACCGCCTTGTTCAGCCTGGTGCTCTGGCATCCGCAGTGGCTGGTCTGGCTCACCCCCTTCATCGTACTCGCAACGCTCCGCCACCAGCGCCGGGCGTTCTTTCTCACGGTGGAGACCGCTTTCTTCTTCTTCATGGTCGCCTTCTCCTGCCAGTTCTTTCCGCAGAACGTGGATGAGCAAATGCTCGTTCACGGCGTGCTCGGCGCGACGGGTGCGCTGGACCGCATCAATCCTCACCTGATGGATCCGCAACACGCGCTGACGATGGGCAAGATCTATGGAATGTTCCCGTTGCCTCTCGCGATTTCCTGCGTGGCGGCCGCGCAGTTCATCATGCTCTTTTTCGCCTATCCTAAACGCGCCGAGGCAAACGTTGGATGGGAAGCCTCGCTGACTTCCTTGCAGGGAACGCTGGGGACGTTGCGGATGCGTTACTACGGCGGCCTCGCGCTGTTCGTGGTTCCCGCGCTGCTCTGCCTTTTCATGCCCGCCAATCCCGCGGGCCGTACGTGGTTCGGCGCGCCCCCGCCGAGCCCGACGGCGCCCGCGGCCGATGCGTACGACCTCGGGCCGCCGAACTCGGTCACGCAGGTGTTCGTTCCGGGGCGTGCGCGCGTAACTCATCTGCTGTTTCAGGCGCAGACGTTGATTCTTGATACCCGCGCAACGCTCTTGGCGGAACTCCAGGACCCCAATGGCGCGGTGATCTTCCGGGAGCAGGTGCGTCTATCGACTTCCGAAAACGGCGGTTTTCTTGCCGTACCGTTGAAGGGAATAACGATGTACCCGGATCGTCCGTACCGATGCACGCTAACTCCACGGGAAGGTCTTCCGACCAAAGTGCTCCGCTTCTCCGTGACAGGAGCCGGAACCGCCACGAAAGATCAGGTTCTGCTCATCGACGGACGCCCGACGGATCGGAGTCTCATCATGAAGGTCTACGGAGAGTAGCGGAGACACGGCTCATTCCGTATTTCTCCGGCGAGGCAGGGCAAAACAGCGATGGCAGACCAATTTGACGAGGCTCGTCCCGCGATGAGCATCTCACAGGCCTTTTCGCGTAATGAACGCATTGGGTTTGTGGTGATGCTTGTGGCGTTGGGGCTCCTCTTTCAGCATCGCGACTTGCCCTTGGTCGGCGCGCTGTCATTCAAGTACTTTTCCGGCCATTTTCTCGACTTCTACGACGTGAGCAAGAGCGAGTACTTACCCACCACCTATATCGTCTTTGCGATCTGGAACCTGCCGATCTGGCTGGCTGGCGCGCGCATCGTCGAGGAAACCGACGTCGGGCTGTGGGTATTCTGGATGAAACTGCTGCCGTTGCTGTTTGCCTACCTCTCGCTGCGCGAATATCAGGCGCTCTGCCGGGAAATAGGCATGGACCGCGCCCAGGCACAATGGTCCTCCCTGGTCTGGCTGACTTCCCCGCTCTACTTGTTTAGCCTTGTGCTGTTTGGACAGCACGACATTCTCCCGATCTACCTCATGCTCCGCGCGCTGAGAAGCTACCGAAACGGGAACCTTGTGCCTTTTGCCCTGCTCATGGGGCTCGCGATCACGTTCAAGTACTTCGCCTTTTTTCTCTACATTCCTCTGCTGCTCCTTGTCGAAAAAAGACCATCGCGATTGGCGTTCAACGCGCTCCTCTTCATCGTTCCCTATATACTGGTCACCGTTCCGTACCTGTCCTCGCCCGCTTTCCAGAGCGATGTGCTTCATCGCAAGATCGTGCAGCGCATATTCACGATGGGCCCGGCCTACATCGGCAGTTTGAAGCTGAGCTTTTTCGTGCTGGCGTGGACGTTCATCTGCGGCGCGGCGTACTACTATTCCTTTGGCGCGAAGGAAAAAGCAGAGCGAGACGTCTGGTCGATCTACCTGTGCCTGGCATGCTTTGTCGCGTTTTTCGGTCTGGTGCTATGGCACCCGCAATGGATGATCTATCTCACGCCGTTCGCCACGCTCGCGGCGGTCCGTCACGGACGTCCGGCCCTGTTGTTCACGATAGAAACCCTCCTATTTTTCTTCTTTGTGGCGTACTCGTGCCGCTTTTTCGAAGACGGCGTGGACGAGCAAATGCTGGTGAACGGACTGCTCGGCGCGTCGGGACTTCTGGAAGTAATCAATCCGCTCCTCCGAGGGCAGCAGGGCGCGGCAACCATGAGTCAAATCTTCCCCATGCTCCCGCCCGCTCTTGCGCTGACGTGCATTTCCGCCCTGCTGTTTACGTACCTCTTCTTCACCTGGCCGCGCCGCCCCGACGCCGAGGCGGGCTGGGACGCATCGCTCTCGGCGCTACAGGCGGACCTTGTGCCGCTACGCGTCCGCTGCTACGCCAGTTTGGCCATGTTCGTCGTCCCAGTACTCATCTGTCTGTTTAGTCCGGTGGAGCGCGCCGGTCTGGAGAGTCACGACATTACTCCGCCCGCAAAAGTGATCGGTTTGACGCCGTACACTCATTATTCATATGGATTCCCGTTATCTGGCCATTCGCACGGCTCAGAACAACGCGGGAGCGCGTGAGGCGCTAAGTCCAAAGAGCTTTTGGAGATAGCCGTCCTGGCGGCGCCAAGGTTCTGGTAGTAGTGAGATTGGCTGGAGTAACCAATCAGCCGCGGAGGAGCACCCCCCAATGACCGATACCCCTGAGTCAACCACTTTGGAGGTTCGACAAGCCTTTTCAACCACAGAAAAGCTAGGCTTTGTAGCACTTCTCGTTCTCTTGTCTCTGCTATTCCAGCAGGTGGATATGAAAATCACCGCCGCGCTGTCATTTAAGTACTTGAATGGTCATTTTCTCGATTTTTACGATTTGAGCAAGAGCGAATATCTTCCGACGATCTACGTCATTTGCGCGATCTGGAATATTCCCCTGCGCCTCATGGGACTCAACATTGTCAGCGAGCACGATATCGGCCTCAGCATTTTCTGGATGAAACTGCTCCCGCTGCTTTTCGCGTACCTCTCACTGCGCCAGTTTATCGCGCTGTGCTCCGAACTCGGCATGAACCGGGCGCAGGCCGGGTGGTCCGCACTCGTTTGGGTCACGTCGCCGCTGCTGCTGTTTGGCGTCGTGCTGCTTGGCCAGCACGACATCATCTCGGTATTTCTAATGCTTTGGGCGCTTCGCGTCTATCGCCGCGGCCACCTGTTTCACTTCGCCGCCATCATGGGCGTCGCGGTCACACTTAAGTACTTCCCTTTCTTTGTTTATCTGCCGCTGCTGTTGCTGGTGGAGAAAAGGCCCCTTCGCCTCGCCTTGAACGGACTTCTGTTTGTGATCCCCTATATTCTCGTGGTTCTGCCGTATCTTTCCTCGCCCGCGTTCAAGACCGACGCGCTGAGCCGTACCATCGTACACCGGGTGTTCACCATGGGCACGCCCTACATTTACGACATCAAACTTAGCTTTTTTGTCCTGATCTGGGCGCTGCTGTGCGGATTTGCGTATTTCCATCGCTTTCGCGAGAAAGATCGCGACGCCTGGACGATTTACGTGTGTTTAGCCGCCCTCACCGCGTTGCTTGGTCTGGTGTTTTGGCACCCCCAATGGTTGATTCTGATTACGCCGTTCATCGCGCTGGTGACCGTGCGTCATGCCCGGCCCGCGTTCTTCCTTGCGATCGAAACTGCCTTGTTCTTTTTCTTCGTGGCCTTTTCGACCGATTTCTGGTTTGAGAATGTGGATGAGAAGATGCTCGAGCACGGTATTCTAGGGGCCACGGGGCTACTCACCCGGATCAATCCGCTGCTCACCGACGATCTGGGAGCATTGACCATGCACAATCTGTTTAAGGCATTGGATCCATCGCTTTCCATCTCCTGCGTCACGGCGGCGTTATTGCTGATCTTCTACTTCGCATACCCGCGCCGTCGCGATGCGCGCCACGGGTGGGAACGCGGTATTGCCGCGCTTCAAACCGAGCGCGGTTATCTGAGACTGCGCTGCTACGGGGGACTTTCCTTTTTTGTTGTACCGGCCCTGATCTGTCTGTTTACGCCATCGGACGGCGCGATGGTGCAAAGCACGGTTCTCGTGGATGGGGGTGGAACGCCGGTCGCGGACGAATCGCTCGTCCTGGAGGAACCCACGTCGATCACCCAGGTGTTCACCCCCACGTGCTCCCGCATAAATAGCCTGCACTTCCTTGCGAGACGGGTGGATGAGTCGACCAATGAAGCCATACGTGTCGAGATCCGCGATCCGCAGGGGACGGTGATCTTTCAGAAGTATGTCTTTCTCTCCGACATGCAGATGGGGAGCCATATGCTCAATGTGTTGCGGGGCTCGTATCTTCCCGTTCGCCTTGGCGGTATCCCCGTTACGCCGGGAAGCATGTACCGATGCACGTTGACCTCTTGTGGGCCTCCATCCGTCAAGCTCTTAAAGCTGTACGTAACGGAGGGGAATACGGCGAAAAGCGACTGCCGCCTCTTGATCCACGACGTTCCGCAGGATCGCAGCCTGGCGTTCAAACTTTATGGGACATAACCCTCCACAACAACGCCATAGGCCGCGTCTTCTTGTTCGATAGCGCACCTTTCGCTATGCTGTGTCCTTTGCTGGCATTGCGCGTTGCGCGGAAATGTGTGTCGGCGCTCAATCGTGTAGACGCCTTCTGCAAACGTTCCTTTGCTAGATACTGTGTCATGGCGAGGAGGCGTGTGGTGATTCGTAGAGAGCAGGTGGGCGACTGGGCCGTTGCGCTAGGTCTTTGGAGTTGCCTCGGGTTTGGCGCGGGGTACTATTACGCCTTTACCGCGCCGGGCGCGCTTGGCTGGCCGTTGCCAACGCCGGAAGGGGTGGGGGCGGCGTGGCTCTTTCAGTCGATTCAGAACACCGTGCATAACGACAGTGCTTGGCTTCAGCGTGCGCTCTGGGTATTGGCATTTCCCGCGGCGGGAACGGTGTGGACCTTGCTGTTGTGGCTCATTGCGCCGCGCTTTGACATCAAACTTCCCCCATTCACGGACACCCTGCGAGACTTGGCGTGGGGCGCCGCGCCGGTTACCCTGCTGAGTTTGGGAATGACGCTATGGGCGTGGTGGAAGGGCTGGGGCTTCTGGTGGAGTTACATGGGGGCTTCGGGCTGGACGGTCCGGCCGCAGGCTTGGCACTGGGTGGCCTCGGTATTTCTTGGAGCGGCCATCGTGAGTTCGTCAATCCAGATGATCGTCTTGTGGCTATGGTCGCCCCGCGACGTGAGAAGCTACCTGGGGTTTGTGGCGACGGGACTGTTGCTGGCCGTGTGTGTGTGCGCGGGAATGGGCCTGGCGGTCTGCTGGGGCGTCAACATCGCGCACGCGCTGTTCAAGGGCGTTCTTGGCTAACGGATGGAGTCAGTCTCAAGATACGCGTTTCCCCGGCAGCCATATCGAGGTTGATGAACTGCTTATCCGCCCAGCCTCGCTCGGGATCGAGCAGGTCTTGCACTGTAAACGGCGCGCCAAGATCGATCACACGTTCTCCCCGCTCGCCGGCATGAACCGCCACAAGATTCGGCCCGAAATACACCGCGTCATTCATCGCTCCCGAGCGACGGAACACGAGATGCTGTTCGACAATCCCCAATATCTCGCGCAGAAGCGAGACGGTTAACGCGGGCTCGCACACGTAGGCCGAAGCCCATCCCGTGGGGAAAAACGTGATGGCTGCGCTCGTCTTTCCCGAATCGCGATACTTGGCGAGTCCGAAGATGTTTTCGCCCTCCAAATAGAAAAGCGGCGCCCACTCGCGTGTGGGCCCGATCTCCTGCGACGCCGTCAACCACCGGCCGTCCAACAGCGCCTCGGAACCCGATTTCTCGGCCCCGGAAAAGGCCTTCACGGGCAGTTGGACCGTCGCGGCGATATTCTCGGCGGTGCCGGGCCCCGCGCCGCTGAAGAAACCGGGCGCAAATAGCCAGATCGCCGTCGCCTTGTTCTGCTCTAAGAGCGTCTGGAGTTGTTGCCGTTCTTCAGGCGTCAGATAAAACGCATTGGGGAAAATATAGACATTCGCGGGCGGCGTTACGCCGTCGAACACATCCTTCAGCAAACAGAATTGGGCCGTAGCGCCGGAACGAATCACGGCGTCGCGGGTCTGTTGGAGGAGCAGGGCGTTAAGGGACGTATCGCAGAGTTGGTACGCGCGGCTTCGTTCGTCCATGGCCACAATGATCTGCGGACGAGCGTCCGGACGCAGGTCGTAGGGACTGGATCCCGCAGTCGGACTCGCCAGCACCGCGTCGTAGGCCTCGCGCATCCCCTGAAAGCGCTTCCACATGTCCTCGTCGAGCAGTTGTCCTTCCCCTTTTGGATCGGTCCAGATGAGTCCGAGTTGGTGCGTGAGCGCCGCGGCGAAGTTACGCTGTTGAACGTGATACACATCTTCGGGTTGAAGGCCGGCGACTCGGGAGATCGTCCCGGTCGCAGGGTCACGAGTGATTCCCGTGCGGGTGTCGTCAAGAAGATACCAACGCTTGCCACGGAGTCGGGCGGCATCGACCGCGCCCATAAAGCCGCCCGCGCCGCCGACGCCGCGATCGACGTAGGACACCGGCGTTACGAGCGCATCCACCGCACTCGCCAACAACACCGACAGCCCTTGCTGCCCGCTGTCGTTGTTGAGTGAGTCAAACCCCGTGCCGTACGATGCGAACACTTGCAGGCCTTCGCCCGCGTGGTTCTTGATGTGTTTGCCGAACATCCCGATTACCTCAGCGGTGCTTTCGGATGAGTACCGCAAGTAATCGAGGAGGTTCTGCTGGCCGGGCAACGTCACAAACACCGTGGTGGAATCGTCGGTCTTGGGGCGTGCGGGGACGGCTGCCGCCCTGAGCGTCACGGAGGGATCGCCCCACGCCGCTTGGAGCGCAGCGTCTTCGCGGTAAACATTCGCCAGCCACGCGCGGAACGCAAGCGTGTTTGCTTCGCTGGCGTCAAAGCCATTCGCCCGTTCCCAGCGGCCATCCTCGAGGCAACTGATGTGGTATCCCAGGATGTGCGTGTTGTTCGAAGAGCCCTGGGCGAATTCGATAAGACCGGTTAGGGCGGCGCGCGCCACGTCGCGCCACACGGGTGAAGCCAGTGAAACGGAGGGCCGCGTTTGTCCGCCCAGCACAGCGGCCGCATCGGGGTGAGCGGCAAGCCACGAATCGGGCGGATCGAGCTTAACGGAAAGGAAAATGCCGCATTTGGGATCGGTGTCAACAAGGTCCTGCAACACGTCGCGCAGATAGTTGATGTCCGGGCCGTGATCGGGCCAGGGCAGTGGGACTTGGACCAGATAGAGGTGCACACCCGCCGCCGCCGCCAAGGCGAGTTGCTTGAGCGCGATTTCGCGATCGATGCCCACGCCCATCGGCAAGGCCAACATCACGGGCGTGGAGGAAGCGGGCGTAACGACCGAGGCGGTTTCAACCGTGGGTGCGGCAACCGTTCGATCAACGCGGGTAACCCACGGAGCTGTGACGCCGCCGAGCCACCAACCCGCCGCGACGGCTACAATTGTCGCCAAAATGACCAGGAAGACCCTGAAGGAAAGGCTCACGCGATAACGCCCTTACGCTTTCGCCCCGCAGGGCTCCAGCGCGATCCAGCCACCATAGTCGGCCAGCTCCCCCGTGGCCTCTGCAAAAAACAACCGCTGCGCCGTGAAATCGAGCGGGCCATCGGCCACGTCGAACTCCACGGCCGTCTGGTCGACGGAACAAACGCGCGCCAAAGAGACGCCGTTTTGCTCTATCAACACCTCCGCCGTGCCGAGGTGAGGATAGCAGTTGACGAGCGTCACCCTCAACCGGCCCGCGCGCACGGTCTCCACTGCGCGCACCGCCAGCGGGCGCACTTCAAGTCCTTGGGCCGAACGGGAAGCGTACCAGCCGGCCTTCGGTAGGGGTGCCCCTCGGAAAAACATGCGTTCGAAGGTGATCAGGGGCCAGAAACGGCCGAATTGGAGTCCGCGAGCGCGGCGTTCCTTGCGAGTGCACGACACCTCAGGCAGATATCCCGCGAGGGCCTTCCATGCGCGCAGGTGCGCAGAAACACGCCAGGTCTCGCCCTCGAGCATCGCGCGCCCCATCGCGCGCGCCTCACCCACGAGCACGGCGGGCAGCACCGACACGATGCGCGTGAAGGGATAGTTTCGCAGAATCACCCGGAGCCGGTTGCGGGTGTTGAGGTAATACTTATGCCGCGCGCGGTCGCCCTGCCCCATTGTCGCGCTGAACTTGTGGCGAACAACGGCGTCCGGGCACCGGCGGATCTCATACCCCGCGTCCCAAATACGCAGACAAAGTTCGAGGTCGTCGAGATAGATCTCAAAATCCTCGGGTAGTAGACCACTCTTGCGCAGTGCCTCCGCACGGAAAAAGGCTGCCCCGCCGCACACGCCGATAATCGGCGCGTCCTCGTTCCAGCCCGGAGCGTCCACGCGTCCGAGACCGATGTCCCAACTGCACCCAATATACGAACAGGCGAGCCCGGTTGAGTTGAGCACTTCCGGCGTGTCGAACAAAACCATCTTGGGCGCAAGGGCGCCCGCCTGCGGGAGTTGCTCCGCGCGCGCGACGAGTCGCGCGATGGCGTCGGGCGCAGTCCAGGTGTCGTTATTGATCAAGAACACAAAATCCGCGCCACGGTCGAGCGAACGCTTCATGGCGACATTGTTCGCGCGCGACCAGCCGAGATTCTCCGGAAGGCGCAACACTTCGACGCGCGGATCACCGCCGAAGGTGCGCTCGACGTAGTCGGCTGAGCCGTCCGTACTGGCGTTGTCAACGAGTACGAATCTCGACTCGGGATAGTCATTGGCCAGAAGAGACGAGAAACAGGCGTGGACGTGCTCCATGCCGTTCCAGTTGATGACAAGGACGTCGACGCGCGGCGGGGTCATGCGTCCTCTCCGCGCGCGAACGACGGCTCAGGCCTCATCGCCTTCGTCCAGGTGAGAAGGGCCGGCTTTGACGCGACTGCGGAACCCTTTCTCGCGCTCTTGGAGAATGCGCTTGGCGATTTGCGTGATCTTGTGTTGCAGCCAACGCGAGGTTGTACTGCCGGAACGGTAATCCGCGGGACCGAAAAAATGCACGCGGCCACGTTCAAACAGGCTCTCGACTTGCTCGTACTGGGCCTCGCTGGCAGGGTCGAATACGGCGAGGGCGAGGCCGCCATGTTTCTTGACCACGGAGAACGAGGGGATATCGCTCGGACCATCGGCAATATACACCATGTTTCGAAACGGAATACGGCGGTCTTCTTCGGGAATGTCATCATTGACGCTAATCCCCTCAGCGACGCCCACGCCTTTGTTGATCTCGAACAGCGCGCGCGTTTTCGTCGTGTTGTCGAGAAACGAGGCGATCTGTTGAATGGGGCCTTCCTGCGGGGCCTGCGATAGATCCGCGCCCGGTGCGGCGAGTTGCTCGATGAATTCCGAGGCGAACACGCGCTTCAGGAAAGGGCTGATCCGTGAACCGCGCACGAGTTCGGCAAGGCCCGTGCTTACGACGTAATGTTCGACTTCAACCCGGACATCGCCGGCACGAAAGTCGGGCGTATCGACGGCCGTAGTTAGGCGTTCAAAGACATCCGGAACGCCTTTGAAGAACTCGATCCGTTGCCCAAGCTCGCGCAGCCGCGCGTTAGTCAGCGGCGGTTTGGCGAAGCGTCCGTGTTGCACGTACGATAGGAGATGCCCAAGGTAACATGTGTCGGCCTGAAGGTGAATGCCGGCCTTCGCGTAGTAGCGTGGCAGGGCGTTCACTTCATCCCAGAACGCCGCCTCGTCCACGCCGTAGGCCTCAAACAGCGGCCGCTGCATGTAATGCGGCGAGAGGGTCTTGTCGAAGTCCCAAATCACCGCGACCACATTCTGTTCAAACAATCCGCGTTGCGACACGCCTTTTCTCCCGTCTTCCGCAAACCGTCAGTCGCTGGGACGGCGTCCGAGCGTAAAAACAACCAGCCCGACCGCCGCAATCACGGCGAACAGCGCCGGGGGAAGAGTCGCCAGGCGTAAGGCGGGAAACATCCCGGCCATGCCCGTAACGTTGAGTAGAAAACCGGCCGCGCCTACGATCATCGCCAGCATTCCCGCCCACGCCATAGCGTTTCTCCTCCGTCAGTGAATGGCGGCTCACGGAGCCGGAATTACGCCCGCCGCGCGGCCGACCCAATAGGGCAGAAACACATCGATGCCGCCCCAGTCATAGGTGGCGCCCTTCGTGCCGCCTTTGAGCAGAGTGGGCGAACGTTGCCAGGTAAACGTGTCGGGTTCGCGCATACGGAGGTCCAGCGCGTATTTCGCGTGAGTGGCGTCGGTCTTCTCGATGGAGGAGTCTTGCGTATAGTCCGTGCCCTTCATTGCATTTGGCGGGTTCTGGAAGTCGAGCAACTGCCCCTGCGCGATAGCCCGCACGTCGTTGTTTCGGGAATCGCCGCTAGCGCCTGCGTAGGCAACGGCGAACCAGGCGTTGACGTGGTTCTTAGCGTCTTGGAACATCTGTGAGACGGCGCTGTTGTAGAATGCGAGCCGTTTCTTGTCCTGTTCAAGACGCGCCAGGCAATACCAACGTGTCCAGTCGAGATTGAACGCGAAGTATTCTTTGCGGTTGATCTCGGTCTGGCGCGGCGGGCGCAACGAGACGCGCTCGAACAACGCCTCGTACTCGGGCTCCAGGTCTTTGTATTTCTTCGGGTTGACGCGCAGCGCGAGTTGTTCATACGCGAGTTGGAATGTCGGTGTTGGATTGGTGATGTGGTCCTTGCCGTCCTTGATGAACCACTGGTTCGCGATCAGGTTGTCGAGAATACGCTCAATCAGCATCGCGGCGCGTTCGCGCGTTGCCTTGTCGTCCACCAAGAGCCACGCCATCGTCAGACCGAGGCGCGTGCCATCGTAGGTGTCGCGCGAACTGTTGCCCAGCCAGATGTAATCGGCCCACGGCTCCGCGCCCTTGAAATTACCGCTCTTGTACACCTCATAGTAGGGCTTGTACGCGGGATCGTCGGCCTTGCCCGCGTAGCGCGCGACGTATCCCGTGATGCCGGTCACCGTCGTCAAACGGTCGAAAGTATCCAACGCGGCGTTGATGTCCTTGAGCGTCTTGTCGTCCTTGGTCACCGTCCACTTGTGCGCCAACGCCGCGAGATAGTGTCCCGTCCAGCACGCGCTGTCGCCCAGCGTATCGTACCGAATGATCGCCGTGCGGGAGGCGTCGGTCCAGAAAATATCGGCAGCGCCCCCGTAAGGCAAATGACGCGCCTGGAAATCGGCGAGATATTTCTCCGCCTTCTGATGAAGTTCGGCGGCCTGCTGGGAAGTCATCTCGGGCCACGGCGCAGACGTACCGCGGGCCAATCCCTGCAGCACCGCTCGCTGGGCCTCGGTGATCTCGGCAAATGCCGCTCCGGTCCACACTCCAACGATACATGCCATCAACACGCCACTGACGAATCGCCCGCGCATACCTCTCGCTCCCTTCTGCCCGGTGGGGAAACGCCCCTGCCTTCCCCAAACCGCGGCGGCCTTGAAACTCCCCACCATAATGCACCGAGCATGCCTGTTGATTTCAAGGCGGTCCCGCCGGGATACTGGCCGCATCTCGTACGATGGGCGCGATAGCCCGCGCAGTATCCAAGGAGAAAAGTCTTGCGCATCCCCGGCGGGCCTCGGAATCTTGCGTTGGCGCTGGCGCTGTTGGGCGCACTGGTCTGCGCGGCGGCGCTGCGTCTGCCCGATCTTGCGGCGCGTCCGATGCATTTCGATGAGGCGAATCAGGCATATCGCGCGGGGATTCTGCTCGACACCGGCGTATACCGCTACGATCCCCTCGAACACCACGGCCCTGTGCTTTATTACGCCGGAGTTCTCTCGGCGTGGCTGCATGGGCAACACCGCTTCATCGACACGGACGAGGCGACATACCGTCTCGTACCGGTCGCGGCAGGGCTACTCGTCGTCGTGACGGCGCCTCTTTTTGTTGAAGTCCTCGGTGCGACGGGCGTCGTAACCGCCGCTGCGTTCATCGCCACGTCGCCAGCGATGGTCTATTACAGCCGCTACTACATTCAGGAAACGCTGCTGGTCCTGTTCACGGCGCTGTTCCTGGGGGCGCTGTTCCGCTACGCCTTGACGCGACAGATGCGCTGGGCGCTGTTGGCGGGGCTTTCGGCGGGCCTCATGTATGCGACGAAAGAAACCTGCGTGCTCGCATTCGCCTCGATGGCGGCGGCGGCAATGGGCACATTCCTGCTTGCCCGCGCGCGGCGCATCCCCATATCAATCCATTTGCGCATGCGCGACCTCGTATTGGCGCTTGCAGCCACAGGCGTTGTCGCGCTGGTCTTCTATTCGGCCTTTTTCACAGATCCCCAGGGGCCTGCAAATTCGGTGCGCGCTTTTTTCCACTTCGCTGAGCGCAGCAGCGGCCCAAGCCTTCACGACAAGCCCTGGTACTATTACCTCGGACTGCTGGCGTGGCATCAAGACAGCAGGGAGAGGCCCGTCTGGACCGAGGCGGCCGTGTTGGCTTTGGCGGCGGTTGGGTGTATCCACGCCATGCGCAGCCGAGAGCATGGGCCGGCTGCGGAATTCCGCCGCTTCTTGGCGCTATACGCCATCGTCCTTCTGACGGCCTATTCGGTCATCGCCTACAAGACGCCGTGGTGTGTCATGAGCCCGCTGCACGCGCTCCAGTTACTGGCCGGGCTGGGGCTCATGGCGTTGTGGCGGCGTTGGCCGTCGCGTGGGGCGCGCGCACTGATCGCCGCGATGCTGGTCCTCGCGTTGTCGCAGTTGGCCGCGCAATCCACACGCGCCACAGGTACCTACGCCGCGCGCCCGGAAAACCCGTATGTTTACGCGCATACTTCGCAAACCTATCGGCATCTGGTCGAACGCGTGAAGGATATCGCGGGAATCGCGCCTGCGGGCAGGGAGATTACCATCGCGGTCGTGTGTCCGGGGAAAGACTATTGGCCGCTTCCATGGGACTTAAGGCGCTACAAGCGAGTGGGATTCTGGGAAGAACCGCCGTCCGATATCGACGCCGATATCGTCATTGCCAGCCCTGCGGTGCAGAGCGAGCTCGAATCACGGCTTGCGGGCGCATGGCACAGTGAGTATTTCGGGTTTCGCCCTGGTGTGCTGCGCCTCGTCTACGTGCGACAGGCGTTGTGGGAGGCGTTCATCCAGACACGGAGCGCTGCGGAATAGCACGCTTCGCGCGCGCAGTCTCGTCACCCGCGGATGGTGAATTCGCGGAATTCTTCGGCCAGGGCGGAAAGCCATTCGGCGTCTAGCTCGGTGACGCGCGCAAACATCGGCCCGCGGCGGCACTGCGTCAGCATTTCGTCGAGAAGCGCGCGCGGGCCCTGGAATTCCGCCTCCACGCGTCCATCGCTGCGGTTGCACACCCAGCCACTTAACCCCAACGCCCGGGCCTCTTCGGCAACCCAGTAGCGATATCCCACTCCCTGCACGCGGCCCCCGACGACAACGCGTACGCGTTCCATCTCCGCGTCCTCCGAATAGCCGCAGTTCCTAAAATACGCTAGTCCAGCGTGTAGCCCATGGGCGAGTCTTGGCCAACCCGGATCTCGTTCAAGCGTGCACGAAAAGAGGGTTCAGCGGTCGCGATAACGCCCATGCACGCCGCAGCGGCGACGCGCGGGTCGGGACTCTCGATGCTGGGCTGTAGGATCGTAAGAAGCGAGCGAAGTCCGAGGCCGGCGATACGCTCGCACACGTCGCGTTCGACTGAACTCTTCCCCGAGCGCAGCAGGGCTTGAATCGTCGAGATCACCGCGCGATCGCCCCCCTTCACAAGGGCCAGCGAGGACTGGGCACGGTCTGTTAACGCGGCTTCATCCGGGTTGAAGCGCTCCTGCAGCATGTCGCGCAACAAGCCCGACGCCTTCAGATTGCCGTCGCGCGCCAAGATCAGCGCGGCCCCGCGCTTCAGGCCGGGGTTGTTGAGCATTTCACGCTCAAGGATGTCCAATCCCATCGGATCTTTCATCGTGTAGAGGAAACGCGCGATACGAAAACGCACGATCTGGTCGGCCCCGTTCAGCATGTCTTTGGCGGCTTTGACTTCCGCCGACCCACCGATTAGGGTCAGCGCGTAAATGGATGCGTCCGCCTTTTCATTGTTGTTCTCGCCCATGCGCACGAGCAATTGTGGAATAATGTCGCGCTGGCCGAGCCGGGCGAGGGCGCGTGTCGAGGGCACCACAAACTCTTCGGCGCGATCGCGGAACATGTTGTGCAGATCGAACTCCGCGGAGTGCATCTTGAGCAATCCCGACAGATCGGCGGCCGTCGCCTTAACACGGCGGTTTCCACTGGCCAACCCCGCCTTTACGGTCTCTATTTCGGGATTCTTTTCTTCCGCATCAAACTTCTCGCCCGCCAGGTAAAGCTGCTGAATGGCCTTCAACTGAGTGCTGATGTCGTTCGAACGAGCGATCCCGCGCAGGTACTCCACCGCCGCTTTCTCCGCACCGAGCGCAGCCAAGGTGGCGGCCGTCATTTTCAGTTCCTGGTCCTGGTCGCTGTTGTTGAAGATATCGAGCGCCCGCTGACGTGCGCGCGCAAGCACCTGGCGCTGCTCGGGCGTAAGCGCACGGCCTTCGTCCAGCACAAAGGTGTTGCCCTGCACTGCCCCTTCCTGAACCCGCACTTCTTTGACGTCGTCGAACCGATACGAGTTGCGCTCGCCGTCCGAACCGACGACGGAGAAGAAACCGTCCTCAACGGCGGTGATGCGCTGGTTGGCGTCCACCGCGTCGCGTTCCTTGACGACGATGGTCACGAGCGTTTCGCTTCCCGCGAGTTCCTTGAGCCCCTTGCCGCTCCCCGTGATCGCCACTTGAGCCACGGCCGCCGTGCCCAGCATCAACGCCGCCGCCATACAAAAAAATCCACGCATGTCTTTACTCTCCTCTGGCACTCACCCAGCTCAGTGCAACTCTATATGTTCGTCCTTGATGACGCGGTCGAGATATTTCCGGGCCGCATCCAGCGACGGAACCAACGGATGAATCGTCAACGCCTGTAACGCCAAATCGTAGGAACCGTGGCGAACCGCTTCGACGGTGAGGCGATCGCTTTCTTTGACCTCGGTGAACAATCCCTTCAGCAATCTTGGACAACTCCCCACTTTTCGGGGAACAATTCCATCCTTGCCGACGCGCACGGGAATCTCGACGCTGCCGTTATCGGGCAGGTCGCGAATGGCGCCGTCGTTGCGCACGCACAACACGAACTCCTGCGATTTCTTGGTCTCGCAGGCTTTGATCAGCGGCGTAATCGTCTCTTCATACCAGATCGCGTTGCGCGCGCGCGTGAGATCGGGCAGTTCGGCCAGGTGCGGATCTTCGTACAGTTTAAGGATCTGCTGCTCGGCTTCGTGCAACACTTCGGCGCGGAAACGACCGCACGCCTGTTGTTTTTTCAGAATCTGGTCCTGGTGATAGAACAGACTGACCGTGCGCGTCGGAATCATGCGGAAAAGCTGAATCAGCGGAACGTCCATTTCATCGTCCGTCTCGCCGTCGAGACGCTCAAGCACGCGCTGCATGAGGCTACGCCCTTCGTGCTTGACGTCTTGCACCCAGCCCATGTGATTCAGCCCCAAGTAGTCGAAGGTCAGTTCCCCCGGCTCGTGGCCAATCAACCCCGCAATTCGCTTGAGCAACAGCCCCGGGAGATCGCACACGCCCAGCACATTCAGCTTCGAGTGCTTGGTCAGGGCATCGACGACGATGCCGAGGGGATTGGTGAGGTTGATGAACACCGCGCCGGGATTAACCGCTTCGATCACTTCCGCGAACCGGAACACCACGGGTAAGGTGCGCAACGCATTGGCGAAACCGCCGGGGCCCAAGCTCTCATCGCCGAGCATTCCCAACCGAGGCGGTGATTTCTCGTCGCGCACGCGCGCCAACATACCGCCCACGCGCACTTGGTTGATGATGTATTTGGCGTCGCGAACGGCCTCGGCCACGTCAGTGGTGTGCAACACCCGAGCCGGAAATCCGCTGCGATTGACGACGCGCTGACAGAACTGGGCCACTATCTCGAGCTTGCGCGGAGTGCGTCCGTGCAGCACCAACTCTTTGACGTTCAGATTCTGAGAAATCAGCGACAGGACAAACTCAGGCACGTAGACACTACTGCCGCCAAGGATGGTTATCCGATCAATCACGCGTGCCGCCTCCCTGACCTGACGCAATCCACTCCTCTTCGCTTCCCAGCGCCGGCTTCACGTCCGGCCTCGTCCCCGTATCCACGAGGCTAGCGTTCCGTCGATCGTCATGTCAAGCGGCGTGTCTGGCGAATGTCGACAGGCCGTGCGCACTAGGACGCGGGAATCGCGCGGGAAACGGCGACGCTGCGCGTCCGCGCATTTCTCTGCCGACGTGTTCGCGCAGGAAAAGAGTGCGCACGAGGCATCGCGAAAGGCGTGAGCGCGAACTTCGCTACGACACCATCGCGTGTTTGAGAGCGGCTTTCCCGTTGTCCTGCACGCTCGGCTTCACGCGTGTCTTGCACCCGAAGATGCCGCGCCACCGATTCGCACGCGCAAACTCGAGCAACTTGGTGTATAGCTCGGGCCCGACTTCGGGGAACGGCACATGCCCCGCCAAGGCGCGGTCGGTGTTGGTGCGGTCGAACTGCGGTTCGCCGTGCATGTACGGGAAGTAGTGGGCAAACGCCGCGCGGCAGACTTCTTCAATGCCGGTCGCGTTGCCGTTCAGCTTGTCCACGGCCTGAATGCGGGTCATCGCCGGGCTCAGGTGTTTGTTCGCCCACTCCAGCAGACTCTGGTGAGTCACCGGTTTCGGGTTGGTGAGATGGTAGGTATGCCCCGCCGGACCGTCCGTCTCGATAATCTGCCACAGCGCTCGGGCCGTCCAATCCACCGGGACCAAATTCTTGGTCGCCACCGGATCGGCCGGCATGCGAATGCTCTCAAAGGCATTCCGGGAACGCGCGCCCATCATATCCACGAAACGGAGAAAGCTGTAGAAATTCAGAAACTGGCTAATTCCGCCTTGGCTGCTCGCGCCTACGATGATCCCCGGCCGGAAAATTGACGCACGCACGCGGCCATGCCCAACCGCTTCGCGCACCATACCTTCCGCGTGGCACTTGCTGCGCTCGTAGGTGTTGTTGAACTCTTGTCCAAAATTGAGGTCGGTCTCGAGCACCTTCCCGCGGCGCTTGCCGGCCACGTAGGCGGTGCTCACGTAATACAGCGAAACGCCGCTGCCCGACAGGAAATTGAGTACGTTTTCGACGCCGCCAACATTGGTCTGCCAGAGTTCTTCGTCAAAACTTGTGCTAAAACTCGTGCACGCGGCGCAGTGGATCATGCTGTCCAGGGACTGGCGCAGTTCTTCGACGACTGAGTCATCGAGGCCCATTTGTGGGTGGCGCGTGTCGCCGAGAAGAATGCGAATATCGCTCAGGCGGGCGGAATGCCCCACCAGGCCGAGGACGGCGCTCAGGCGCTCGCGGGCGTGCTCTTCCGACGAATCGCGCATGAGCACAACGGGCTGATAGCCGCGGGTGAGGGCTTCGCCCACAACCCAACTGCCCATGATACCGGTAGCGCCCGTGATTAAAACCGAACCTTTGTTCATCTAGCGTAGACCTCTCCACGGAGATTTAACAGACACTTGACCCTGCTCCGCACGGCGTCCGACGGTCGCCCCCTGCGCGAGTTCGGCCCTTATGGCTTCGGCTATGATACCGGCCAAAGGCGCGCGCGTTACAAACAAGTTATTCTTACAGATTCGGCGTTGCAGATTCAAATTCGACATTTCGCCACAATATCTGGGTCATTAAGGCGTTTCGGTCGGTCTGTCCTCTTTGCTGGTTGCACCGCCTGACGGTTTTCGCACTTCTCAAAAGGCGCGCAAAACTTGACATACGCACCGGAAAAATGCTTTTCTCTAGCCACTATGTCCACATTCAAACGCCAAAAGACTGTCCTCCTAGCAGCTATCGTTCTGGGCTTGGCCCTTCTACTCGCGCGGGGCAATGCGGGCGCGCAAGCACCTGCGCCGGTCAATGAGATTCGGTTCAGTTTCTGGGGCGATTTCAACGACTTGGACCTGTGGAAGAAGATCTGCGCTCGGTTCGAGGAAAAGAACCCCGGACTTCGCATTCGCCAGGAATACATCACCGGCGATTATGCACAGAAACTCCAGCTTCAGCTCATCAGCAATACGGCCGCCGACCTCATCCTTATGGACGACGAAAATTACCCCGGTTACGCCGTGCGCAATTATCTTGAGGATCTTCGCCCGCGCTTCGAGCAGGACAAGGCCGAGTTGCGCGGCGATGATTTTTTGCCAACATCGTTGGACAGCTTCACTTACGATGGTTTCTTTGGGGGTATGCCTTGGGGGGGGTTCCCGGTCCTGGTTTTCTACAATAAAGATCTCTTTGATGCCGCCGGCGTCCCTTACCCTTCTCCGGACTGGACTTGGGACGATTTTCGCGCGGTCGCCCGTGCCCTGACCAAGGACACAAACAAAGACGGGGTGAATGACCAGTTTGGCGCGGCCGTAAGTTCGAGCTTCCTGGATCTCGAGCCGTTGGTGTGGAGTTATGGTGGGGACATCATAAATGCGGAGCGCACAAAGAGCATTATTAACCGCAACGCGTGGCTCGATGTGTTCAAGTTGTTGCAAACAATGAAGTTCGAAGACCGAGTTACCCCCTGGGAGGCGCAGCAAGAAGGCATGGACCGTCAGGTTCAGTTGCTGACCGGCCGTTTGGGCATGGTGATGTCGGGGTGGTATTTCGCGTTGACGCTCAGCAAAGTTGAAGGCGGGATGCACTGGGGCGTGGCGGACATGCCGTGGGGCCCGGACCGGAAGCATCGCTACTCGCGCGTGTCGTGGGATGGAATCTCCATCAACAATGCGTCGTCCCCCGAGAAAAAAGACGCGGCATGGCGCTTCATCAAGTTCCTGCTGAGCGAAGAGACCCAGGCGCTGGTCGGCGGCGAGGGCCGTTCTGTTCCCGTCCGCAGGGCCGATGCGGAAAAGCATTTCGTTGCGGTTGACCCCGAGGTCCGCGGGCTGGCATTGCGCGCCATCGAATACGGCAAGCTGACGCCGGTCACGCCGTATTACGAGCAGATGAAGCAGGCGATTCAGAAAACTTCGAAGAAACTCGAACTCGAAGACGCCAGTCGGCGCATGGATCCCGAAACCGCGTTGAACACCATCGAAAAGGACCTTGACGCAGTGCTCACGAAGGAGCTGCCGCGATGGTCTGGCGAGAAGGTCAAGACACCGGCCCCCTGGTATCTGAACGCTCTCATTGCGATTCTGCTTCTGTCTGTCTTCGGCACGGTGGTCTTCTTCTTCGGACGGGCCAGTAGCACGCAGGAAAGCGAGTGGGAAAACGTCAAGTACATGTTCCGCTCGAAGATGGGGCGTATCGAGGCCTTGTTCGGCATTCTGTTCGCCTCGCCGTGGATGATCGGCGTGTCGCTCTTCCTGGCGTTCCCGATTTACTTCAGTATCGTGTTGAGCTTCAGCGAGTGGGACCCCTACGATCCCGTGGGCGAACGCAGTTTCGTTGGATTCGCCAACTTCGTGGAAGCCTTCAATGATCCGCTGGTCTACAAGGCGCTTTGGAACACCGGTGTCTACGCCATTACGGCCGTTCCGTTAGGCCTGGCCATTTCATTGGGATTGGCGCTGCTGCTCAACCGCCCCATCCGTGGCATTGGCATCGTCCGCACCATCTTCTACCTGCCGACGGTCGTCAGCGGCGTGGCTACAGCAGTGCTGTGGATGTATCTGTTCAACCCCGTGTTTGGTCCCATCAACACGGCGCTTCACAAGATCAATATGCTCTTGAACTGGGCGCTCGACTGGGCGCCGTATCTGGCTTGGATCAATCTGCCCGAGCCTCACTGGCTGAGCGACCCGAACTGGGCCAAGCCCGCAATGATCCTGATGATGTTGTGGGGGTCGGGCGGCGCGAGCATGTTGATCTTCCTGGCGGGGCTGCAAAGCGTGCCGGAACAGCTCTACGAAGCCGCCGATCTCGACGGGGCGGGCCGCTGGCGCAAGTTCTGGAACGTGACGCTGCCGATGATTACACCGATGCTGTACTTCAACCTCATCATGGGCATGATTGGTGCGCTGCAAATCTTCATGCAGGCGTTCGTGATGGTGGGCAAGGAGGGCGGCGTGGACAACTCGCTGTTGTTCTACGTGTTGTATCTGTACAAACAAGCCTTCATCGAGTATCGCATGGGCTACGCTTCCGCGTTGGCCTGGATTCTGTTTGTCATCATCCTCACCCTCACGATGTTCGTCGTTCGTTCGAGCGCGCTGTGGGTGTACTACGAGGGAGAAAAGCGCTGATGGCCGCCGATATGGACACCGAGCGCAGCAAGAGCATAGGCGGGGGCGGCCCCGTGGATGTTCTGGTGCACGTGCTTCTTGCTATTTTGTGTGGGATGTTCCTGCTGCCCTTCCTGATCCTCGTGAGCGATAGCCTCAAGAGCTTCCAAGAGAGCTTCGCCGTGCCGCGGGTGTGGTTCCCCTCTCCCCCGCGCTTCGACAACTTCGTCACGATTTTCACGCAGCTCAATTTCTTCAAAGCGATCTACAATACGATCTGCATCACCGCGCTGGCGCTGAGCGGCCAAGTAATAAGTGCGTGTATTGTGGGCTACAGCTTCGCGCGGCTCCGCTGGCCATTCCGGGAGACGTGCTTCATTATCCTGCTCAGCACGCTCATGCTGCCGGGCGAAGTCCGCACGATTCCGATTTTCCTGCTGTTCAACGAACTGGGCTGGGTCAATACCTGGAAGCCGATTTTTGTCCCGGCGTGGTTTGGCATCAATGTTTTCAATGTCTTCCTGATGCGCCAGTTTTTTAAGAGCATTCCGTATTCGTTGGAGGAAGCGGCCCGTATGGACGGCGCGTCGTATGTGCGCATTCTCACGACGATCATGTTGCCGTTGGTAAAACCCGCGGTGGTGAGTATCTCGATCCTTGGCTTCATCCACTGGTGGAACGACTTCTTTGGTCCGTTGATTTACCTTTCGGACCATAACAAGTACCCGATCTCGTTGTTCATCAACATGTTCAAGAGTTCGCAGTCGGTGAATCCGCAGCTCATCATGGCCTCAAGCCTTGTCGCGTTGATGCCTGTTCTGATTATCTTCTTCTCGGCGCAGCGCTACTTCGTCAAGGGGATTGCGCTGACAGGCGTGAAGGGGTAAGGAACGGACGACAGGAGCCTAGGGCGTTTCACGTTTTTATACCTACGGTCTCCGACATTAGAGCATTTTCACACGCAGCTTTGGCGGGCCGTCGTAGGCATTCTCGGTGAAAATGCTCTAGGCGGGGCTAGAAAAGGCCTGTACGCGCACTTCCAAGACACGTTGCGTTGTTGAGGAAACGGCGAAGGCCTGTCCAATGGCATGCCCTACCACCCAAGCGATTTCCGCGCCTGACAACAACAATGGGATCCGGGCGCGGCGAGTCGAGGGGATCTTGAGATCGGTGAAGTAGTCCTGCAACTTCTTGGAGCCGCCAAGACCGAACGGCGCGAACCGATCGCCGGGGCGACGAAAACGGACCTCCAGGCAATCCCCGATGGCGTCGGCGTCGAACACTTGCCGGGTTGGCGTGCAGTAGGTCCGCAGTTCGCCGAGTGCCGAGCGCTCCGGGAAATCCACATCAAAAACACGCCCCAGCGCGGCGGTCTGTCCGGGAACAACCAAGCGCACAGCCTCAGTGAATGGTTCCGGCAAAGAGCGCTCGAGCGTATCGCGTCCCGCGCGCAGGACGACACCCGCGCCCAGGTCAATCCCCTGTCCGGTATACGCCGTGGCCACGAAACGGCGAAGCGCCTCGATATGTTCGAAGTCGCTGGGCGTGCCGAGCATCCGCGTGAACTGCACCAAGGCGCGGCGCTGCAACGCCGGATGCGCGGCTAGCAGCCGGTCCCGAACCAGACGCGCCTCGTCGTCAAGACATTGCTCGAGCAGTTGCGCTGCGGCAGCGTCGAGGAAATCGCTCTCCCCACGGGCGATCTCGGCGAGATGCGCCAGATGGCTGCGTACGGATGGACCTCCTTCGGATTCCAGCATAGGAAGCACGCGGTGCCGCACCCGGTTACGGGCATGGTTCGTGTCGTCGTTGGAGGTATCATGGCGATAGGCAATACCCGCCGCTTCGACATACGCCGTGATGTCGTGGCGGTAACAGTCTAGCATCGGACGAACGACGCGAAGCCCCGAAGCAAGCTCACGCGTCGCGGGAATCCCGGCTAGGCCGGCCGGAGCCGTGCCTCGCAACATGCGCAATAGCACGGTCTCGGCTTGGTCGTCCGCGTGATGGCCTGTCGCGATGACCGAGATCCCCGCATGGCGCGCAGCATCGGCCAGGAACGCATAGCGCTGTTCGCGAGCATACGCTTCGAAGCCAAGTCCGGAGCCCTCGGCGTCCGCCTCGACGGGCATTGAGGTCTCGTGTAGCCGGAGACCTCGTCGCGCACAAACATCCCGGACAAATGCGGCGTCCTCGGCGCTGGCTCGCCCCCGGGTCTGATGATCGAGGTGCGCCACCTCCACCGGATAACCGAGGCGATGGAGAATGTCGAGCAGGCACATTGAATCGCGGCCGCCCGACACCGCCGCCACCACCGGCTCACCCGGCGTAAGCAACGCGTGGCGCGCGATCGTGTCACGAACCCGCTCAAGCAGCCTATCAACGGCTGCCGATGTCACGGACGTGTCCCCACGTAAAGAGTCGCCACGCCAAGTGTCAGCGGGCGCAGGCGGATGTCGGTGAATCCGGCCTCGCGCATCAACGCGGCAAACGCTTCGCCGTGCGGAAAGGCCTCGACACTCGTGTTGAGGTAGCGGTACGCCGCGGCATCGCCAGAGATGACTCCGCCGATCCATGGCAAGGCCCGACGAAAATAAATAAGATACGCGGCGCGGAGAATTGCGTTGCGCGGCAGCGAAAACTCGAGTACGAGCGCCTGGCCGCCGGGCCGCAGGACGCGGAGCATCTGCCGCAACGCCACCACGGGGTCGTCGACGTTGCGGATACCAAACGCAATGCTTACCGCGTCGAAGGCGGCATCCGGAAAAGGCAGCTTCTCGGCATCGGCCCGGGTGAAAAGCAGACCTGCATCTCGTCCATCGGACTTCTGCTTCGCCCGTTGCAGCATGGAAAACGAGAGATCCGCGCCGTACGCCTCCAACCGCCCGCCGCAGCGACGAACCATGGAAAAAAGAATGTCGCCAGTCCCCGTGGCCAGATCGAGCACACGCACAGGGCCGGTCGGCGGCAAGTGCGCGGCCAACACATCGCGCCACACTTCGTCGCGCTTGAACGACAATAGCCGATTGAGAAGGTCGTAGCGATGCGCGATGCGGTCAAACATCCGCCACGTGGCGCGGCGGTCTTTGGGAAGCGGCTCGTTCATTCCCTTGTCCTTGGGAACGGCCTAATGCGGCCGGATACGAACGGAAATCCCGGGGGCTCTCCCTCAAACAGGAAAGCCCCCGGGATCATTTTGTGACTATTCCAACACGGCGCCGGTATTGGCGCTGGTGACCATGCGCTGGTAGCGCTTGAGCCAGCCGGTAAGCTTGCGGTCGGGCGGCGGCGGCAAGGTCTTGCGGCGCTCGGCCAGTTCAGTCTCGCTCACTTTGAGGTTGAGCGTGCGCCCGGGGATATCGATCTCGATAGTATCGCCGTTGCGCACGAGCGCGATCATCCCGCCGTCGGCGGCCTCGGGGCTGACGTGGCCGATGCAGGCGCCGCGCGTGCCGCCCGAGAACCGGCCATCCGTAATCAGGCTAACCGAGGTGCCCAAGCCCATCCCCATGACCGCGGAGGTCGGCGCGAGCATTTCCTTCATGCCCGGACCGCCCTTGGGACCTTCGTAGCGGATGACGATGATGTCGCCTGCCTTCACCTTGCCCGCGAGCACGCCTTTCATCCCCTCTTCCTCGCTGTCGAACACGACCGCAGGGCCGGTATGACGGAGGATTGCGGGGTCGACGCCCGCCTCCTTCACCACCGCGCCGTCCGGGGCAAGATTGCCAAAGAGCACCGCCAAGCCGCCGGTCTGGCTGTAGGGATTGTCGAGCGTGCGGATGACTTCCGTATCCGTGGTGGCCGCGCCCTTGATGTTCTCGCCGAGGGACTTGAGGGTCACCGTCGGGCAGTCAAGGTGAAGCGCACCGGGTTTCTTGGCGAGTTCAGCGAGGATCGCGCTGATGCCGCCCGCGCGGTGGACATCTTCCATATGCCACTTGCTCGAGGGCGAAACCTTACAGATGTTGGGTACGCGTGCAGAGACTTCGCTGATGCGTTTGAGTGGGTAGTCGACACCGGCCTCGCGCGCGATGGCGAGGGTATGGAGCACGGTGTTCGTCGACCCGCCCATGGCCATATCGAGCGCCAGGGCGTTGTCAATGGACTGCGGCGTCACAAGATCACGCGGTTTGAGATCCGCCTCGATCAGCGCCAACACCTGACGCGCCGCGCGCTTGATCAGTTCGCGGCGGTCGCCCGTGACTGCCAGCACCGTGCCGTTGCCCGGAAGACTGAGCCCCAGCGCTTCACACAGGCAGTTCATGGAGTTCGCCGTGAACATGCCCGAGCACGACCCGCACGCCGGGCACGCGTTACGCTCGAGGTCGAACAACTGCTCGTCGGTCAACTCGCCCTTCTTGTACGCGCCGACGCCCTCAAACACGCTGATCAGGTCAACGGTCTTGCCGTCTTTGGTCTTTCCCGCTTCCATGGGCCCGCCGGACACGAAGATCGTGGGGATGTTGCAGCGCATGGCGCCCATGATCATGCCGGGCACGATCTTGTCGCAGTTGGGAATGCAGATCATGCCATCGAAGGCGTGCGCCTTGATCATCGTCTCGACGCTGTCGGCGATAAGTTCGCGCGAGGGCAGGCTGTAGTTCATGCCCGAATGGCCCATGGCAATACCGTCGTCCACGCCGATGGTGTTGAACTCGAACGGAATTCCCCCCGCCTCGATGACCGCTTCTTTGGCAACCTGCCCCAGTTCGTTCAGGTGCACATGGCCGGGGATAATCTCGACAAAACTGTTGCAAATCGCGATAAACGGCTTCTGGAAATCCTCCTTCGTCTTGAATTTCCCTGTCGCCCACAGCAACGAACGGTGCGGCGCCCGCTCGAACCCTTTCTTTACGGCATCGCTCTTCATGATGTTTTCCTCGCGGTTGCGCCCGGTATCTCCGGGCATACGACTAAAGGGGAAGTATAGGCGATATACGGCCTATGCACAAATACCCGGCGGCATGCGCAGTTTCCGCCTTTTGACCCATGCGCGAGCCTGGTCTACAATCGGCGTCTTTGGTCGCCACGCCGGGAACGGGCTTGGTGTGGGCGGGCCAGCGAAGGACGCTATGCTTATTTACCTAAAAGCCGTGTTGCTGGCCGTGGTCGAGGGACTAACGGAATTTTTGCCGGTAAGCAGTACGGGCCACATGCTTATCGTGGATCGTTTTATCCCGCTTTCAGACGATGTGCAGTTCAACGACGCCTTTATCGTCATCATTCAGCTTCCGGCGGTGTTGTCGGTGGTGCTCTATTTCTGGAAGACCCTGTGGCCTTTTGGCGGATCGTGGGACGAAACCCGGCGCAGGCTGCTGCTCTGGACCAAAATCATCTTCGCGTTCGTCCCGGCGGCGGTCATAGGGTTGCTGCTTGGCGAATTCATCAAGGCGGCGTTGTTCAACGTCGTCACGGTGGGGCTTGCGTTGGTGGTGGGCGGGGTGCTGCTGCTGGTGCTGGATCGCGGCAAGCGCGTGGCGAAAATCGAAACGAGCGACGCGTTGGATTACCGCCGGGCGTTGGGGATCGGGTTTATCCAATGCATCGCCATGATCCCAGGGACGTCGCGATCGGCGGCGACGATTATCGGGGCGATGGCGCTGGGTTCGAGTCGGTCGTTGGCGGCGGAGTTTTCCTTCTTTCTGGCCATCCCGACCATGCTCGGGGCGACGGTTTTCGAAATCGGCGACGTGGGACTTTCCTTCACTTCGGAGCAGTGGGGCGTGCTTTCGGTGGGCTGCGTGGTCTCTTTCGCGGTGGCGTATGGCGTGGTCGCGTTCCTGATGGCCTACATTCGTCGGCACAATTTCCGGCCCTTTGGCTACTACCGCATCGTGGTGGGTGTTATTGTCTTGGCGCTCTGGGCAATGGGAGCTTTTTCTGCTACCATGAATTGACCATAGAGGAGGCGGGAACATGGGGCAGGAGCGTGCGGTTCGTTATGTCATCACGGTGCTGGCGCAGGACCGCGTAGGCATCATCGCGGACGTCACCGATGCGCTCTACGCGTTGAGCGCGAACATTGAGGCCATGAGTCAGACCGTGGTCGGCCGTTGGTTCACAATGATCCTCACCGCGGCGTTCCCGGAAACGGTCACCGACACACAAGTCAAGCACGAGATCGAGGCTTCCGGAGGATTCGCGGCGCTGGTTATGCCCTCCGCCCCGGAGCAATCCGGCGAACATGAGCCCGAAGGCGAGCCGTTCGTGGTCACGGTCGTCGGAAACGATCGGCCCGGCATCGTGCGGGGTCTGACGCGGTGTTTCGCCCAGCGCGGCGTGAATATCGAAGACGTCTGGAACGAGGTGCGCGACGGCCAGTTCGTGGTCATCTTCAAAGTGATCGTGCCGAGTTCCATCGACGCACAGGAACTCCGTTACGAGCTCGAGCAAGTTGCGCAGTCCATCGGCGTCACGGTGCGATTTCAGCATCACAACCTATTCACCGCGACGAACGCCCTCAGCATCGAACGGCCTGGCCCACACTAACGCATTCCAGGAATGGCGTGGCCGTTTTTTCCTAGAACGTGCATGAAATGCTGTGCGAATCGGGGAAGTGCTCCTGCAACACCCGCATCAGCTCGGTCTTCTTCGGCGCGGCGCCCCCGCTAATCTCAAAAACCACTTCGACCCGCTCCGAATCCGCGAGTAACCGCGTGCGTGCGCTCTTTACTTTGAATCCCCGGGCCGAAATCACCCGCTCGACGTCCTCGGCGGTGCCGTGTCCCTGCTTTAGCTGTAATGTCAGCACGCACTGATCCGCGAAGGGAAGAATCGTCTCGAGGGGTTTGAGGCAAACGATCACGAACATCGCCGCGAGCGTGCTTGCCGTGGCGATAGCATAGTGCCCAACGCCCACGGCAATTCCCAAGGCCGCGACAAACCAGATCGTCGCGGCGGTCGTCAAGCCACGCTGCGTCCCCCCTACGGTCATCACGGTGCCCGCGCCGAGAAAACCAATGCCCGTGATGATCCCGGCGGCGATGCGGCCGGAGTCGAGCCACACCGGCGAGCCAGAGAGCGCATGCACCTGCGCGATCGAGTCCCCGACCATCATCGTCATTGTCGACCCCAGACACACGAGCACGTGTGTCCGCAAACCCGCCGCGCGTCCCTTAATTTCCCGTTCAATCCCCACCAGTCCGCTCAGCAGAATCGCCACGCCCATCTTAATTGCGATGGCTGTCAAACTGTCCCCGCTGGCGAACTCCTCCCAATACCCCATTTCCCGCCTCCTTGCCTGCGCATTTGCAGCCTTACTCACTCGATAGTACCACCCCGCTTCGGGTTTTGGAAAATGCGGAAGAGGCAGGGCAATCGCACGAAGACCAGCCCCTCTCATTTACCTGAGCACGTGGCCCGTAGCGCCGGGCCTCCCTGCTGGGCGTCTGTGTTTTGTGCCCCGTAGGGGCGATCGACTGTAGCCCAGCGATTCATCGCTGGGTTTCCGACGGAAAAGAGAAAGAGTGCCGTAGGCACGATTGAGTGTTTGGCCAAAACCTTCAACCGTCCCTACGGGACTTCTTTTTTGGGGAGGCACAGGATCCCAGCACTGAAGTGCTGGGCTACCCTCAACCGTCCCTGCGGGACTTGAAGAATACCGAGATACATAGGCACTTTTTCGAAGGTGGTCATGCGGCGCTACGGGCCGCGCCGGGGCGGCGCTCTGAGAAATACAAAGGCAAATTCTGGTTCGATTGCCCTGGAGGGCGAGCCTGTGCCGCGAGAAGCGATTTTCACTGAGAAGCGACGCGGAGTATTTCTTCGCCCACGCTCGCGCTATAATTGCTTCCGATAGCCGTCGGTTCGGACTCTTGAGGAACGGAGGAGGCAAGATGCGCGGAGCAGTATGGGCTTGGGCTCTAGTGATGTGCAGTGTGTGGGGATTTGTCCCAGGGGCGGTCTCCGACGAGATTCCGTACAGCGTCGCCACGTGGCCGCGCGAGTTGGGCAGCATGCGCGCGGTGCTGCGCGTTGAGGGAACTGAGGGACTGGTGCGCGTCCATGTTCCTTGGCGTCGTCACGATCCGCGTCCGCAAGCTAAGGAAGTGTTCCTGGTTGACGCCGCGACGGGCGAGCGCCTGCGCAATGTGCTGCGCGTCGAGACGAATGCCGAATTCGGTGACTTCATCTTCCAACCGGTGACGGTCCCCGGGGACTATTACCTCTATTTTGCGCCCGTTCAGCATACCGGGCCGCAGCATGCGTATGTCGCCGTGTATCCGACCCCCGAGCCCGCGTCCGAGGAGTGGCTCAGCGCCGAAGGGTTGCTAGGGGAGCCGCGCGCGAAGTGGTCTGCGCTGCCCGAGGCGAAGGTCACCGCGTTTCAGGCCCGTAGCGAGTTCGACCGCTTTGACCCGATGGAGGTTATCGCCACGGCCGAAGAGATGCAACGCCTGATGCAGGCGAACCCCGGGCCGGTCTGGGTGTTTCCAGAGGATCGCCGCTATCCCGTGCGCATGCGCAACGCGCTGCCGCAGCGTTGGGCTGACGTCGGACCACGCGCGGCGTTCAGTGGGACGGCGGATCGCGGCGAGTGGTATGCGTTTCAGTTGGCTGTCTACGCTGCGCGTACGCCAGTCGAAGGCCTTTCGGTACAGTTTGGCGATCTGAAGTCAGACAAAGGCCGAAGCATTCCACACACGGCGCTTCGATGCATCAATACCTCGGGCGTTGACTGGCGCGGAAGGCCGTTTACCCGTACCGTCGCCGTGAAACAAGGCCGCGTGCAGCCGCTATGGTGCTTAGTAGACATCCCGGAGAACGCCGCACCGGGCGTCTACGAGGGCGAGGCGACCATCACGGCGAGTGGGCTCGACCCGATGAGAGTTTCCCTGCAGTTTGAAGTGACCTCCGCGCTCATTCCCGATCACGGCGTGAACGACGCGTGGCGTATGGCGCGTCTGGGGTGGCTGGATTCCAGCATCGGCATCGACGACGAGGTGGTGGCGCCATATACCCCGCTAACCGTCAGCATGCGCACCATTTCGTGCCTCGGTCGCGATGTCTCCGTGCGCGGCGACGCGATGCTGAGCAGTGTCCGGGCGGGCAACCGCGAACTTCTTGCCGCGCCGATGCGCTTCGTGGTCGAGTCGGACGCGGGGGAGAGCGCCTGGAGCGGCCAGAACGCCGCGCTGCGTGCGCAAGGACCAGGTACGTTTACTTGGGGCACGACCCAACGCAGCGGCGCGTTTGAATACCGATGCTGGGCGAAGATGGAGTTCGACGGATACATCGGCTACACCATCACGCTGCGCGCGCTTGAAACCACCGATGTCCGCGATGTCCGGCTCGAGATTCCGTTTCGTCCCGAGGCCGTGCCGTATCTCATGGGGATGGGCAAACAAGGCGGCTATCGTCCCGAAGAACTCGCATGGACATGGAACGTGAGCCGTTCGAACAACGCCGTGTGGCTTGGCGATGTGCCTGCGGGACTTCAGATTAAACTGAAGGGCCCCGAAGAAAAGTGGGATCTGACCGGGATTCCCGAACTTCCACGGGGATGGTCCAATGGCGGGAAAGGCGGCTGCACGGTCCGCGATGAAGACGGCCCAATCGTCCTGCGCGCGTATTCCGGCGCGCGCCATTTCGAGGCGAACGAGGAGGAAACCTACCGCTTTGGTCTGCTGATCACGCCACTGAAACCTCTCGATCCGCGCCACTGGAACCAGCGTTACTTGCATCAACCCGAACCCGCCGACCAAGCCAAAGCGAAAGGCGCCACGATCGTCAATATTCACCAGGGGCCGGCGCTGAACCCGTACATCAATTACCCCTTCCTGACCGCGGATCGGTTGAAAGAGTATATCGGCAGCCTGCACCAGGCGGGCCTCAAGGGGAAAATCTATTACACCGTGCGCGAACTCTCGAATCATACCCCCGAGATCTGGGCGTTGCGTAGTTTGGGCACGGAGATCTTTCTCCACGGCGGCGGGGGCGGCTATTCCTGGTTGCAGGAGCACCTCGTCTCGGGCTACGCCCCGGCGTGGCATGAGCCAAACTTGCCGAACGACGAAACGGATGGTGCGATTGCGCAAACGGGCCTTTCGCGTTGGCACAACTACTATCTTGAGGGCTTAGGCTGGCTGTTTCGTAACGTTGAGATCGACGGTCTGTATGTGGACGGTCTGGGATATGACCGCGAGATTATGAAGCGCGTTCGCAAAGTCTTCGATCGCTACCGGCCTGGCGCGCTCATCGATTTTCACAGCGGAAACAACTTCGACCCGGCGTACGGACTGGTCAGTCCCGCGATGCAGTACATGGAGCACATGCCCTATCTTGACAGTCTCTGGTTCGGCGAAATGTACAACTACGATCTTCCGCCGGACTACTGGCTTATCGAAGTTTCGGGAATCCCCTTTGGTCTCTACAGTGAGATGCTACAAAACGGCGGCAACCCCTTCCGCGGCATGCTCTATGGCATGACCAACCGCTTGGGATGGCAGGGCGACCCGCGCGCAATCTGGAAACTGTGGGACGATTTCGGCATCGCCAAGGCACGGATGCTCGGCTATTGGGATCCGGCGTGCCCCG
>JBHELB010000032.1:0-10056 GCA_041859045.1 Candidatus Hydrogenedentales bacterium | reverse complement strand
CCCAGTGGGATCTCCTTCTTGGCGGTGGGCAGATCGGCCAGATGTCCCAGCGGGAATTCCAGGGAGTTGATGTTGTAAATGTGGCCCCGACCGTCACCCGCCAGCACCATGTTCATTTGAGCGGCGCGGATCAGGAACGGGTCAAAGTCGGCCCCGAACACATTGGCGGCGGCATACTCTTTCAGCCGCTCGTGGACGTTCAGAAACTCGGTGGTGTTCTCGTTACCGACCTGGGTATTCTGCTCCTCACGGAATTTCTTCAGCATGTATCCCAAGGTGGCGACCAGGAAACCGCCGGTACCACAGGCCGGGTCCAGCAGGGTTTCGTTTTCTTTGGGGGCAAGCATTTCAACGACCAGCTTCACCACGCCTCGCGGAGTAAAGTACTGCCCCCGGTCGCCGCGCAGATTCACACCCACCAGTTCTTGGTAGGCGACGCCCTTAGCATCGACATCGGTGCGGGTGAAGTCGTACTTGGCCAATTCGGATACGATAAAGGCCAGCGCCCGGTCGGAGAGGGTAATCTCCTCGTTGCCCCGGAAGATATTCTTGTACTGCTTTTTAACCTCGGTGAAGAGCTCCTCGATGCGCTTGCGGATTTCTTTGCGGCCCTTTTCCTCAAACTGTTCCCTGGGGCCTGCCCAGAAGCGGCGCTGCCAGGCCTGACGCTGTTTGCCGCGCAGGTTTTCATCGTGCATCTTGCAGAAGATCAGATAAAGGAATTGCCAAAAGGCGGCGTCTTTGGGCATGCCCTCGTTGCCGTGGATGTAGTTGTGGCAGCGGCGGAAGGTGATCTTGAGCATCTCGTTGTCGGCGACACGGGTATGGGCGTCGGAAATGACCTCCTTGGTACCGACCGACTCTTCCGCCATCGGCCAGTCGCCAATGGGGTTGCACTTGGTCTCGAAGCGCTTTTGTTCTTTCTCGACAAAAAAGAATTCCAGGCCGTTGGTCCACAGGCCGTACTGAACCGCTTCGACCTCGCGCATGATGGTTTCAATCTCGTCGAGATCTTTTGCGGCTTGCTCAAAATCACGGATGCGAGCGGCATTCTTGCCGACATTCGGTTCCTGGCGGCAAAGCACGGCGCGGCCAAGGTTTTCAATGGTGTGTTCCTTGCCATGATGGAAGATGGCAACATCCACTTTTTTGCGCCCGCCGATGGAGAAATCCAGCTCCATGTCCTCTGGCGAAAATCCGTATTCATGGATCAGAGCGCGAACAATCCTCTGGCGCACCAGCTCTTTCTTCGTTTCCTTGACCTGTTTGCCGGAAACGTAGTCGAGCGTGTATCCCGCCGGGATGGTGTTCTCGGCCTGCTTGTTCTTCTTTTTGCTCATATAAAAACTCCGTTCACCGAGGCTAAGGTCATTTCTGGTCGCCCTCGCCGAAATCTTGGGTTGTGTGTTTCTGTTGCTCTATCCATGCGTCGATGTCTTTTCGGGAAAATCGCCACTGGCCTCGGACCTTGAAAGCAGGCAGTTCCCCGGCCTGGGCCATGGAGTAGACCGTCTTTTCGCCGACCTTAAGTAAGGCGGCGACGTCTTTTAATTTCAGAACCTCTTCATTGCTCATGTCGCCTCTCCTGCAGGGCTGTTGGCCGTCAGGGCACAGTGCCAGAACAGGGGTAAGTTACCTGCCTCTGAGTAAAAATCAACCAGAATATACCAAATTACGCCAAAGAATGCCAGAGGAATTTTGTGTTGCAAAACACTAAACAGCGAGGTATATTAGACGCTATGAAAAACTTTGGTGAAACACTCCGCGACCTTCGGGTTGCTCAAGACCTCGGCCTGCGCGAGACGGCGACCAAGGTAGGCATTTCCCCTGCCTATCTGAGCCGCATCGAACGTGGCAAGGAGCGTCCGCCAAGGCCAGAGGTGATAAAGGAACTGGCCAAGGTACTGGCGGCCGATCCCGACGTACTGTTCCGTTTGTCCTCGTCCACGGACCCGGAAGTCGTCGACTACCTTCATGACCAACCCGAGGTCATGAATTTGCTCCGCTACATCAAGGAAGCCAGCTTTACCGAGGATGAGATCAAGAGCCTCATCCAGGCAGCCGAAAGCATCAAGGCCAACACTCATTAGCCCCGCCACTCCCGGTAAATTCGCTCCCCATTTGTAACCCGAGCCATTCTGTAAATCCACACTGCAATTGAAGCGTTCCGGCATCCAGCGGCCACCATCACCCGCTGGTACATGCTGTGGCCGCCGGGCCGAAAGCCTTCCAGCCGGTCGATGGGCGGCAGATCGCGCTGCGGATCGGTGAAGGTCACCAGTTCCCCATGGATCAGATCCCAGTCTCCGGTCGGGCGGCCGAAACGCGGTGTGCCGCTCTCCTGCTGCCTGCGGGCGTCGGCCAGCGGATCGTCGGTGCCCCGGGCCAGGATCAGACCTTCCGGCACCTCAAGCGCCGGGAACCCGGCATGGAGGTGGTAGAGCCTGCCCCAGACCACGGCCGGTTCGATGCTGCGGGCCTGGGCGCAGAAACGTTGATGGTTCCAGTAGCCCCGTTTCAGGGTGCCGTAGACGAATAGCCGGAGGATGGTCTCGGGACTGTCTTCCGGATTTGTGTTCAGCTTCGAGGATTCTCCAATGTTCATGCATTCACTCCTTCGGGCAGTGTCCCTTTGCTCTCCTGGGGGATGAAGCGGAATTCGCTGTTTTCGATGGCCCGCACATCCGCGTGGCGGATGGTGAGCATGGTCATGGGCGGCACCTCCAGCTCGCGCCAGCCCTTCTCTTTGTCCACAGCAAAGTCGATGAAAGCGTCGTCCGAGGCGTAGAGCACCACCCGGTGCTGGCGGTGGATGCGCAGGCAGAGCGGCTTGTTGCCCTTGAGCACGGTGATGGTGCCGGGGTCGTGCCGTGAGGCCAGCACGGCGCTCATCTGGCCGCGACAGAGGGCAAGCGCCTTCTTCAGGCCGTCCTGGTCGATGGGGCCTTCGGGCGCGAAGCGGTCGGCCAGGCGGAAGATCAGCTCGCTATCCACCTCGGCGTAGCGCGGCAGCCCGAGGCGGCGGAACAGATAATCGGCGTTGTAGATGGTGCCATTGTGGGTGCCGATGACGATCCCGGCCCGGATGGGATGATTGTTGCGATTGTTGAACTCGTTGCCCCGGGTGCGCCAGCGGGTGTGGCCCATGAGGATGGTGGTCTCGTTGTCGACCTGCCCGAGCAGCTCCTGAAACGGCTTCTCGTAGACCAGCTCGTGCGCCCGCATCGGCCGCTTGAAGATGCGGTGGCTGCCGTCGGTCTTGAGCCAGGCCAGACCGGAGGCGTGCGGTCCGCGTTCCTCGCTGTGCAGCAGCATGCGGATGAAGAGCTCGCGCAGGTAATCCCGCTCGTTGGGCCGTCTGCGCTTGCGGCCGAAAATGATGCCTACTTGTCCGCACATGGCGCGTCCCCCTTTCCGGCGAAGTTGTCCCGCAGGAGCCGAACCCCGCCGCTCAGCAGCAGACGGGTGTAGTCGGTGGGATGCGCCTCGATCCAGTCAGCAGCCTCGGGAAAGCCGAACTCGCGGGCCAGCCGCGTAACCACGGGGTGGTCGAGCATGTTGGTCAGGCCGCTGTCGCGCACGGCGAGAAGGGCCTTTTCGAGTTGCTCGGGCGGGGCGGACTCGACCGGTTCATCCTTCACGAACTCGACCAGCCCGTGCCGGGCAAGGCGTTCGAGGAAAGCCCGCGCTGCCGTTTCTCCTCCCTTCTCAGGCAGGGCATCTTCGTCGCCAGCGGCATCGAGGACGCGGCGCATGTAGCCCTCCAGATCGCCGCTGTTGAAGGGCGAGGTGGCCTGCATCTTCTGGACGATTTCCAAGGCGGTCTCGCCGGGAATAAGTAGCCCGCTCCCGATGATGGGCTGGCCGTCCAGGTCGGTGTCTCTCAGTAGAATCAGCATCGTTTGTCTCCTTGTCGTTTGGCTTTCATGGTCACTCATGATTCGGTCGTGGTTGGCATCGTCGCAGTCGTCGCCTCAGCCGCTGCCTGGGCGTTGCGCTTGGCCGTGTGCTTGAGGCGCTGCTCGCGCGTCTTGAAGGCGGCGTCACCGGGCATGTTGGCCATCAGATGCATGCGAGCGGTCTTGAATTCGTCGCCGATCATCCCGAGCCGCAGCGTCAGCACGCGCAGGTCGTACTTTGCGCTCTCCGGATTGAACTCTCGCTTGCGGCTCGACGCGGCGCGAGCACCCACGGCCTTCGCCGCCAGCGCGAGCACAAACTGGATGTAGGCTTTGACCTTTCCAGCATGGAGCGTGCTGTTCGCAGCGCGCATCTCGACCGTGTTGCGGTACCATAAATTGTGAAGATTTAGGGTCACGTAGCGACTGCTGTCGTAGTGCTGTGGTGTGGTATTCTCGCGACCATACCAAGCGCGATTTAGGTCGCGCAGTGTGCGGGGGCGGCGGCGTTCGATGGAGCGGATAAAGTCGTCGCTCAGGGGGCGGCAATAGCGCTGGCGCTCGGCATGAACGCCCAATGCGTGGAGGATCAGTTCCTCCTGTTTGTAGAAGGTCTTCGCGAGATTGGTGAGTTTCCTCGCGTCGAAAATGGCCCCATCGATGTGAAGATGTAGACCACATCGTTCATCGACCTGGCACTTGGCTCGGCGCAAGGCCCGGACCACTTCCTGCAGTTGAGCGATGTCCTCATACGTGAGGATCGGGCTAACGATCTCGGCGCGCAGGTGCGGGGGCACGTTGGTCAGTGAGGCGTCAGCGACGACCTTCCACGTGCGCCCGCGCAAGTCCTCGACCTCCCAAGGGTCGTAGCTGGCCGGATAACCGACGTGGCGAATGGTTCCGCCGACCACCGAGTGGATCGCCAAAGCGGCTTCCTCGCGGGTGCGATTCACGGTTTCGACTTCAATTCCGAACCGAATTTCTCTCATGTCCATGCGCTGTGCTCCGTTGCCCTAAGCCGTTCTTTCTCAGCCTTCCGTGTTCGGCTGCCGGGACACATTCATGCTCGGTTCGGGGTCGATAATCAAGTCATTTGATTCGTAACCTATTCAAATTAAATATGTTGCAGCTTTTTGTGCCAGGCTACAGTGGAGCCGGCGATTGTGTTCACCGAGGCGTGTAACTCATTCCTGCGGAATGGTTTCGGAGTGGATTCGCCGGGCTTCGGCTTCTTCGCGTTCTATCTGTTCCCAGAGGCGGTCGAAGTCGCAAGCGGGGAAGCCGGGCAAACCCAGATGGCGCTCGATGAGACGGGTGCGTTCGTGGAGGTTGCGGAGCAGGGCAAGGGTGTGGTCGCGGATTAGCCCGTCGCGTTTTTCTTGGGGCGTTGGGATGTATTCGGTGAGTCCGCCCATTCGTTTTGTCAGCATGCTTCGCCGTCTCCTCAACTCAGCGTTGCGCCGAGACTGTGGATGCGCGGGTAGACCAGGGGCGTTGCAGTCATGACGGCTTTGTACCGGACCTTGTTTCCGGCGGGATTGGTGAACGCGCGCAGAAACGTGTACTCGGTCCAGTCTTGGTCGATGGCGCGGGTGGAATCAAGAGTCATGGGTTCCCAGGACGTGCCGCCGTCATTGGTGGCGTACCAGAGGACCGTCGTGCCGCTGGGGATGTTCATCTGGACGTAGGCTTTGGTGGATGCGATACCCTGGGTCAGCTCGTTCTCGCGGGTGATGTATGTGCCGCTGACGTTGTTGCGATAGCCCACGAGGTTCACGTCCTTATAGTTCAGCGCGGGGCTATCGTTCCCGCTCGCGCCGGTCATCTTCGCGCGGACCAACACCTGCGCGGCGATGTTGGGCAGGCGCTCTTCTTCCGCGGGGACGATGACGTCCCAGGTCGACCCGCCGTCGGTGGAATACTCCCAGGTAATCGCAGAACCTTCTGGCATGGACGAGTACTCGTCGAGGTTCAGGTCAGAGAACTGCACGTTTGTGAGCGGTTCAAATACGACGGCGCCCTCAGACTCGAAGTCATAGCCATACAGGCGCATGGTGAGGTCCGAGCCGTTGAGGGGCGTCCAGGTCTCCGCGTTCGAGCTTTCGAGCAATACGCCGGCGGCGTAGGCCTGGCGCGTGATAAGCCCTTGCCGTCCCATCTGCCCGAGTGTGGCAACGCGCACTTTGTACCGGTCGCTGTTGGTGAGGAGCACGACCGCGTAGCTCGTGTTCGCGTCGGCATGGAACGGGTCGTCGAACACGACCTTCGTCTCGGCGTTGAGCAGCACTTCCGACGGCGCGACGACCTTCTCTGCCAACACGACCTCGTTCGGCAGGCCCGTCGTCACTTGGCGGATTTGCACCGTGACCGGCAACGTCGCGTCCTTCTGCGTGAACTGGACGCCCACGGCAGACACGACGCGGCTCTCGGGAAAACTGAAGGTTTGCGCGAGCGGATCGAGCTTGCGGTTCCGCACGATTTCTCGCCACACAACGCGGACGACCGGCACGCGAATGATGCGCGGCGGCGGGGTGATGACCTGCGTCTGCACGATGACTTGCTTCTGTACGATTGTCCGCTCGACCTCGACGCGTTGAATGCGCGTGATGACGAGCGGATCGTTCACTTGCAGGTTCGCTTGCGCGGCGTACGTGCCGTCGGTCATCTCCACGACGCGATTGCCGTTACGCGCGTCGTCGGGGACGGTGAACGAACCGGTGACTCGACCCGCGGCGTCTGCGTGCAGGCCCGTGGCCACCACAATCCCGTCGCAACGCACCACGACGCTCGTGGCGTTTGGCGTGAAGTTGGCGCCCATCACCGCCACGCCCGTCTGGCCGCGCCGTCCGATGTTCGGCGTTACCTGCAACGTCGCGTCGGGTTTTGCGAAGACCGCGTAGGGGTTGATGTTCTTCTCTTCCGACCAGTCCGCTTGCTCGACCAACACGCGCTCTGTGGCGGGCAAGAACGCGAGACTTTCCTTGAACAGCGCGTTACTCGCCGCGCGATTGACCTCGAGCGCCGCCGACGTCGCGGTTCGGTCCGGCGCGACGAACTGCCGCACGCCATCAACCCGCGCGCTCCAGTCCGCATGATAGGCATCGGACTGGTTCGCGTTGGAGAAGTCGTCGGAGTACACGCCCTTCTTGGTTTGCGCGTCGCGGTTCTGAAGGTTGTTGTGCATCTGGAACTGCGCGTCGTTGTACTTCAAGTCCTCGATGTCCCGCATGAGCTGGTGCAACTGGTCCATCGTAACGCGGGTGAGCCCGAAGTTGCGGACAGCCATCTCGACCGAGTTCGCCGGACAGTCGACACTCGCGAGCGCAAGGGTGCCTTCCGGGACGATGGGGAGCTTTGGGAAATCCGCCGGTGCGCCTTCGAGACGCTTTATCTCGCGGGCCGTCGCGTAGACGATGTCCATGCGCCCGAGGTAGTAGTCGTAGTCCACGCTGCAATTCGAGCCGTGCACGGGCGCAAGCCCGAGCGTTGTGCGCCCGAAGTTGATGATGCTCGTGTTGTCCCGTGCGATGGCGAAAGAAGACATCGTGAGCCCGCTCGAGTTCACGGCGGGCGGGTTCGTGTTCGTCACCTCGTCCGCGCCATCGTCGATATACGACGTGCTGGTCGATACAACCTCCTTCAACAACTGGAGCGCTGTGCGTCCGGTGTTCGCGACGCCGCGATACACGCGATACGCCGTTGCGCTTGCGACCGGAAGCCACGTGAGTTTCACCACGCCACCTGCCGCGATCTCGATGGACTTCACGCCGGAGGCGTCATACTGCGACTCGCCGGTCGAGGACTTCACCGTGACCGCATAGAAATACTCGTCCGGTTCCGGATGGTTCGCGCGGCCAAACCAGCCGCCGTCGACATAATCGACGCCTTTCTCCATCTGGCGGACGTAGGTCCACCGCACCGCGTACGTCGTGCCGATCGCGGGGGCATTGCCGGTGCCGAGCCAGTCCACGTAGTTGCCGGACTGCTGCCAATCCGTCCCCTGCTGGTAGACCGTCGCGCCTTGGCTCACCTCAAGGATGTTCACGACAGGGTTCGGCGAGAGCAAATCTTCGCCGCCGCCCACCGACCCGCGCGTGACGTTCGCCGTGATTTCTACAATCCCTTCGACCTGCGTCGTTTCCTTGAGCGGCGTGCAGTTCAACGCGTAGCGACGCTGCGCGGCGACAAACGTCTTCTGTTCGCCGCGCACGGATTTCGTGGCGATGGACTTCGGGACCAGCGTGGTCGTGGGCAAGTCTTTCTGGAGGCGAAAGCCTTGGATATATGCGCGCCCGGCGTTCGTGACCACCTCGACGTTGTCCCCATCGTTCGATGCGATGAAGGTATCCAGCCCGCGGACGAGATAGCTGCCCGCCTGGTCGAAGGTGCGTTCGGCGAGATTGCCGAGGAGCGAGTTGAGGCCTTCGGCGGCGGCGAACGCGAGTTGGTCTTCGGTAATCGACGACACCGTGATACGCGAGCCCGGCAACGTACCGAGCAGGTCTTGCAGGTACATGTTGGACTTCTGCTGCACCGCCGGGGACACTTCGCCGCTCTCGCGGTCGAACTTGTAGATGGGCACAACGACGCGGCCCGTCACGTTGTTCGGCAATGCGTCATCCGACGTGTCGCGGTTCTTGAGAGCGAGCACCCATTTTTCGCGTTGGGCCGTGGGTTCGCCGGTGGCGGGGTTTACGAGCGCGCCGTCGAAGTTCGCAGAGTAGTCGTGTTTGAGGAGCTCGACGTAGACATAGTCCGCACCGGAGGTCTTCGCCGGGTCATAGGTCAACGCTCCGCCAGACACGGCTTCGATGTGGCCGTCGATGTATACCACGCCCGGCGATACCGTCAGGACATTGCTCGCGACGGACACGACCAGACCGGTGATGATCGCGCCCTCTTTGAACAGCATGTCCGCGATTTTCTTCTGCTCGAACAGTGCAATGTCCTGCTGCTCGTTCAGTTCGGAGTCCAGCAGGTCTCGGTCCTGGTGATAGCGCACTCGCTTGTAGTTCTTCGCGGGGTCGAAAGTGTCGCGGGAAATGGCCATGGTATTCTCCTCGCCAACGCGGACGCTGGCAGCGCTACATTCTGATGATGCCTACGAGTTCGATGCGCGTATCCGGGGTCTTGTTGAAGTCCGGGATGTTCTTGATCTCATAGAGGTAACCGGGATTCAGTACCTCGCCGAGGGGGTTGGTCTCGAGGCTATAGACGCCGTGGGCGGCGTAGTCCGAGACGACGCCATCGCGATAGGCGACCGTGCCGCCGAAGAACCCGTACTCGCGAATGGTGATGCCGTTGGCCTCGCCTTCCTCGAAACGAAAGAACACCCCGATGGTGTCCGTCTCGAGGCCCGTCTCGAGGAAGTGGACGCCGTTTATGACCAGCGCGCCTTCCGCGTCCTCTTTCAGGAACGTGCGCTTGTACCAGCGTTTGCGCGCGCATTCGTGTTTGAGCGCGGTCTGGTCGAAGACCGGCGCAGGCGGATTCAGCGGATCCGTGAACGAGGTGTCGCCGTCGCCGATCGCGCAGTGTGTGATGCCTTCGATGCCCGCGCCGAGCAACAGCCGCGCCGTGAGAATGCGACCGTTGCGCGTGATGAGTCCCAATGCCATTTCATTTCCTTTCGTGAGTAACCTGTGGTTATTTACCGGAAACCTCAGACCTGGATGACGTGCGTTTCATCGAGTAGCACGGCGTACACGACTTGGTATGTTCGCGCGTCATGAGTAATGCTGCGAACGACGCTCTGCCGCGAATCCACGTCCAACAGGAACGCCGGATGCCCCGCGATGAACTGCCGCGTGTCCGCGAAACACTCGTAGGGAGACCCGAAGACGGCGCTGCCGTTGTGTACTCGCGTGTTGTGTTGGCCGCTATTGAACACGCATCATTTCTCCACCGGGACAGGTGACGAAAGACGCAGCAACTCTTCCTGGCGAATCGTTTCCTCGCGCACGGCGGTCTCTGCCGTCTGGCGCTCTTCGGTGATGCTTTGAAGCACCGGGCTGTCCGGGCCGAGCTCGCGTTCCGCACGATCCTTGAGGTCGTCGAGGGCCTGCACACGGGCGGCGCCGGTCTTCGGCGGGAAGAGGTTCGCCTCGAGCGCGGCAACGAATGCGGCGCGCTGTTCTTCGGTGTCCAAGGCCTCCAG
>JBHELB010000048.1:0-44593 GCA_041859045.1 Candidatus Hydrogenedentales bacterium | reverse complement strand
ATCGTGATGATGGCGGTCACGCCTGCGGCGCCGGTGGATGCCTTGAACGCGCCGGTGATGGTCTTACCGGCAGCTACGCCGAAATCTCCGTTCACGGCCACATTGCCGCCCGCGCCAGGAGACAGCGTCAAGGTCTGCGCGGTACTGGTGATGTCCCCACCGTTGACGGTGAGGTCTCCGGTCGTCGCGACGTTGCCGGTCTTGCCGTTCATCGTGATAGTGGGCGTGTTCGAGTTTGCCGGACAGATTTCCAGCGTCGTGTCGCCGGTGGCATCCACGAGGCCTTGCCCAAACAAACGAATGCGACTCGAGTCGCCCGCCCACGCGTTGAACGGGGATATCTGGAGCGTGTTGGGGCCTAGGATGCGCCCACCGAAACACAGGTCCGTGCCCACGTGAAGGTTGTTTGCGATGTATCCGTTGCCGTCGCGTTTGGCGAGCGTCACGTCATCCACGTAGAACGTGGCACTGGCGGACGATGCGCTCACAAACACCAGGTCGAAGATCGAAGGAGTGGGGTGCGTCACGGTGAACGCGAACGAATACTGTTGCCATGTGCCGTTCGGCGGCGCAACGACAGGCCCGTAGATAGACCACGCCCCCGGGCCGTTGTGGGGCATGACGCGCATCGCGTTCACGCCGTCGCCGGACGCCCAGTAGGTGACGACGTACCGTTCGCCGGGATAGCACCACTGGGACATCGCCCCGTTGATGATGCCTTGTGAATTGCCGGAGGTCGTGAAGCGCCAGGACGCAGAACCCGCGTGTGCACGTGCGGTCGTCTGTCCCTGGCTCACGGGAGCCCAACCCGTCCACGTGATGCTGGTCCATGCCGTCGCGGTTTCCATGGCGTTGTTCGGGACGGTGCTGGTCAGATCGGACACGACCGTGGCGTCGTTATAGACCATCATATTTCCGAGCATGGTGACCGTGCCGTTGGCGGCGGGCGCGATGTTCAGTGTCGATGCCGTGCTGGCGATGTCCCCGCCATTCACCGCGACGTCACCGCCCACGGTCGCGTTGCCGGATGCGTTCAACGAACCACTGGCCTGCACGTTACCCGTGACGCCGAGGTTGCCGGTCGTCCCCGCATCGGTAAGACTCATGAGCACGTTAAGACCGTCGGTCCACTCGGCCCTTCCTGTGGTTGCGTTGTATCGCCAGAGGATCGGGGCGGTGGTCCCGGTTTGGACGGCCTTGTTGTCCGGGAGCAGGATGCCGCCGTCGGCCGTGATGGAGCCGTTCGTGCGGACGTCGCCGTTCTTCTCGATGTCCAGGCCCCCGTCTGGTGTCGAGCCGTAGCCGCCGCCGATACGCAGTTCCTCGATGTATCGCGCCGCCGTGCCGATGGCGCCGAGGACAAACAAACTCGCAATGGACGCGATGAGAATCTTGGTTTTCATGGGCAACTCCTGCGTCTAAAGGCTAAGATTCACCACAAAGGCACAAAGGACACAGAGGAACACAAAGGAAGAACCCAACGCAGAGGCGCACAAAACGCCAAGTTCGCAGAGAAAAGCGAATCGAATGTCTTTCCTTCGCGTTTTCGCGCCTTTGCGCCTTCGCGTTAACATTCTTCTCTTCCTTTGTGCCTTCGCACCTTTGAGCCTTTGTGTCAAAACTCTTCTCCGACCTCTCGACGTCCTAGATGAAGGTCCGTTGGTCGACGATATATCCATTACTACCGGAATCCGTCGCGCCGATGACGGTCATGCCGACGCGGCAATACACCTGCGCGAGGACAAGACAGTCCGTGTCTGCCGTGGGCGCTACGGGCGACGCACTTTCCACGCCTTGTTTGAACGCGATCGCGCCGGTCGTCGCGTTGGCCTCGACGAGGTCGATGCGCGGGTTCGTCGTGGGCACGGTAAACGACACCGTTGTGTATGCCGCCGCCAAACGGAACATGAGCGCGTTCACGAAGGCCCCGCCGGGTTGCACGGCGACCGTGAGCGCGCCGCCGGGCGTGACCTTGAGTCCGTCGTTCGGCGTTGCGCCGTAGCGAATGACGCCGTTGCCGCCGCCCCAGCTTTGCGCGAGGAACCACTCCATGGTTTTCACCGCGCGATTGAGGTCGTTGAACTGCTGCGCCGTCTGCCACAACTCGACCGGCGAGCCTTCGGGCCATGCGCGCGGCGTCATGCCTTCCGCCCCGCGCGTGACGGTGAGGGTGTCGCCGTTGCGGCCGGTCACGTGGAGGATTTCGTTTATTGCGCGGTTACCCGCGAGCGAGACCGTCACGTGAAACGGGCAGTCCGGCGCGACGGGAAAGCGGTCGCCGTGAGCTGCCGCGAGCGTGCAGGAGAGGTCGCCCGTCCCCATGGCGATCAGCAGCGTGCCCGCGACGTTGTTTTGGGCAAACAGGAATTCCCGGGGCATGGTCAGCGCCTCCTCATGTGATCGGATTCTCCACGCCGGTGACGCGCAGGCGCAGGTCGGTCTTGTTCTGCACCGAAGTGCCTGCCGGCACGACGCACCGACGCCAGAACGGGAGCGACTGGTAGTACGGCCTGTTTCCCAGGGACAGCGGCGCGCCGGGAGTCGCGGCGTCGAGCGCGGCTTGGGTAGGGGCGAACCGATACCACTCCGTCTCGTCCGTGCCCGATGCATCGACCGCGCCGATGGTCAGGCCGGTGTAGTCGTAGGCAGACCACATGACGGCCGCGACGGAATGCGCGGCGGGTGTCGTGCCCGCGTACCCGCGTTCGACCGTGAGCGTCGTCGTCCCGCCGCCCGTGATGACCTTCATCTGTTCGGCGTTCACGATGATGATATCGCCGTTGGTGAAGGCGGGTGTTGCCAACAGGAGCGTCGTACCCGACGAACCCAACGCCCCCGCGAGCGAGGCGTGCTCGTTCGCAAGGTAGAGTTGGCGGTCGCGCGATTCGCCGTGCGTGCCGTCGTAGGCGTCGCTGTCTGGGCGCGTCCCGTCACCGCTGGAGAGCGGCTCGGTCAGCGCGGCGTCTTGGTAGATGCGAATGCCCATGCGCCTCCTATGCCTCCGGCCAACGCGTGACGACGCAGCGGTTGTATGCGGCAAGCGGCGCGCCGTTGACCCAGATGCCATTATCCGGCGTCGCAGGCCAACGCGTCGCTCGCACAATGTTCACGGCCTCGGTCGCGCGGCCTTCATGGAGGCCGTCATAATCGCGTTGACGGTACCGCCAGCGTAGCGGTGCCTTGGAGACGCGCAGGCCTGCGGCGTTAAGACGTGTACGGCCCAAACGCAACGGAGCCGTTCGTTCCACGGACAATCGCAACGCCGCGTGATTGAGCCGTCGTCCATTCAGGCGTACGGACTCCGCGCGTGCCCCATACGGCCACGTTGTGTCCACGTCCAATTCGAACGATGCACGGGCTTGAGTCAGTTGGGATGATGTGAGGAACGTAGCGTTGAGACTTGCGCGAGCGTTTAGCGCAAAACCGCTCCTGCGTGCGTCCCAGCGCTCCACAACGTCGTGCTCCCCGCGAACGCGCGCGAGAGTCGCAGCGCCGATCCATGTGGTGAGCGCGGTCTGTGGCGCACGCGCATAGGTAAGCGCCTGCCGACTGCCAAGGCGAGACTGCCGAAGGCGAAAGGTCTCCGTGAGTTGCGTGCGGTCCGCATAAAGTAGGGTCGTGGCCTCGCCCAGAGCCGACTGTGCGGGCAGCACGTTCTCACCCAGGATGTCTTTTTGTCGAAAGACCACGTGCGACGGCGGTTCGAAGTGTCCGAAGCGCACTTCATTGAGATGACGTCTGCCGAGGCGAAATTCCGTTTGGGCGGAATGCGTAGGAGACTGCGCGTCTACCTTTCCGGTGAACCCGCTCTTCACCTCCCAAACCTGAGAATCCTGGATGCGCTCGCGGTTTAGCGCGTTACGGCCCACGCGAAAGCCGCGACGTCGAGCGTGCCAACGGGTCCACAGTAGGCCCGCCTCGGACACGTCGTACCGGACGGCATACCCGATGTGCACGCCGCACTGCTCGTGGGCCTTGGCCTTCAGGGTAAGATGCCAGTCCGCGTTGAGCCGGTTACGGCCGACGGTGAAGGTCTCGTAATCGCGCGCCACCCCCGTCATAGTAACGCCTACCGGCGGCATCAGGATCGGCGCGGTGTCTACGGCTGTTGGCTCGCCAATGCGTTGCAAAAAGAACTGCCGCGTGCCCGCGGGATGGTGTGACGCGATGGTCTCGCGCAAGCCCGACGTGATCGTGTCCGACTCGACGCGGTACACGCCGAGGCTGAAAAGTTGTCCCGGCAGTTTGCGTTGGTTCACAACCGCACGACGATTGAGCCGCAATGCGTGCCGGAAGGTTTCATTGACGCGACCCTGCCACCCGACGCGTTCGAGGTCACGGCGCATGGCCGGCATGGTCGCGTTACGGCGGTACTTGGCGATGGCCTCGCGAATCGCGCGGCGCTGCGTGTCCGTGCGTGTCGCGGGGTCAAGCGTAAGTCCCAGGGCTTCCGCGAGCGGCGGCAAGTAGCGCGGGTCGCAAGTATCGACGTCCCACGCCGAGGGTAGCGCGTCGATGTGTCCGGCGATCTCGTCTAGGGTGGGGCCGGGGATCGCCAGGAACGTGCCGAGGTCACCGTCCGTGTCCCGTTCCCGATAGACGGACGGCAGAAGCCCAAGTAGTCGTTCTGCGAAAGGCACGTGGGTCATGCGTCCGCCCTCCGCACGTCGAGTCGCATTTCACCGAGCCGGGGTATCTCGCCCGGACGAAGGGTCAGGTCTGCCGCCGGCGTGAACAGGTGGATGTAGCTGACGCCACGGACACCATCCAACAAGGCGACCAGGTCCGAGGTGCGAACAGCCTGGCCGAATCCGACGCGGTCAAACGCGAAGAAGTCCTGCAGCGCAGTTTCGGCGCGCGCACGAACAATCTCGATGTCTTCGCCGGTGTATGCAAAGATCTCCGCGTCGATGGAGATGGCCTTGTATGTGGGGTCGTAGAGATTCACTTCGACCGTCACGACCTTGCGCGACTCGATGAACTCCGCCAGTTCGCGTTTGAGTTGCGCCGACGGCAAACCGCCGCCGTTGGGGGCAATGGCAATGTTGACGGAGTAGTACCGGATGTTCGCGCAGTCGTTGGTGTCCAATACCTGCGCCTTCGCGATGCCGGGATACCCCTCGGCGAGCGCGAGGTAGTCCGCCTTGGTCACTGCTTTCCACAGCGCGCGGAGTTCCGCCGGAGCCTGTTTGCGTGCGTGGTCGAGGGTTTCCGGGTCGGCCCCGCCCGTAGCCGGACGCTGGTTGGTTACGGACAGTGCAACATGCTGGGCAGAGTTATAGAGGGGCGTTACGAGGTCCGTCACGAATCCTGCGCCGATATTCCCCGCCGCGCCGAGGGTTTCGAGGTAGTCCGTTGCGACAACGGTGCCTGCGCCGGGGGAGCGTCCTGATACTGCGTCGCCGAACAGAATAGTCGTGACACCGTCCGCGTCGGTGGTCAGCCTGAAATGCAGCGAGTCCGGCGTGCTCTCTTGGAAGTCCGGGACCTCAGTCCACGGGATGCCTTCTACGGACAGGTGGACCGATGTGTCCGCGATGTTCTTGCTGTTAAGGCGCAACGACGAGGGAATGGTAAAGGTCTCTTGCTTGCGTCGCCCCTGCCGTGCGCTTGCCGTGGCCGCGACCTGTCCGCGCGCAATAAAGGCGTCCTCAGACGTCTCGAACCAGACGTCGCCGGTCTCCAGTCGCGCGCGGCACACCGTTCCCGCAGGAACGGTGAAATCCTCGTCCAACGCGAACGGTACCGAGAAGCGAAGCTCCGTCGTCGCGGCGAGAGGCCCGTCCAGCCGGTACCCAATGAGTTTGCACAGGTTGATGACGTTCTGCCGCTGCCGGGCCGTGGGCAGGAACGCCTCCGCCGTCTGCGCGTCGAGGTAGTAGAACAGCATGTCCGCCACCGCACAGAAGAGCTCCAGCAACACCATCCCCGGGTCGGTCGGATTGAAATCCGTCCACCGGTCGGTGAGCTGGGGAATCCGCGCGGTCAACTCGCGAAGCAGCGCGTCATGCCCGCGCGCCGTATATGGCAAAGACACCCGCCCCATCCAGTTACCTCATGTTCCAAGACCGGTCTGTCCGGCCTCCATGGGTTATCTACCGGAAACGGGCGGAAAACGGCGAGGCGACGACGAATAACGACTGGCGCGGAATCGGGGTTTGCTGTACAATCTTGACAGATAGGGATTTCCCAAGGAATTCGCGAGGTGAGTGTATGCGGTTTTACACATTCGGGATTGTGATCGAAAAAGAAGAGGACGATCCTGGGTATTTTGCGTACAGTCCTACCTTGCCCGGATGCTTTAGTAATGGAGCCACCATCGAGGAAGCCCGTCAGAATATCCGCGCAGCCGTACAGCAGCATGTTGCAGCGCTGGAGGCCCACGGTCAGGCTATCGACCAACACGAACGACTGGTCCACGTCGAGGAACTGACGGTAGGCATCCCGGAATGAGCCGGATGCCGCAGGTTACCGCGCAGGAACTGGTGCGCTTTTTTTGCGCAGCCAAGGTTTTGCGGATGACCGCCAGTCCGGAAGTCATCTGACGTTATGGAATGACGCCGAGCAGATCACGATTACGGTTCCTGTGCATTCCGGTTGCGATCTGGGACGTGGACTGGCGATACGCATCTTAAAAGATGCCGGTTTCAGCGTGGACGATTATCTCCGGCTGCGGTAGTCACGGCGAACTGCTCACTATGCGTTCAGAAAGTCATCCGGGTCGATGCCAGCTTCGCGAAGGATTGCGCGGAGCGTACCTTCCGGCATATCGCCGGGATGGTGGGGCAATGTGACTTTCTTCCTCGTCCCGGTATGACGCCACACTTCGTGACTGCCTGGGCCCGGGCGGTCAAACACGTAACCGCACGCACGTAGCTTGCGCGCTACGTCTGTGTACTTGAAGCCTGAGAGACGTCCCATGTTACGGCATTCCGACCGGGACCAATAGGTCGACCGCAGGCGACACGGCACCCAGTGACGCCAGAGCGGACGGGATGGGATCGCCATGCTCGATGCAGGACTCGACGATCTTGCGCGCAAGTCCCTGCGCGATCTCGACGGTTTCAGTTAGGCTACGGCCCTGCGCCACAAGTCCGGGAACATCGGGACTGGTGGCGACATACCCGCCCTCATCGAGGGTTTCTACGTGTAACTTTATAGTGACTTCGCTCATATTTGCGGTGCTCCTTTGGTTCATTCTAGCGCGAACGAACAATTGGAGCAATAGGCCGCTTCAGCGCGGAGAATCCCCGATTGCCTCCCGACAGAACGCCCAAACCAGGTTCGCCTCACTCTGTGAGGGAATGACCCGGTAGGTGATACACACGAGGAGCACATTGCGGTCGGTGTTTTCCGGAGAATCGTCGAACGATACGTCGGTCACGACGATGCGTTTTTCCCAGCGCTTGAGGGCGTCGGCGATGTGGAAGCGGAGCAGGCCTTCTAATATGGCGTCGTTTTGCTCGAATGCAAGGTCTTTGACGCGGGAGCCGAAGTCCGGACGTATGAGGCGTTCGCCGGGGCGGGTCTCGAGTATTTGGAGGATGCTCTCGCGGATGCGGTCGTGCGCCATGGACTCTTCGGTCGCGCCGGTCTGCGTGGCGAAACCAAACGGGAAGCGAAGTCCGCGTCCGAGGAAATCTAGACGCTGCATTGGCCGCGCTCCTCGCAGGTAAAGGTGTGGGGCGTTGCATTATCATCAGACGTAACGTTGTCGTCGCTATTGGCTGCGTTGCAGCGATACGTCACAGTTGTCCCGTTGGAGAGTGCGAGTTGTACAATGCCTTCCGTTGGTCGCGCGACGCCGGAGTGGAGGTATTGGACCGTTGCGGAGTTTGTTTCAGGTTCGACGCGAAAGCTCAGCGCGCTGTCTGGCAGTAGACGTACCTGAACCTCCAGCCCGATGCCTTGGATGCCCTTGCGAGAGATGACCAACATGCCGCCCGTCGGGTTTGCGACGCTGAGCATGCACTCTTGTTTCGGCAATGCATGCCACACGGTCAACACCACGCCGTCTGGAAACTCCGCGCGATACCGCCCTTTGCCGATGCACACCGGTTCGACCGAGTCCGGCAGTCCCTCAATCCATGCAGTCGTATGCGTGCTACGGCAGAACTCCGCGTGCACCTCAAAGTGTTGACCATTGGGCAACACCACGTGTCCGCCTTGCGGCGTGAGTTTCACCGCGACGCCGTCATGCGTCGCGAGCATCGTGCGATCATTCTTGAGCACCACAACAACGCCGTCCGGCAACACGAACTGCCGTCCGCCGTCCGGACACTCCTTCACCAGCGTGCCTTGCGGCAGCGCGACGAAGGGATAGTAGTCCGGCGCATCGAGCCGCCCGAGAAAGGACTCCGCGTGGACGGCCTGGTTCTGCAGATACGCCTGCGCCTCGTTCTGCAATTGTTGCGACGCGTCGAACATCGCCTGCAGCACAATGCGAATGCCCTCGAGTTGACGTGCGACCTCCATCAACTCGTAATGCGAATCCGACGGACTCACAAACTGCACGTCGTCCTGTTGCGGGTCGAGCGCATGCTGGCAGTGCAGCAGGCCGAACAGGGGATTTACATCCGGCATTGTCAGACTCCCGCCGCGATTTTGAGCGCGCGCACGCACTCGTACACTTCGCCGATATCCACATCGCGCGGCGGCGTGCGCAGCATCTGCTGCAACGTACGCGTCCACGTATAGCGCAGCCCGCCCGTCGCGCCATAGTCGCTGCGGTCGCCCATCGCGACGCGATAAAGATTGTTCGCGTCTTCCGTCCACGTGAAGGGCTGTCCAGACGGGGCCTTCAATCGCGTCGCGTTCACGAGCCGCACAATAGCGTCGCGCATGTCCACAATCGGGTGCGGCGTGAACGGCGTTTTCGCCAGCGCGTTAATCGCCGGAACCGATACGCCGCCATCGGGCATGCCGAGCGACTCGCGTCGCGTCCGCGTGTAGCGAAAGAACTCGGTCTGCTGGTACGTGAAGTGGCCAATGAGTAGCACGATCATGTTCACAACGTCGTCGTTGGTTGGCGCGACGAACAACACGCCGCCGGTGGCTTCCGTGGCTTGGGCATACGACGTCCTACACGATGCCTCCGCATAGGATTTCGCAATGATCATCGCTACGCTCGCGTCGACCTCAACGGACATCGCAATTGCGTCGGCCCAGGTCTTGCCGGATTTCGACCGTTGGTTCGCGGGCTCGTCACCAATAATGACGATCAACCGCGTGGCCTCGTCGCGCCATTGCGTGTCCGCGACGGCCATGACGAGCGAATCGACGTACGCCTCGTACCCGCCGCCGCAATAACCAAACGCGTCGATGCCCGCCTGAAACGCGGCGGGGTCGTTTGTGGGTTGGCAACGATAGACCGAGTCCTTGCTCCAGTCGCCCTGTTCGATGAGCCCGATTCGCGCGTCCGGCATCTTCTGCATGCTCGCGTCAAAAATATACCGCACGTTGCGCTTCACCGACGCAATCACGTCGCTCATGCTGCCCGAGGTGTCGATGACGATCACGACGTCTATTGCGCCGTTGCCCTCAGCGTTCAGCGACGCCTCGATGCGGTTGATATCCCGCATGAGAAGGGCGAGGTCGCGCCCGTAAATAGGCCGTTTCGCGGATGGGTTACGGTTCATTCGCCGTGGTACTCCAACCACACGACCTCGTGGACATGGTCGACGTGCGCGGCTTCTTCACGCGTACCGGGACTGTTTGCTTCGCCGCCGGGTTGGACGTCCGTCCCGAACTGCATGAGACCTTTATGGACGTGGCCCTCGGGCGCGTAACGACCGGTGTCCTCGCCGGGCAGATTAGCGACGCCCACGGATTGAATATCTGTGCCTGGGCAGGGCAACACCTCGACCGCGACTTCGCGGACGTTCTCCGGTGTCATTGGCTCGTACACGCGAATGGTCGTGTGGCCGACCTTCATACCCAGCGTCACGACGCCTGCGTCGCTCACGGACGCGGTCATCGGGTCGCCGCTTTCAAAGACGACGCCTTGCGGGTCGCCGCACAATGCCAATGGTATCGTCGTGTGCTGACCATGATTCGGCGTGCGCATGCCGCGAATGCGTCTCGGGAACACGTCCCAGTAGCGAATGGTTGCAACCATGTTCTGAGTCACTCCACCAATGTTCTGTTGCTGCCCGAGACAATTGCTGCGCCACAACCCGTCACATCACCGACGCGCGCCGCGGGTCGTCCTTCGATAAGCGTCTTGGCTGCGCCGGACACAATCCGCGTCACGCCGTGAAAAGGAATAGGGCACGCATGCAGGTCTCCCATTCGCGCCACGGGCCGTCCATCGACCAGCGTGCGTTGGGCTGCGGAGACAATCACGCCCCCGTGCGAACTGATGTCGCCGAGCCGCGCTTGCGGTTTTGCCATGGCTACGCGTCCTCGCCGTCGTGTTTGCGGCGGCCATGCCGCTCGTTGCACACGCTTTCCAATCGCGCTATGCGGTCGTGCAGCGCGTTAAGCTGAGTCATGACGGCATGCGCATCGTTGAACATCACGCCGTCGAACCGGTCGCGGGTGACGCTGTTCAGTTGCAGCGCAGCAACCTGTTGTACGAGGCCGTTACCGTTGGTGAGCGTCTTCTTGAGCTCGGCGATCTGCTCGTCGTGCCGGCCAATGCGGAACTTGAGCATGAACCACGAACCCAGCAGCGTCACGAAACTACTGACCAGCCCCGTTGTGATCGCGAGGATCGTCATGACCTCGCGGAACTGCGTGATGAGCGCGGCCTCGTGTGGCATGAGAGTCTCCTACGGGTTGATGAGCACCATGTTGGCGCTACGAATGACGATATTGCCGGACGTTGCGTCGAGCACGACCTCGCTACCGGCCTTGTCTCGGACGTGAATGCGCTCGGCGTTCTTCGTTGAGTCGATGAGCACGTACTGCTGGCCGTTAAGGCCCCAGACGTGAACCTTCTCGCGGTCTTTCGTCGTGTCCAACAGAATCTTCTGCCATCGCGTGCGTTGCGCGTCGCAGGACTGGATGTGAATCTTCTCCTCATCCTGCCACGCCTCGAAGCGCAGATGCTGACGACACAAGTCCGCGACTTCGATGCTCGCGCGCTTGCCCACGATGTCCTGGGCGATGTCCAACTGGTCGCCGCGAATCGCGTCGCGCACTCCACGCGGCAACGCGTTGCCCGCCTGCGACTCGGGTTTCACGGGACACAGCATCTCGATGATTTGTCCCGCGCGGTCGACAATGCGCAAAAACTCCTCGCCGTCTTTGTCGTCCACAACAATCGTGTGGCCGGTCTCGGTTTTGAGCAGTACCTTGCGGCGCGGACAGTAGAAGGACGGATGCGCGTGATACTTCTTGTGCTCGAGCGCATCGGGGTTCTTGTTGTGGTCCGCGCTGTCCGGACAGTCCACGCATTTGGCTTCATCGCACAGGCGCTTCGACTCCGCCGGTTGTTCGCCGGGATTGCTCTTCGCGAGCCACACGCCAGACCAAATCGGATACTGCACCTGACCGCCTTCGAACTCTGCCCAGACCGACGCGCCTTCCTCGGGAACCAGGAACATGCCCACGTCATCGTTGCCGCCATAGGGAAAGCACGGCCAAGCCCAGTCCGACCAGTTCTCCGGACCAGTACCCAGAACGGCCGGGACCTCCAAACGGAGACGCCCCAGCCGTTCCGGGTCGTGATGGTCGCGAACGAACGCGCGGTACTTGCCGTACCAGCGGTTCTTGTACCGCTCCTCGTGCTGCCTGTCCTGGACGTCCAGCACGAGCCGTTATCCCTTCTTCCCCGGCAGAATGCCGCGAAACAGTTCGCGCACGAAACTCGTTGCGGGGCCAGGCGCTTCCTTCTTGGGGTCGGCCTTTGCGACGGACGTCTGTAGGGCGTCGAGCGCGCCGGACGGCAGCGCCGCTTCCTTGGCCGCCACGGCCTGCTTCACGTCCTTCGCGCGCAACTGCTCGATGACCGTGGTCACAGCGTCCAGCGCCGTGGCCTTGGCGCGGCCCCAGACCGTCAGCTTCACAATGGCCAACAGACTGCCCGCAAGCGTGATGAACAGATCGCGATTCTCCGTAACAAACCCAATGCCCGTCTTGATCGTATCCATGTCTTTTACTCTCCTCTTTTTCCGATAACTGGAAACTGAAAACCGGTAACTCACGCACTAATCATTCGGCTTTCCCTTCGCCGGGCCGGACTTCGCGCCCGCGCCCATGCCGAGGGCGTTCTTGCGCAACGTGAGTTCGCACGCATACCCGCCCTCGCCGAAGCTGTGCCGCAACGACCGGCAGTAATACATACCGAAAAACTTTCGACCCACGCCGCGAATCTCGATGTTTTGTTTGGCGCGGAGCGTGGGGATGCCCAGCGTGATGGCCGTCGCTTCGACCTGCTGCAGTTCCGCGGCGTTGAATCGCCCCTCGGCGACGTCCTTGCCAGGTTCCTGTTGCGGCTCTTCGTGAAGTCCTTCGCTACGCTCGAAGGACGCCGTCACGCGGCCCGTCTCCTGTTCCTTGAAGCGACCCTCGCCCGTGTTGCCATCGACGAGATACGTGCGTTTGCCCAGTGACGTGCGGTTGGAGGAATTGTCGTTATTGGCTTTCTGCTCGACCGCCGCCTTCTTGCGAGGGTCGACGCCCATGGTCTTTGTCTCGATGCCCGCGCCCTTGCCCCATTGCGCCTGCACCGAGGGCCTGAACGAGCGCAACAAGCCCTGGCGATCCGTGAAATACTCGAGCGTGAGAACGGGCGATTGGTCGAGCACGCGTGGATGGAAATGCAGTTCGTCGTCCTGCACGTAGAACGTGTACCCCGTGACACCGTCGCCTTCGCGGTCACGGGCCTTCGCCGCGAGTTCCCGGAGGAACTGTGCGTCCGAAATGTTGCTCTGCACGACGCGGAGATGACGTCCCACCGTCGGGGTCACGACGGGAATGAGCGCGTTCGCACGCGCGATCTCCTCGGCGATGTCCGAGTACAGAATCCCCGGCGCGGGCCTCTGCCAGACCTTCTGGTTCTCCTTGCCGGAGAGTTTGTAGCCTTTGTCATAGGCTTTGAGGCGGATGGTGGACACGCCATCCTCGGGAAAATCGTAGTCGATTTCCTTGATGACCGCCTTCTTGACCGGCGACAGGTTGCCCACATACCCGAACCGAGCGACGATCTCGTTGCCCTCCTGGAACAGCGGGTCATCGGTGAACTGCAAATTGCGGTTCGCGACGCACAGTTCCATCACGTCCAATTCCTCTTCGTTGTCTTCGAAGACAAACGACGTGATTTCCTGCGTGATGTCCAGGGAGAGTTGATGCCCCTCGATTTGGATGAGGAACGTCGGTTTGAATGCGTCGAGATCCATCCGGCCTCCGGTCGGGCGGAATGCCCTCGGAGGCTATCTACCGGAAGCGGTAGCTATCAGAAGGCCCGTATGCCTTGGAATAGGGACAGGAGGGTGGGAGAATACCCCGGAAAGGGATTCTTTGGAGACATCCTGGATGTTCCGCCAGATATTGCAGCAGCCCGGAAGGGCTCGTGCACACTAAAGCAAGTCCCTTTATTGTGCGAGTCTTTGTTGAGAAGAGGTATTGGTTTGCGCTGTGGACGCCGCGGGCGAGGTCAGTGGTTGACCACGTCTTCGATTTGCCTCAGAACCTCCACAATCTCGTCAAAAGAAGGGGGAGGCTCGTCAAACATGCCGGACGATTCCATCTGGCTGTAATCTTGCCTGAGTCCGGCGAGGAGCGGTTCGTCAGGAACAAGCAGGAAACCTTTGGTTAGGCAATCGTCGTAATTGGCATAGCTTGCGTCGAAAAACACTTTTTTGTGCCGGACCACGTCATTGAGAAGCTCGCGGTTAGACAGAGCATTCTTGCCGATTTCTTTGCGGTACAGCATGACGAGATCGTACCAATGCCTCGATATTCGTTCGGCGCTGGATTCTCGCTGGCGATGGCACGCTACATGGATTAGCGTGGCCTTCTCCCAGAACGTTCGCTCGGGGGACAAGACCATGACGTCGGCCTCGGGAAACTCGAGCGCGGAAAGTTCGTCGGCAATCGCTGCCTTAATCCTGTATGGTCCATTCGGCTCGGTTACGTTGCGACCGCCGAACTCCAGTAGAATCCAGTCTCCCATGTAGGGCGCGCCGGAACCGAGACCTGATGGATAATGAAGTTGGACCTTTTCTCCGTCTTGGCTTACCTCGACATGTCCCTTGCCATTGGTCAGCTCGATGAATGAGGCCGCGATTGGCGGCACGAGCTCCTGGTGGATGTACTCGCGAACGCGCTCCTTAAGTTGTTCGCTGAACAATCTCTTCTTGCTCTTGGACGTGTCGGCGGCAAACGGGTCCACGCCCAAACCTCGGCATAAGTCACGGTAGTCCAGCGTGACATCAACGTCTTCTGAAAATCGATGGATGACTTGGAAGACCTTGGATAGCGACGTCCCTCCCTTGAAGGCCATTCGGATGTTGGTCCGGGCCCCAAACAGTTCCTTCAGGGCCCAGCAAACCCACACATCTTTTTGGAGCACCTGAGCGGAACGGCCCGTCTTAACTGACATCGCCGTGAGGATTTCCGCCTGTTCACCAGTCGGCAGGCGCAGGAATTCAGGCATGCTGCATCCTTTCTTCATGATCGACAAAGGCATCGTGCATCCACCCCGGCATGGCTTGGGTGGCGGCGCAAAGCGCATCGAACTCTTCCGGCGCCAATCGAGTGCGCACATGTTCGACGGTTTGCGCGGTGACCATGTGCTTGCCCAGATACCACAGAGCTGTCAGGGCAACGCCGGCCATACGCCCTGCCAACGCGAGTTTGCGAGGGCTTACATGCTTCAGGGTGACCTCCATCTGTCCGAGATGAAACCGGCGATTGGGGCCGCTTGTATAGAAAATCGGGCGTGCAGGAACTTGGGTGCTGAATCCGAGCCGCCTCGCCGCTTCCGCGCCGTGGATTTGGATACTGCCGCCGAATTCCTCGGCGATCGCTTCTGCGACTTGGATGGGCTCCGGAGGCACTTCGCCGATAAACGAATTCGTCTTTGGGCGCACGTAAACGCCCCTTGCGGGGCGTGACAGAACCCCGGCCTTGACCAGTCGGGTAAGCGCCTGGTCGACCGCATCGCGGCTTCCGCACGACATAAACTCTTTTATAGAAACAGGTTGCCCAAGAAGCAACTGTTCCGCCTTCTTGCGTATTTTCTCGGTAGTGCTCATGATTCGTCCCTTCATCTGTCAGAAATAATATACTTTTTCCTGACAATAGTCAAGACAGGCATTAAGACGTAAATCGGGACAGAAGTCAGAATAAAGGCCAAAATCTCAACCTGTCAGACTGCGCGACCCGCTCAAGAAACCTTACCTAGCCAGCCCGTCGACGGTATGCGCAACGTGATTCCTATTAATAGATGCATACTCAAAGGCGAAGGCCCCCCATTGCAGTCGCAGATGACCCACCAGAGGCGCGCATCGCCGAGGTAACGGTGGGCGAGGACGTCCAACCGGTCACCGGCGACGACGGTGTGGAATCGGTCATCTGGGCGTGGTGCGATGTCCAGGGAAACGCGCAGCCCGAGGTACTCGCGGGTTCCGTCTTTGAGGGCTTCGCAGCCATCGTAGCGTGACGCGGTGTTCATCGGCGCATCTCTCCCACGGAGCGGGACTGTTCCACGTATTCTTCCAGGACGATATCTACCTCTGCGCGCTGCGGATCGAGGGTCGTCTGGTCGAAGAGGTGAAAGAACCGGGCCTTGACGCTCGGCACGATGCACACCACGCCAGGGAACAGGTCCCCGAAGATGAACAGCACCCGGTGTGGCGCGTTCTTGAGCATGGGGCCGTCGTGGTCGGGGTACTGCAGGCTTTGTAGCCAGCGCACGTTTTCTTTCACCGCCCCCTTGAAGAACTCCACCTTGAACGCGATCTTGCGCGCCTCACCCGCCACAAACTGGTAGCGCGGATGACTCATGCCCGGGACTTTGACCGCCGCGTACGCGGTGCTCTTCTCGTCCGTGATATCATTCGGGTTGTACTGAAACTCCAGCCGCTCGCCCGTATCCACGTCCACCAAATAGGCGGTTATCGTCTGTCCCGGTGCGTTCACGACGCGGCACTCCCGCTACAGCGTTTCATAGTTCTTCACCTTCTGCTCACGCAGGTCTTTGTACACGGCCTGGGCAATCTGGCGGCCATCCAAACGCAGGGCCACGGAGAGGTCAACGGGGCGCTGACCCAACTCATCCAGCTTTGCGAGCAGCCGTTCGAGGATGAGGCGAATCGCGCGCAGTTCGAACGAATCGTCCGTCGGCTGTTGGGTAGCGCCAGCCCCGCGGGTTTCCCCGAGCAACTGCTGTTGTCTCTGCGTCGTGGGCTCTACAGGTGCCGGTGCGGAACGCGGCGACGACTCGAAGGGAGTGGTCGCAGGCACCTCGGATATTGCTGGAACGAATGAGGCCGCCGCCTCCATCGACGGCAAAGCCGGGGAGACCACCGGGCTCACTCTCGCGGTTGTCTCAAGCCGCGGTAGCACGCCCGCAAGGCGTGGCGTAATGATTGCCGTGCCGTCCAGCCGTACGGGGCCTTCCGCAACCCGTGGCGCAACAACGCTCTCGCGCAGGGGTGGAGTGGCCATATGACGCACGGGAATGTCCGCGGGCATAGGAACAAATGGCTGACGAGCAAGAGGCGCAGAAGGGGCAGGAGCCCGCAGAGCAACAAACGTGCTCGCCGGTACAAACGGTTGCACGGGTCTCTGCGAGATGGTCACAACTTGGGGAGGCACGACCGCAGGCACCTCGACGCGTACGGCAGGCCCGGCTACCGGAAAAGCAGGAGGCTGCGCAGCGGCTACGGGATGCACTGCGACGAACCCAGCAAGCGCGGCTGCGCGAGCAGCGTTCAAGAGAAACCGCAATGGGTTCTCCCGCTGCGCGGGTTGACGGACAACCGTATGCCTGTCCAGGGACTGTATTGCCGGAGCGGGAACCGTCGGTAATTCGGGGCTATCGAATCTCGTGGTCACCATCGAGCGCAGGCCGTCCCACGCACGATGGGCCAACCCGGCAGCCCAGCGGAAAGGCGTAGCGGCCCCTTGCATGGCAGTGCCCAGAGACTGTCTCAATATCCTGCCCGGAAGGGCCACCGCACTCAGCATGCCTTGTGCGAACGTCCGCAGAAACGCTGCGCCGGCAAGGGTAAGGTCAGACAGCGGCCCTTCCTGTGCGTCGGAGAATGGCAACAGGCGGCGCAAGAATCCCAGCGCCCTTTTGAGCATGCGGAAGGGCAACGTCGCAGCCGACCATATCCCCTCGGCGAATGCGGTCAGCATCGCTTTGCCCGCGTCGAAGAACCCGAGGTCGCCAGAAAGGAACGACCGAATTCCTTGGAACACATTCGCCAGCGCATTTACGAGGGGAAGCGAGAGAATGGCGGCCACCATGGCCGACGCGAGGTTTGTGACCAGGCCTCCCAGCGCGGAGAACAGGCCTGTGATGGCGCCCCATATTCCTTGCGCCACGTCCCGCGCCCAACGGAACGGCGTGGTGAGGAAGCGAAACACGGCGCGCCCGATCTCTTTGAGTCCTTCGGTAAACGACACATCGCCGCTCAACATCTGCCAGAGCGAGTAGGCCACGTGTGCGGCCAGGCGGAGTTCCTCGATGAAGAGGCGGATCGGGAGCAGGTACTTCTGGGCGAATCGTGCGGACTCGATGAACGCTGAGATGGTCACCTTTGCCAGCCACGCGACGGCGCGTACCACGAGCGCGATGAGCCGGATAACCGCCACGAACGGCGCGATGAGCCCGCGCAGAATGAATGCATCCACCTGAATAATAATCCCTATAAGCGTGCCCAGCGCGCGTCCCAGCGTGCGGAACGACGAGGCGTCCGCGGCCGTACTTACTAGGCCGAAGGCTTCCAGCAGCGAGAAGACCGCGCTGCCCAACGCCGCGTAGGCGTCCAACAATGCGCGCACCGCAGGTTCGAGGATTGCGCGCGCTCGTGCGAATCCGTGAGCGAGCGCTTGGCTCAAACCCGCGTAACATTCGCGCAGGCGATAGTAGACGCGGAAGAGGCCCGACACGAACGTCATCAGTCCAGCCGCTTGAAGTCGCCGCGCGAGCTCTTCGGATATCTCGCCCGTACCGTCCTTGAGCGAAATCATGAGCGCGCGAACCCCGTCGAGTGCGAGCCACACTTTGTTCCATACGCCCATGACCAACGTGCGGATGCCCGCGAAGTCCGAGGTCCATGCGCGGCGCAACGCATACACGATCGCGATAAGCGCGCCGATGGCCAGCGTCACTGGCCAGAAGTACGTCGCGATGGCCGCGCCAGCGCCAGCCAGCACGGGGCCTATAGCGGCGATGCCCGCGCTCACCGCTGGGACCAGCACGCCGATAGCGCCTATCGCCGCGACTACCGCCCCGGCGACGACCAATACCGCGCCAAGCGCGAGCGCGAGGCCCAGCACGGCCCCGGTAACGCCTGGCGCAGCCTTCGCCATACGTTGCAGGAACCGAACGATGTGAGACACGCCGTGCATGACCGGCGTGATGACCGGCAGCAACGTGCGGCCCATGATTTCGAAGAGATTGCTGATCTGTTGTTTCGCGAGCGTGAACTGCGCGCCGATGTCTTGGTTCATCGCGCGCGCCATTGCTTCGGTCGTCGTAATGCCGCCCTTCATCGCTTGTTCGATGGACTCGATGTTCTGCTGCAGCGACTCCATGCCCGCGCTCATTTGCAGCACGAACTTGACCGCTTCATCAGAGCCAAACGCCTTCTTGATTTGCACCTGCGCTGCGGCTTGCGAAAGGTCCGGGAAACGGTTTTGAATTTCGCGCAAGACCGGCAACACGCCTTTGAGACGGCCCTGCGAATCCACCAACGACAGGCCGAGTTCCTTGCCCGCTTCGGCGGCCTTCATGATGAACGCCTTGTATAGCGTGCCCGCTTCGGAACCGGGCATGGTGGTCTGGAGTTGCCCCAGAATACCCAGTTGCTCCTGTAGCGGAATATTCGACGCTGCTGCGGTTGCGCCGACGTTCTTGATCGCATCCGCCATTTGCGGCCCGGTCGTCTTGAAGGCCGCCACGGTCTGCGCCATTGCCCCGGAGAAGGCCTTCGCCCAATCCATGTCCGAGTACTCGGGCATGATGGTTTTGAAGATGCCGTAGCCGGTCGTGAACGTCCCGACCATTTCCTGGGTCGTCGCCTTGGTGGCTTTCGCGGTCAGGGCCGCCATGGCGGAAAACGTGCCTACGGCCTCGTCGCTCAGGTTCGCGAGCGCGGACTTCACGTCGTATGCCGCGCCGATGAACTCAGCTTTGCTCGCGCCCGCCCACTGATTGGTGAACGACTCTGCCGCGTCCTCGAGTGCGCGCAGGTCCTTCGTGCCGAGGGACGCCATTTCGCCCAGGGCCTTCTGCGTTGCGGCCGTCGAGGCCACGAGCGCGGCAGGGGCGGCCATGAGGGCAAGCCCGGCACCCATCATCATCGTGCCCTTCTGGATGCGGTCGAGGTTCCGCGTCATGCGCTCGCTCGACGCGGCGACCTTCGCGTCCAGCGAGGCCATCGCCGACTCGATGTTCGCGGCGTTCCGGGAGAACAGGTCCCGCATCGTCACCACAATGCCAAGGCCGAGGTCGTTGATCATTTCCGGTTCCGGTCAAGTTCGGACTTTTCAAAGGCGAGCTGCCGCTCGAGCGCGTCGACGAACTCGCGGCGCACGCCGAGCGGCAGCGACAACACCTCGTTGTATCCCCAGTGCAACCCGCCGTAGGCCAGGAAGAACGCGTCCGCTACAACCGAGCGTTCGGGAACAAGAAAGGGGGCTCTGCCTCCAGCCGCGTGACAACGCGCGCGCCGCAGGATGAGCAGACCGCGTGGACCGTCGTGTCGATACCGCCATCCACGCGCTGCATCTCCGCCCGAAGCGCGTTCAGGTCGAATGCGGGTAGTTCCGCAAGCGAGTTTTTGTTCGGGGCCTTGCCGTCGATTTCCTTCACCCGCATGAGCATCGCGGAGTGAAGGTTCGGTTCTTTGAGGGCGGCCAAGCGCTTTTCCATGTGACCGTCCAATAGCGTGAAGATGACGGTCTTCTTTGCACGCGGAAGTTCGAAAATGAACTCGCGCTCTGGCCCGTAAGGCGTGACCTCCAGGTCATCGAGGACGATGTTCACCTCGGTGAGCTCACCGCAGTCCTTCGCGGGGCACGTGAGCGACAGGGGCACCTCGTCGCCGAAGGAAACTTGGCGCAGCCGCACCAGCAGGAACAGCCGATCGCCAGACAACAGGTCCAGCACGTCCTTTGCCGCGATTTCCGTTCTGTCTCCAAGGCGGACAAGGCAATTGCGAAGCACTTGATTGATGGCCTCGCCGTCTTTCATGAGGCGGCGGTTGGTGAGCAGAGTTTCTTCCGCGCCCGTCATCTCGCGCAACTCGGCTTCAATGCCGCTGGGGAGTGTGAAGGTATACATGAATGCAGTTCCTTTGGGGTTGATTGGTTATTACGTCCAAAACTGAAACGCGAGTGTGATTTTCTCGATGGTGTTCTCGCTGTTTCCGCCTTCGAGTTCGTCGTATTCGAGGGACTTGATCCAAGCTCCGTGCAATGTCCAACGCCGCGTCTCGTTGCCCGCGCGGTCGTACCGGACGATGTCCACATCGCGCATATACTCGTTGGGGAGACTGCCCGTGCCCGCATTCACGTCCACCTGTTTCTGGACCCACTCGCGCGCAGCCTGGTCCGAACCGTCCTGCAGGACGCCCTTCTCCAGCGTGATGTCTTCGAACTTCACGCGGCCCGCAACCTTCTGGTCGAACATCGACCCGCCCGGCGCGAACGCCACTTCCTCGAACTCCGTTTTGGGTTCCTGGCCCTTCTTGAACAACGCCACGTCGAAGCCGTTCACCTCGATGGCGAATTGCCAGTTCTGATACAAGCTCTTGGGCATGTTGCCTGCCGCGTTCATCGGGGCGCCTCCTTATGCGTTGAAGATTTCCTTGAAGTTCGAACCCGTGTCCGTCATCACGAAGTTGAGCTCGACGAACTCGGCGGTCTTCGTGGGCTTCACAAACAGCCGGGCGACGATCTCGTTGCGGTCCTGGACAGCGGGCGGGTTGGTCTCCGCGTCGCACTGGACGCGATAGTCGTAGACGCCGCCGTTGCTTTTCACGTCTTGCATGAACGGGTTGATGAGCCGGATTAGCGCCCGCCACGTGCGCGGGTGGTTCGGCTCGAAGGTCACGAAACGGGATGAGTCGCCAACCGCGCGTTCCATGTAGATCATCAATCGGCGCACGTTCACGCGGTCGAGCGCGGACGGCTGTTGGAGCAACGTGCGTTGTCCCCAGATGTTCACGCCGCTGTCTGGGAACACGGCGATGACGTTGATGCCCTCGGGATAGAGGACGTCGCGGTCCGCGCGCTGAGTGAGATACGCCACGCCCTGCACGTTGAACACGCGGCCTCGGTCGATACCGGCGGGCGCCGACCACACATACGCCTTCTGGTCGTTGCGCGCGTAGCAGCCCGCCACCGCGCCGGACGGCGGCACGAGCTTCTCGTGGCCGCTAACCGGGTCCTCGATACGCAGCCACGGCCAATACACCGCGCCATAGGACGAATTGAAGGCCTCGTGGCTGTATCCGCCTTGGCCTCGCCGAAAGTCCAGCGCCTCCTGCGGCGTCAGGCCCATCGGGGTATCCAGGATGCAGAACACGTCCTTGCGCAACTCGGCATACGTGAGCGCGGCGTTCAAGACCGCGCCCGTGGTCACGCCGGGGATGCACAGAAGGTTCAAATCGAACACGTCCTCGAAGGCGCTGAATCCCGTATGCTGGGAATGGTCGCCGATGTAGTCCTCGTCCGCGAGGCCAGTCAGACCGTCGTCGCCGCCCGCGAGTGTGAACTGGCCCACGGCGGGCCGGTGCTGTGCGGTGGCGGTTCCCGTGCTCTTGTCCTCGACGGTGATGTATTCCGAGTCGCCGTTTACGACGAGTTCGACGTAGTTCGCGGCGGTCGGCGTCATCGAGAGGTCCTTGAAGACTTCGACGATCTCGTTCTTGTGCCGGACGATGAGGTTGAACTCCATGTCCGCCGAACGGGAGCCGTTCTCCAATTGGACGGCAATCCGGTCGCCCCAGACGCCCTCGTCCACGGTCTTGACCGTCAGGGCGTCCTGCGCGTCCAGGCCGCCTGCAAGACGGGTCGCCGCAACCGTGTCCACAACGCCAGTGTCCGTCCCAATGACAGAGACCAGGGTGGCAGCTTCGGCTTTGGCGGTGATGGCGGTCACGACTTCAGCAGCGGTCGAAGTGGCATTGCCTTCATCGTCGGTCGCGAGGTTCACCGTGATCGCTTTGTCCACAACGTCGACGGACAGCGGCGTGTTGTTACCCGAAGCGACCAGGGTGACAGCGATCCCGTTCCCCCCCGTGCCCGCGGTCACGGCCTGCCATGCGATCTGGTTCGTGCCCGATGTCCCAGTGGTGAGCGTCGCCTTGACGGCGTTACGGTTCTTGAGCGTGACGGCGCTACGCAACGCGGCGAGCGTCGTCTTGTCCAGCGGGTCGGTGTAATGAGCGATACGGTTCACCCACAACTGCGCGCCGCCATTGTCGAAGAAGGCGCGCGCGGCATAGGCGAGGTGCCCGGACTGGGTGTACCCGCCGAAGCGGCGGACGAACTGCTCCCAACTGGTGATGAGCGTGGGCTTGTTGATGGGGCCGCGTTCGGCGACGCCCAGCATGCCGCAGGCGGACGTGGACAGTTGCTTGACGTAGTAGCTGAAATCCGTTTCACGGATGTTCACACCGGGGGAGAGATAGGTGGGCATGGGTCAATTCCTTTTCCTGCGCGCCGTCCGGACAGCCGGTTCCGGCTCCGGGTCGGATGGATTGTCTGCGGATTGCGGTGGTTCGTTAGCGTCGGTCTCTTCAATGGGGCTCAGGCTCACGGCGTCGCGTCGGGCTGCCGCCTCCATTTCGGCGGACACGTCGTCGTCCGGGAGACGCAACCGTTCACGCGGTCCCAGGTGCAGACCACGCCCGTCGCGTGTATGCAGCGATAGCGGCTGGAACAACAGGTTCTTCACTTCAATCATCGCCGATTTCTCCTCTATGCGTTCGGGCCGAAGGCAAAGTCTTCGCTGACGCCGCCACGGAACTCGAATATCCGGGTGTGAATGAGCTTCCCCTCGCGAACCGTGTCGTCGTACACCGGGCAGTCCTCGATTCGGCACCGCCCAGACACCTGGCGCAGGTTGGAGAGGTTCACCCGCCGCCAACCGCCCAGCGGCACGAGCAACGTCAGGTTCAGCGCGCCCCGATCGCCGAACGGCAACGTCGGGTGCGCCAGAAAGAACCGGGCGACCTTCTCCTGCATGTCCAGCACCGCCGCCGCATCACCCGCCGTGGCAACGAGGTCGAAGTCCAGGTGATACAGCCGAGGATGCGCTGTCTCCGTAAACGTCATACCCTCCCGGTCGTCGGCAAGAGAAGGAGCCGGACAGCGGCGTGCGCCGTCCTCGACGGGCGTGGGGCCTTGAAGGATGAAACTCGGGGCTTTCGTCACCTCGAACATATCGTCCGGCGGCACGAGTATGGCATTAGCGGCGATTTCCGCCTTGACCAGACGGATGAAGGATTCCACCACCTCGCGCAACAACGTCATGTGTTCGTCTCCGGCAAACCTTGTTCACAGGTTATCTACCGGAAATCGAGACAGGTTGCCTGGCAAGGCGTTTCTTGGCCAAACGCAACCGGGCTCGTTTGGGCAGCTTGGCCCGCGCAAACAGATAGGTTGACCATCTCCAATCCGATGGGCTAGCCTACTCCTAAAGGAACGATTTCCGATGTGGACGGCAGATAGGTTCTCGGGACGATTCTGGTCTTCTCATGGCAAGCGCCGTTGGGCAGTCTGCGGTAGGATGGGAGTCAAGGAGGCGGCACAGAGTTATGACCGGTTGGACGCGATGCCTGGCATTTACCGTACCGGTCAGAAATACGACAGGATCCTTGACATGCAAAGGTAGAGTCACGTCGAAGGGCAAGAACGAGTGTGTGGTCCTTCGGATTCTCCGGATATATCCCCGGCGCTTCGGCCGAACTGCCGATTCGGGGTGTAGATAGTCGAGGCAATGCCCCAGTAGGTTTGGCTTCCCGGAGCCGTCGGACACCCGATGTGGCACCGGCAATGATGGGATTTCAATCAATGACAGACGACGAAATGTTGCTTTGGTTCGGTCTGTTCTCACCCGGTCAGGCAGCCCCTAGCACCTCCGATAGTCACTCACAAGGACATGGTACGGAGGCAGACGAGTTTCACGCCACGGTCGTCCGGTTCTGCGAGCTTCATAGTACCGCACCCAGACCTGCCGGAGGCTTTCAGACCGAACACGACCGTGCTGCCTTGGCTTTCGACGTTGGCAGATATTTCGATGTATTGACGCGCCTGACGCTGAGTGAGGGCCTGGCTCTTGACTATGTAATGGCATACAGCCACAACGCGGCAAGGCCCGTTCTTTACGTTCGGTCAAAGGATGCCAAGCCTTACCAGACGCTTGCGGAGTATGGGGCTGCCGAGGGTGGACTCAGAAATGTGCTCAAGCGGGAGACAACAAGGCGTTTTCTCTCCTCTATCCGAGCCGATGGATCCCCCGAGAGTTTCCTTCAACTCGTCCTGCTGAGCGAGGTGGGCGGACAGTTCTACTTGGTATGGCACGCCGGCTACTTCGACACGCAGATCATCGCTTCCCGCGCAGCCATCCAAGACCTTCTCGCTTCACGGCGACCAACCGAGGCCCGGTCTGGTATAGGCGCATTCGACCAGTCTCAGGTAGACGAGATGGAGAAGATAGACCCGACCCCCAGCGTCACATTCCGGGGAGATGGAACCATCGATGTCGCGTTCTGCACGTTCACGAATTGGGGTGGACTCTTTCGAAAAGGGTATCGATTGCAGAGGTCTTTCCCTCATGAAATACTTGATGTCAAAAAGACGACCATTGTTCCTTACGAAATCAGTATCGTTTTCTAGATAGCCAATTCCGTGGTTGTCCGCTGAGAGCCCCGCTGCGGGAGCCGCCGGGGCCACTTCACCAGACAACGCGGATCGCGCTCGACGAAGACACGGTTCTCACGCGCCGCCCAGCGCAGCGCGGATAGCCTTCCGGTAGTTGTCCGCGACTTGGCCGCGGTACTTCTCCATCGTGGGGTGGAGGAAGGGGCGCGGCGGGATGACGATGGTGGCGCCGTTAGGCATGGTGATCGTTGCACCATATTCCATGATGGCCCCGATATTGACCATGTCCTCGCCGTCCTTGTTGACCGTCCCTCGCAACAATCCCACGAACGCACGATCGGTCAGAATCCGTTGCGTGATGGAATTGAGCAGGAACCCAGTGTCTATGAGGGCCTTGCTGGAGCCTTTACGGTCGACGGTGCTCTCGGCGAGCGGCGCGAACGGTACGCCGCCGGGCGCTTGCGCGACGATGCCGCACTTTATCTCCCGCACGAGCAACAGGGCGTTCTGGATGGTCGCCTGCCGAATGGCTTTGGCCAAGCGCGCGCCGGGATTGTTCTCCAGCCGCGCCTTGACCTTGTCCCAGTCTCCGAATCGCTTAACCGGCATGATGCCGTACCAGCTTGACCACCTTGTGAGTGATTGGGCCGAACAACCGTTCTTCCTTCACCGTCTGCACGCGATAGACTTCCTCGCCGACCTGCATCCTATCTTCCGCACGCACGTCCGCATCCGCCAACACGCAAGCCGTGGCGTCAATCTTCTGCGCGAGGTCCTCCGCTGGCGTCGGGATGAACTCCAGCGGGAACGGATCGCCGACCGGCGCGTACGGCATGTCGTCGGTGCCATACAACCGTTCCCCGTCGGCAGCGCGCAGCAGGACGGCCGTCTGCCCGGACGCAAGAATCAGTTCGCGCACATCGGCTCCCGCTTCCGCCTTCTCGTTCGTGCTCAGTAAGGCCACAGGTGCGGATCCTCCAGGGGTTCGAGGTCCAGGCCCTGCTCGTAAATGACGGGCCGGAACTCTGGCGTAATAATGTAGCCGTCGTCGTCATGAACGCCGGGCGTCATCTGCGCCACGCGTTGTCGGTATTGGAGCGTGAGCGATTCTTCGAGCTCCGCCCACTGCTTGGGTTGGCCCGTTTTGTTGACGCTCTTGTCCCCGCTGGTGAACGAGAACGCATTCGCCGTGGCGGCGCGCATGACTTGGCACGCGTGGATTTGCCCGAGCAACAACAGGAGTTCGCGTGCTTCGCCTTCGGGTTCCGGCGCGAGCTCTCCGCTCTCAACTGAGAGCGTGATGCGCAAATCTCGCGCGAGACGAAACGCGCCTTTCAATAGACACCGCGCCAGGACCTCGCCGGCGAAGAGTGTCTTCTCCGTATCGGCGAGGTCCTGACGCAGTGTGGAGACGAGGTCAGCCAGCGGCATGGCGTTACCCCGTGTTGGAGGCAAGTTCTTGCAGGCGCGTGTTGATGGCCGAGGCGACGCTACGGCGTTTCTCCGTGGCGAGCCACGACTTCAGGCGCTCAGCATCTGTCTCTGTCTGGACGCGGTTCATCGCGTCCGCTGCCTGCAACGCGGCGATGTCGTCTGGTGCGGAAGTAAGCGGTGTGTTGTCGGCCACGACCACCAGATGTCCCGTGGTCACCGCGCGCTCCATTTCCGGCGTGAGCGACGCGACCTCCGCGACCTCACCCGGCGCGAGTTGCAGCGCGGCGTCGCTGATGAGCAGCATGCCCACGCGTACGTTCTTCACTTGGACCATGTGCGTACCCCCTTACCCTAGAATCCGGATTTTGACCAGCATTTCCGGGCGCGTGACGCCTTGGCCCAGTTCCATCCACGCGAGCCAGCCGGTCTTGAAGCGCGTTTTGTACTCGACGGACTCGGTCGTCAGCGTTTCGCGGATGGGCATCTTGCCGACCTCCGTGTCCGGCACGAGGATGATCTCGTCCATCGCCGCAGCCGCCGTGAGCAGAATGCCGCCGGTGCCGTAGTTCTTGATGACGCCCTTGGCGCGCAGTTCGGCTTTCGTCTCCGGGTCGAGGTTCCACGCGCGCATGTCGTTGAAGCGGCGTCCGCGCATGACGATGTACTTCACGGACATTTCGAGGTCTTCGATGATCGAGATGGCTTGGTTGAGCGCGGCCTCGGTGAGCGCCGTGCCCGTGACCTCGACGACGTTCGCCGCAGGCACGGCTGCGGACAACACGGTCAGCGTGCGGCTATCGATTGCCTTGCGGATTTCGTTCGCGGCGCTGGTTTGGATATCCATGAGCGTGCCGATGTTCCCGTGCTTGAGCACCGAAATATCGACCATCGGGTGCGAGTGGATGCGGTGCGTCGGAAACTCGATTTCGTCCTTACCCACTTCGCCTTCACGCGCTTGGCCCTCGGAACTGATCCAGTGCGCAGCGACGTTCGCCCGCTTTTGGTAGATGGGCCGTTCGCCCTTGGGCAACGTGTGCTTGGTGAGCAGGAGCGAGGAGATTTCCTTGCGGTCGATTTCCTGTTCGATGGGCGCGGCGATAGCGGCCGCCAAGGCGCGCATGCCCTCGGGCGACTCGAGCGCCTGGTTCATGAGGCGGGCCATGGCCTCCATGTACTCTTGGCTGTGAATGTTTGTGGCAGTCTTCATAGGTGATGTTTTCCTTCCTTAGACCAGCAGCCGGAATTTGAGCGTGCCGCCGGATACGGAGATCGCTTGGGCGACCGTCAAGTCGCCTTCGCCGATACCGGCCGTGAGCCTGCCGTTCGTGGATGCCTTCAATTGGTCGCCTGCGTGGATGGTTCCCTCGAACACATCGGTCTCGTACACGCCGCCCATGCAATAGATGGTGGGCATTTCGCCGCTCTTGTATCCCTTGACGAGGATGCCGAACGACGGCGTGGCCGGGTCGGTGTTCACTGCGAACAGGTCGTTGCCCACGACCTTGACCAACTGCCCCAGTTCGCCGTCGCCCTGCAGGTAGCCGTCGCCGTAGGCGATACCCCTGTGCGCTGCGTTGATAAATCCCATGATGCTGATTCCTTCCTGTGGTTAGGCCGACTGGGCCAGGGTTCCGGTTTCCGAGGCGACCCGCGTGTGGTACGCGGCCATGAAGCCGTCCCGCAACTGGTCTTCGAGCGAGGCCTTGCTGTCGTCGACATCCAAGGGCCGCACGCCGGCGTCGGTGCGAATCGGCGGTTTCTCTTTTGTGCAGGTGCGACACGCTTGCGCGGATTCCTGCGCGGGGGGGCCGTCGCCCGCCTTCGCGGTGGCGTCGTCCTTGCCAGCGTCCGCAGACGGTTTGATGCCCGCCACGCGCTCGTAGGCTGTCTCCGTCGCTGCGAACGCTTCGTCGGACAGACTGGCCAGGCGAAACAGTTCCTGTTCGCGGTCATCGTCGGACGCGAACGCGACGCCCTGCTTCTCCATCTTGCGCAGGAGTTTTTGCGCACGCGCTCGGTTCGCGGCGGCCTTCTTGTCCGCTTCGAGGTCCTGCACCTGTTTCTGAAGTTCGAGCACCTGCTGCTTGAGGTCGCGGTTTTCCTTCTCCAGTTCCTTGACGCGCGCTTTCAACGCGGCGGGGTCTTCGGGCACGGGCGCGTTGCCGCCACCACCGCCACCTCCGCCGCCGGGGTCGTCCTTCTTCTTCGCGCCCTCGGTTTCCTCTTGGGGCTTCTTGTCGTTTTCGTCCATCGTCATGTCTCCTTCTATGGTTCCCGTGTTCGACTCGTCCGGACTTCCGTCGTTCCGTATTCCACATTCCGCGTTCGGCATTTGATGGGCCACCTGAAGTATCCGGGCGTTCTCGTCCGCGCCCTTGCGGTCGAGCAGTCCGACGCCCGTGAACGTCACGCCGTGCAGAATTTCATAAACCGGTTTCCCCTGGAACTCGCCGCCCTTGTACTTGCGCAGGTGGACGCAGTAATCGTTCTTGGACGCCACGCGTTTGCCGCAGACCGAGCACTCGCCCTCCTCGTAGTCGCACTCCATCGACACGTGCGTGATCACGCCGCGTTTCATGAGCTTGTACGCGAGCTGCGCGTTGGCGCTGTCGCGCGTGTACAGTTCGCCCGAACACTCGATACGTTGGCTCTGGGCGTCTTCGAGATAGTCCGCGCCAGCGATGCCTCCGACGATGTCCGTGAAGTCCTGCGAGTGCTTGAGGTCGATCTTCTTGTTGACCGCCGTCATGTACCGGGTGGAAAGTTCCTCGGCGAGGAAATGGTCACCATTCCGGTTCGTGCCCGCGCGACACAAGACAAAGCTGAACTGCGGGTCGCCGGCGGGACCGGGGGCCGCGTCGAGCGCTTCCGCCGAGGGAAAGACAAACTCGATGGGCGCGGAGGTGTGCATGGCCGCGGTGCGCAGCCCGTCAGGCAACGCCGAATCGCCCTGACGCTTTTGTGCCTCCGCTTTTGCTTTGCGGCAGATGAACAGCCGCTCCAACGCGTTGGAGTTCTCCCCGTGACGCGCGGTGATCGAGTAATGGTGCTGCTGGGATTTCATCGACGAATCACGCCCGTGCGACGCGATGATGCTTTTCATGTCGGATTCGTTGGGATACGCGTGGTCGCGGTACGAGATGAGCCAGTGGGGGATGTGCGCCGCGTTGCCGAGGAAGGTCTCGAAGACGCCCTTGGCGTTGGCCTTGGTGACGGTCTCATGGTCGGACTCGTAGAACTTCACCTTCGAGTCCGCGTTGATTTCCAGGCCATCCCAATAAGTCATCAGGCCCTCGACAAAATGGTACGACCGCTCATAGTTGGTCGTGCTGAATTCCGTCGCGTACGGCGGGTCGAAATACGCGAGGTCCACGTCGGCCTTCGGCAGAAACGCGTTCACGTCCTCGCGCGACGCCTTGCACGGCTTGCCGTCGTCGAAAATCAACGCGTTGATGCGCGCGATGTTGCCCTTCAGGCGTTCCGTGAATTCGTCCGGGGTGTCTTGGCGTTTACCATTCTCTGTCGCCGCGGAGAAATGCCCGAAGCCGCCTTTGCCGGACAGACATGTCTTGCCCAGTGCGAACAGGGCGATGTCTTTCTTGTATCCCTTGAAGGAATCGCAGTTCGCGCGGATGTTATCGATGATGCCGTGGACGCCTTGGGCGAAGAAGATGCCCTTGAACGTGTCCCGGACAAAGGTGCGGGCTTTGGAATTGTGTGCGATGAGTTTGTCCAGGTCTGCGTCGGTGAAACGCGTGTCCGAATTCTCCACAATGGCGCGGGCAGCATGGTAACAGTACCGGAGCCGGTCGTTGGCCAGCACGCGCAGGCCCTTCGTCTTGTACATGTACGCGACCGCGGCGGAACCGGAGAACGCGTCCGCAACCGACTCCACGTCGTCCGGTGTGTGCTTCCAAATCCAGTCCACCAGCTTCTGCTTCGAGCCGATGTAGTTCGTGACATACTTCGGGCGCTGGTCCGGCGGCAGTTCCTCGCTGACGAGTTCGACGTCCTGCGCCGCGAGCGATTCCAGATGCAGCCCAAGCGCGGCGTCCGTTTCCAGCAGGAAACCCAGCCGGTCAAGGTCGGTAGCAAACAATTCCATGCGTCCTCCGCCAAGCGACTATCGCCTGCTCAGAGGTTATCTACCGGAAACGAAGGAGAAAGGTGCGGGGTGAATTCGCTCGAAAGGAAAAACGAACGAGCGCTGGTTACTGAGCGAGTGAAGCGGAGACTTGGGATAGCACCCATCTGCCGCACGCGTCCATTGCGGCGAATTCGTCCGTCTCCACAATTGGCCCGCGGCTGCCGTGGTAGGGGGACTGCGTATCGCGGTGGTACTCGAGAAATCCCTCCGGCAACACCTTGACGCCCAGCTCGACGAGCCGATTGATGACCCAGAACCCGTCCTGGTCCCACTCGACGACGCCGGGCAGGTAGTAGACCTCGATGTCCATCGAGCCCGGGCCTTGCACCCATACCCCGATGGGCTCGTAGCCCACGACCTCGCCGTTCTCGATGACGGCGCGCCGGTCAATCATGTAGCGGAGTTTCATGACCAGTTCTCCGCAATGGCGATATGTTCCGCCAAAATCTGCGCATCAATCTCCGCAAACGTCTCGGCATTCCCGCGCCGGTACGCCTGCCAACGGTTCCAGTCCGCCGCGTAGGCCGCCTCGCAGGTGGGCTCGATCAACTCTATATGATGCCTCCGTCCGACGTCATCCATAACGTCCATCTCGGCCCAATCGCCGTTGTCCCGCCACCAGCGCACGACCTTGATGGTGTGCGAATGCTGAAAGCCTTGGTCGTACCCGATGACCTTCCAGAGGAGCCAGAAGTCCGTGTGCGTGACGTTGCCCAGCCCATCGAACTGCGGCGCGACACGCGTTACTAGAAAGCTGTCCGCGATGTCCCGGAACAACGGCTCCCCGTTGTCCTCGTTGTACACGGTCACGTAGGAGCCCCGCTCGTTGAAGAGCCGGAACTCCTCCTGCAACCGGGCTTTCTCCTGTTGGATGAACTCCTGCATCGCCGCCTCCGTTACAGCACCACGCTCTCGATGCGCCGCCCGTCAGGCAGATGACGGATTCCCCGCGACGTGAAGGCGCGTAATACGCTTTCTCGTTCCTTCGTTGACGATGTCCGGATGAACTCGATGTTGTCCAACAGCGTCACCGAATACTTGAAGATTGTCTCATTGCTGCCCTTACCCGCGCACTTCTTCCATCCCTCGATGGTGCTGTGCCGCTGTTCGCGGACCGTATCATCGGTACAGCGCCCGTACTTGTCCCCGTCGTAGCTGATGGCGTCCATGCGGCGCAGCAGCCGTTTCTTGAAGTACAGTCCCGTCTCCTTCGGTTTCCCCTCCGCAGGCAACTTGTGGACGCGCGTGAAAAAGTACGTTGCGCCGCCCGTGTCCATATCCGTTTGGGGAGACATCCCGCCCGGCGTGACGCCCACGCGCATTTTCTCCACAGTGCTAATCATCGCGCCGTTATTCTCCAACACCTGCTCGATGAACGGCCCCATCTGCGCGCCGTTGGTGAGACTGTGCTTGAGCGCGTATCCCTTCATCTTGCGTTCGAGGTCCTCGTCGGACAGGTCGAACCGGTATTGCTGCCGGTACCCGCCCTGGCGTTTCGGGTCGGCATAGCCGTATTGGTACTCGCCCAACGGGTCGTACCCCGGCATGCGCGTGAGGTCCTTGACGCCCAAGCGCCGCTCCCAGTAGTGCCGCGCGGCGTGCACGCGCTCGTCGATGGCCGCGTCACGCTTGTCCAAATCGGCGAGCAAGGCAACATATTCGCGGTCCTTATCTTCTTTGCGGATGTATGCGAGCTTGCGCAAGTACATCCATTCCGCATGCTGCGGCGATGCCACATGCGCATCGACCCCGAGCATGGCCAAGTGTTCCATTGCCCGCTCGACACTATCAAGTTCGGCTGTACCGCCGATGACCAATTCGAGTTCGCCACGTTGTGCATAAAGGTTCGCGCCGGACCACGGCGTATACCGCACACGCGCACCGTCGCCGAACGAGACTTCATACTGCTCGCCATCCTTCATGCGATTGCCGTTGAACATCTTCGTGTTCGTCGCCGCGTCGTCTTGTACGGCGATGGCGTTTCGCTGCAGCGCGCGTTGTGTGCTCAAGACCTTTGTTTTGCGTACCGTGAACGGCGCGTCCTTCTTGTCCCGCGCCGTAGGCAGTTGCTTGCGCAGATAGGTCTCGAAGTTTCCGCCGGCCACGGGAACGCGCCCGGTCACAGCATCCTCCACGCGGTCCAGCCACCGCAAGTACGTTTGCGCCATTGTCTTCACATCGGGGTCTTTGGATTCCAGCAACTTTTGGAGGGCGTCCCGATGCTTGCGGGCGTCTCCGAGTTTTTCGGCGTTGTACTTGCCGTCCTGCACGTGATGGTTTGCCGTCTTGACAGCCGTCAGGATATCCGTCGCGAAACGGTCTTCGTCCAGCGGCTCGCCCACCTTGATATGTCCCCGGTCGACCGTGCCTTGCTTGAGCGCGTTTAGGATTTTGGAATCTGCGTCCGGGCGCAGTTTGAGCTTCACGACCGTCCGCTTCTTTCCTTGGAACGTCTCCGTGAAGATGAGCGCGTTCTGGTCTTCCACATCGTCGGCGTCGATGGGCAGTGTCTTGCCTTGCCAACCCAACGCCGCCGCGTCTTCGATGATCGCTTTCTCCGCAGACCCGAGGATGCCGGGCTTTACAACCGTTGCTTCGAAGCGAAACTCCTTTAGGCCAAGGACATCGCCGTAGTACCGCTCAAAATCCGAGCGCACCTGCCGCTTGCGCACCAGCAGTAGATCCAGAAAGGATTTCCGTGCGGCGTCGCTGCGCGCGAACCGCGCGTCCGCATATCCGCGCACGGCTTCGAGGTACACGTCGTCCGCTATCTGCTCGATCTCGCGGACGTACCGAAACGCGACCGACGGGTCCACCTGGAGTTGTCCCGACTTCACCGCGCGGAACACCCGGTCATACAGAGACTCGAGCGCCCCATGATTGCTGTTGGGGTTATACCCAAGGCGGAGTTCCTCGTCGGCGCGTCCGAGGAATTTCCCTGCCTGGCCCTTGTCCACGCCATAGATGCGCCCGTCCAACGCGCGGATGAACTGCTGGGGATGGTTGTCATGGTTGGAGACGAACCAGTCGACGACATGCTCGCGCTGGAGTTGCTCGATTTCCTCCCGCGTGAGCGTGCTCAAGTCCGCGAGGTCGCGGAAGTCATAGTCGCGGCGCAGGCCCGTCTTCATTTTCTGGATCGAGCCGATGCGTCCGTTCAAGGTGATGACGCGTACCTCGATGGCTTCGGGGTCCACAAGCCGCCCCAACCGGTATGCCATTTCCTCGGAATGGGCAAGCAGCGGACTGTCCGCTGGCTTGAACATCCAGCGATGGCCTTCACCGTCCAGCCAGAACTCCTTGGCATGCACGCCACCGGCGTCCTTGGCGCTTTTCTCGAAAGAGAAGTTGGCGGGATTGCCACGCGTCTTTGCCCACGACTCGTCGACGGCGATGAATTCCGAACCCTTCTTGGCGAACACTGCCGGGGCCGCCGGGGGAGTAGGCGGCGCTTTTGCGGACGGCGTTTTCGGCAATGGCGGCGCAGGCGCAGGTTGTGACTTCTTTTTGCCGTACTTGGCCTGGTGCGCTTGGTATCCCGCCGCGAGTTTGTCGTGGACGGCCTGGACCTTGGCCGGGTCCGTTTCGGACAGGAGCGTGATGAAGTCTTGCTTGTTGCCCCATTGCCAGTTCTTCACCTTGGCCGCCTTGACGAGGTCCTTGAGGGCGACCGCGTTCATGGCCGCGAGTTGGTCTTGGAAGACCTTCTTTTTGAGCGCCAACTCCTTGGCCGTAAACTCGAGGTAGTCCTTCGGCAGGCCGGTCCCCATGGCGAGCGCGACTTCGGCGTCGTGTACGGACGCCATGAACGCGGCGAACTGGTCCGGCCCAGCGGGCAACACCACCTTGGCCGCCTGCTCCTCGATAAACGCCTTCGCCTTCTGCAGTGCGGCGTTGGCGGCTTCCTGTTTGGCCTTCTCGGCCAAGTCGTGGCCAGCGGCCTTTTCCAGGGCGTGGACGAGTTGTTGCTTGTTCTTCAGCACGCCGACGCCCAGCTTCTGCTTGGCCGCGATGAGCGATTGGCCGGACAGACCGCTGTGGTCCACGCCGGATTCGAGTTGGTCGAGCAGATCGATGACGTCCTGCTTGGTCATGTTCAGGGAGATGCCTTTGGACTTGGCCATCTCCTGAAGGTCTTTTGCCGTGAGGTCGTGCAGCCCGCCGGACGGCGGCAACTGGGCGACCTGCTTCGCGACCTGTTGGGCCTGCTGGATGGCCGCCTGTTTCTGTGCCAGCAGCGCGATGAGGTCTTCCTTGCTGCGTAGCGCGGCGATCTTGTATTGGGCAAGCTTGGCCTTAAGCGCCTCGCCGCCGAGGTCATCGTGAATGACGCCGGGTTCAGCGCCGTCGAGGAGTTTGATGAAGTCCGCCTTGGTGCGCGCGACGGCAATACCATTCTGTTTGGCGAGCGTCTGAAGCTGTTTGACGGTCAGTCCACCGAGATCGCCAATGGAACCGCTGCCGAAGGCGGCCTTGAGTTTGGCGTCCTCTTCCGCCCTGGCGTCCGCGAGTTTTTCCAGGGCCTGCGGCGGCAAGATGCACGCGCCGGGTTCATCGTCCGCCTTGGCCATGGGCGTGAGTCCGCAGATGTCCATGGGCCATGCCACGTGATTCGTGCACCGGCACATAGGGTGCCCTGGCTGCTGCGGAAACTTGTCTATGGGGAACACCTTGCCGTCCAGCCTGCCGCAGACCGGACACATCCGTTCATCATCCATCGCGAGCCATTCGAGCTTCTGCACGCCGACACGCTGATGGAACTTGAGCCGCCCTTGGTTGTGTGCGCGCAGGACCTCGGTGCGCGCGATCATCTCCATCCGGTACTGCGCCTTGCTGAATACCCGCGTTCCAGCCTGGCGAAAGGAATCCTTGTCCACGATGACCTGGCCGAGGTCGCGCACAATGTCGTCGGCGCTTTTGCCCGTGGCGATGCCGCTCATGATGGTGCGCTTGATGCCGTCGGCGAGTTCGCGATGCACGTCCCCGGCGAGGATGAGATTGTAGTTCACCATGAAATCGAGCGCGTCGGTATCCACGATCGTGAAGATGCGCGTCGTGAGCTTGTCTATCCCGTCGGGCGTGAGGTCGCGATAGAAAGGCAACTGTGCCGCCGCGAACTCGTCGATACCGTCATACACGCCTTGGCGGAACGCCGCCTTGGTGCTCTTCCGGAACGCGATGGTGTGGTCTTTTTTGACGGCAGAGAGGACGTCCGCGAGTTCGCCGTTGAGTTTGTCCAGTCCTTTCAGCGCCGCGAGTTTGTTGTCCGGGAGAGACCCCAGCGATTTGTATCGCAGGATGGCCCGCGCGACTTCTTCCTGTGCGCTTTTCAGCGATTGCGTCAGCGCGCTCGCGGTTTGGTCGGCATAGAGGTTTCGCGCGCGTACGGATTGTTGAACAGCGCGGCGGATACGTTCGGCCTGAGTCAGACGGGGCGCGGCGGTGGCGATCATGCGTTGGACTCACGGAACCGGCAGGCCACCGCGTCAAAACTCCGTTCACACCGGTGCACGGCGCAGAAATTGGTTTCGTCGTCGAAATGGAGACAGCCGTCGCAGTACCGCGAAGCTGCGTCCGTGCTTGGCGGCATTGACGGCGCGGAGGCCTCCGAGGAGACGGACGGAATGTCCGGGGTGATTCCCAGCATCTTTTGCGCGGCCTCGACGGAGAGTATCCCCGCCATGACCATGTCCACGATGGGTTTGACCTGTTTCTCGTCGGAGAGGTCGATGGTCTTCTTTTCTGTCTCGCGGTTGGCGGTCTCGATGTCTGGGTCGAGATCCATCTTGAGCTGCATGCTCGACCGGCTGATGAGTTTGCGGTCGTACAACTCCATGAGCAGCCGTTTGCAGTCCACCGCGTCGCTCGGGTCAAGGTCGTTGAACAGAAACTGGAGCGTCTTGTCCCCGTAGCCCTTGAGCTCGCGCCAGTCGTCGAAGACCCACGTGATGATGGCCCGTGCGGCCTGTTTTATTTCACGGATCATCACCATCATTTTCTGCATGCTGACCGAGGCCGTCGCGAAGTTGGGGCCGTCCCCTGTCACGAGCGAGCGCGACAGCCCCAGCGCGACGATGATGTCTTCCTTGACCTCCTTGACCTTGTCCTCGACGTTGAGCACTTGCCCGTCCGTGCCGTGCGTCTCAACGGTCACGTAGAAGGGGACGACCAAGCCGCTCTTGAGGTCCATCTTGTTGACCATGTCCCGAACGCCTTCGAGCATCCGCTGGTCGGGCATGACCATTTTCTGGCCGAAACCGCCGCCAACTTTGATGAGCCGGAACGGCGTGGCCCAGCGTTTGGCAATCGCTTGTTCGGCGCGGCGATAGTCGCGCAGCAGCTCGATGGATTGAAACGCGGAGAGCACGATGGAGTTGCCGCGCGGCGAGAACGATGGCGCGTCCCACTTGAGATGCAAAACCTGTTCGACCGGAAGCGCAAGGCCTTCGCTGGCACCGGGACTGTCCTCGGGATACTGCGTGACTTCGATGAGACGCCCTTCGGCGTATTTGACCTTCACAGAGACCGGATTGACGCAGACGACTTCCTCGATGTCCTTGCCTTCTTTCGCGTAGCGCTTGAAGCCGACGGCGTCGCCCTTGACCAGCAACTGCAAGACCATGTCCTTGACGAAGTCCATGAGCCCCAGCCGGTCCGCCGCATCAACGGCCTCGGTCTTCACGTCCTCGTCGTCGCACGCGATCTTCACGTCGTCACCCACCGCGAACGACCGCCACGAGTTCACGCAGTTCTTGACCAGCGGCTCTTCGAGGTAATACTCCCATGCCTTGTGCGCCCGCTCCTCCCACGTGCGCGGCAACGCTTCCAACGCGTTGACCTTGCTGAACACGCCGCTGTCCAAAGCGGCAGCGGTCGCCAGAGGCGGTGAGGCAGACGCTCCGTCCGTGGTCAGGGTGTGCGCGTAGTGCTTTTGTTTGTTCTTGCGACGAGACATGCTGGCGGGCCTCCGATGATGGACTCTGTCTGTGGCTATCTACCGGAAACCCTTTGCCGAAGCGCGGTGGGGTTACACGAACACCGGGTCAGTGACGACGGGCATGACGCAGACGGCTTCTTCTCGCGCACCGTCGAGGCGGTTCTGTTCGTGGGCGAGCATGGCGCAGCGGACGGCGTCGATGATGTGGTCGTTGCCTTTGGAGTAGACGACGTTGCCGTTTTGCAGGGTGTAGGTGTGGGTGGTGAACTGGTCTTCGACTTCGGCGTCTTCGGCGGGGAGCACGAGTTGCCTGCGTTGCAGCGCGCCGTTGATGAGACTCGTCATCAGCTCTTTGGTGCGTTTCTTGACCTCGCGTCCGTCGCGAATGGCCAGCGTCGTCATGCCGCCGAAGTCGTAGCCATGCAATCGCCCTTCGAGTTGCAACGGCTTGTACTTGTCCAGCGCGAGCAATTCCTGCACGACGGCCAGCCCGTTGCCTCCGTTGTCCACGCCGATGCCCGTTGGCGTGAAGTACCGTTCCAACAGCGCAATCGTCTGCGCGATGTGCGGGTATGCGACGTGCTCCATGTGGACGCGCAGGATGAGCGTCAATACCTTTCGTCCCGCCTGTGCCAAGGCTTCGGCGGACAAGCCCCCGACTTCGCTCTCGCGAAAGACCACGAGTTCCGTCGGGTCGTTCGTGTACCCGAGGTCGCCGCCCATCCAAAACACGCCGGTCTGCGGCGTGAGGTTCAACAACATTTCCAATCGGTCATGCGCGGCTTCTTCGGTCTCGCAATCGCGCAACTCGTTGCCGGTGATCTCGATCTTCCGGTACTCGATGACGTCTTGCCGGCATAGCCCGAGGAACTCCACGTTGAACGCGCCGTAGCTGGGCTTGCCGTGTTCCCCCGCGACCTCGTGCTGCCAACCTGCGGTGTCCCGGCCCCCGTAGAACTCCAGCAACTCCGCTTCGCGCGCTGGCGTCCAATTGGGATTGGTCCACGACGGCCAACGGAACACGCGGAATTGCGTCGAGGACGTGAGTCGGTAGTATGTCGTGTCCCGCAGCCCGTTCGGCGTCGAGTAAATACGTAGCGTGCCGTCGGCGTTGAGACATTGCCGCAACGCTTTCCACGCGCGTTCAGACAACCACGCGCCTTCATCGACCCAGATGCGATCGACGTGCAGCGAACGAAACGCGTCGCCATACGGTCCCGCAGGCCGGAAGTACAACACGGCGCCGTTCGCGAATTCGATGCGGAAATAGGGCTTGCGATGTATCTTTGGCTTGCCGTGCTGCGTGACCGCGACGCTCTTCATCAGCAGCGGATTTGCGTCGAGTTGGAACTCGATCTCCTCGATGATCGTATCCAGATGCCCTTGTTGCGGCGCGGCGATGAGTCCTTGTCCGCCGGTCGTGATGAACGCGTAATGCAGCGCGGCGGTGGACAACGCAATCGTCTTTCCCACGCCGCGTCCGTCGAGATGGATGATGTTCTTCTCCGACGCGAGCAGGTCTTCGGCTTGGTGCGGCCAGTACTCGCGCGGCGAACCGTCGCGGTTGCACAGGTAGTGCGCGCCCCACAACACCGGACTCGCCAGCATCGCGCGCAAGCGCTTTTGTTCGTCGCGCGTCAGTGAATTCAGATCAACGCTTCGTGTATCGCGGCCTTTACCGTCGCCCATACCAACCTCATGATTGCTTGTTCGATGTCCGGTATCTGCTCTTCTTCGCGCGTCTCGGCCCGCACGGCAATCGCAGCCTCTTCGAACGCGGTCCACTCAGGGTACTTCCGCGACGCCGCGTCCGCACGCGCCAACGCGTCGTCGATACGGCCCGCAACAAGTTCCGCGCCCAAAGCGACGAGCGTCAGTCCTGCGCGCAGCACAGCGGCTTCGTTGGCCTTGAGCGCGTCAGCGGGATTCATCGACAGCCTCCTGTTTTACGGCCCAACGGTCGAGCGCATCGAGCGCGTCCGCCAATCGTTCGCCGATGCCACACAACCGTTCCGCGTCCGGGTGCTTGGTTTGTTCGAGCGCGTTGTTGGACTCGCTCACATACTCCGGCGCGTAGGTATTCATGACGCGAATGGCGTTCACGACGCGCCCCGGCGGTCGGTTGCGCGCACACCCGGCAAAAGTGAAAGCGACGCAAAGGGCAATAACGACGGGCTTTTTCAGGTGCATAGGGATTGCCTTTCAAAACTTGCTTTCGCGCCGCCAAAGAGCGTCCATGTGGTCACGCGGCGGCAAAGGGCCAACGCGAGGACGCACAAAGGAAAGCGAGCATGCAAAAGGACAAAGACATCACGTTGCACGAAGCGGCGCAGGCGTACTTGGAACACCTGCGCGAGCAAGGGAAGAAGGAGCGGACGATTTACACTTACGGAAAGGACCTGCTTCAGATGGAGGCCTTCTTCGGTGCGGACAGGAAACTCGCGGCGATCCTGCCGCCGCACGTGGGGAAGTTTCTGAAGAGCGAGGAACTGCTCCGGCTGCCCAACGGAACCGAGCGCGCCAAGCCCACGGTGGACAAGACCGTGCGCGTATTGCGGATGTTTTTCCTGTGGGCAAAAGACACGGACCGCATCGAGAGACTGCCGTTGCCCAAGGACCTGCCCATGGGCCGGAGCCAGGAGAAGGAGAATCGCGATGCCGACGGCAACAGCCCTGACGCTTCTGCCTAGCCTGCCTGCTGGAGCCTTGGCGCAGGCAGGTCCTGAACCGCTACGCGTTACCGTAGACGCCTTCGCGCGACGGCTCGAAGCGCAAGGGGCTTCACCGCGCACCGTGTCCGCGTACACGCGCGACCTGCAACGCGTGGCGTCCGTCCTGGCCTCGCGTCGACCGGGCCTCGCCGTGGGCGATGTGACGCCCGCGCTGCTCGACGACGTGCTGAGCAGTCCGGCGGTCACGGAGGGTACACGAGGCGCGCCGTGTTCACCCGCGACGCTGCATCGGCTCAAGGCGGCCGTACGCTCATTCTTCACGTGGGCGGAAGAGACCGGGATGATTGCCTCGAACCCCGCGCGCTTTGTGCGGCTCCAGCGGCTCAATCCCAAGCCGCCCGCGTTCCTGACCGAACGGGAGAGACGGCAATTGCTCAAGACACTTCGCCAGACGGACACGCGCGAGGCACGGCGCGATCGCGTCATCATCGAAATGTTTCTCGGCACGGGCATTCGATTGCAGGAACTCGTGAACCTCGATGTGGACGATGTAGACCTCGACGCGAAACACGTCCGCATTGTAGGCAAAGGCAACGTGCCGCAAGTAAAGTTCCTCAAGACCGACCTCCGTTCCGTGTTGCGCAGCTATCTCGCCGCGCGGCGTCGCATGGGCTCGGGCGAGACCACGGCGTTGTTCCTGTCAAACCGGGACACGCGCCTGACCGCGCGGCAAGTTGCCCGGCGTCTCGACGTGTGGTTGAAGACCGCGGGCATCACCAAACACATCGGTCCGCACGCGTTGCGCCATACCTTCGCTACCCATCTCTACGCCAAGTCCGGCGATATCCTCATCGTGCAACGCGCCCTCGGCCACGCGAGCCTGTCCACGACGCAGGTGTACACCCACTTGATTGATGGCGCGCTGGAGAACGCGATAGAGCGTCTGTAGCCGCCACGCGAGCGACGGAGAACCTCCGGGCCTTCGGGCCCGTGTTCTCGTTGCGCGGGTTGTTCATGCCTTGCCCTTCCGCGCTACGGTACAAACGTCCGCCGGACAGTCCCGCATGGTCACCATGTCCGCGAGGCGCTTCACGTTGTCCCAGAGAACCTCGTTCACCTTCCTCTGCAGCTCGACTTGTTCGCGCAGGCCGTCCAGGACGGAGTTGAGCGGGCATTGTTCCGTGCCGCATCTGGCGTTGGAAAGCGTCACTCTGAAATCCCTTCCATCACGAGTTGCATTGTGCCGCCACCCTCACCCATCGAACAGAGCAGCCGCCAAAGAGACGAATGCATAGCTTGCTGCCAGCGGGACCACTCCGTTTCCACACATGCGCAGCCGATCTCCGACCATCCCGGGGGCCACCCCATCAACCACTCGGCGAATCGCGGGTTCAAGCGACGGGTCGCGCGCGAGGACGTCTCGCCAGGCGTCGAGGTCTCCGGGGCCGGGGGCGAAAAGGCCAACACCGTCTGCGTCAGTTGGATGCCGCCTTGTGCCGAGCGTGTCTCTGTCCCGGCCATCGGCGTGGGCCATGTATTCGCCGTGACGCACAATTCCTTCTGGTGCTGACCTTTCTCGTGTGCGGTACGCCCTGCATGTTCGGCTTCCGCACTGCGCGGAGTAGGCCAGAGCGCCGCCTGCATTGCCAGCGGCGGCGTGGACACACCGCCTGCAGCTTGTCTGCGGTTCCAGTGGTCGGGTCTTTCCGCTGTCACCTTTCCTGCACGCGGCGTCGCCCATAGTTGCGCCGTCGTCTGTAGGTCCGTTCCTCCGGCCCCGCGCGCTTCCTTGGACGCTTTCGACTCGCGTCCGCCCGTCGGCGTCTTCGGTGTGGGCCAAAGGGCAATCGCTCCGGTCAGGCTGTCCACAGCGTTCGGATGATTGCCGCATCGTTCGGCGTCCTCCGTCCGTGGCGTAGGCCAACTCTGCGCTTGGCGGAGGAGACTGCCCGGCTTGTCCTTCTGGTTGCAGTTCGTGTTTGGCGCCTGGTTCGCAGACGGAGTGTTCCAGCGCAAGGATGAACAGCCGCTCGCGGCGATGGCTCGCGCCGACTTCCTCCGCGCTGAATAGTCCCGCCGCAACGCGGTAGCCTCGGCGTTGCAAATCTCGCCGGACGCTTGCGAATCCCATGCGAAGGTGGCCTGGGACATTTTCCAGGAACACGCACTGGGGTTGCGCCGCACCAATGAACGCATCAATCCACGGCCATAGATGGCGATCATCGTTGACGCCAAGCCGCTTACCCGCGACGGAGAAGGGCTGGCAGGGATATCCAGCCGTAACGAGGAGCGGAGCGAAGCCGCGAATGTATTCAAGGAATTCCGGCTCGCAGAGCGACTTGATGTCGTCCCACACAGGAGCGCTATCCAGGGCCTTGTCCGCCATCCGCGCCACGAGAGTGGCCGCTGCGTAGGCTTCCCGTTCGACGTAAGCCACGGTGCGTACCCGTCCGCCAAGAGCGAGCTTGGCGGCAAGGCCGAGCATGCCGCTTCCGGCGCAGAGGTCGACGTGGTATAGGTCGGGATGTACAGCCATGTCATTTGGGTTTCTCTGCGTTTCGTTTGCCGCCGAAGCGGACGGTGTAGCTCAGGCGGACTCCCTTGCTCAGAATCCAGGTCAGCAACTCCTTAAGCATTGACGGCATCCTTGCAAAAGCGGTTCCAGTTGGTCATGTATTCTTCGACCGTGCCGCTCCCCGCGAGCGTGTTGTACCAACGCTTCCAGTACGCGGCTTGGTCCGCGAGCGATTCGGGAATCGCGTCGTGAACGCGGAAGTAGTGAAGGCGCGCGAAGAGCACGCCGACCTTGTCGTTGTCGTCAAGGCGCAGTGCCCAGAGCAGCGCGTCCATCGGGATAAGGTCCGGCCACGTCAGCGGCGCATGCGGGTCGGCGAACAGCCATTGCGTTGCGCGGGCTAACACGTCAGGACGCGCACGCAAATACTCCAACGACGCGGCAACGGAGCCCGGCTCGACTTGCCACTTGCTGAAGCCGCCGACCTTCCCCTCGAATCGCGGAGAACGTTGGCGTTCCCACGTCAAATTGCTTTCCTGCGCGGCGGTCCCGAACAACAATCGCGCAGCGCGGTCCACGTATCCGGGCGTTGGTGGCGTCGCGCCGTACACGGTTTTTGCGCAACCTTGGCACAGCCGCCAGATACGGCGGGCGTTTTCCTGGTCAGGCATGTGCGTGCACCTCGGATAATGCCCAATGGGCCGCCGACGTTGCCCTACGTCGCGTGTTCGCGTGAGAGACGGGATGTTCACGCGCATGTGGTTTCCCAGGCGCGTACGTGGCCAAGGCGACCCTTGACTTCACCCTCGTCCAAGAGCGATGAATCCGGTAGGTAACACCCGGAGGACCACCATGAGCGACTGGCTGAAAGACGAATCCGAAAGCGCTGCGGGCAGATACCGCACGCACAAACGCGCGATTGAGCTTTTGCTGGATGACCTCAAGGCCAAGCTGGAAACACACGCCCGCCGCGCTGCGGCGGACCCGACTAACCATGGATTCGCAGGAGACCTGGCGTACGTTGAAGGGCAACTGCGCGAGCTTGGGAAGTTTCTGGGATAGCCTGGCCGCGCTCATTGCGCGTCCTCGGGCGCGGCGTTTTCGTGTTCCGCCGCCATTGCCTCTTCCGCGAGCGCTACTACCTCGTCGAGTGACTGACGCAAGCCTTCCGCGCTGACCTCTTCTGTTCCGCAGACCTGCACGATGCTTTCCATTGCCTCGCGATACGTCGTGACGACGGCACGCAGGTGTTCGGCTTCATCCGTCTGTGAGTCGAACGATTGCTCTGGTGCCGCGTCTTCCGACTCGTCTACGCGGTCGCGCCATTCCTTTGCGAGCGCCTTCATGGCCTTGCGGTCATCCGCCACCGCGAGCACTTCGGCCCGAGACATTTCAGAAAGCGCGATAACGTCCTTCTTGGTCAGGCCAGACGTACCGGCGAGCACGTCGCTGCGGAAAGCGTCTCCAAGGATTTCCGCCAACGAATCGAGGGATTGCGCGAACTGTGCGTCGCGTTTTACCGTGCGCGGGGAGACGTCATATCCTTTTGCGAGACGTTCCGCAGTATTGTCCGGAGGTTGGGGGTCACAGTGACCCCCAACCCCATCGGCATACTGATTCCGTCCTCCAGGGTTGGATATCTTTGCTTTTTGTCCTTCGTACTGCTGGCCGCGCACGTAGGCAATCTCCTCCGGCGTGAGGTTTCTCCGGCCTTCCTGGTTCGTTCGCACCCATTGCAGCGCCTGCTCGCGCGAATCGAACCCGAGCGGCATCGTCCCGAAAGGCAGGTTGTGTTTGCGGCAGATGCGCAGGCGATGGTGTCCGTCGAGGAGAATGTTCTGCGGCACCCAGACGACCAGCGGGTTGAGCAACCC
>JBHELB010000071.1:0-95819 GCA_041859045.1 Candidatus Hydrogenedentales bacterium | reverse complement strand
CTTTCTGTTCACAGAAAGGTTCCCCCAGACCCCCTCCAAAGAAACTTTAGGTGCGGCGCATCCCTGCGCCGCTTTCGGACAATAGTTATTGGCGTTGGTGCGCGCTTCGCTGGTTCGTTGTTTCTGGCGATGCGCGGGCAGTCTCGGAGTTTCCTGGTGAAGCTAACTTCGATCGAGAATTTGTTCTCGTATTTGGTCTGGAGTGACGTATAGGTTGGCGAGCCAGTGGCTTGAGCGAATGTAATATTCGGGCCAATCTCGGCGACTTGGCTTCTTGTCTACTCCGGTCGCGCTATTGACTCCTGCATGTGCGATCGCAAGAATATGTTCGCACAGTTCGTCCGGTCCAACCGCCCCTGGCAGCGTGAAACACATCCCCGCATTACCAAAATCTATGATATGTATCAACTGTTGGTGAATTTCGGAAGTTCTGAGCAAAAGCTGGTCGATATCAAGGAAACGCGCAAGTGGAGGCGCTACTTCTACTGAATAAACAATCCCTGCGGTGGACTCCTCTCTCACTTTGTGAGGACAAATTTCTAGCGTAATGTGCAGAGGGGGATCTTGGCGTTTGTAGCCAGGAGCATATAGACACCCCAAAGGACCGCTCAGCTCGGTCGCGTAGGTCCTTTCGTCCCACACGGCCTTCAGCTTTTCCCACACAGGATCGCTGTCCATGCCTCGTCGGCCAAACATGTACCGACTGCAAAATCGCCTCACGCCCGGTTCCATGTCCGCCAAGAACAATTCGAGCCTTTGTTCATCTAATGAATGACGTGGGCGAAAATGAGCGATCCGGTTTCGTATTTGCCTCACTTCTTCCATTCTCGCCTTAACATTGTCTCGTGGCGGGAAATACGGCTCGAAGTAAGGCCAAATTTCCTCACTTGAGATGATGTCCCAAAGCTGTCCAAGCGACGAGTACGACAACTCGTCTTCGTGCGGCGTCGTCATGTGGTGCTGTTCCTTGTCCCTCTCCATAGTCCTTGCCGCCTGTTCGGTGATTTTCTTATCAACGACTGATTTCCAGTTGGGTAGCCAAGCGCGAAGCTCCACGTAGACCATAAGCCGAAGCCAGTTCTCCAATTGCCATATCATCCGGAATAACCGTGATGCAGATCTGGGATGAGGGTCTAACACGTATTCTTCGGTTGTCGAATCGCTGCTTTCGGACATGAAGGCTCCGCTCTGACCGCAAGAAACGCGGTGGATTGAAAGAAGGCACTATGCAAGTACGCGCCTATTGTAAGGAGGATTCCTGAAACACGCAATAACTTTGCAGCATGCTCTCATGAGCGCTTCAGCAAAGAGCATCCCATTCTCTCGTTCCCAAGTTGCACTTGGGAACGTCCTTTCGTGAAGCTGCGCTTCCACCCTTCGCGCGGCGCATGCGATAGCACTCTGATGCGCTCGCATTACACATTCGCACAATCCGGCGGCGAGCGCCCCCTGTTCGATATTGCTCGCTCCCCGGTCAGGGTAACGAGAAGAAGACGAAGCACAGCTTCAGGGGTACTGCGCTCCCAAGTGCAACTTGGGAGCGAGGAAAAGACATCCCATTCTCTCGTTCCCAAGTTGCACTTGGGAACGTCCTTTCGTGAAGCTTCGCTTCCACTCTTCTCGTGGCGCATGCAATAGCACTCTGATGCGCTCGCATTACACATTCGCACAATCCGACGGTGAGCGCCCCTGCCCGATATTGCTCGCTCCCCGGTCAGGGCAACGAGAAGAAGACGAAGCACAGCTTCGGGGGTACTGCGCTCCCAAGTGCAACTTGGGAGCGAGGAAATACATTTCGACATAAAACAGATGACGACTATCGAGTGGGACAGGAACGACCTCAGCGAGGCCGCGGAGAGATTGACGGCGATGCTTCGCAGCACGTTTCCCGGGGATGCGAATATGGGTCTGGACGACCAGTAGACCAATCGACACGGCGCGCTGCTTTATGCCTGAGTGGGTTGAGGAAAGACGTAGCGGAAATATCTTGCCCGAGACATAGAGCGACTCTGCCCACTCCTCGTAGCGTCGGGCTTCGATGCCGAGCGTTTCTTCTTTGGCCCTGCGGGAGTGTCCTATTCTCGACTATCGAACCAATGCCGCTTCGACGTCGGCGGGGGTCATGACGGTGGCGAGTCCGGCGGGCTCGGTGCGCGGCGCGGGCGACATGCGTTCGCCCAGGCGCGCGTAGAACGCGTTCTTTTCGTCCACCGAGGCGAATGCGGCGCGGGCCCAGGGGCTGAGGTAGCCCATGCGCGCGGCGCGCTCGAGTATGGTGTGCGCGAAAAGGATGCAGGCACCCTTGCGGAAGACCGGCATGAGAAGCGCGAGTTCCGGGGCGTCGAAATCGTCGACAAACCGTTGGCCGTGGGCGTTCATTTCGGTCCCCACGACGACCGGCAGGCCGCGCGCTTCGGCGAGCGCGACGACGTGATGGAGATTGGCCACTTTCACCTTGCGCGCCTCGGGGTCTTTGATGTTCCAGTTGCGGTCGGGAATGATGTTGATCGCCGCCGCGCCGAGGCCCATGACGTGGTCGAGCAGCGCTTCGATGCGTTGTTCGCCCGGCGTTGTGCCGTCGAGCCAGGCGTACGCCGGGATCGCGCCGTTGGCCAGGATGAACGCGTGGAACGGCTCCAGCGCGGGGAACGACGCGCCGTCGGGCTGCACATAACCCACGCCCCCGGCCTTCATCGTCTTCGCGCGGAGAAGTCCCTGGAAGCCGGGCGAATCGCGCAACTGATCGCGAACTTTTGCCGGGTCGAGGCCGAGTTTGCCCGCCCAGAACGCCGCGCGATCCTCCTCGCCGGGGAAGAGTTGCTCGGCCTTGGTCTCGTAGGCCATGCACAGATGGCGTTCCGTCGGGTTGCCGCTGGGCGTAAGGGGCAGCACATCGCGCTCGTAGTCGAGCACGACCGGCGCGAGAAAGGCGTTGACCCGCTCGAGAATGCCGCGTGTGCGCTGGGCGGCGGCGGTTTTGAGCGCCCGGAGCCAATCGGCGTTGGCGGCCGACGTGCGCGTGAACCCGACGCCCATATAGTAGGCGATGCCGGGCTCGCCCGGGGAGTTGATCTCGTCGTTCGCGAATTCAGGGATGAACACCCGCGTCTCGATGCCCGCGCAGCCCTTGAGTCCCAGCAGCGTGCACGCCTCGAGGAATTCGTCGACCGCGTCGAGCACGTCGAAGTCCACCACGCCCGCCATATAGAGCCCCTCGCAGCGGGCCTTCCACGCGATCGCGCTGGGCGAATAGCCGTAGCCGTTGTACGAGAAGAACGTGTGGATGTGGAGATTCATGGCCGCGCGCGCGGAGGGCAATTCGCCGCCGCCACGCTCGAGTGCGCGCAACGCATCGCGCAACGCCGCCTGACGTCGCTCGAGGTCGAAAGAATTCAGATCGTTCTGCCAGTTTCCCCGCTCAATCACACTCATGCCCGCTCCTCAAGCATCTCAGTCCCCGCAAGAAGAATGCCACTTTAGCCTATTTCGGTTGCAGGTACAATGTGTCTTTCAGGTAGATTTTTACTTGAGGAAACACGTGTGCGTGCCCCAAGAAAGATGATTGAGAAAACGAGGAACGAAAGATTCCTGAATCGATGGTTCAGGGCAGGGCCCTGGCAGCTGACAACATCACGAACTTCAACCAGACTGGATGAGCAATCTGGCCGCCTGTAAACATTATCCAGCCAAAGATGGCCAAGGCAACAGGATACGAATTCGGCATTCTAGAGAACACATTTTTCGCCACAGCAGCTACTCCTTTCCACCGATTAAGGTTTCCACTTTGACTGCCGGGGGGCTCCTGCTCCGCACTATTGCATCGCGCCCTGAACCATCGATTCAATTCTTAGGGATTCTACCAGACAGTACGCCTCAATGCTAGGTTCGATTCTCCTGGTGTTTTTCTCGTTCCCAGTACAACTTGGGAACGAGAAAACCCTTTGACGATGTATTCACGCAGGCGTTCGGTGGCCCATTGGCGGAACTGAACGCCCCGTTGCGACCGGACCCGATAGCCGACGGCGATAATGACATCAAGGTTGTAGTACTTGATGGCGCGCTGAACCCGTCTCTGCCCCTCCGTTTGAACTGTCAAGTATTCCTTGACCGTTGCCGCTTCCTGCAGTTCGCCCTCCTGGTAAATGTTGCGCACATGAAGACTTATGTTCTGTTTGCTGCTCTGGAAGAGATCGACCATCTGCCCTTGGGTGAGCCAGACGGTCTCGTCTTCGAGCCGCACGTCGATACGGGTTCGCCCGTCTTCGGGCTGGTAAATCAGAACCCGTGAAGTCGGTTCAGGCATGGAATCCTAGTTCCTTCAGGTATTTCGCCATGTCCGTTTGTTCACTCACGGCGCATTTTCCTCGGGCCTGCTCTTGAACTCCGGAGCGCGCAGGAGCAGTACGATGGCGAGTATCACCGCGGCGGCCTTTAGGAAGTAGGCGGAGAACGCGGGGATCGCGTCCGGCACGCCGGCGGCGTAATGGGTGAGGCGGGTCGCTTCTGCAAACACGATGACGGCCGTTCGCGTGATGACGAGCAGAAAGAGATCGCGGTAGCGCAGCCAGAGAAACGCGAAGATGACGGGCCAAGCGAAGCCGATCGTGAGCGGGTGAGTGACGACCTGAATGAGTACGAGACGCATTGGGGCGTGGAGGCCGGTTGTTGCCAACGAGAAAAGCCACCAAATATAGTCGGGAAGCGTCACTGCGAAGATGGCGAGGCCGTGCAAGAGGGCGGCGTTGCGTGCGCCCAGGTGCGTGAGACGCGGCAAGAGATAACAGCGCCAGCCCAGTTCCATGGCGTACGCGATAAAGGGCGCTAGGATCAGGGTCTTGGCGACGTGGAACCATTCCTGATAGAAGAACGGCACGTTGCGCTGGGATTCGAGCTTGTCTATCTCCTTCATGCCGATGAAGAGCGCGAGGAGCGTAGGGAGCAAACAGAAGACGAAGCAAACACCGAGGACGCGTTTGTACGCATCGAGACGCGCGGGGTCGAACGCAAAGCGCGGTAGCGGCTCGCGGCGAACGAAACGCAGAAGGCAAATCGCCGCAATGCCCGGCGCCAGCAGGCCGAGGAGCCTCATCGTTTCGGCAAGCAACCACATGAACGGGGATCCCAGGTTGAATAATCGGGTCACGGGATACGGCGTCCACGGGAGGAGCCCGGACAAAACAAAGACGAGACCCAGAAAACACCAAATGTCAGACGTGCGCTTCGCGAGCGGCGAGTCGTGATTGGTCATTGTGCGGCGTCCTGTTTACGCGTTGTTGTTGGCGGCGGACTGCGGGGACTGCGCGCGGCGAATGAGCAGCACGAGGACCGCGTTGGCGATGGCCAGGAAGAACCAGACCGGGACGGCCAGGAACGCGCCTATAACGACGACCACGGCGTATTGTGTCCAGAGGCGTTTTTGCAGCTGTTCATTTTCCAGCGCTGCGTTGCGCGTACGTGTCTCCAGACTCCTTGCCGTGTCTCTCTCGTGATTCACAAGCTCTTGGTTGGCGATCTCGAGATGCTGGGCGGCCTGGTCCTCGTCGCTCTTTCTTGCGCTTAGGCGTTGTTGAGCCTCCTGGACTTTCCGCTCCTGCGCGACGAATTCCTGTCGCGAGTAGCGCACCGCGATATCGGCGGCATTGTAGTCGGCGGTGCCGGGCTGGGGATGGTTGGCCAGCGCATTCTCCGCCGCGCTCAGGTCGTTCCGCTTCCCGTCGAGTTGGGCGGAGGCCTCCGCGACCTCGCGTTCGGCCACTTCGCGGGCGGCCTGGGCCTTTTCCAGCCGCGCTTGCCGATCGTCGCGCTGGGTCTGGAGCGCCCTCGTTTCCTCCGCGTTCATTTCTTCGGCGTGCTTTATCTCCGCGGAATTGTGTTCCAGGCGGGCTTGCATGGAGGCGTAGGGGTAGGCGATGAACGCGCCCACGCCTATGGTTAGCAGGAACAGCGTCAGAACGGTAGGGGCCAGCAAGAATTGTTTGAACATACAGCCTCTCCCCGGTGCGAATTCCCCAGTGGCTGAAGTCTAGCATAGGAGCGGGCAGCGGGAGAAAGAGGCCCCAGGATTCTCGTACCGAAATCTTGACTATTACTGCCAGATCGCCACTCCGGCGCGTCCCATATCGCCCGACCTTTGGCAGAGTCCCTTCTCTATATCCTCTCCGGACGCACGACGGTGAGGTGTCTTGCGCGATCTCATTGACCCGCATTCGCTTTGGCTCGTGAAACAACGCTTCGGTATTGATCGGTTGCGAGGCGAACGGATAGGCTACCTCCGCTAGATCGGCGGAGAGGAGGTTCGGTGGATCTTTGTGAGGCTCCTTCGGGGGCGCATTCAGCGGAGGGAATTCCCCGGCATCCCTGGGAAATAGCGAGGCGGGATTTTGTCTTTCGGTGGATCGGGCAACGCGAGTGCTCCCCTTCCCGTCTTCTCGACATCGGCTGCGGAGACTGCTACGTTCTTTTTGGCGTTGCGCGCCGCTGGCCGGATACAAGGTGCGTGGGCCTAGACGTCGCTTTGACGGACAAGCACTTGGCGACATTGCGCACGGCGGCTCCATCGAATCGCCCGGAACTATACTCTTCGCTGGACGCCGTGCCGACCGATGCCGAGGGTTTCGATACATTTCTCATGCTGGACGTGCTCGAGCATATCGAGGATGACATTGGGTTCATGCGGACCCTTCGGCAAGGGAAATGGCTAGGCGTCGGTGCGGTGGGGCTGGTAACGGTTCCCGCATTTTCCGGCCTGTGGTGCGCGCGCGATAAGCTGCTCGGCCATTACCGTCGTCACACGACCGCAACGTTGGCGCGAGTCTGCGAAGAAGCGGGATGGAGCGTCGAAAAAGTGGGGTATCTTTTTACATCGCTGCTCCCTCTACGCGTGGCGCAAGTGACGATCGAGCGTATAAGGCGTGTGCGTTCCGTTTGCACTCAAACATCGCTGACGGCGTGGAATTGGCCCGCTTGCTTCACGCAGCCGCTCCGCTTCGCGCTCACGTTGGATGCTGCGCTCGGATGCGCCGCGCAACGGATAGGAATCACTATCCCCGGATTATCATGTTACGCCCAGATCCGAAAATAGCCGTCGTAATCCCGTGTTACAACGAGGTGGACCGGCTGGACCGGCAAGCGCTTCGAGCGTTTTTGCGTTCGCGCCCGGAGGTACAAGCCTATTTTGTGAACGATGGCAGCACAGACGGCACGCTTATCGCCTTGCGTTCCTTTCAGGAAGACAAGGAGCTTCAAGTACGCGTGATCGATTTGCCCCGCAACGTGGGCAAAGGGGAAGCCGTGCGACAAGGAATGTTAATCGCCTGCCGCGAGAGCGCCGCGCCATATGTCGCCTATTGGGACGCCGATCTTGCCACGCCGCTGGAAGAGATGCCCTCCTTTCTGGAATACGCCGAGACGCGCCCGGAGCTGATCTGGATCTCGGGATCGAGAATACGCCGATTGGGCGCCGACATTTCTCGTCATCCCTTGCGCCATTATCTTGGCCGCAGCTTTGCCACTGCCGTATCGCTGCTGCTTGGGCTTGCGGTGTACGACACGCAGTGTGGCGCGAAGCTTCTTCGAACGCAGACCGCCGCGGCGTTGTTTGCCGAGCCGTTTGTGTCACGGTGGATATTCGATGTTGAACTCCTGGCGCGTTTAGTGGTCCTGATGGGACACAAGGCGGCGGCGTCCGCAATTTACGAATTTCCGTTGTCGCGATGGCGCGACGTAGGCGGCTCAAAAGTGCGGGCCCGATCTTTTGTGAAAGCCGCTTTCGATTTGGCGCGTATTATGCGCACATATCCTGGGATCGTTAAGGGGCGTAATCGACCTCAGCGAGGTAAGTAGAGGGTCCATCGCGTCTGAGACGGGTATAGAAAAAACGATTCCTCTCGTGGGCGCACCAAGGGCTCAAATGCCGCCGCCACAATGCGGTCGGGATAGAGCCAGAACGCTCCTGGCAACTGTCCGATGCTTCCCAGACCATAGAAGGTATGGCGTTCTTCCAAGGCGTTGATGTATTTGCCCGATTGCACCTGCTTACTTAGGCTGGGCGGTAACGGCGAGGAGCCTAACCAAAGTATTGCGGTCGGCGTATTGGGGGCGAGCGGTTCTTCGCCCGTGACGGCGGAAATAGCGATGTCGCGTCGCCCGCTCATGAAGAGCCTCGGGTGAATGGCGATTGCTCCACTTATTGCGGACGCATCCGACGTGTCATCTCTGCCCGCGATAAGCAAGGGCATATTCGCAGGCACTAGCGCGGCGATATTCGCAAGCGAGTTTTGCCTCGCCTTGTTACGCCAGTAGTTGGCGCAGTCGCGCGTGCCGATGTCGTAAATGAACAATGGCGTGGCGAGCGCCGACGCGAGGAAAAGCGCCGGAAACACTGTACATGCCGCCCAGCGAGCGGCGCGATCAACGCGCGAGTCAGAATGCCGGATCTCTTGATAGGAACAGTAGAAGATCCCGCCTCCCACCACAACGGCTATTGCCACGAATAAGAGCGGTCCCAGTGTGGACAACGCAGAGTTGAACCAGGTCCAGCGCGCAGCAAACAATACCGCGACGACACCCAAGACGCCGTATGCGGTAAGTGCGGCATAGGAACGTTGCGTATCGGAAAGAGGCCGAGCAATTAGCGTGTCAAAAACTTGCGCTAGTTGCCAACCGACCAGCAACGCGGCTGCAGAGATTCCAGGCCAAAGCAGTCGGTAATCTGCCGCGAACTGCCACGGCGCAAGCATGGCAGCGGCGACCACAAAGTAGACGAGAAGAATCGCCTTCCATGCGAATTCGTCGTCGAAACGCCGTTGCATTACGGCCTTGATCCCATAGACGGCCGCAAACGCAATGCCAATAGGGTACAGATAGCCCCATGCCTCCCAAGGGCGCCACAGGAGTTGGAGGACAGTCAGCAATAGAGAGGAAAAAGCCGGAATCGCATACCCCGAACCGTAAGAGCCCGCCACGATAGGATGGGTTATAAACCAGCCGACCAAGATTGCTGACGCGCCCGCTACGCTCGCTGGGAACCACAAAAGATCGTGGCGGTGCGGCGGCTTTACCACCCACCATTGCCACACCGCCCAAACCGTCAATGGCACGGCAAAGGCAAGCATCGTCTCCTTCAGAAGGATGCAGACAGTGTAGGCGGTCGCTGCGGAGAACAGTAGCAGTGCGCGAAACGCGCGTGATCGCCTTGGGCGCGTGGCGCTCCACAATGCCAGCAGCGCAAGCAACGCAAGGGGAACCGTGAATTCTTCTTGAGTCGGGAATTTATAGAGTGTGGCCGAGCCGGGCCAACAGAGCCAAAACAGCAGATTGGCAAATAGCGGGGCGAATAGCGCCTTGGTCAACTTACGCGCCAGAACATGGATAATGACGGCAGCGCCAAGGAAGAGAAACAACTTAATGACTCTGCGAGGCACAAAATCGAGGTCAAACGCCTCGTACATTCCATACACGATAGGCCACCATGCAGGACGGAAACGGGACATGTTCTTGTCAATGCCGGGGTAGAGAAGTGTTACCGTGCCCCCCTTCCATCCTCCGATCTTGTAGCTGTCGGAAATTCCCTGGCATGTGAGCAAAACCCCCGGATCATCAACAAAATCGGGACCGACTGTGAGAATAGGCCACTGAAGCGCAAGAACAACAAGAAGTCCGATTGCCATTTGGACCCATTCCCTCGACCAACCATAGCGCGGAGTGGTCGTAGCATTCGATAGGGCAGAGACAAGGGCATCGCTGCTATTTGCTGTCGATCGCTTTCTCATGGACATCTCTTCCTTCTACGCCAAATCGAATTCCGTCGCAGTGACACTTCCGCACTTTGGCGGTTGCCGTCGCTGGCCGTCGCTGACCGTCGCGTGGCAACAAATGGATACCCAACGATTGCGCTTACTACACCCCATCGGGCTGGGTTCGGTAGACATAGATCACATTCCCGGCGGCAAATTCCTTGTACTTGTCATGCAAGTACGGATCATCTTCTCCGAATACCACCAGCACCGGCTGTTTTCGGCGCCACGCCTCAAGAATTCCTTGGTGCAATTCATCGCTGTCGTCAAATCGGGTCGCCACCAAACCGGAACGGACGCCGTAGTACTGCACAGGCCAGTGCGTAACCCAACTCGGGCTTGTGTAGTAGAGCGGAGGTTGCGGAATCTCCGCGAGCCGCATGTATTCACTGGCCGATTTCCAGTCGGCGCGAATTGGCTCACTTGCCAGGAAGAGCCCCGCGAGCACGACGTACGGCAAGAGAACCAGCGCCGCGAGCATTTTGGCCCAGGCGCGGCGGCGCTCCGCCGCGAGTCCACCAACGAGGATGCATACGGCCAGAGAACAGTAAAGAACGTAGCGCGGCACGAAGCAGTTGCGGAAAAGCGCCATAACCAGGAGCGTAAGGAACGGCACGAGCAACCACCCCAAAAGAAGCAGCACGTCGCAGCGATACATCAGCAGCGCTTCGTGCTCTTGAGCCGTTCTTGATGCTCGTGCGCGCGTTGCTCCGCGCCACAGCGCCCGCACGACACCAGCGCCGGCAAGGATCACCATAGCCCATGCCGTCGTGTTCACAACAACACCGGCCGCGCCCTGTGGTACGGGCAGGAATAGTCCGAAGAGCCCGTAGGGACTGCCGCAATACGCCCAGACAGCCGACCAGACGATCCACTCTGTCAACGGGGGGATCCACGCGGCCGTTGCGCCAAGCTGCGTGAAGTTGATGCGCGAAATCCAATAGAGGAGCGGGAGACACAGGAAGGCGTGAAACAGAGTCCAGCGCAGGAGGACCGGCCAGTTGGCGCGGTAACGCAACAGAAGCACGGCTCCCTGCACGGGGAATATCAGCACGGCGAACAGATGCGACCAGGTCAATACAAAGTTGCACAGAAAATATACTGCCCACCAGCGCCCGTCGTTCTTTTCGAGAATATGGTGAAACGCCAGCATCGAGAGCGACGCCCAAAAGCCGACGAATGCGTAAAAACGAATTTCCTGGCCGTAGTAAATGTGGACGGGCGCAAAAGTAAAAACAAGGCTCGCCACCCATCCTGCCATGTTTCCGTACATTCGTCTTCCCAGCGCCAAAAGCACAATAGTCGTGGCCGCAGAGAAGACGGCCGAAAGCAGCCGCATGGAAAAAACGGAAGGACCAAACACTTGCGACCAAATGTATGCCGTCACATAGTAGAGCGGCGTCATTGGCGGATCGGCCGCGCGCACTTCGCGCAAATAGGCGATCAGGCCGTGAATATCCAGCAACTGCAGGCAGACGATCTCATCGCACCATGCCGACTCGCGTCCAGCGCCGATCATGCGCAGTACCAAGGCGAGCAGGAATAGTCCTGCCATTGCCGCGATGGTCTTGCGCTGATCGACGCTGATCGTCGCACTAGACATGGATATCTCCCGGTTACGCGCCCCCGCAGCAGCCCTTCGCAAGATCGAGGCATAGCACGCGGACTTCATACGGCTGAAGATCGAGCGCGTAGGACGCCCCGGCGGCCAGGGTCGTTGTTGCACCGGTGCTCGATTCGCAGCGCACGTTGCCTGCGGCGTTCCAGTGGCTGTCGAGCGACACCGAGGCGGCTTTGCCCGCCGTCTCGGCAACGACCAGGGCCACTTTGCCCGCGGCGCGGTTGCAGTACACTTTCGCCATCACGCCCGCCGGACCGCGCAGGCGGGTGCCTTCCTCGTCGCGGAAGTCGCCGTAGACGTAGTAGTCCGCCGTGCGGCGACGCAGATCGGCCAGGGCCTTTACAAACGCGGCGTACTTCGGGTATTTCGTGATCGGCGAATCGCCGCCGTCGATTTTCATGTCGAGGTGCATCTTGTACGCGAAGGCCTTGTTGGTCTCCTCGTATTCGCAGCCGTCGACCTCAAGACTCGCAAACACCCACGGCAAGGTGTACAACACCGGCTCGGGGTAATCGAGCAAGCACGTCCAGTCCCACGAGCTATCGCACCATTGCCCGGTGAAGTCGTTCAGGCATTCCGAGATCACCACGCCTTCGGGATTCACTTCGCGCACGTATTCGCGCACCTTCGGCAACAGTTCCGCCATCCCGTCCACGTACACGCGGTCCGGCGTCGAGGTGATGTGGTCCTCGTTGTAGTCGACCAGCATCTTCTCCGCAATCTGATCGAGCTGCGTGTTGCCGAAGCCGTAGTCCTGAATAATCCGCTTCATTGTCTCGAGGAAATACGGACGCATCTCCGCGCACGGCGCGATCTCGTGGTGCAACATCGCGCGGTTGCGTGTCTGCGCGTCGAAATTGTGCCGCGCCCAGTCGCCCGCGTAATAAGGGTGGCCGGTATAGGTCTTCGCTTCCCAGCGGTGACCGAATTCCTTGTGTTCGGGCATTTCGGTGTTGGCCAGCGTGCCGTTGTAGAACGGCATGATCTCGACGCCCATGGCCCGCGCCTTTTCGACGCCCTCGCGCAGGGCCTTCGCGCCGCCCCAATCCTCGTTTGGCACGTAACGGTACATGTAGTTGTTGTCGTGGCCGCCGCTCTGCCAACCAAACAGCAGGATGTACGGGCATCCGGCGTCGAGCGCGGCCTGCGCCATCTTCGGCAGGTCGGCGTAGGTGTTCGCCACGTAGTCGTCCTGGTGCTTCATAAAGTAGAAATGCCACCCAATCGCTTCGGCGAAGCGCTTGGGGCGATCCGGCTTCTTCACCCACGTCTCCAGCCACGACTTGTGCGCGTCGGCGGTGGCATGCCAATCGCCCGCGTGCACCGCGATGCGGACCTGCGACGCGGTGTACGTTTCGCCGGGTTTCACGCGGTGTGGATTGATCGTGTAGAGGTCAAGCGTGCGTCGAATCGGGTCGTGCGTCTTCTCGACGATCTTGTGCGCGGAGAAGTCGAGGATCGAGAAGTCCTTATGACGCCCTTCGAGCCCGATTCCGTGTCCGGCATTCGAGTAGTCGCACCAAGCCGTGGTCAGGTGACCGGGGTAGCGGGCGTCGTGTTTCTGCGTCCACTCGTTCCAGGTCAGGTGATCGCCGCCGAAATCTTTGCCGAACGGATCGCCATAGCGCCGGCGGAACCACAGCGGCCAAATGAACTCGCCGCCGGGCAGCGGAGCCAGCGCGCGCACCATCGGAAACATCACTTCCTCGATGTTCACGTCGCCGGTGTTCGTCACGGTAAGCGACGCGAGAATCGCATCGCCCTCGAGCGTGAGTTCCGCGATCGCTTGCGCCCCGTTCAGCGCGTACTTCAGCGTGGCTTTCATTCCGTCGACGGAGATTTGCGGCGCTGCGGCGTTCAGGTGGTTATAGACCGCGCCAGGTTTAGGGGCGATCAGACGAAACAACAGGGCGCGGTCCGGCGCGCCGATATACTCCCAGCCAAACCGCTTATCGAAAATGGACGCAAACCCGCCCGTCGCTGCATCCAATTCCACGCGCAAGACATCGTTTTCGAGCTTCACGGCTCTCCCCCTTTGCTGGCTTTCACGAACAACATACGCCACCTCCGGTAGCACAAAGAGCCGTATGATACGGGGGGGGCGGCAGATTTGCAAAGTCCTTGAAGCAGGGCAATTACATATGGACAGGGCAACCCGCGTGTATTATACTACTAGTAGTCCTAGACGTACTTTCAAACCTTAGCGCTATAGTGCTGTAAAGGAGGAACGGACATGATGCGATTCGATCAGCTTTATGCAAAGCTTGGAACACTCTTGCGCTGTGTGGTGAGCCTTCCTCTCGCCCTATGCTTCCTTCTGCTGCCCGCCCGCGCGGCTGTGGCGGAAGTAGTGTGGGACATAGGGGCACGCCCGGAGTTGCTTTACAGCAGCCCGGAGGGCTCTCCGATAAAGGTAAAGATTGGCACCACTATTGAACTGCAAACAGGAACCAAGGACGTTGACAACAAGAAAAGTGGCTGCGTAAACAATCCGGAACCAGACACCCCGATGGTCCGTTATCTCTATTATGGTACAGGAAACCTGACCCAAAACGGGGAGCTGCTCGAAAGCAACGCGAAGGTGGAGTACACTGCCCCGCAAACCGCTAGGCAAGAGACCATTTTCATCTTCGCCGACGACGCTTGGCCCTCAGGAGCGACTGGAGTAACCGCGCCGGAGACGGGAAGTCGAAACGACGATCAAAGTGCGCCGACGGCATGGCGGCGAGCGATTACGATCGATGTGGTTAATGATGGTCCTACTGAGGTCACGAAAGTGGGGGAATGTAGCGGCACAGAGCCTACTCCGCCGCCAGGAACTTTTGGGTGCCTGTTCGCTACCATGAAGGCAGGACCGGACGGAACGAACTGGAATGATTACGTGGTTAGCGAAAAGGTAACGCTGATCGCCGCTCCCGAGAAGGCGTGTACGGCGGACGATCTTTTCCCCACTTCCCTGGAAAGTCTATGTAAAGGTTCGTCAACGTTTACCATTGGCTGCGGGGCGGCCACAAGATATGGCTGCTCTATGCCGGCTCAAGGCAATCGGTTTTACGACATACATGACACAAATGATACCACTTCTGCACTTCCACCCGGACATAAGCCTTGCGTCGTTGTGTGTGATCAGCAGTATTTTTGCGGGATCAATGAAGACAACGAGCCAAGAGTTATAGGCTCGTTTACAATCACAAGAACTTTCAATAATATTAAGATTGCAGATGATATTTACAGGACGAAGGTAACTGTCACGAAACAGTAAGGGCATCACCAACAGCAGTGCGCACATTGAGCCTGCGGCCCTGAAAGCATGGGGCCGTTTTCACCAGGGCAAGGAAAATCTCGCGGAGGGAGTGGAGTTGATGAAGACGATGTTCTGTATTGTGTTGGGTGTCCTGGGAGCTGTTGAGGCGCCGCCGGAGGATAGCGCTCCGCCCGCTGGAACCTTCGATGCGGCAAGCCTAGAGGCCTACAAACGGGAGATAGCGAGAGCCGAGTCGGACCTTTCCACAATAATTGCCCTTGAAAATAGGCAGGCCCGTATTGCGCGTTATCAAGAGGTTCTCGACAAATATCCGAGCTACCCGAGCTCGGTGGAACTTGAACTTCGAATAGCGGCCATCTGGAACTCCGCGAGCCCCGATGGAACGCCTGCGGACACCCAAAAGTGTATCGAGGTCTATGAGTCGATTCTGAAGCGGTATCCTCCTAATGAGCGCGGAATGGAGGAAGTGATGTTGTCTGTCGCGCACCGCTGCAAAGACGTCTATCCGGACCGGGCAAAGCGGTATTTTGAACAAATTTTTGTGACCTATCCCGACAACGATCGGATGCGCCTTGAAAGCTATCTTGGACTGGGGATACTCGCGCGTAGAGCATCTGATAAAGCCCTTGCGGAGGAGTATTTTTCGCAGGTGCTCAAGTACAGCCCAACCAAGGCAAAAAAAACAGATACCCTAAGCGCCATATTCATTGATGGTGCACAGTCGAACGCTGCGGTCGAATTGTTTGCAATGCTATTCGACATAACCTTGCCCCCAGAGGAGCAAAAGATTGTTCTCGACAATATACTGAAACGGTATCCAGCGATTAAGTATTTGGCGAGACGAACTGTTGAATATACCCGAGCCGATATAGAGAAGAGGTTAGAGGAAAAGCAGAAAGAGGATGTCGAGAATATACTCTCGACTCCGCTATCGCAGACACCATCCATGCCATCGCCGGACAAAATGCCCGAGCCCAATGCGTCGGCCGCGCAGGCCGCAACCATCCCTCGTCCGATTCAGTTTCCGAAGCGTGACGCGGCGCTTTCCTGGCGCGGCGCCGTTCCAGCCGCCCTCGGCGTAGTCGCGCTTGTGGGGGTCTTAGCCGTGGTCCTCGCGCGCCGTCGCGCTTCGCGCAGGTCCGGACATGGCGAGTAGTCTTCCCCCCCTTCTTCTCGCCACGGTGCCGCGTCTTGCTTGCTGGGGAGTGGCGATTGTATTCGTGTTTGCTGCTTCGGGTTGCGGTCAAATCCAAGCCCAGGACTCCGCGTCGCCCCATATCTCTGGGGGGCCTCCTAAGATATCGTTCGAGGATACCAGTTACGATTTTGGACAGGTGGGCATGGGAACGGCGACGCTCGAACATCGATTTGTTATGCGTAACACGGGCGGCGCGCCGCTCGTGATTCATGACGTGAAGAAGACGTGCAGTTGCGTGGTCGAGGAAGTCTCCGACCGCGTACTTCAACCGGGACAGGAGGGGCATATCGACATCCGATTGGAGCTGGCGACGATAGCGATACAGGCGAAGACGGGGATTATCGAGCGCAGCGTGGCGGTGGAGTCTAACGACCCGGTGGCCTCGGTTGTGCAACTTACCCTGCGCGGAACGCGCGAACGGAATCACTTCTACTACCCTGCGCAGGTGGATTTCCACGCGGTACCCCTTGCCAAGTCCGCGACGCAGGACATTCATTATATCCCCAAAGCGGATTTCATGGGCGCAGTCGAGCCGAAGGTCGAAACCACTGCGGAATATCTATCAGCTTCCATCGAGCGAGTACGGCATGAGAGCAACCCATTCGCGGCCGAGGTAAAAAGGGCCAGCGGTGATTTCGATTTTGCCCTGTCCGATTCGGCCTACCCGCGCGACGGGTATGTCATTCACGTGACGCTTTCGGACAAAACACCCGCAGGAGAGTTCTGGCAGGCCGTGCGCCTGCACACCGGAGATCCGGTGGATTCGACCATCATGATTCGTATTCTGGGAACCATCGACGAACCGCTCGATATAACTCCCCGGCGGCTTTTCCTGGGCTTGTTACGCGACAGCTCCGACCTTGAGCGCTCGATACAAGTCTCTTGCGACGATGGCCGGCCTTTTTCCATTACCCGCGTGGAAAGCAAGCTGCCGTTTATCGAGGCCGTTCCCGAGCGCGTGTCCGATACCGCGTGGCGCATACGCCTTGCTCTTGCAGAGGGACAAATTGCCGCAGGCGACTTCGAAGGCCACTTGGAGGTTCTCACCGATTTTCAGGCAATGGAACGATTCACAATAGGCGTCTACGGAAAGGTGTCCGAGTTGTCGACGTGGAACTAGGGTATTAATGCCCAGGCTGCGCGCGTTGACTTCGCGCCGTTGGATACTCTACACTTACGCCTCAAGGCGGCATAGCCAAGTGGTAAGGCAGAGGCCTGCAAAGCCTTTATTCCCCGGTTCGAATCCGGGTGCCGCCTCCATTTTCTTTTTCCGCACGAATGTCGCGCGCACGCGAGCGCCGGTCCACGCGGGCGAGTGGTGGAATGGCATACACGGCGGACTTAAAATCCGCTGCCGCAAGGCTTGCGGGTTCGACCCCCGCCTCGCCCACCAATCACAAAAAGCGACTCCAACAAAGTTGCGCGACTGCGCATCCCGTTGCGTCAATCGACACCCTTCATGCGGTAGCCCACCCCGCGCACCGTCTCGATCAGTTTCCCCGATTCGCCTAGGCACTTGCGCAGGCCCACGATCTGCACGTCCACCGCGCGATCGGTGATCGGGTAGCCCTCGCCGCGGATCGCATCGACGATCTGCCCGCGCGTAAACGCCCATCCCGGCCGCCGCGCCAGCAACAACAGTATCTGAAACTCGCTCGGCGTCAAGGTCACTGGCGCATCGTTCACAAACGCTTCATGCCGTCCCGGATCCACCACGATCCCATGCGCCTCCACCGGCGCTCCGACATCTTCCGCTTCCCCCGCGCGCCGCAACACCGCCTGAACCCGCGCCGCAAGCACCACCGGGCTGAACGGTTTGGTCACGTAGTCGTCCGCGCCCAGCTCCAGCCCGCGCACCACATCCTTCTCGCCGCCGCGCGCCGTCAACATCACGATCGCGATGTCGCGCGTCTCCGCCGCGCCCTTCAACGCCGCGCACACCTCGAGTCCATCGCGCCCCGGCAACATCAGATCAAGCACCACCAAGTCCGGACGCAGACGCCGCGCCTTTTCCAGCGCCGCGTTGCCATCGCCCGCGCCGGTAACGGCATACCCCAATTTCTTAAAGGTATGCGACACCAGATCGAGGATATCCTCCTCATCGTCCACCACCAGGATATGTCTCTTCGCCACGACGAATCCCTCCCCTTGGCGACCCCAAACAGGGTAGCACAGCCGTTTCCCGGAATCGACGCCTTCTTCTCCCAATCGCCGGGTAAAACGAGGCTTCTTGCGCAAACCCTTATTGCTCAAGCAAAGGCCCGTATTTGTGGGATCGCCTGATGGGTGGCACGGGTGGTAGGCCCCGCGCGAGGGCCTCCGCAATGTCCCGCTCGGTTGGCGTAATGTCCCGTGTTGAGGGATGGAATCAAGAAGAGTATAGTGAAATAAATATGCACCACAGAGGCACAGAGGGCACAGAGAAGAGGATGAAAGAAGATCGAAGAGAGGAAAAGAAATTCGGATGGCGTTCGGAAGACGAAGATTTTAAACTTCGGATTTTCGAACATTTTCGATCGTTCTTTCTCTCTCTTCTCTGTGTCCTCTGTGCCTCTGTGGTAGATCTCTCTTGATCGAAAAGGGAAAGAGGCGATTTGAAGGTCTTCGGAAAGGGAAGAGCAAAAACAATCTCATCTGCGCACTCCGCGGAGCGCTCTTTCTCTTTTCTCTGAGTTCTCTGCGGTGATTCCTCGCGTCCCGACACTCCGTTCCGGGGTTTGGCGTTGCCAAAAAGAGAGCCGGCTCTTGGGTTCCGCCCGGGGCTGTGGTAGACTTCGCGCGTTTTTGGCGTGGTTTAAGTGTCGGAAGGCGAAGGCAAGGAACACCATCATCATGTTGGATGCGTCGTTTTTCACGCGGTGTGCGTTTGTGTCGGTGGACTTTCAAGAGGGCGAACGCGGCAGCCACACCACGGACGATAAATTGCCGGAGTTGTGGAAGGAAATGGGCTTCACTGCGGCGGATGTGAACGCGGCCAGCGATTTCGGCTGGGACGTCGCGCGCCCAAACTCGGTCCGCGTCGTGGAGACGTGCCGCGCGCTGGGACTGCCGATGATCTTCATCCACTGGGGGCACCAATTCGCGGACGGTATGGACCTCGATCCGATTATCCGGCTGACCATGATCGAGGCGCATGGCTCCGACTACTCGAAGTGGGGCGGCCATATCAGCCAGCCCGGCTCGCGTCCCCCGGCGCACTTCAACGTCCAACCCGGCGAGTACGTCATCGCGAAAACCGCTCAGGACGCCTTCATTTCCTCCAATCTGAAGTTCGTGCTGGCCAACCTGGGTGTCCACCGTATCGTTTTCATCGGCGGGCACACCGAGGCGTGTCTGGGCAAAACGGCCACCTCCGCGCGGCGCGAGGGCTACGAGACGCTCTGCATCGAGGACGCCACGTTCAACGCGCGCGAGTCGAGCCGCCAAAAGGGCATTCACGAGAGCCGCTTCTCGCACGTCATGACGACGGACGCGTTTGTTGCGCTGGCGGAATCCATCGCCCGGAAATAGCGTTTTTCGCCAAGAACCCCTTGTCTTTCCCGCCAAATCGGCGCAGAATGAACTTGGGTGTGCGAAAACGTCGAAAGACCGTGTTGCACACCTGAAGGGGGGCGTCATGACCATTCAAAAGGTGCTCCGCGAAAACGATCTGGCGGGACGGTGGTACCCTTCCTCGGCGCGCGAACTGCGCGCGATGGTGGATGAAGCGCTCACCCCTGAATCGTCGTCGGTCGCGTTGTTGCCGGGCGTTCGCGCGTTGATCGTCCCCCACGCGGGGTACGTCTACTCGGGCGCTGTGGCCGGGCACGCGTACCGGCAAATCGCCGACGCCCCGTACCGCCGGGTGATTGTGCTTGGGCCGACGCACCGGGTGCGGCTCGAAAATATGGCCGCACTGGACGACGCCACGCATTACGGGACGCCGCTCGGCGAAACCCCGCTCGACCTGCCGTTTATCGAGGCGTTGCTGAAGCACCGTTGTTTTACGGTATCGCACCGTGCGGTCATTGACGAACACAGCGTGCAGATCCAGTTACCTTTCCTGCAGGTGGCGCTGCCGGAGTTTCAGCTTGTGCCGATCGTCGTGGGGCAGCTCGATGCGCAGGCGATCGAGGAAATCGCCGATGCCCTGCGCAAACAGCTCGACGACGAAACGCTCGTCGTAGTGAGCAGCGACTTCACGCACTACGGTCCGAACTACGGGTTTGTGCCGTTTGACGATCATATCGAGAAGAATCTCGAGAAGCTGGACATGGGCGCGGTGGCGGAGATAGGCCGCCAAGAACCCATTGCGTTTGAGCGATACGTCGATTACGTCGATCAGACGATCTGCGGGCACTCGGCCATCGGCGTTCTCCTCGCGATGGCTGGCAAAGCCCTTGAAACCCATATGCTCGCCTACGACACCTCGGGCCGCATGACCGGGGGATTCAAGAATTCGGTCAGCTATCTGGCGCTCGCGCTTACCGGCTCTTGGCCAAACTCCGAAATCGATGCTCCGTCGCCGCCGGAGGAGAACGAATTGAGCGCGGACGAGAAGCAGACCCTGCTGGCGCTGGCCCGAGAAGCTTTGGAAGGCGCCACTCGCCATCCCGGCGCGCCGCTTCCCGAGCCGCCGGCCCAGAAGCTCACGCCCGCGTTGCGAAATCTCCGCGCGGCTTTTGTAACCCTTCGCGTTCGTGGCGAATTGCGTGGGTGCATCGGCGAAATCGAGCCGACCCGGCCGCTGTATGAATCGGTCATCACCAACGCGATCAACGCCGCCCGCCGGGATTCTCGTTTTTCCTCCGTCGAACCCAGCGAAGTGCCTAACATCGACATTGAAATCTCCGCGCTGACCCCGCCCCGTCCGGTTTCCTCGTATCAGGATATCGTTGTGGGAAAACACGGCATCCTATTGGAAAAACATGGCCACCGAGCCGTATTCCTGCCTCAGGTCGCCACGGAGCAGGGCTGGAACCTCGAGACGACCATGCGCTATCTCTGCAGAAAGGCTGGACTTGCGCAGGACGATTACCTCGAAGACGCCCGGCTCCAGGTATTCGCCGCAGAGGCCTTCTCCGAAAACGACTGACGCAATCCGGCAGCCTCCCGAAACCCCTTGTCGCGGAGGCTAATCCCGGGTATGATGGCGGGGCTGGAATCACAACGGCAGAGATACGCTCCGCGTCAGGGTGGAGCCTGCGGGAAGGAGATACAACATGCCCATGCGAACCGCGTGGCTGCTTGCTCTTGTGGCCGCCCTCCTGGGACTGGCCGGAAGCGCCCTTGCGGAAGACAGACAAATCACCTTTGGAGAAAAGCAGCGGGATCTCGACCCGGTTATCTCCCCGGACGGCAAAATGCTCGCGTTCTCGAGCAACCGCACCGGAACCTTCAATATCTACGTGATCCGCTTCAAGACCAGCGAAACCTTTCAGATCACCACGGGCAACAAGGACGACCGCTACCCCGTGTTCACGGCGGACAGCAAATACATCCTTTTTAGTTCCGAACGCACCGGGAAGGGCGATATCTATCGTGTCGAAGCGACCGGCGGGTCGGGATTTCTCCAAATTACCGACGGCGAGAAGCTGGAGGAATACCCCGGCGTGCGCCCGAAGGGTTCCGGCGATCTCGTGTTTGCCCGCCGCGAAAAATGGGGTCCGAAACCCGACATGCGTGTGGTCACGATGAACGTCGACCGCGGGATGGGCTCGCTGCGGGTATTGGCCGAGGGCGACGAGCCCCGCTATTCGCCCGATGGCAGCAAGATTGTATTTGTCTCCAACCGCACCAAGGACGACGAGATTTGGATGATGAACCCCGACGGTGGCTTGCAGACCCAGTTGACCTCAAGCAAGAGGGACGATGAGAATCCGGCCTTCTCGCCCGACGGCAAGCGGATAGTGTTTGCCTCCAAGCGAACCGGCAACTACGACATTTGGGTGATGGACACGGACGGCGGGAATATTCGCCAACTCACGACGGACCAGGCGGACGAGACGCAACCCTTTTGGAGTGAGGGGGGATATATCTACTACGTAAAGCGTCTGGGAGAGGGGCACACCAATATCTTTCGGATCAAGGCACCGTAGCCCGGTGACCTGTCCACCCGCCATATTGGGGTCAGCCAGAAGAGCATGCTCAAGATGTTGTTGTTTATTTATTGACAGGAATGCCATTTTGGACTACACTGTCCCTGACCGGCGGGAACGGAAAAAGTGAAGGTGGGAATTGCGGAACAGCCGTTGTCAGCAGGGGTCATCTCCGGCACACTGCCACGCGTAATCGGCAGTGACCAAGTGTAAGAAGAAGCACGGAGGAAGTGTCCTCATAGAACCCGGGGGTTCAGGCGAAACGCTTGGGTCAGACCAGGGAGTACGCTCGTGAAAATCAAAATTCGCTTATGTTTTGTGATAGCGGCGGCAATTACGCTGGCACTGGTTAGCGGCTGCGCAACCCCCCGAAAGACCAGTTCAACTCGCCCCCTATCCAAGCCTGAAGTCGTCCCGCCCACCGAGGCCACAACAGCCCCCGAGACCCGCAGCGTAACCGAGTTGATGCGGGCGGCGAACGAAGCCTTTCGCAGAGCCAACGAAGCCCAGGAAGCGGGCGATCAGGAAGCGGCCCTGCGGCATTACACGCAAATGCTGGAATTATTGATCAAAGCCGACCTCGATCCCGGTGTGTTTTACAATCTTCGCGGCGAATTCGAGCGTATTCTCAACAACACCAATCCGCAGAACAAACTGTTTGATAAGGCCTACGCGAAAGAATTTCCCACGCGGGACGGCAACGGGAAACTCGTGGCGGGCGACTTGAGCATTCCGGGCCCGCTGCCCGAGCGTGTAATCCAGCAGGTGGAAGAGATTCAGAGCGCGTATCCCCGCAACTTTGAGCGGGGTCTCAACCGAAGCTTCAAGTATCTGCCGTATATCCGCGAGGAATTTGCGAAGGCGGGGTTGCCGCAGGACTTGGTGTGGCTGGCGCAAGTGGAAAGCCAGTTTTATACGAAGGCCGTATCGCCTGCGGGCGCGGGCGGCATGTGGCAATTCATGCGGGGCACGGCCAAGCGTTACGACATTCGCATGGACTCCTACGTGGACGAACGTTACAACTGGAAAAAGGCCACGCACGCGGCCATCGCCTATTTGTCCGAGCTGTATCAGGAATTCGACGGCAACTGGCCGCTGGCGATCTCGGCGTACAACATGGGCGAAGGCGGCGTCGCCCGCGCCGTCGCCGCGAGCGGCGGGGAGCGCGACCTGTGGAAGCTCATCGACGATTCGCCGGCAAGCAGTTCCATTCCAAACGAAACCAAGAACTTTTACGCCAAACTCCTTGCGACGATTATCGTGGCGCGCAACCCGGAACGCTACGGGCTAAACGTGCAGCCGAGCGATCCGGACGAGGTGGAGCCGGTGCAGGTAAGCGGAAGCTACCGGCTGGCCGAACTTGAGCAGACGTGCAGTCTGCCCGAGGGCACGCTTGCGACGCTGAACCCGGAACTCGTCCGGGGCGTTACGCCGCCGGACGGACACACCGTAGCGGTACCCGCGACAGCGAAAGAACAGTTCGTGTTGGCGCTCAACAGCGCCACGCCGCTGACGGGATCGCGATTGGTCCTGGCCGCACGCGAAGCGGATGAGCCCTCGGAGAAGGTGGAGAAGAAATCGTCTCGCTCCGCGTCCAGCACGCCCGCGCGCGCCAAGACGCATCTTGTTCGCCGCGGCGAGACACTGAGTTCCGTGGCGGAACATTACAAGCTGTCGATCGAGGACGTGGCGAAGGCGAACCGGATGCGGACCAGCGCGCGTTTGATGTCTGGCCAACGGCTAACCATTCCCGCTGGAGTCGTCCCGGAAACCGAGACCGCCGAGAGCGTGAAGGTCGCGCGTAGCGACGACACCTTGACAGAGGAAAAGGCCTCCGCCGAGGCCGCCAATAAGTCGGTAAAGGAAGAAAAGGAAGCGTCAAAGAGCGCAGCGCCCGCGGCAAAGGAATCCGCATCTTCGACCTATACGGTGAAATCGGGTGATACGGTGGAGAAGATTTCTATCGCCAGCGGCGTACCGATCAAGGAAATCGTCGACACGAATAACCTGTCGAAAGACCACCTCATCCGCGTGGGGCAGACGTTGAAGCTCTCGAGCGGAGCCTCCAAAGAGACCGCGAAGTCCGCGCCCGCCGCACCCGCCGCGCGCAGCGAACACATCGTTCGCACCGGCGAGACACTCGGCGAGATCGCGCAAAAGTATGGCGTGTCGGTGAGTCAACTCTTGGAATGGAATCGTCTCAAGCAGGGCACACTGATCCGCGTGGGGCAAAAACTCGCGCTTCGCGCGCCGGCGAAAGAGGAAGCCCCGAAAGGCCAGCCTTCCGCCAAGGCGTCAAGCAGCATGACGGAAGAAAAGGTGTCGGCGAGCAAGACAAAGGCCGCCACGTCCTCCAAGAAGACGACGGCTCCTTCGACGGCCAAGGCAACGACCGCGAAAGCGGACGCCGGACGCAAATCGACTTCGACGAAGACGTCAAAGCAGTAAAACGGGGGCTATATCCCGTTCGTCGATGTCGCCGCACCTGCGCTGTGCGGGACATCCGGGGAAAAGGCAAGCGCGCGATCCGCGCGCGGAACCGAGGGGAGGAACCGCCGTGAAGCCTGTGAAGAAAGTGGAGATCGTCGTGGACAATCAGCGTCTCGAGCAGGTATTGCGCGTGCTCGAAGGCGTGGGCGTGAGCGGGTATACGCTGATCCGCAACGTGGCGGGGCACGGGGATCGGGGCGTGCGTGCGGGAGATGGACTGAACAGCGAGTTGAACAACAGCTATGTGATGACGGCCTGCCCGCAGGAACAAGTCGAGCCGATTTTGAATGGCGTGCGCCCGTTGCTGAACGAATTTGGGGGCGTTTGTCTTGTTTCCGACAGCGTGTGGTTATCGCACTGAGCCCTTGAAACGGGGCGCGTAGTAACAGGAGGTTCGCATGCGCGGCGAGTTGCGTTGGGGGATACTGGGCACGGCCAAGATCGCGCGCGCGATTGTTAAGGCCTTGGGCGGCTGCCACGACAGTTGCGTTCAGGCCGTGGCCAGTCGCGAGTTCACGCGCGCGCTCGAGTGGGCCAAGGAACTCGGCGTGCCGCGGGCCTTTGGCACGTATGAAGAACTGTTGCATTCGGGCGAGGTCGATTGCGTCTACATTCCCCTGCCCAACAGCCTTCACGCGGAGTGGACGATCAAGGCGCTCGAAGCCGGGTTGCCGGTGCTGTGCGAAAAGCCTTTCGCCGCCAATGCCGCCGAGGCCCGCGAGGTCGCGCAAGTCGCGCGCCGTACGCGTCTGCCCGTCGCGGAAGCCTTCATGTACCGCCATCATCCGCTCTACGACCGCGTGCTCGGCCTCATCCAAGACGGCGCGCTCGGCGAACTCATCACTATCCGCAGCGCCTCGACCTTCCGCCTGCGCGATCGCCACGACATTCGTACCTCCTCCGAGTTGGCGGGTGGCGCGTTGATGGACGTCGGCTGCTATTGCGTGAGCGCGTCTCGTCTCTTCGCCCAGTGCGAGCCCGAGCGCGTCGCCGCGTTTGAACGGCGCAGTTCGGTCGACGATACGGTCTTCGGCGTGTTGTGTTTTCCGAACGGCGTGCTTGCGGCGTTTGAATGCAGTATTGAGCGCTACCCTAAGGCGTTCATCGAAATCGAAGGCACACAAGGGCTCATCCAGATTCCCGAGCCGTGGACGCCCGGCGAGGACAAGGCCTCGTTCACCATGCGCCGAGGCGATCACGAGGAAACGTTTGTTGTGCCGGGCGCGAACTGTTTTGTGCGCGAGATTGACGACTTCGTGCGCGCCTGCCGCACGCGGGAAACCCCTCGCTGGGGAATCGACGATGCCGTCGCGAACATGGAGGTCATCGACGCGCTCTATCGTTCCGCGGCGGAAGGGATGCCCATCCCCACCGCGCGCTAATGATCGCGACGTTACTTTTTGCCGTTGCCCAGGCGTACATTTTCTGGGTGGCCGGGTATCCGTTTGACTGGCCAATCAAAGCGCGCGTGGTTCATGAAACCTATGCTTCGCGCGAGAATCCGGCACTCGCCCTCGATCTCTATCTGCCCGTGCAACCGGCCGCCTCGCCGCCGCCGGTGGTGGTGGGCGTGCACGGCGGCCTGTGGTGGGCAGGGTCGACCGCATTCCTGAAACCCCTCGCGCGCGATCTCGCCGCACACGGCCAAGCCTGTGCGCTGATCGAGTTCTCGCGCGATCCCGCGCATGGATTCGTCACGCAGGTGGAGCAGATTAAAGACGCTGTGCGCTATCTGCGCGCAAACGCGCAGCGCCTGGGGATCGACGGAAGCCGGATCGGACTGTTCGGCCTGAGTTCCGGCGCCCAGCTTGCCGCGCTTGCGGGGCTCGCGCAGGACGGGGACGGCTATAGCGACGATCCGCCGGGCCAATCAAGTCGTGTACAGGCGATGGTCCTCGGCTACGGTACCTACGACTTCCAGCAGCCGCCGAAATCGGAGTTCGGCCTGCTGCTCAATGGTCTCGCCCGCGCGTTCTTCGACCCCGCCCCGCCCAACGGTCTCACACCCGCGGCCTTCGCTTCGCCGGTGACGTTTGTACATGCGGCGGCACCCCCGGTGCGCTTGCTGTACGGCGACCTCGATACGGTGACGCCGCCCAGCCAAAGCCTCGCGCTCGCCTCCTGCCTCCAAGCAAAAGGGGTTCTCGTGGAGACGCAGTGCATGGAGGGGTATGGGCATGGGTTCTGGGAGTGCTTCCCGTGGCTGTGGCCCGAACTCTTTGCAACCACTGAGGACTACTTCGCGCGGATGTTCGAACAGGCTTCGGTGGAAGAACTCGAAAAAATGGAGAGGGCCGCAGCCCTCATAGGGCCGCGGCCCAATCTATAGAAACTCGCTCCGGCGCTCGCTGCGCCTCCCGCGAGTTGCTTTAGAGGCCCAGGAAATGGGAGTTTCCGTGGGCCTCCGCGGAAGGAGAAACGCCACATGTGGCGCTGACCAACCTTATTGTATCATGCCCCCCCGCGGAACGCAACCACCTTTACACCCCCAAAGACCAACAGCTCGCGTTTCCTCCTCAACGATTCGAACCCCCTGAAAATCTTGACAAGTGGATCCTATTTCGCGGAGGGAAAGCCTAGGACGCACGTCGGCATAACTGCTTTTATAAAAAGCGTTATGGCTTATCTGCGAACGTGTCGCCCCTAGGGACGTTCATTTTCGAAGATACCGGCCGCAAAAGCCACGAATTTAACCATAAAACCTCTTGCAAATTGCGGCGTGATAGGATACAATAGGGCTGGAGAAATTCGGTTGTAACGGGCGTTGTCCCGATCAGCGCCCTTCCGTCTCACTTCTGACCCACCACCAGGTCGGCGGGAGAAAGCGCCTCCCGCCGACACCTCGTTTCATCTCATCTTGTTTTTCTATCCAGGCATGTCCACAATCGCGCCAGTAGGACACATCCACGCGAGGGCACAATGAAAACACTGACCGAGTATTTGTGGTTCAACATCAAGCGGAAGCGCGAGTACGTGAACATCACATCCACCGTGGCGGATCTGGTCGTCAAAAGCGGCGTGCGCGAGGGGATGGTGTTGGTGAGCGCGATGCATATCACGGCGGGCGTATATGTGAACGACGCGGAGAGCGGTCTGATTGAAGACATCGACGAGTGGCTCGAGCACCTCGCTCCGTATCGCGACGACTATCGCCACCACCGCACAGGCGAGACCAACGGCGACGCGCATCTCAAGAGTCTGCTGGTGCATCATGAAGTCATCGTGCCGATTACGAACGGCGCGCTCGACCTTGGCCCCTGGCAGCAGATTTACTACGCGGAGTTCGACGGACTTCGCCGCAAACGCGTCGTTGTGAAAGTGATGGGCGAGTAGTCCCCTTTACCCCGTCTTGCAGCGCACGTCCACATTCTCCTCGTGGGAGAGATCGAGGGTGATCGGTTCGATGAGCCGACCGTGGTTATCGCGCGTGAGGGTTACGACGGGCTTGTCGAGCGCTAACGGGTTCACCTCGACGACCACGCCGGTATAGCCCTGAAAACGCGCGCACCGAACAAGGACCTCGAGTCCTCGGGGAAACACGGGCACAACGCGCAGGAATGCGCCGACCACCTCGCGGTTAAGCTGAGCGCCGGCGGATTCGCGGATAAGCTGAAGCGCCTGATCGGGCGGCAGCGCGGGCTGCCCAGGAGCACCGCTCATGAGGCGGTCGTATATGTTGGCCACGGCGGTGATCTCGCCCACCAGCGTGGGCACGGGCCCCTTCCCCCCACGGTTGCGCTCGATGCGGTTGCTGCCGATCAGTCCGCGCGGTTGGCCGCTGCCGTCCTGATGCTCATGGTGCTCCAGCGCCACGTGTGGTGCGAGAATATCGGGATCGTCGCTCGCCTTGAGCAGTTCATACCCCAGCAACGTATGCTGGCGCACACGCGTGCGTTCGGGTAGGTCTTTTTCGAGAAAGATCGCGCCGATGTCGTGGAGGATTGCGCCCGTGGCCAGTTGGCGCAAGCGCGTTCCGGTCAGGCCGACGGCCTGGCCGATCATGATCGACACGATGCATACGTCGATGGAGTGTTCGTAAAGCTGACTGTCGGCGCACTTCAGCGAAGTGAGGCCGGCCAGCGTGCTGCGCGTGAGGACTTCGTCGAGGATCTTCGCCACCAGATCGTTCATACGGGCCAATGGGCCTCTCGACGACATCAGGCTGCGCACGGCATCGGAATCCAACGCCGCCGAAACGTCTGCGGTTGAACTAAGTTTGAGAGAGGCCAGCTCTTGCTGGATGGCGGCGAAGCTTTCCTTGAGCGCGGTCACCGCCCGCGAACGCAGAACCGGCGAGATGTCCTCTTCGGGCTCGGCGTCGCACCCCGATTCCTCATCCTGCACGAAGAGCTGAGTATAGCCCTTGTTGCGCAAGGCGCGGATATACTCTTCGGTGAGTTTGACCCCGCTGTTGAGCAGGATGCGTCCGTTTTCGTCCGTTAACGGCCGCCCAATCACGAATCCTGGCGTCAACTTATCGAGAGGGACAATTCTCATCAGCGCTCCTTCACGCCAGACCATAGCGTCTCGGCGCGGCCTGATGGTAGCCCGGCGCAATGTATTGGGTCAATTCATCGGCCGACAAAGCCGCATCGAGGTTTGCGGCGCTCCAAGGCGGGGTGTACACTAGCGCGGTCCGGAACTTGGACAGGGTGGAATCTCAATGAGCTACGAATATGCCGGCGTGTTGAAGCGATTGTTGCCGTCTCCGGATCCCGCCGAGCGCGATGGGCTGGAGTCGGTCGTGTTTTCGGCGGCGGACCTGCGCGAGTGGACGGCGCGCGACATGCGCAAGGAACACGAGTGGGACAAAATCCCCACGTCGCACACGGTCACGCCGGGCGGCATCCGCATCCAGGGCCGCTTCGACGATCTCCGGCAAATGGATTCCTTGAGTCCGGATGACCCGCAATTTTGGGCGCCTTTAGGATCGATCGGCGTCAAGTCAGGCCCGTTTCCCATCGATGTCACGAAGTATCCCATCGCCGAGATCACATACCTGTGCAACACGCCTAACGCGCATCCCGCGTGGGTGTGGGTCTATCCGACGGGATATTATCTCAATCACCTGCCGCGCGCGCGCAGACAGATGACCGTGGCGCAGCATGTGTCGCACATGGGCTTTCCAACGCAGATCGACGCCGTCGTGTTGCGCCTCTATTCCTCCGCGCGCTCGACGGAGTCCATGGAGGTGCAATCGATCCGCTTCCGCGTCATGACGCCTTCCGAGGCGCAGGCGATACAACACGCGGACCGCATCCTGTGGGAATCGGCCAAGCCGCCCCGCTATCAAGTGCTCGAGGATTTCATGCCGCTGGGCACGGTGATGAACGCGGAGACGGCCCGGCGCATGACCGAGATGCTGGGCATCCGGTCGAGCGAATATTGGGAACTGGCGTTCACGGATATGGTGCGCTATCACCATAACTGTGTTGCGCTGGAAAGCGGTGATCGGATGTCGCCGGCCGAGTGGGAGGAAATGCTCGACTGGGCACAGCGCACCGGGTTGCGCGTCTTGCCCATATACGATTTCCCCAATTCGCCCGATCTGGCGGGAATGACGGAATTCATCGAGGAACGGATCACACCCTACGCCAATTCCAGCAGCGTGTTGGGGTGGTGCCTGTCGGCATCTCCGGACCCGGCCGATCTCGACGATCTCCTGCGCGCCAAGACGCTGATCGAGCAGGCCGATCGCAAACACCCGGTGGCGGTGTTTGCGGGGCATCCCGGACCGTACGCGCATTTCGCGCCGCACTTCGCCGCGTCCGGAACGAGCCACTATCTTTCACACGGCCCGCACGAGTTTGGCGAGATGGCCCGCACGCATGCGGCGCTCTGCAAGGGACAGCAGATGTGGGTGGTCGCGCCGGGCTTTATCCACGCCACCGGCTGGCCGGACTGGAACGGCTGCGCGGAGATGCGCCTCATGGCGAACCTCGCTATCGCGGGCGGCGCCCGGGGCTGGTTCACCTATGCGTATCACAACGATCCGATTTGGGTCTCGGGTTCGCTTCAGCGTTCGTTGACGGGACCGTTTCTGGCCTTCAGCGATCTCTGGCTCGAACTGGACAAACGCATCGAGCGCCTCAACGCCCTCGCGCCGCTGTTTCTGAACGCGATTCCCGAACAACTGCCCGACAACTGGTACATCAGCAGCTTGCAGACCAGCGAGCACACCCAGTTGCCGGAAGGCGTCCAGGCGATCAGCGCGTTCCGCATGCGCGGGCTCGACTACGATCTGTACATCCTGATCAACAACGACACCCGGGGCCCGGCCTCGATCAACATCACGATTCCGGCGGAAGCGCTGCACGGTCTCGAAGTCTACGACTTGTCGGACTTCATCCAAGTGAAAACCTGGATTCCGATGAATCTCGAACGGCATTTGGAGATGTTTCCGGGGCAAGCCCGAGCGATTCTCGTCGCTCCGGCGGACACCTGCGCGCTGTGGCGCGACGAGATCGCGCGAATCATGATCCAAAGCGGCCGCCAAATGCTGAACTTCAACCTGCGCTTTGCGCATTCGTACGGGTTGAGCACTTCGTTTATCGACGACCTTGCGCGCCGCGCGGAACGCGGGGCCGATCCTCTCAGCGATCTGTGCCTCATGGACACCGCCGTGGACAAGCTCGTGGACCTTCTTTATGAAACACCCGCGCTGGCGGAACCGCGCAGCCGCATCTCGGAGGTGCAGGCGGCGATCTGCGCGTGCGATGGCGCGCTGTGTCGCATGATGATGCGCGGCAAAGTGGACCGCGCGCACGAGTTTGGGTTGTCTGTGCTGCCGTTGGCGCGCGAACTGACGCATCTGCGCCTCGAACTACGTCAGGGGCGCGGCGCGGAACTCGCGTCGCAGGGCGATGCCCTGATCAAGAAAGCCCTGGAACTGCTCGCCCAGATCCGCGCGGCGACGTGATGCCGCACCGTACGCTCAGGGAGGACCGTCATGCTTGCGCTGGTTTTTGACGACCAACCGCGCCTCGTCGAACGCCCCATGCCCACGCCCGCCAAGGGCGAGGCGTTGGTGCGCGTGCTCGCGGCGGGCGTATGCAACACCGATCTCGAGATCGTCCGCGGCTACATGGGCTTTCGCGGCATTCTCGGTCATGAATTCGTCGGCATCGTCGAGCATGCCACGAACGCCCACCTCGTGGGCCGCCGCGTGGTCGGCGAGATCAACTGCGCCTGTGGCAGTTGCCGCTATTGCCAGCTCGAAATGAAGCGCCATTGCACCCAGCGCACCGTGCTGGGCATCCTGGGACGCGATGGGGCCTTCGCCGAATACCTCACGTTGCCTGAGGAGAACCTCCACCTCGTGCCCAACAACATCCGCGACGATGTTGCTGTGTTCACGGAACCAGTCGCAGCCGCGTTCCGCATTCTGGAGCAGGTCAATATCTCGCCCGACGATCGGGTGTTGGTGCTAGGCGACGGCAAACTGGCCCAGCTCATCGCGCAGGTGCTATGGTTGCGCAGCAAGAACCTGGTCTGCATCGGGCATCACCCGGAGAAGTTGGGCTTGCTTGAACATCTGCGCATCGCCACGGCGCTCGACGCCGATATGCTGGACACGGGCGCGGATGTGGTGGTCGAGGCGACGGGATCCGCTTCGGGATTCCAGCGTGCGATGGAACTCGTGCGCCCGGAAGGCACCATCGTGCTGAAGAGCACGCTGGCCGACACGGGCAATGTCGATTTCAATCTGCCCGTCATCAATGAGATTCGTATTATCGGCTCGCGGTGCGGTCCGTTCCGCCCGGCGCTCGAGGCGCTGGCGTTGGGGAATGTTGAAGTCCGCCCGTTAATTACCGAGACCTACGCGTTGTCGGATGGCGTGCAGGCATTGGCCCACGCCGACGAGCCGGGCGCGCTCAAAATCGTACTGAAGATGGCCTAAAGGCCGGGGGGAATTGACCATGCAAGTAGGGATGCTTACATCACCGTTTGGAAATGTGGATTTCGACGCCGTGCTGCGTTTTGCGGAAGGGGCCGCGATTCCGTGCCTCGAGGTCGCCGCGCATCCCGGCAGCAAACACGTCGATCCCGCGACCCTTACCGCCGCCGTCGCCAAAGACCTGCGCGCCGCCGTCGAAAAACATGGGCTTCAGATTACCTCGCTCGCCTATTACGACGCGGGAATCACGCACCCGAAACATGCGAGTGCGGTGCAAGCGCACGCAAAGAAAACCATCGACGCCGCAGCGATGCTGGGCGTGCCGACGGTCTGCATGCTGGCCGGTTTTCCCGCCGAGGGCATGAGCAAAATCGACACGATTCGCAAGATACTGCCGAAGGCCTTTCGTCCGGTTCTTGCGCATGCCGCGAAGAAGAAGGTCAACATTGCGCTCGAAAACTGGTTCGCCACCTGCCTTCAAGGCCTCGACACCTTCGAGTGCATGTTCGAGGCGATTCCGGATGCGCATTTCGGTCTCAACTACGATCCCTCACACCTCATGCATCAGGGCTGCGATTACCTTGTGCCGGTTTCCATGTTCGGTCCGCGCATTTTCCACACCCATGCCAAGGACTGCCTCATCGATCGCGCCAAGCGCGCGCACGTGGGTGTGTATGCCGGCGGGTGGTGGCGCTATGTCATCCCCGGGTTCGGCAATATCGCCTGGGGCGAGTACGTCTCGCACTTGCGCCAAAACGGTTACGACGGCGTCTTGAGCATCGAGCACGAAGACGGCACGCAGACCCGCGAGGAGGGCTTCCTGCGCGGGGCGGCATACCTCGAGCAGTTCTGCTGAGCCGGGAGAACGATTCTTGGGCGTAGACCACGTCAATCGCCGGAATGCCGCCATCGAATGCCTCGGCTTTGTCGCGGGCGCGGCGGCGTTGCGCGTGGGGTTTGCGCTTATCATGCAGCGCGTACTCGACACGGCGGATGCCGTGCATTACGCGGAGTTGGCTGGGCGGTATGCGCAGGGTGATTTCGGCACTCTCGGCGATCGCATTCCACCGTTGTACCCGGCGCTGGGCGCGCTGCTGAGTCCCCTTTTTCCCGACGTTGAGTGGGCGCTGCGCGCCGTGTCGCTCATGGCCGGGCCGCTGCTTGTCGGACTCCTCTACCTACTCGCGTTACGGCTTCATGGCCGCGCCGCCGCCCGCATCGTGGCGATCCTCGCGGTCCTTTGGCCCTGGCTTATCGACTACGCCAGTCGCGTCGCGCCGGAGGCCTGCGCGTGCCTCCTCTGGTTTGCGGCGGTCTACGCGTTGGGCCGCGCACTGCGCGACGGCGGCTTCTGGTACGCTTGCGTTCCCGCAGCGTTTTTGGGGTTGTGCCTCGTGCGCCCCGAAGGGCCCTTTCTCACCCTGTCCGCCCCCGTGGGCGCGCTGCTGTTCTTACGCGCAGACGCGCGCGCCGGTCGCCGTATCGCTATCGCCGTGCTGGGTATCGCGCTGGCGTTGGCGTTCTACCTGCTATTCCAGAAGTACATGACAGGCTCCGCGGCGCTGAGCGAACGCGTGCCCAACCCCGTGGCCGCGCTCGGCTCATTGCTCTTCGAACGTACGGCGCTGCTCGCGCGCACCTTCAACACAACGCTGAGCCACGTCATCCCCGTCATGCTCGGGCCGTTCCTGCTGATGTTCGCGGGCTGCGGTCTTTTCATGCGCGGCGACGCCCCTCGCGATTTGCGCTTCGAATTGCTCGTGCTTTACTTCTGTCTGGTGCAATGGGCACTGGCTGTCCTGAGCGGCTTCCCTGAACCGCGCTACCTCATGGCCCCTATCATTGCGATCGCGCTCTGGTCCGCGCGCGGCATCGTGCTCGTCGCCGCGCAAGCCGCTGCGCTGCCTTCCGGTCGCTGGCTGCGTCCGCTACCGCTCGCGCTCAACGCAGGACTCATGGTCTACGGCCTGCTCTACGCCACAGGGCCCGCGTATCTGGGCCGGTTGCCCTCGGAGCCGCGCGAATACAAGATTGCAGGACTCTGGATGCGCGAGCATCTGGCCGCTGCGCCGATTGTCACGCGCAAACCGCAGATCGGCTATTACGCGGACATGCCGACCCTCGGGCCCGACCCCGCGCTTTCGCTCGAGCGCATTGTCAGCGACGCCCACGCCGCGGGCGCGCGCTATGTCGTCGTGGATGAACGCTACACGGCTTCGCTCATTCCCGCGTTCACGTCGTTGCTCGACCCGCAGACCGCGCCTTCTTCCTTGAAGCTTCTGCGCGACGATCTGTCGCCGTACGCCGGAGGCAAAGTCGTGATCTACGAGATCGCCGCACCTTGACGCACACGCTGGTGGTTCATCTTGGCGGGATCGGCGACCTGTTGCTCACCACCCCGGCGATCGCGCGGCTTGCCCAGGAGGGTCCGGTCGAGCTGGCAGGCCGGTGCGAGCGCCTCGAACTGCTCACCGCGTCCGGCATTGCCACGGATGCCCATTCTCTCGAATCGGTGGATTTTGAATCGATCTTCTCCAGTCCGACACCACGTCTCCATGCATTTATCCAACGATTCGACCGCATTGTGCTTTGGATTCGCGACGATGGGACGCTTGTTGAAACGCTCCACGCCTGCGGGGTGAAGGATGTGCGCGCCTTTTCCGGCCTGCCTCAAGGCGCCGCCGGACGTCACGCCAGCGCCTACTACCTCGAATGCTTGGGATATGGCCGTGCGCCGGAACCTACGCGGCTCTGTATCGCCCCCGCCCAATCGACTAACGACGTCGTCATCCACCCCGGTAGCGGAGGCCGACTCAAGAACTGGCCGTTGTCCTCGTTCGCGCACTTGGCCGAAGACTTAACGACCCACGGACGCCGGGTTGTGTGGTCTCTGGGGCCCGCCGAGGAAGGGCAGCGCGTTCCTTCGGGGGCAACCACGCTTTCGGCGTTGTCCCTTGTGCAACTCGCGGCCGAACTTGCCGCCGCAAAACTCTACTTCGGCAACGACAGCGGCATAACGCATCTGGCCGCGGCGGTCGGCGTTCCTGTTGTTGCCGTGTTTGGTCCCACCAACCCCGAGGTCTGGGCGCCGCTCGGTTCACACGTGCGCGTGGTGCGCGGAGAGCCCTGGCCTCGTTGGGAGAGCGTGATGCAAGCGGCCGCGCCACTCCTTGAAATGCGCTAGAGCTTCCTGCGATTGGCGGCATCCTGCAACGTGGTCAGGAGACGCGAAAGCAGCGGCCCAGGCAGAAACGACAACGCGCAGGTCAGCAGGACCTTCCAGTGTCGATAGCCCGCGAGAATAGCCTTGAACAGCGGCCTGCGGAATGGACGGCCCTCGTGCAAATTCCAGCGCGCCGTTTCGTACCAGAGAAACGCGCGGCGGCGGCGCAACTCCTCGGGCGTCAACACGCCTTTCTCCTCGAGCACTTGCTGCAATCGCCAGCCCTTGCTGTTGACGTCGTCGGCCTCGTAGCGCGACATCGAGGGCTTTGTTCGGGAAGACAGCCGGTAGCGCGCTAAACCTTCGGGAATGCGGTGAATCGTGAACCGCGCAAGCAAGCGGACGAAATACTCCGCGTCTTCGCCATTGCGCAACCGCTCGTCCTCGTCCATCCCGCCGCATTCGTCGTAGCAGCGTCGTCGCAGCATGAGCGACGAAGTGAAAAACGGCATGCCGGTGAGAAGTTCCGCGCGGGAGCAGATCGGATCTGTGCGCATCACAAACGCATTGGGAGTCGTGCTCTCGCCGTCACGGAAGGGAATGACCCAACAGCAGACGCCATCCGCCTCGGGGTGTTGATGCAGATAGTCGACCTGTCGCGCGATTTTCTCGCGTTCCCACAGGTCGTCGGAATCGAGAAACGCGAAGAACGCGCCGCGCGCCTGCTCCATCGCACGGTTTCGCGCCACCGCAGGACGTCCAGAATTCGCCGCAAGACGCACCAAGCGCACCCGCGTATCCCGCGCGGCAATCTCCTCCACCAATGCCGCCGTGCGATCCGCTGAGCCGTCGTCCGCGACAATCACCTCGACGTTCGAGTAAGTTTGCGAGAGGGCGTTCTCTATCGATGCGCGGATCGTCGCCTCCGCGTTGTACGCGGGCATGATGACGGAGACCAGCGTTTCCTCGTTCATGCCGTGTCCTCGCCGCACAGCGCGCGGTAGATGCCGCTCAGGCGCTCCGCCACGCGTGCCATCGACTGCTCCTGTCGCAACGATTCGGCCAGCGCGGCAAACGCCGCTTCCTGCCGAACGCGATCCGCGGCAAATGCCTGAAGGCGCAGCGCCAACGCGTGGGCGTCGCCCGCGGGAATCATCCAGTCCCCATGCCGCCCTACGCAGTCCTCAAGGCCGTTGACGCGCGACACAAGCAGCGGTTTTGCGTAGGCGATCGCCAACGACGCGACGCCGCTTTGTGCGTCGAAGTGGTGGTAGGGCAACACAACAATATCCGCCGCGGCGAACAATTCCCCCACGTCATCCTGCGGGATGTAACGCAGTCGCGTTTGGACAGCGTCTCCGATGTGGAGCGAATCGATCATTTCCTGATACCGCCCCCAATCGTCCCATACTTGCCCCGCGACGATAAGTTTTGCCGACGTATTGCCGCGCAATTCCGCGAAAGCATGCAGGAGCGTATCGAGTCCCTTGTACGGACGAATGTGCCCAAAGAAAAGAATGCTTAGCTCGTCGTTTGCGAGCGTCATCGCTTGCCGGGCGGCGGCGCGGTCGCGCAACGCGGGCGGGTCCGTGAAGACGCCATGCGGCATCTCGTACACGGGCACGCGGTGTGCCCGGGGATAGAGGCGGCGGAAGTTCTCGATGTTCGTCGCACCATGTACCACGATGGCGTCGGCAAGCGCGCAGATCATGCCCGTACAAAGCCGATAGCCCCGCCCCTTTTCATGTGACTGTACGTTATGCACAGTGACCACGATTTTACGTCCGCGCAAGCGTGCGAGTAGCGCAATCGTGAAGAAGATGGAGAACAGCGGCAGACTCCACCACTGAAGGTGAGCGACCTCGGCATCCACACGCAGTCCTGCCCGCACCCAGGTCCACGGATTGCGGTAGTCGAGTTCGTGCGAGACCGTCAGGTTGGGGATTTCGGGAAGGCGATAGGTCGCGTCGTGCGATTCTTTTTGTCCGGGAAACAAGAAGGCCGGGTACATTTTTCGAAAACCCACCGCGCGTACCGGGCCATGTTGCGCGAGCGCTTCCGCCAATGCCGAGCAATAAAGCGAAACGCCCTGGGTTTGCGGAAGAAACGATCCGAATACAGCGACCTTGGGGTGTCCGCGCATGCGTGGCTACTCCGGAACCGGCCGACCGTAGAGATAGAAATGGGATACGTAGGCCTGATTCGCGCCTTGCGCACCCTGCAAAATCGTCACACGCACTTTGTTGGTTCGGACTTCGTTATCCCAGAGCGGCAGAAACGAGTGCCAGTGCCAAGTGGGCATTTCCTCACGCTGCGTGGGCTCACCGACAAACCGTTCTCCGGGGCACGGCCGCCATACACCGGCCGCGATATCCCAGTACTCCGCGCGCACTTCGCCAACGCCCTGCGTGCTGGATTCAGGGACGACTTCGAGCCCCTGTACGTCAAAGGGCGCGCCCAGATCGGCGATCACGGTTGCTGGAGTAGGCGCGGACCAGTAGAAGTCGCGGAGTTCAACCGCCCTCGGCGCACTGGATTCCGGGAAGCGCCACCAGGGCACGTCCCAACGTCCCCCAGGACCATCCGCCGATACGGTGATGCGCAACAACGCCGTGGTATCCAGCGTGATCAGCGGCGGCTGCCGCCGCGCAAGCACCACAAACTCGCGCTCGTCCCAATAGGTGTAGGCATTGGCGCGGAAGCGGTCGATTTCCTCGAAGTCCTTGAGCAGGGCCTGCTGGGCGCGCGTGGGTGGATGAGGCATTATCACATAATCCAGCATCTCCAATTGACTCTCGCTCTCGAGCCGCTCGGGACCGGCGGCTGAGGGGTCGGGTTTCGGATTCTGCGTAAGCACCAATGCGCGTCGCTGCGGGTAGCGTGTATAAAGTTGCAGGCTATTCGCCATGCCCGGCGCGCTCTTGTCTGAGGTTAGCAGCAGTTTATCTGTGGCAACTTTTTCAAAACCCCAGAAATGGAAATTTTTCGGCGTGGCGTCCGGCTCGATCGGCGGCGCAAACGCGACATAACGGTTTTCATCCGCAGACCAGTACGAGAGCGCGATGCCGGAAATCGGATCCGGCACAGAAAGCGAGCAGCCTCCAAACGTTACGGGTTCGGAGAATGTAATCTCGTAACACGCGCGGCCCGTCTCGCTGAATTCACGGACCGTCCGCTCCGGCGAAAGCGGAATGTACGGTCCTATGAAGGCATTGGTCCGATTCTTTGTCGACCTGTCCTCGGACAACGGTGCTTTTCGCGGCCAATAACGTCGCTGCTCCGATTCAATCGCGTCCTTGAGCAAGCCGGTCAACATGATGCGGGCTCTTGGCCACGCCACATAACTCGCGCGCAGTTCGTGCGCCGCCATCGCGTCGAGTGCGCGCCGCGCCCAGTTGATCCCGCCGAACGCCGGGCCGATCCGCGCGCCGAGACCGTCGATGCTGTCCTTAATAACCGCCACGCCTTCGTCGAAGGAATTGGTGATCACGTGATGCCCTTGCGCGATGGGAAGCTCGATATTGCCCCAACGTCCCAGGCTCGCAAAGGTCAGATTGATGAACTGCACCGACAGTCCAAACACCACAAGGATGATCACCGTGACGCGCAAGACGCGCGGGCGCACCGCCCACACTGCGCTTGCGGCGAAAAACGCCATCGCCGGGAGAAGTTCCGCGGCGTAGCGCGGCGCGGGCGACTTCACTTTCCAGGCCAACGTCAGGAGCAGATACGAGCCAAGCACCCAGAGCAGCGCGTACACAAAGAACGGGTTCTCGCGCGCCCGGAACAGCGCGCGTCCCATGCCCAGTACCGCAATGAGAAAGAACGGAAGGAACATTCCCTTATTGATGAGAACCAACAGATACGTGGTCCAGATTTCCGGGGACGTAATATCGAAAGGCACATGACGCATCGGTAGGACGTATCGTTCAGGCGGATTCTCTGAATCGAACTTCGGTTGGGCCGGGTCGCCTGCGCCCATCACGAAGGGAAGCGTCCAGAGTGCCGCGCGGGCCGACGCAGTGAGTGCATCCGTGGCCGTCGGGAGGGTCGCTGGGGTTTCCTCAAGCGTCCCCAGGCTGCGGTAGTACTTGATGTAGTGTTGCCAATCCTCCGCGCGGGGCGCGTACCACGGCGCCGCAATCACCGCCGCCGCGGCCACGACGATCGCCCCATGCAACACGAGACGAACGCGTGCCTTCATTCCGCGCTCGGACCCAAACAACGAACGATAGAGCCCGACGCCGACGCAGTACGCAAGGGGGACCGCGTAGTAGAGCGGAATGATCCACCGCACCCACAATCCCAGCGCGTTAAGCAGCGCAAAGACAATTACCCAGCGCGTTTTGTGGAAGTACTCGGACCGATAGAGGGTCCACACGCAGAGCACCACCACCAGACACGCGCAAAGATCGGTCAGGAACAGTCGCGAAAGCCCGAACAGAAACGGCGTGAACCCGGTGAATGTCGCCAAAAGCACTCCGAACGCCGGCCCTTTCAGCGCGTTTCCGATGCAATACATCGCGATTAGCAGCAGCAGGAAAACAAAGAGATTGAATAGACCGTAGTCGAGCCGCGTTTCGCCCAGCGGCCACGCGAACAGGGCGCTCGCGAAGTGGAAGAGCGGCGGGTAGGCGCCGGTCTTGACGTCGAGGACGTAACGCGCGCGCCACGGCAGCGAGGTGTCGGCGGTAAGGGCCGCGCGGTATTCGGCGGCGAACATGGCATGCACGGCCTCGTCGCCCATTCGCGGGCGCGTGTCATGCGCCAACCAATACAGGTTGCATGCGCAGTGAAACGCGAGCAACGCGATCAGGAGAACAAGCCACCCCGCTTTCCGCGCGCGGGGCGCGAGCGTGTGGGCGGTTCCCACGGTGCGCGACATGCCTTAGATCCTTCCTGTAGCGGACAACACGTGTTCCGCGGCGTCGAGCGCCTGCGCGCTCACCACGCGAGAGGAGTAGCGTTCAATTCCTGTACGTCGCGGCGGAATGTCGTCCAGCCGGCGCGTTGCCTCTTCCGCAAAGGCCTCGAGCGGCACACGGTGAAGACCGTCTTCTGGCCCAAGGTCCTCGAGCCCCTCCGCGCCTTTTACGCTTGAGATTACCACCAACCCGCATGCCAGCGCTTCGATAACTTTCAGCCGGCTGCCGCCCCCGCTCGACAGCGGGCACAGCAACGCATCCGCCGCGCAAAGGCACTCCTCAATTCGGTCTACCTCGCCTATGCATACCACGTTTCCACTACGCGGCGCGAAATTCGCCGGATATCCGCCGCCGATGAGCGCAATCGCGGCTTCAGGCGCGCGGACCGCCAGCGCCGGTCCAATTTCTTCCTCGATCAGACGGATCGCCTCCGCGTTCGGCAAGTAATGGTATCCCCCGACAAACAAGAACACCGGGCCCTTCCGCGCCACGCCATGCTTGCCCCAAAACGCCGCCTTCTCGGCGGCAGCGCGCGCCCGCGGGCGGAACACTGCCTCATCGTAGGCGTTCGGCACAACATAGGTCGCGTCAAGCGGGTAGTCGTAGCGTTGGTTGAACAAGAGCCGGTCCCGCTCGCTCACGCAGACCACCGCGCGGGCGTGGCGCAGGCCCCAGCGCTCGTACATCCCCACACCCCACGCATGCAGACCGCTCCACCCCGAGAAGCGCTCGGCCTCGACGTTTTGCGAGCTATACACCACCGGCACTGAAAACTCGCGGGCCACCGAGGACAACATGGGCAAAGCGTAGAACTGCTCGACCCAAAGGAGGTCCGGCCGAAAGGTCTCCAGGCGCTCGCGCATCAACCGCTTCAACGCGGGGTGATGGAGGCGTTCGAGGGACTTTGTTACGCGCACGTAGTCGCCCCCGGCGTGCTGGGGCGCTCGCGCATGCACGATAAGATGTGCGTCGTACGCGCCGGACAGCACGCGCCACAGGAAACTGGAACGCCGCGCGCCGCCGTGGCGGATCGTGTCCAAGGCATAGGGGCTATAAAAGAGGATGCGCTTCGGGGCCACTGCTTAACCCTGCGTAACGTTACGCGATTTACGACTCGTCTTCCTTTGAGTCCTCGTCTTCCGCGGCGCGGATGCGGGTATCGTCCATGCGGTACTCGATATCCATCAGGCGATACCGCACTTCCTCCAGCAATTTCCGGTTGACCGCAATAAGGTCAGACACAAGACCGATGATGAGCAGTAAGAAACCGTTCCCCAGTAAAATCGCCGAGAAGATCAACGACTGCACATGGCCCACCCACTGTCCTTGCTCGCGGGTTAGATAGTAGAACGCGAATCGGAACGCGGGGATCATGCCAAGGGCAATCAAAATCAACCCTGGGATGCCAAAAAAGCGCGCGGGCTGATACGTCATGAAAATGCGCAGCACGATCAGCATCGAACGGCGCACGTAAGTCCACATGTTCGGCATGAGCCGCGACGGCCGACTCACGGGGTTTACGCGGATCGGCACCGACGCGATCTTCAAGTTCTTGTGCCCGGCTTGAATGATTGTTTCCAACGTGTAGGTATACGCGCTGAAGACATTGATCTGCATCGCCGCATCGCGAGTGAACGCGCGAAAGCCGCTGGGCGCATCAGGCACGCTCGTGCCGCTCGCCAAGCGAACGACAAGACTGCCAAATGACTGAAGACGCTTCTTTATCCCGCTGAACTGGCGGATTTCGCGGATGGGCCGCGTTCCGATGACGATGGCGGCTTCGCGACGACGGAGCGGCGCTAGGAGCTTCGGAATGTCGTCCGCGCGGTACTGGTTGTCCGCATCCAAATTGACGATGACGTCCGCCCCGTGGCGTAGACAGGCGTCGAGTCCGGCGAGAAAGGCTTTGGCGAGCCCTTGGTGAAAAGGCAGCCGGACGATGTAGTCCGCGCCATGCTTCTGGGCAACCTCGATGGTGCGATCCTGGCTGCCATCGTCCACGATCAAAACCCGGACTTCGTCCACCCCGTCGATCGTGCGAGGAATCGCCGCCAGCGTTTCCGGCAGGGTGGCTTCCTCGTTGTAACACGGGATTTGGATGAAAAGTCGCTTAAATTTCATCGCGTTGCTCTTGGACGGTCGGTCTCTCCAGTAAACGGCGTATACCTTACCCTGATGCCAAGGGCAACTTTAGCAAAGGAGGGGGTGCAAATTCGACATCGCGTGTAGGAAAATGAACGCCGTGGCCTCCGGGGGATTCGCGGGCCACGGCGTCACGAGCGCTATTTCTATTCTACGGGCAGGTCGTCCCTCTTTTCCGCCAGCGCGCGCCGCAATACGTCGACGCTGTGTTGCAGTGCGTGGTGCACTTCGCGCGAGGCGCTCAACTGGGCCGCCGCCTGGTCAAGATTCGCCAACGCCTGTTCGGGGGTCATGCGGCTGCTCCCGCATCGACCGCCATCGCTACGTCGGCCGTGAAAACTTCCTGCACCGCCGCATAGGCCTCCGAAAGCGGCGCTGAATGTCCGCTCAGCGCGGTCATGGCGGCATCGACTCCGTCTTGCGTCAAGTCGAGCGCACCGGCCTCGGCCATGCGCTCCGTGCCGCGGACGTCGGCGATAAATCGTCGCGCCGCGCGAATGGCGCACGCCAGCGATTCGAGGCGTTCGTCCAACACCTGCAAATTCTCACGAATCATGTGTTTTCTCCGTTTCTTTGCGCGCCTACGCCGTGTAAGCGGGCAGATAGCGCGTCACGCCGTTGATTTTGATCTCGACCCAATCGACCGGGCTGTCCATGGTGGGGTCTTTGTACGAATTGCCCATCGTGCCTTTGAAATCCTGGATGCCGTAGAACGCCACCCCTCGGTCTGTCTTGATCCCTATCGCCGGGCTGCCGAAGTCTCCGTGGTTGTAGTCGAACTTGAACTCGTTGTCCGTGGCGTCCACGCCGAAATACCACGTTCCGACGCCCGCCCGCGTGCATTGAAAGCGCAAGTCGCCTCCCCGCGCGGCGTCATCCAAGGCAAAGATCGCCACCGTGGAGGCCGTCGCTTTCGAGAGGAGGTAGCCCTCGACCCGTACGCCTGTGGAATCGATGCTTGTGCCGCCGCCGCCAAAGCCGCCGTTCACGTCAAACCCATTCAGCGCATCGGTATGCCCGAGCAGTTCGATAACCCCGCTGCTGCGCGTCACCCGCAACGGCGTGCCCAGCAAGGCGCCTGTGTCGGAATAGCGCCGCAACTCCAAATTGGACCCCGCGTTCGAACCGCTTTCCGCCACGTCCGACGCCACAAGATCCCAGCGCGTCGCGCCGCCCGTCGTGAACTGCACGGCGCGCGCCGTGCCCGCGTTGCCATTCGCCCGCAGCGCACTGTTCGACTGCACCACACCGTCCGCCGTAAGTTCGCCATCCGTCGCCAGGTTGCCTGCGTTGTCGATATCGAGTCCGCCCGCGGGCGACCTCCCCTGCGCCGGCGCGCCGTAGCCGCCCGCGATTCGCAGAAACTCCCGGCTGATCACCCCGCTTCGCATCGAAGGTAATGCCATGTTTCCCCCTTTCTCTGATGCACTCCTCAAAAACCGCCTTACCTTCCCGCGCATCTTGTTGCACTGCTCGAAGTTCCTCTCCTCAAACCGTGTTCGTCGTTTTCCGCGTGTCTTCGTTTTGTCATGGATACCTTTTTTGAAAGGCGCGCGGCGGTGGCGTGTCATCATTCCCGCAGCCGCAAAAACAAAAACGCCCGGCCTGGAGGCCGGGCGTTACGAGCTGCGTTGAGGCGACGTTAGAACTCTACGCAATGCAGTCCGGGGATTGAGGATTCGAGCGGGATGGTCTCGAGGTGCGTGGCGCCGAGTTTGACGAGCTCGAACCGCGCTTTGGCCAGGGGCAGCTCGCGGTTGTTGGTTTCGATCTGAATGCTGAATTCGGTGTAGCGATCCCCGGCGTTCATCGTCGGCTCGTCGCCGAAGAGGCGGTTGTCGCTAAGGTATGCGCGCAGACGCGGCACGTCTTCGTTGCGGGCGTTGAACGACAACAGCACTTTGTTCTCCGCGAAGATGGAGCCGTAGAGGTTCAGCAGAAACATGAGCGCAAGGTCGTATTTCTCGGGGTTCTGTTTGAGCGCGGGGTTCGCCCAGATGCCTGTCTCCGAGCGCATGACTTCCGCGACGATCTCGAGGCCGTAGTTGCGGATTGCGCTGCCGGTTTGCGTGATCTCGAACCCAAAATCCACCGACTCGTTCGTGACTTTGGCCTCGGTCTTGCCCCAGGTCTCGTAGATCACAATGCCGCGGTCGATGCGCGGCGGCGTTTTGAACTTCTGCACGGAATACGGCGTATCTTCGCGCGAGAAGCCAAGCGCTTCGAGGCGGCCAAGAATCCATTCGAGCGCGAGGTAGGGCATTTCCGATACGACAGACACGAGCGGTTTTGCCGCGAACAATCCTTTGAGCCACGCATCGACGTCCGTGGGCGCGCCGTTGGGCTTGCGGATCACGACAATGCGCACTCCGCCGCGGTCGAGCGACAAGACCTTGAGCAATTCGAAATCGCGCTGGTACTCGTACTTGAACTCAAGCATGCGCTCGCGGATCCAGTCGTCGCCGCCGATCGCGATATCCACCTCGCCCAGGGCAAGTTGCGAGCCAAACTCCTGCGGACGTCCATCCCAGCCGACCAGGAAACTCGCCAGCGGGAAGCTGCTCGGGCCGCCCTGATCGTAACCCTTTGTCGGAAACCCGGCGTGCTTGAGCAGATTGATGAGGTTGCCGCCCCGGTTAGGGTCCGCCAGAGAGCCCGCGGGAAGTCCAATCACCAGCCGCTCGTTCGCCATCTTCGTTTCCTTTTTGTCTCGTTGCGTTTGCGTCTAGCGCATTTTCATCCTTTGTTTCCACGCTTTGTGCATTCCAAAGCGCCCGGTGAAAATGCGTTCGACACCGCGACTGCATGTCTCCAACATACCGGTCTAGCGCAGGCCCAGCACGTCCTGCATGTCGTAGAGTCCAGGCTTGGCGGTGAGCGTGAACTTCGCGGCGATCAACGCGCCCCGCGCGAAGTTGTCGCGGTTATGCGCCTTGTGCACCAGTTCCACTCGTTCGCCCTTGCCAATAAAACTCACGGTATGCTCACCCACGACGTCGCCGCCGCGCACGGCGTGCATGCCGATCTCGCGCTGCGGGCGCGCGCCCACCAGGCCCTCGCGGCCATGGGCCGTGTCCTTCGCGTAATCAAGACCCAACGCCTCCGCGGCGCATTCCGCCAGGCGGACCGCCGTGCCGCTCGGGCTGTCTTTCTTGAGATTGTGGTGCACCTCGACGATCTCGACGTTGTAGTCGAGTCCGAGGATCTTGGCGACTTCCGACGTCAATTTGAACAACAGGTTGACGCCCACGCTCATGTTCGGCGCGAACACCACCGGAACGGACTTCGCAATTGCCGCGACTTCCGCGCGCTGCGCGTCGTCGAGGCCGGTGGTGCCGATGACCACGCCCTTACCCAGCTTCGCCGCGCAGCGGGCATGCTCGATACAAACGTTCGCCGCCGTGAAATCGATCATCGCGTCCGACGCCGCAAGGGCGGCTCCGAGATCCGACGTGACGGAGACAGTCTGCGGTTTACCACACTCGACGCCGATGGCCAGTTCCGTTCCCGCCATCGCGGGCACGTCCACCGCGCCGCCGATGCCGATACCGTCCGCCACGGCCAGTTCGAGAATCCGGCGTCCCATGCGCCCGCAGGCGCCCGCCATGCAAATGTTCACCGTCGATTCCTCCGCGCAACTCGATCTAGACGAGTTTCAGGTCTTTCATCACGTTTTCGAGCGCCGTGAACTTCTCCGGCAGCATCGGCGTAAGCGGCAGACGCAGGTTGTTGCCGATCATGCCCATGCGCGCCAACGCCGCCTTGACCGGCATCGGGTTCGTTTCGATGAACAGCGCCTTGAACAGCGGCATCAACTCATAGTGAATCGTGCGCGCCTTTTCGAGGTTGCCTTTGTCGAACTCCGAGCACAGCGCCGCCATCTTCGCCGGAACCACGTTCGCCGCGACCGAGATGATGCCCGTCGCGCCCAGCGCCATCAGCGGCAGCGTCAGGCTGTCGTCGCCGGACATGACCGTGATGTCGCACAGCGAGCGGATTTGCGAGGTCTGATCCGCGCTGCCCGAGGCCTCTTTGATGGCCACGATGTTGCGCACCTTCGACAACGCCGCCACGGTTTCGGGCAGGATGTTCGTGCCCGTGCGTCCGGGGACGTTGTAGAGGATGATCGGGATGTCCACCGCCTCGGCGATCGTGCTGTAATGCGCGATCTGGCCCGCGGGCGTGGGCTTGTTGTAATACGGCGTGATCAGGAGCGCCGCGCTTGCGCCCGCCTCCTTGGCGAACTTGGTGAGACGCAGGGCTTCGCGGGTGTTGTTCGAACCCGTGCCCGCGATGACCGGCACGCGCCCGGCCACGCGCTCGAGCGCGAAGCGGATGCATGCCTCCTGCTCGTCGAGCGTCAGCGTGGCCGCCTCGCCCGTGCACCCGCAGGGCAAGATGCTGTCCGTGCCCTGTTCGATGTGCCAGTCGATCAACCGGCCATACGCCTCGAAATCCACATCGAGATTGTCTTTAAACGGCGTCACCAACGCCACCATCGAACCGCGGAACATGTCGGTATCTCCTGAAATGACGAGACCTGTTCACCCCCTGAACGGGCTACTTCACCCCTTCGAGGGTCGGTAATTGTAGCCGATCCCGGGAGCGGATTTCGAACTTTGAGGAAAACCCGGCGCAATTCAACGGCGCAGCAACATTCCTGTGGGGCTTCGCGTTGCTACAACTCGCGCGATACGCCAAGCATGGGAAAACGCTTGGGCTAGATATCGTCGAGTTCGCCGTCGTCGAGCGGGATAACCGTTTCCGGTCTCACTACATGGGACCCTGAATCGCCTCCGGACGCGCGGCGTTCCGCAAGGGATGTTGCCGCGGACGGGGCGCCGATTCGACGAGCGGCAACAGGGGGTTGCCGCTTGGGGCCGGACAAAGGCGTCCGACGCTGTTCGTGAGCGGTTTCGTCCCCCGCGCTGCGCCGGTCGTTGCCGCTGATCAGCGATTGAAGCTGGTCCACGACATGATTCAGCTCCACGGCTTGTCCAGAGAGTTCCTCGCTGGCGGAGGCGGCTTCCTCGGAGCTTGCCGCGTTGGACTGCGTCAACTGATCCATCTGCGAGACCACGATGTTGATTTGCTCGATTCCCTGCGCCTGCTCGCGGGTGGCCGTCGATACCTCGGCGTTCACTTCCGTGACTTTGGCGGCGACATTCGCGATTTCCGTGAGAATTTGGGCCACTTGTTCGCTGGCCTTCACGCCGCTCTCGGAATTTCGCTGCGAATCTTCGATCAGCCCTGTGGTGTTTCTCGCGGCTTCCGCGCTGCGTTGCGCGAGGTTGCGCACTTCTTCGGCCACCACGGCAAACCCTTTTCCGGCCTCCCCGGCGCGGGCCGCCTCGACGGCGGCGTTCAGCGCGAGCAGATTGGTCTGGAAAGCGATCTCGTCGATCGTGCGGATAATTTTGGCGGTGTCATTCGCCGAGGCGCGGATCTTGTTGATCGCCTCGACCATTTGCGCCATGGCGTGCGTCCCCCGCTGGGCGGCGTCGCGCGCGGAGGCGGCCATTGTATTGGCTTGTTCGGCGTTGGCCGCGTTCTGACGCGTCTGCGAGGTCAGTTCCTCCAGCGTGGCCGATGTCTCTTCGAGACTCGATGCTTGTGTGCTCGCCCCTTCCGCCATTTGCTGGCTGGAGCCCGCCACTTGCCTTGCGGCCGCCGCCACCTGCGACGCGCCGTACGCGAGCCCGGCGATAATGCGCTTGAGCGGCCCCGTGATGGACTTGGTGATCCAGGAGGCCTGCACAATACCCAACGCGCTAAAGACAACGCCGAAGACGAGGAAGATCAGAATCCCGCGAAAGGACTCCTTGTCCGCGTGCGCCATGACTTCGACGGCAGCCGCTTTTTTATTGCTGATATCCGTTTCGCGATCATTCACCAGTTTGTTCTTTGTCTGAACGTGTTCCTCGATCGCCTTGAGTTCCTTCTCCGTCTCTTCCTGCAACTGGTCGATAAACGCGCGCATCACCTGAAAGCTGCTGGCGTCGCCGCCGCGGTCGGTCGTTTGCGTTCCAGACGTCTGCGCGGCGGCCGCCTTCACCACGCCGCGGGACTGCTCCTTCCATGTGGCGAAGGACTGCTCGAATTTTGCGTAAAGCTCCTTGGCTTCCGGCGATTCGAAAGTCGCCGAAGCCTTTTTCATTCTCGCTTCGGCTTGCTCGATGTTCTCCGCGTTGTCTTTGTCCGCTTTGGCCATGAGGTCAGCCCCGCCCGAGGCGGCCAAGGCCTCTTTCTCCGCGATGATGGCCTGGTGTACGTCGCGGTCGGCCTCCAACATGAGGACCCAACTGGTGTTGAGGGCCGACACCCTGGGAAAATCCGTGTTAATTAGTGTGAGGACATCGTCCTTGAGGAAGGGGAGGATGTCATTTTCGATCAACGGCACAAACCCCTGCCCCACGACCCGCTCCATGTTCTGGCGGAGTGAGTTCAATTCGTAGTACCCCAGACCCACCATCACAACCAGAATCAGGACGCTGGTTCCCGCCATCATGACCATCTTGCGTAATATGCTCATCGGTTTCTCTCCTCCTATTCGCTCTTCCCGCGAACTCAAGGAAAAGCCGGCTACCGGTCAATACCGCGGAATTGCCCCCTCGTAAGACTCGTGTGAAGAACCTGCTTAAGCATTATGCCGAGTAAAGCGGCGGTCCGCAATGAAAAAAGCGGCACGATTACGCCCTTGAGCGAACGACTTTACACGCCGCCAGGAGGTCTGGGAGGCTGCGAGGACTGCGTGTCCACAGGGGAACCAGGGCGAGAATCAGGACTGCGGCGGCGATGGCCGACAACGTCTGCACCGCCAGGGGATCGGCGTACTGCTGGGAACGGGCGAACAGGCGCATGCACGCGACGGCGGCAACGACAAGGCCCGCCTTCGTGGCATTGCGAACCAGAGCGTGGGCGGTGGAATAGCGCGCGTAACCGGATTCGACGACGCGCAGGGCCATGAAGGTTTTCCCGGGCGATGCGCCGCTGCGTCGCTCGGTAGCGGTGAAGTACGCGGTGATGCACACGAAGGTCGCGATCTCCCGCAGAATGGGAAACCACGTGCCTGCGGGCGATTGGCCGGGGCGATCGCCGAGAGGATTTGCGAATGCGCCAAGAATGGGCACTCCCACGCTGAGTACGATGAACACCAGTGTTCCGTCCAGCGCCGCGGCAATCAGGCGCCGCGACAGCCGGGGACGAAGCGCCTGACTCCGGGTCCGGGCAAACTCGAACTGTTGGCGCAACACCACGCACCCCGCGAGGATATCGTGGAGCGCCTGCTTGCGTCGGGTGAACAGCGGAAAGAACAGGCCCGGGGGAAACAGTGCGGTGAGCGCGACGCGTGCGGCCAGACGCGCGGTGGCGCGGCGCAGTGTGATCGTCCGATACGTCGCATCGCGGACGCTCAGCCCCGCGATGTGCATCCCCAGCGTTTGCCCGACGCGGGCCTCGGCCACAGCGAAGTAGATCCAGAACATCACGGCCACGGGGAACAACGCGGACAGCGCGAAGAGCGCCGCCTGCGCGGGCGTGGGTACGGTGGGCAGCGCGCGGTTGAACAGCAGCAGAATCGCGAAGAGAACGACTCCGGTCGCGAGGAAATCGATGAACCCCGCCCAAACACGCAATCCAAAGGGGGCGTAGATGAGCAGTTCCGATTCCACTGGCGGCCGCTCCCAGGGCTCGGGCGGCTCAAGATAGGATATCGGCTCGGGGGGCGGCGCGAGCGGTTCCGGATGAGGGGCGCTGGACGCAAGAAAGACGTTGCGCAGTTCGCCCACCGGTTGCCACGAGGCCATCGGCGGCGACCAGAGGTAGTCGGTGTCGAGCAGATGTCCCTCGTCGTACAGCGTACGCAGATCGGCACTGGAAACAGGGCCGGCTGTCTTCCCCTCGCGTGAATAATGCCAACGACGCTCGCCCGGTCCGCGCGTTTGGGTCATACCGCACCTCCGCTCCTCTCCAAGAGAGAGAGCAAACGCCCTATCAGACGAAGATCCACGCAGCAACGTCAAAGACGACAAAGAGTCCTAGCGAAATTCCAACCCAAATCGAGATCTCGCCAAAATTGAGTTCGTACCTTTTCTTGAGGATGATGACTTTGCCGATCGTGCCCATGCAAAGGCCTATCGAAAGCAGCGCGAAGATCAGCGCCATCAATCCGACATTCTTCAGATTGTCTTCGGTATCGGTTTCGGGGAGTTTATCGGTGATGTGCAGCACGAGATAGAGTGCGACAAAGTCCTTGGCGATCATGAACACGAGATACCCGAGAAACGCTTTGGGAATGAGCCCAAAGAGGGCCATTCCGATCTGTTCCAGGCGGGCTTGATCGGGCGATTCTTTCTGCTGTTCCTCGAACGAAGCCGCCTGAAGACCCCGGAATTCCTTAGTAATGGCGGTGCTGTTCGCGAACGCAAACACGAGTATTGCCGCCAAGATCAGGATGGTTACCGGCCAGACGAGGCGATCCCGCAGGGAAACCGTTCGAGGAGCGGGCGGGTGTTTGGCCGGCGCGGCATGTCTTGGCTCGTCGTCGAGGATATTGAGAGTCATGAGATCGGCCATCGGGTCCATTGCGGCGTTGGCGGCTCGTGCCGTCATTTTTTGGACCAATTGCTCGGCGCGCGAATCACGGAATTTTGTGAGTAACACGTCACACACCCGGCGTGCTTCGTCTGTGCGACCGAGATCGTAGAGGCATAGCGCCTTGGGGTAGAGGATATTTCTAGAATTCGGAAAGGCGGTATCGAGGCGCGTAAGAACCTCGAGCGCCTCAGCGGCTTTGCCCTGACGATAGAGGTCATCCGCTTCCTTGAACAGCGCTGTCGCTTCTTTATTCCTCATTGCGAGTTCCCCTACGCCACCGCAGTATGCGATCGGGGCGCAGAAAACGCAACTCGATTTTGGGTGTCCAGCGCTACAGGAGGCGTTTAGCGCACTTCAAAAACTGCGCAACGCCAAGCGGCTATACTTTTACTTAGTGTCCGCTAGGGCGTTTTGCGTTTTTATACCTACGGTCTCCGACACTAGAGCATTTTCACCACGCCGCTTTGGCGGACGCACCGTAGGCATTCTCTGTGAAAATACTCTAGTCGTATGCGTTGTTGTACTTATCGGCGGACAGGGTGGGTGGTGCGGCGGGGTTGGCCGGCGCGTTCCCGGCCTTTCCGCGAAGCGTCGTCTCCAATAAACCACTGTCCAGTCTCGCCGGGTCCAGTTCGGCGGGCACATGTCCGCTCAGCCCGGCCTGCTCGGCAAGTGGCTTCATCTCTGCGGCGGGGCCGCCGTAGAGAAACACCAATACATTTTCCGCACTGTGGGACTTCAGGACGGCCGCCGCGATTCCAGCCGCATCGGGCTGAAGGCGGTGGTCCACCAGCAGGACCTGGGGGTGAAGTAACTGAAACCGGTAGAGCCCTTCGACGAGGCCCACGGCGGAGACCAGTTCCCAGCGGTGCCGAGTTACGCCTTGCGTGAGCGCCGGGGTGCTTTCCTTGGTTTCCTGAAGCAGGAGCACGCGCCGGACGGCGTCGTGGGTCTCGCGCATGTGCGCGAAGGCGGAGGAGACGTGAAATCCAATGGCTCCCCGCATGTCGGCGGTGAGCTCGCGGAAGGCGCAGCCCACCATCGCGCCTTCGCTGGCCAGGCGGACGTTGCGGACTTCGGCATGCATATTCTCAAGAACAACGCCGTCGGGCAGCGTGATGCGCAGGGTAAGAATGGCCCCCTTGGCGAACGGGATATTCGCGCGAACCAAACAGCCGCCTTCGCTGAGGTCCTGAACTTCGCCTGCGCAGGAGGTGCCGCGGTCGTCCGTTAGCGAGCAAGGTAAAGACATCTTGACCCGCTCAAACTTTCGGACGGGAGTGGAGTGGATGCGCGCGGGCCAGGATACGCTGAATTCCATGCCGCGCGTCAACCGAAGGCCGTCGAGAATCTCCGCGTCGAACCCGCAGGCCATGCCTTCCGAAAAAAAATGAACCACGCAGTGTTGGTGTTCTCGCAGATTGAGAATGCCCGCGTCGCCCGACGGTTTATCAAGGATAATGTATTCTCCGCGCTTCCATCCGCGAATGGCGGTTCGAAAACGCTGTCCTTCGGCGGCGCCGGGATTAGAGTTCAGCGTAGCGACTGCCCCCACAGCCAAAAATTTCTCAACCGCTTCAATCGTCATGGCCTATCCTCACAGATCCATCATGCATTTGGCCCAAGGCCAGCCCTGCGCCCTATACGAACGGTGTGCATCAAAAGGCGCTGTCGAGTAACTTCGAGACGAGATTACCGAACTTGAAATAGGCGGAAAGGAGCACGCCAAGCCCTTCCACCCCTTATACTACGAATAATTTCCATGATTTGCAAGTGCCTTCTGCGAAAAATTCCCCGATTTCCGTAAGAGAGAGCGGTTGCCCCACTAACGGCCCGCGTGGTAGGGTAGGCGCAACTGCGGAGTGCCCCATGACAACACCCTATTCGCGCACTGAAGAGACGGTTTTCGCACGCCTGCTCGCGCGTCAAGCGACGTTGGCGACGGCGGAGTCGTGTTCAGGCGGTCTCATTGCGCACCGGTTGACAAGTATTGCGGGGATTTCGGAGGTTTATCTGGGCGGCGTAGTGGCGTATAGCAATGCGCTGAAGACCGCGTTGCTGCGCGTGGCCCCGGCGGTATTGAATGAGCACGGCGCGGTGAGCGAGCCGGTGGCGCGGCAGATGGCCGAGGGCGTGCGCGAACTGACGGGCGCGGACTACGGCGTGGGCGTGACGGGAATCGCCGGACCCGGCGGCGGGACGCCGGAGAAACCGGTGGGGCTGGTCTACCTCGCGGCGGCGAGGCCGGGGGGAACAGCGGTGCAGCGGTGCGTGTTCCCGGGAACAAGGGATGAAATCAAGGCGCAGACCGCGGAGGCCGCGTTGAAACTGCTCGAGGGTATTATTTCATGAGTGCGGGGTTTGTTCATCTCCACGTTCACAGCGAATACAGCGTGTTGGACGGCGCAAGCAAGGTGCAGGACCTTGTCGCGCGCTGCAAAGAATACGGGATGCGGGCCTGCGCGCTGACGGACCACGGCTCGCTGTTTGGCGCGGTGGATTTCTACACCACCGCCAAGCGCGCGGGCATCAAGCCCATCATCGGTTCGGAACTGTATGTCGCCAAAGGCAGCCGTTTCGAACGCCAGGCGCGAAGCACCGGCTCGGGATACACCCATTGTCTTCTGCTGTGCGAGAACGAAGAGGGCTACCATAATCTCTGTCGCCTGAGCACGCTCGGCTATACGGAAGGCTTCCACTATCGCCCGCGCATCGATCTCGATCTGCTCGCACGACACAAGGAAGGTTTAATCGCCACAAGCGCGTGCCTGGCGGGCGAGATTCCTCAGCGTTTGCTCAAGAACGATCTTGACGGCGCGGAAGCGGCGGTCAAACGCTATCTCGATATCTTCGGACGCGACCATTTCCTGATTGAGTTGATGGACCATGGTCTGCCGGAGCAGCAGCGGGTCAATCCGCTGTTGGCGCAGCTCGCGCAGCGGCACGGCCTCATGCTGATCGCCACGAACGACTGCCATTACACCGATCGCGAAGATTCGGAAGCGCACGAGGCGTTGCTCGCGATTCAAACCAATGCGAATCTGAACGACGAGAAGCGCTTTAAGTTCGAGACCAACCAGTTTTACTTCGCGAGTCCGGACGAAATGCGCGCGAAGTTTCCGGAATGGCCGGAAGCAATCTCGAATACGGAGAAAGTGGCGGACCGCTGCAATTGCGATCTGCCGCTGCACAAGCACCTCATTCCGAAGTTTGTCCCGCCGGAGGGGCTCGCGCCCGAGCAGTATCTGCGCGACCTCGTGAGACTTGGGCTCGAGGAACGCTATAACGGCGCACCATTGCCGGAGCATATCGCCCGCGCGGACTATGAGCTTGGCGTTATCGAGCAGATGGGCTTCGTCGACTACTTCCTGGTCGTGTGGGATCTGATCGCGCATGCGCGCAGCAAGGGGATTCCCGTGGGGCCGGGGCGCGGTTCGGGCGCGGGGAGCTTGGTGGCGTACGCGTTGCGCATCACCAACGTCGACCCGTTGCGTTACGGGCTTCTGTTCGAACGTTTCCTGAACCCCGAGCGCGTGTCGATGCCTGATTTCGATCTCGATTTCTGCTACACGCGCCGCGGCGAAGTGATCGAGTATGTGCGCGAGAAGTACGGCTCGGACAACGTCAGCCAGATCATCACGTTTGGCCGGATGCTGGCCAAACAAGCGGTGCGCAACGTGGGCCGCGTGCTGGGCATGAGCTATGCCGACGTCGACCGCATCGCCAAACTCGTGCCGGATGAACTCAAAATCAAATTGAAAGACGCCTACGAGCGCGAGCCGGAAATTCAGCGTTTGGTGAAGGAAGACTCGACCATCGCGCGGCTGTGGTCGCTCGCCACGCGCCTCGAAGGCACGATCGGCACGACCGGTACCCACGCGGCAGGCGTGGTGATCTGCGACGAGCCGTTGACGAATCACGTGGCGCTCTTTCAGGCCGCGGGCAGCGATATCGTGGCCACGCAGGTCGAGATGAAGGGCGTGGAAGAAGTCGGTCTGCTCAAGATGGACTTCCTCGGTTTGCGCACGTTGACGGTCGTGCATGATGCCGTGCGGTTTGTGAAACAGAACCGCGGTATCACGATCGACATCGACAATCTCGAGCCTACCGATCGTAAGACGTATGCGTTGCTGCGCTCCGGTCAGACGATGGGCGTGTTTCAGTTGGAAAGTTCGGGCATGCGCGATCTGGCCAAGCGCATCGGCTTGGAGAGTATTGAAGAAATCTGCGCGTTGATCGCCTTGTATCGCCCCGGCCCGATGCAGCTCAAGGATCAGTACATCGCGTGCAAACACGATTCCTCGAAGCTCGTGTACGACCATCCGCTGCTCGAGCCGATCCTGCGCGAGACCTATGGTGTCGCGTTGTATCAAGAGCAGGTGATGCAGGTCGTGCAAGCCGTGGCGGGATTCACTCTCGGCCAAGCCGATATCCTGCGCCGGGCCATGGGAAAGAAAAAAGCCGACCTCATGGCGCAGCAGCGCGATCTGTTTGTCGAGGGCGCGAAGAAGAACGGCATCGACACGAAGACCGCCGATCTACTGTTTCAAAAGATCGAACAGTTCGCGGGATACGGGTTCAACAAGAGCCACAGCATGGCCTACGCCGTCGTGGCGTATCAGACGGCGTTTCTCAAAGCCAACTACCCCGCGGAGTTCATGGCCGCGTTGCTCTCCAGCGAATCGGGCAACTTGGACAAGACGGGTGTCTACGTCGAGGAATGCCGCCGCCTCGGCATCGAGGTGCTTCCGCCCGACGTCAATTCCAGCGACAGAGCGTTCGCGGTCGAGGGCGACAGAATCCGCTTTGGGATGGCGGGAATCAAGAATGTGGGTGAGAACGCCGTCGTGGCCATCATCGCCGAACGCGACGCCAACGGTCCGTTCAAGGACATCTTTGACTTCTGTACGCGCATCGACTCGCGCCAGGTGAATCGACGCGTGATCGAAAGTCTGAACCGCGCGGGCGCGTTCGCCAGCACAGGCTGGGGGCGGCGGCAAGTCGAAGACAGTCTCGACGCGGCGCTGGGCGAAGGCCAACTGAGCCAGCGCGAACGCGATTCCGGGCAAACTTCGTTGTTCGATCTCGTCGCCGATGCCGGCGCGCCGGTCGAACGCCAGAAACCGGATGTTCCCGAATGGCCTGAGGGCGAACTGCTCGCCTTCGAAAAGGAAATGCTTGGACTCTACGTAAGCAGTCACCCACTGGCCAAACACAGCAAGACGCTGGAGCGTTTTACCAGCGCGGGAATCGCCGATATTCCGTCGCTGCGCGAGAACCAGGAAGTCGTGCTGGGGGGCATGATTTCGAACGTAAAGCACTACACGACGCAGCGCGGCAAGAAGATGGCCTTCATCACACTGGAAACGCTCGAAGGCTCGTGCGAACTCACCGTGTTCTCGGACATCTATGAACAGCGGGCGGGCTTGCTCGTCTCGGAAATGATCGTCATCATTCCCGCGAAGGCGAATCACCGCAACGACGAAGTATCACTGCTCGCGCAAGACATCTTCCCCATTGAAGAGGCGGAGGAAAAATTCACGCGCGCGACGCATATCCGCATCAATACCGCGACGGTGGACGACATCACGCTCAAGTCCTTGGCCGAACTGCTTGGCGAAAATCCGGGCAAGTGCGACGTGTATCTTCATTGCCAGACGCCGCACGACGGCGAAGTTGTCGTGCACGCCACGCATGCATGTCTTGTGAACCCGTCCGCGACGTTGCGCGCGAAAGTCGCCACGTTGCTAAACGATGACGAGGCGGTGTGGTGTTCTTTGGGCAACAACCTTCCCCGACACGAGGGCTAGGGCGCACTTTTCATTTAATGCGCTCTAGCACGATGGACTCATCGCCCAATTTGGGATCCTTTCCGCAGGAGTCCTCGGCGCTCACTCTGCAAATCACAGAGATACGCTGCGATACCATAGCAGCGCGAGGCAGCCTCAACATGATTCGCGCCCGCGTAAGCATCGGCGAGCAAGTTCCATAGGGTGGCTGACGTGGGGGCGACGAGAAGAGTAGGCCAGACAAGGCGCGCGGCACGTTCACAGTACGCAACAGCGCTTTCGGATGCGCCCGCCTCACGGTCGAGCTGCCCGAGCGCAAGCAGGATGCGCGGATGCTGTTTGGGGTAATATATGGTCGCTTGCTCAAGGGCATAGCGAATCTGGAACTGCCGCTGCTCCCATGTGTCGCTGGAAGTGCGTGGCCAAATGAGAAAGACTCTTCCGAAATTTCCCGTGAATGGAAACTCGTAAACGGTCTTTTGGGAGCCCATCCACGCACTATAGTCGGGTGGAATCCAGTGTTCACCGTAGAGAATCCAAAGTCGTCCAGGCGTTGCCGAAAGGATTTGACCCCCATTCGCTAAGGTCTTCTCCGGTAGGGCGGGTATAGCGCGCGATGTTCGATCGCCAGCATATCGTGCCATTACTCCGGAGCAAAACCAGCTCTGCGCGACAACTCGGTCGTTATCCAGCATCACCATTTCGACCCAGCGAAACATCCCTCTCAAATCCTGCTCAAGCGGTGCGATATAGACAACGTACGCAGTCGCGCCAAGACTCCAGTAGCCGAGCATGCCGACAGCGCAGACGACCATTGCGCGCGTTAGAAGCCGAAGCCTGCGACTCGCGGAAGCGAGTCGAAATAGTTCGTGTACGCCGAGCGCTAAGAGAAGGCAGCCTCCCGGCAAAGCCATCATCATGTAGTGGCCTTTCAGGAGATATCCCCACGTCGCCACCGCTGAAGCCACCAGGCCTGCCCCAGCCAGCCAGAATAGCGCGACCGTTCCCGCACCCGACCCATCGCGAGTAGCGGCAAACCATCCTAAAGCCGTAATCAGCACGACCAGCATCAACAGCGGCCACAAGAGCATTGGCGAATCCGTCATGTATGGCGAACACCAGAACGCAACCGCCAAGCGACACAAGAAACCCGATGTGGACAGTTCCGGCGGATATAGTGAGGCAAAAGTCCCCTGGGGCAACTGGCCGACGAAATTTTCTACGTCATGAAGCGCCCATGGCAGATATGCGCAGAGCGCGATACCCCAGACAACCGCCGCTCTTAAAGACCGTTTAAGAGCGCCGTCGTGACGCCGCCATGCCAAGCAGAGACCGAGCGTAAGCATTGCCGCAGTTGCCCCTGCAAAGATATGCGCATAGATCGCAATAACCGCTAGGAACATCGTTAACCCCCACGCAGAACGCCGGTTACTTCGAAAAGCATGATCTGCGGAGAGAGCGAACAACAGCACGGCTACAACAGCAAAAGTGTACGGCTCGAACTGTCGGGAATACGAGAGATGGCTTGGGTTTAATGAGAGAATAAGCGCTGCTCCGAGTGCTATGCGCTCACCCGCCATGCGCCGCGCCATCAGGAACAGCAAAACGACACCTAGTACGCCCAATGCCGCGGGAATGAGCCGCACTGTGAAATCGCTTGCCACCCAAGATCGAAATGGCCATGCGAGCCAGGCAAACAGTGGCGATTGAGGACAGAAGACTTGATGCGCCACAGCGAGCGGGGTGGGCTGATTGGTCCACCCTGCCCACAGAATTTCGTCGACCCAGAGTCCGCGCAGATCAAGCGCGGTGAATCGTAGAATGAAACTTAGCAGTACGATCCCGATTACAGCGCACCACTGAGGGCGAGACAGGGGATGATTCTGCAGAATCGCCGGGTATTTCTCGCCCACCAAGGTCATTCTCCGTTTCCGCGTTTTCTGCACCCGCTGGGCAACGCGCCTAAGACGCCTGCGCAAACAGAGCGGGATAGCGCGCCGGATAGGAACTCGCACGGAAACGCAAACCCCTTGCGGTCAGTTGCCCTCCCCTCCCCAAAAGCGTAAGGAATCATGTTGTGGGAATCAAGCGCGACCTAAGCCAGAGCAGTCGTGATACTGCGGCGTTGACCAAGATGCCGTCGCGCAGGTTGAGCGCCTTCTTCCTATAGAAAGTCGCCACGTTGCTAAACGATGACGAGGCGGTGTGGTGTTCTTTGGGCAACAACCTTCCCCGACACGAGGGCTAGGGCGCACCCAATGGGCGTTGCGGGCGCGCGAGCACACGCACTTCGCCCTGGCGAGAAGCTTTGCGAAACACGCAGGGCCAATCCTTCTCCGCCTCGCGACGGAAGTCGAGGTACCCACGCGCCACCGGAAGTACGCCGCGTTGCAGCATCTCATGCGTGCGCGGATCGAGGATGAGATAGTCCGCGCGGTCGAGGGCCTGCGGCGATTCCGGCGCGTACGTCGTGCGCACGATTCCCGGACCGCCCGCAATGTGCACCTGAAACACGATCGACTCCGCGAGAATGACCGCGCCTTTCGGCGTGTGCGTGTTCACATAGTCGTACACCGCCATGTTGCGCCGGGCTTCCTCAAAATACTGCTGCGCGCGGTCGACAGACTGCCACGCGCCCAGCGCGACGGTCACAAGCACGAGCATCCACGCGATTCCCCGGCACCTGGGAATCGCGGCCAGTCGCGTGATGAAGTATCCTGCGAAGATACACGCGACGTAGACCATCGGCAGGATGTAGCGCGCGTTCTTAAGACTCGCGGTAGACGCCCAGAACAGCCACGCCGCCGCGACGAAGCCCAATGCCCACCACACGCGGCCACGAGACGCCAACGCCGCGACAAAGCCCAGCGCGGCGAGGCCGCAGAATAGTGGGCCCAGCGTGGTCCACGCGTAGAGAAAGTAGTATCCGTCGTTCGCCTCGACGATGGCCCCGGTGCGCGGGTCGGCAACGTAGGACGCCCACTCCGTCACGCGAAGCACCTCGGCGATGTGGGTTTTCGAGTACCCGTAGAAATGCCATGTCGCGGCTTCGGTCGCAAGCATGAACAGCGGCGCAGCCAACGCGGCGGCCGCTGCTGCCGTCAAGGTCTTCCATCGCAACATGCGCCGAGTCGTGGGCCACGAGAACACGAGAACACAGAGCGTCGCGTGATACACGACGCCGTGGTACTTCGTGAAACAGGCCATTCCGCCGCAGAACGCCGCGAGTACAAGCAACGCGCTGTCCTGTTTTCGAGCCGCACGCACAAACGCCCACAGCGACAGCAAGACCCATGCGGAGAGTAAATAGTCGAGGCTGACCATGGCGTGAAACGACAGGAAGAGGCAGGCCGTGGCAAACAATGCGGCGGCGCGGGCGCAGACTACACCCGCGAGTTCGCGCGCCAGCGCATACGTAAGCGCCACGGCGGCGGCCTCGCTCAGCGCGCAGGGCAATCGCAACACAAACGGCGTCGATCCGAAGAGCCATACAAACACGCTGTTGACCCAGAACCCGAAGGACGGATACGAGTAACCGGTGGGGACAAGGATATCGTAGAGTTCGAGATTAGGAAGGGCCCAGGTTCCAAGCCGCGCAGCGATGCCGCCGAGTATCCACTCATCCCACGACACCAGCGGGGTATTGCCGAGCGACAGCCGCACGAGCGCGGCGATCAAGAAGAACAACGCGATTTCCCGCCCGTTGCTTTCGCGTCTTTGCGCCCCCGCGATCACTGTTGGTCCTGCGCGGCTTGCTCGTCCCGCGCGCGAAGCGCCTCGATTCGGGCTTTGAACTCCGCTTCCTTGCCGCGATCCGTGGGGTGATAGTACGTGCCGCGCGGCACGCCATAGTCCTGTGTGACGTACGCATCCTCACCGTCATGCGCGTATTGATAGCCCTGGCCTCGGCCCAGGCGTTGCGCGCCCTTGTAGCTGGAGTCGCGCAGGTGACGCGGCACGGCAACGGTTTTGCCTTCGCGCACGTCGCTCAGGGCGGCGTCGATGCCGACGCAGGCGGTGTTGCTTTTCGGCGCACAGGCCACGTAGATGGCCGCCTCGGCAAGTAGAATGCGCGCCTCCGGCATACCGATGAACTCGCACGCCTGCCACGCCGAGGTCGCCAACACCAGCGCCATGGGGTCGGCGTTGCCCACGTCTTCCGCCGCGCAAATACAGATTCGCCGCGCCACGAATCGCGGATCGTCACCCGCGGCGAGCATCAACGCCATCCAATACAGCGCGGAGTCGGGATCGCTGCCGCGCATACTCTTGATGAACGCCGACGCCGCGTCGTAATGCGCGTCGCCCGTGCCGTCGTAATGGATAAGTTTCTTCTGGATGCTTTCCTCGGCGACCGCCAGCGTAATGTGGATGGCGCCCTCTTCCGGCGGCGTGGTGAGCGCGGCGATATCGAGCGCGTTCAGCGCGCGACGGGCGTCACCGTCGGCGAACTGCGCCAAATGCATCAGCGCATCGTCGTCCGCTGTTACGTTCAGCGCCGCAAGTCCGCCGTCCTCGAGTGTTAATGCACGGCGCAGCACGCGCGCGGTAGTCTCCGGCTCGAGTTTGCGCAGTTCGAACACCTGCGAACGCGACAGCAGCGGCGCCACGACGGAGAAAAATGGGTTTTCCGTTGTCGCGCCGATCAGCGTGATCGCGCCGTTCTCGACATCGGGCAACAACGCGTCTTGCTGGGCCTTGTTGAATCGGTGAATCTCGTCGACAAACAGGATCGTGCGGCGACCGTCGTGAAGGCGCCGTTGTTTGGCGGTTTCGATGAGTTGCCGCAGTTCCTTCACGCCCGACGTGACGGCGTTCAGGTTTTCGAAGCCCGAGCGCGTGCGCATGGCGATCAGGCGCGCGAGCGCGGTCTTTCCGCAGCCCGGCGGTCCGTACAAGATCAGCGAGGTAATGCGGTCGGCCTCGATGGCGCGGCGCAGCATTTTGCCGGGCCCAAGGATGTGCTCCTGGCCGAGCAGATCGTCGAGCGTGCGTGGCGCAACACGGCGCGCCAACGGCGCTTCGCGGCGCAACCGCTCTGCGGCGGCATGTTCAAAAAGATTGTCAGACATACTGCTATCGTAAAGAGAACCGCGGACCGGCTCAAGGTGCGGTTTTTCGCCTATTTTTTCAAGATGGACTTGAGGATATGAATAGCGTGGTGGGGGTTTTTGAGAGTCCGATGCACCATTTGTCCGATCGAGTAGTTGCGAAACGCCGCCTGGGCCCGTAGGCGTTCAAACGCGCGCCGCTGGACGTCCGCAGGGATCGCGGTGTTGACCAAGAACGTGTCCGGGTCGCCGGTGGTGAAACGGTCCCACGGGATTGCGGCCGCTTCGAGGCGATCTTTGACCTCATCGTAGACCGCGGTGCCGGGGTACGGCGTGAGGTAGTGCATCGACACAAAGTCGATCGGGGCTTCGCGGATGAATCGCTCCGTCTCCGCGATGTCCTCGACCGTCTCGCCCGGTGTGCCGATAATGAAACACCCGCGGACGCGCAGCCCCGCTTCGCGCACGCGCCGCGTCGCCTCGAGGTTCAACTCCACGGTGGCATTTTTGCTGATGCGATCCAGCACGCGCTGACTTCCCGTTTCGAAGCCGATAGCGACCTGGACACATCCTGCTCGTTTCATGACCGAGAGCACGTCGGGACGAATCGCGCGGACGTGGAGCTGACACTCCCACTTTAGATGGGCGAACCCCTCCTCGATCATCCGCTCACAGATCGTCGAAAACCGCAGCGAGTTCGTGCCGATCATCTCGTCGTAGAAGGCGATGCTTTCGATGCGGTGACGCGTGACGAGGTAGCGAATCTCTTCCATCACGCGGTCCGGGCTGTGGAAACGCAGGCGCTCCTCGCGCTTCGAGTTGATGCAGAAATTGCACACAAACGGACAGCCGCGGCTCGTGATGATGCCCAACGTGCGGTACGACAATCCGGCGATCTCGTCGCCCGCTGCCGCGTAGTATTCGAGGTCGAGTTTGTCGCGCGCGGGAAACGGCAGTTCGTCCAAGTCGCGAGGACCGGCCGGTTCGACAATGCCCTCGATGCGGCCGGAGTCGACCACGCGCACGAGCGTCTCCTCGCCCTCGCCGCGAATGACGCAATCCGCGTGCTGAATCGCTTCGTGCGGCAACGCCGTCGGGTGCGCGCCGCCGAGAATGACCGGAATCCCGCGTTTGGCGCGAATCTCGTCCGCCAACGCATAGGCGCGCGGAACATACATGGTCATCGAGGAAATGCCAACGGCATCCGGCCGAAATGCATCGAGCCCCGAGGCGACGTCTTGCCCCGCGACTTCATCGAGAATGCGCGTATCGTGCCCGGCGGCATCGAGTGCCGCGGCGAGATACGCAAGCCCGAGGTTTTCCTTCCGAAGCGCTTGAGGGCTTCCTGGATTAATCAAGGCGACTTTCATGCCCGTCCTCCCAGGATACGCAGCAGCCGCTCCGCGCTATACACGCCGAGGCGCAGCACGCCGCCCGCACCTTCGCGCAGGTAGGCATTGCGAAAATGGTGCACGAGCGTAGCCGGACGACGCGTGAACATGTGCCATTGCCAGCGCTTCCAGGCGAGCGCGTGCATTGCGGCGATATCGTCCGCACTATAGCCGGGATACGAGACCACGGCGGCGTTCGCGGGGTCGAAATCGCGCCAGTTGTCTTTGATAAGCCACCCCTCGCGGCGCGCCTCTTCATAGAACGGCGTGCCGGGATAGGGGGTGGCGATGGCGAACTGCAACGTGTGCGTGTTGAGGCGCAACGCAAAGTCGATCGTGCGCAACGCACTCTCGCGGGTTTCTCCCGGAAGGCCGATCAGGAACGTGGCGTGCGACTCGATGCCCAACTCCCGGCAATCCCGCGCGGTGCGAACCACGGCGTCAAGATCAACCTCTTTGGGTATGCGCCGCAAGACGGCCGGGTCTCCGCTCTCAACGCCAAACTTCAGCGCGCGACACCCGGCGTCGGCCATCGCGACCAGCACATCGTGGTCGACCGTCGCATTTCCCATGCAACTGAAGGGCAGACCAAACTTGCGGTTCTTGATCGCCGCACACAAGGCAAGGATATGTCGACGGTCCGCGGTAATCGTGTCGTCGTCGAAATACAGCTCATCCGGCGAGTAGCGCGCGATCAGATCCGCCGCTTCGTCGCACACGCGCTCAGGATTTCGCTTGCGGTAATTGCGCTGACCTGCGAACGGCGCGATCGTGCAGAAACTACAACAGAACGGACAACCCCGGGTCGTCAACAACGCCACGGAGCGCCCTAGGCAGAACGGATCGTTGTACTTCTCCATAGGCATCTGCTCCCACGGAGGACGTGGGATCGCATCGAGATCGCGACAGAGCGGCGCGAAGCCCTCCGGCTCATGGCCGGGTAACGCGAGCCACGGTTGCGGTTCGCGCGCTACGGCCTGGGAAATCACCTGATCGTACTCGCCACGTATCACGCCCGCGAAGCCCGCCTCGACGTGCTCGCGCCATGTCGCGGTCGCGTGCGCGCCCACGGCGATGCCGGGAACGCCGAGCGCGCGCAGCGTTTCCAGGTCCGCCGAGAAACTGGGCGCGCTGGTCTCCAGCACCGCCACATCCGGCGCAAACGCGGCCGCGCGTTGACGCAATGCGTCGTCGTCCAAGCCTTCGGCGATACAGTCCACGAGTGTTGCGTCATGTCCATCGGCCATCAGACGCGCCGTGGCGTAGGCGAGACTGAAGGGGAACGGATGATAGTCAATGCCCACCCGCCGCGCAGCGCGCCGGTGCGGCCAACGCGAGCCTGCCCGGCAAAACGGCCCGGGCGGATTAAGCAAAAGGACCTTCATGCGCCGGGCTCCTAGATGAACTCGAATTGCGCGTCGTGGTCCACCATGACGTCGCGCAGGATGCGATTGTAGTGAACGAAACGGCAGTCGAGGTTGTTGCATTCGTGCGGGCGAATATCGCGAATCGCCTCACGGTGTCGCTCGCCATGCCAGATCTCGTGCAGTGGTCTCTCAAATGCATTGCCGATGCCGTGGCGCTCTCTACGATGCCGGAAGTAGCAGCAGAGATAGACCTCGCCCAGCGTGTCGACGGTGATCTGCAGCGGCGTCAGCCAGCACTGCGAGGCCATGTTCAGCTTTTCCACGCTGCCGACGATGGGCAGGCCGGGATGCTGGGCGCGCAGGGACTCGAGCGCACGTTGTACCTCGGCTGACTGCGCTTCGTTCAGCTCGGCCTCGGTCAAGCGCGCGGCTTTGAATTGGATACTGTCGACGCCCAACTCGAGCGCCAGATCGACCGCGGGCTCAATCTCGTGATAGTTGTGCGCATCGAGCACGATCTTCATGCTGATGAGCACGTTTGTGCCGCGCTCTTTGCGCAGCGCCAACAGCGCGCGGACATTGTCGCATACCGCGTCGAACCGGGCCTCCGGCGTGCGCGGACGTTTCACTTCGTTGAACTTCTCCGCGGTGCCCGCGTCAAACCCGACGCGGACGTAACTGGCGCAATCGACCAGAGCCTCCGCCAATTCGCCTCTGAGGCGGCTGCCGTTGGTCAATACGCCCGTGCTCATGCCGCGCTCTTTCATCTCGCGGACCAACGGCGCCAGCGCGGGGTGCAGCGTGGGTTCGCCGCCGCCGCAGAATTCCACCGCACGCACACCCAGCGCGCGCAGGTCCCACATCAGCGCCCGCAGGCGCTCCGTGGGCATCATCGTGTGGAAATCGGTGTTGTCCTCGCCGTACTCGCACCATAGACAATTTTGGTTGCAGACATACGTGGGGTAAACGATCGCCGTACGCGGCGGAGGCATTTGACCGTCGAGAATCTGACGCGCCTCGTGCCAGTGCGTCAGGATGCGATTCTGGAGACTCGAAAAGACCTGACGGTCAGGAGTGCTTGGATTCACGCTGTCCTCCATCGCCGCCCGAGGTCTGCGGCGTGCGGGTGCGAAAATACGCCAAAAAGCTCTTGACGCCGTGCCACTTGGCCCGGACGTCGGCCATCGATCGAATGTTGGTGGCCATGCGCCACATCTGCGAGGGCCGCGTGTAAAACGCACGGAGCCCGTCGTCGATGAGCGCGTTGATTTCCGTCGCGGAAAGGTCCGGCAGACTCACCGTGGTCACTTGCTCCCCATCGGCATCCACCCAGTCCCGCCAACGCTGCGGAACAAGATACCCGCTTTTCTTCGCCCACTGGTAGTACGCCGTGCCCGGATACGCCACCACGCCGCTGAATTGCGCGGTGTCGATCGGAAGCGTGCAGGCGAGGTCGATGGTGCGGCGCGCGGTCTCACGGGTTTCGCCGGGACCGCCGAACATGAAGCAGCCGTGCACGCGAATGCCCGCGCGGTGCGCGTTCTCGGCGAACGTGTGCATTTGATCGACCGTCGCGCCCTTGCCGATGCGCAACAGCACGTCCGGATCGCCAAACTCGAAGCCCACACAAAGCATGCGGCATCCGCTGCGTTTCATGAGCCGCAGGAGTTCGTAGTCGTTCACGTCCACGCGCGCGTTGGCGCTCCAGGTCAGGCTCGAACGACGACGCAACAAGGCCTCGCACAATGCCGTCAGACGTTCCTCGCTGCCGCGCATGGTCAAGGTATCGTCCTCGAACATGATCTCGCGCAAGTTGGGAAACAGGCTGACGTCGTAATCGATCTCGCCCAAGATGTGCTCAATGCTGCGCGTGCGATACGAACGCCCGTTCATGACTTGCGGCAACTGGCAGAACGTGCATGCCGCGCGGCAGCCGCGGCCGCTGATCAGCGTTAGGAACGGGAACAGCTTTCCCGCGTCGTGGTAGTCATGAATGTCGATATGCTTCCACGCCGGGAACGGCAGTTCGTCGAGATTGTCGATGCGCGGCCGCGCCGGGTTGGTGCGCACGGTCCCTTGGTCCAGCCATACCAGCCCGAGGCAATCCTCGAGCCGCACACCGTTCGCAAGGTCGCGCAAGGTGTAGTCGTACTCGCCGATAGTCACCGCGTCGACGGCGCCCTCCGCGCGTTCGAGCGTATCCTGCGGCTCCGCGCTCACGTGCGGACCGACAAAGACGTTCATAGCGCCCGTGGCTTCTTTGCAGCGCGCGGCGGCGGCGATGTCGCAATCGATGGACGGCGTGGTTGCCTGATACACGATCAGATCCGGTTTGAACTCACGAAGTTTCGGCAACAGCACTTCCGTCGGCATGTTCTTCGCCTGCGCGTCGCAGAAGAACAGGCGATGCCCCGCCTGTTCGACCGTCGCGGCGGCAATCGCCAGATAATCGGGATGGCGCTGCACACGGCCGCGCGATCGCGCAAACCAGCGCGCGGACTTCGTGAAATCCACGCCAAACATCGGGTTTAGAAACGCAACGTTCATAGGGTCCTCGTTGGTGTGGGCTCAGGCGATGAACCGCGCGACGGCGGATCGTAACGCAGGGCCGACTTCAGCTTCGACATGGATCGCGTCGTGATCGTACTCCTGGCTCAATACGAGACCGTCCTCGTGCAGCCGGGCGACGAGGCCCGCGTATTCGTGCGGAATGCACAACCGCACGCGCGTGCGACTCGACACCAACTGCGCGTCGACCGTCTGCATCAGCGCATCGAGTCCCTCGCCAGTATGTGCCGAGACGGGCACGCAGATTCCGGGCTCCGCGCACAACGCATGCACGTCGTCGGGGTCCGCGGCATCAATTTTGTTGTACACCCGGATCAGCGGCTTGTCGGGCAGATGGATTTCTTCGAGCACCACATTCACCGCGTCGATTTGCTCGCGCACGGCGGGATGGGCCGCATCCGCCACCAGCAAGATCAGGTCGGCCTCCGTGACTTCCTCGAGCGTCGCGCGGAACGCCGCGACCAGCGAATGCGGCAGCTTGCGGATGAATCCTACCGTATCCGTGAACACCGCTTCGCGTCGGCTCGGCAACGCCACGCGTCGGCTCGTCGGATCAAGCGTCGCAAACAACTTGTCCTCTATCAACACATCCGCACCCGTCAGCGCGCGCAGGAGCGACGACTTGCCCGCGTTGGTGTATCCAACCAGCGCCACCGTCGCGCATGCGGATTCCGAACGCCGCTTGCGCTGAACGCGGCGATGTTTGCGGATTTCGTCTAGTTCGCCGCGCAAGCGATCGATGCGCTGACGAATCACGCGGCGATCGACTTCGAGTTTCTGTTCGCCGGGCCCGCGCGTGCCGATACCGCCGCCCAAGCGCATCATCTCGACGCCGCGCCCCGTCAATCGCGGCAGCGCATACTGAAGTTGCGCGAGTTCGACCTGATGCTTGCCTTCGTTGGTGCGCGCGCGTTGCGCAAAGATGTCGAGGATCAGTTGCGTACGGTCCACGACTTTTACTTTGAGCGTATCTTGGAGCTTCGCGCCTTGGGTGGGGCTCAGATCGGAATCGAAGATCACGAGATCCGCGCCGAGTTCCTCCACCGCCGCGCGGATCGTCTCGACTTTTCCTGAGCCGATCAACGTGGCAGGGCACGGGCGTGACCGGTATTGCACCGTGGTCAGCACGACCTCGGCGCCGGCAGTCCAGGCCAAGCGTCCAATCTCGCCCAGGGACTCTTCGATCTCGTCGTCGCTGTCGCCCGGCAACGCCAACCGCACTACGATGGCGCGTTCGGTAATCGGCGGCTGCTCGATATCTATCAATTTGGTGTGCGTCTTTTCCACATATCCTCCCAGAGGAACTTCCTCCAGGTACGAATCCACTCTAACATGAATAGCACGGGCTGGCAAGAACGGGAATATTGGAGAAGCCCCAATGTTTAAAGTGTAAGAGTGAAAGATACCACGGCGTCTGCTGCGCTTTTCGAAGTGGAGAAGGAATCATCAGGGGCGGTGACGTCACCGCTACGATCCCGACATGACCGGCGGTTCAAGCGGGATCACGAGGGCCTGTTCGAAGAGCGCCGCGCCGGCCTCTTGGTAGAGTCCCACGACCACCTGCATCCACTGGGCCGATTCGCGGCAGCGCTCATAGCCGAACGTCCACACCCAATTCGCCGCGGGGGTCTGGTTCATGATGTTGTAGGTGTACACGACATTTTCGTTGCCGTCGTACCACGACCATCCCGCGTTCAGTCGCGCCGGATCCGATTTGCAGCGCACCGCGAGCAGGTATCGCGCGCCGGGCGTGACCGCCAACGGCGTCGAACCGCACAACACCTGCCCCTGCGGATCGGGATTCGTTACCTTCAGCACCGTCGCGCCGTTCACTTGTGCCGACGCCGCCAATCCGCTTTCCACGGCATCGCGCGGCGTGCGGCAACGCTCGGGCCATCCTATGAAGCGTCCGGGGATATTCCACGCGCGCGCAAAATCGCCAAACGGCAGCAGATTCTGGACAAAGCGAAGCTCGATCAGATTTGCGCCGTGATGGAGCATGATGCCCAGCGGACCGTTCTCGCGCAGCACGGGTTCGGCGGCGTTTGCAGGCGTGGCCAAACGCCACGCAAAGGCGGCGGGAAACGTCTCCGCGCTCACGCCCGGCTCGAAACGCGCGGAGAGCAGGCGCGTGTCGCTCGCGGCGTCGCGGCTCTGCGCCACCGACTGCGTCCACACCTGCAACAGGCGGTCGCGCTCCTCGCGCAACGCGGCGGGGTCGGCGTCCTTCGCCGCCACGCCGGTCTCAAGCAGCCGCAGTGCGGCGGTCACGGCAAATGGGCGATAGATGCTCTCCTGGGGCGTGGACAAATATGCTTCGATGGCCGCCGAGGCCTTGCCGTTCTTCTCCTGTACGCGTCCGAGATACCACGTCGCGCCGGGCCACTTTCCGGCGGCCGCCGAGAGGAAGCGCTCCGCCTCACTAGGCGCTTCGAGCGCGATACACGCCACACCCCAGAGACAGTACGCCTCGGGAAGGTCTGCCTGGAACTTCAAGGCTTGCTCCGCCGCGGCGCGGCACTCCGCCCACTTACTCTCGAGCGCGAACCGACGCGCTTTTGCCAAGGCGGCAAAGGCGTTGTCGATAGGCAAAGCCGGGTCGAGAGTCAATGCGCGTTCATGGAGGCCGAACTTCGCGAAAGCCGCGGCAACCGTCTTCCGCTGCGCTTCGTTCGGCATGGCACTGAACGCGGAACCCAGTTCGAATTGCTCCACGGCTTCCGCGAGGTTTCCAGCGGCGAACGCGCGTTCGCCCAGGTGATACCGCGCCGCCGGGAAGAAAAAAGGCTTGAGGGTCGGGCGCGATCCTTCCGGGTTCGATGCGGGTACCGAGGATATTTGAAGGACGGCCTCGAGTTCGCGGTTGGCGGCGGCGTGGTTTTCGGTGGCCTCAAGGGCTTGGGCGTACGTGAACCCCGCCGCAGGATCGAGCGCATAGCGTTCGCGCGCGGTCCGGGCCGTACGCAACGCCTCCGCGGTCTTTCCCTTCGCCAACAACGCCGGGACGCGCTCTGCGTAGTCGATGGCATCAAGCGAAGCCCAGCGCAGCGTTCGCCAACATTGCGTGAACCCGGCGAACAACGCCAGGGACAGCGCCGTTCCCAGCAGCACCATAATCCATCGCAGATCCCGTCTACTCATCGGAGGCCCTCGGATCGCCAGGACGCGTAGCGCCGGCTCTGAAGTGGGTGCCGATGAGATAGAACGTGAGAAACAGGAAGAGTCCCGTGCTGATGAGCAGCGCCGCGCGGTACGCCGGTTCGACATGGTAGTAGAGCATGGCCATCACGCCGACATAGACGTTCATGGCGTAGATGAAGACGACCACGCCTCGCTGCGTCAGGCCCAGTTCGAGCAGGTGGTGGTGGAGGTGGCTCTTGTCCGCCGCGAACAGGTGGCGAGCCCGGCGCGCGCGGCTGAACACGGTGCGAAAGAGATCGACCAACGGCACCGCGAGGGTGGACAGCGGGATAAGCAAGGTCGTGACCGCGACGCCGCGCGAGGACGCATCGAACAGCTCCGACGCCAGCAACAAGCCCAGCACCATCGAGCCCGTGTCGCCCATGAACACGCGCGCGGGGTGAAGGTTGAAGCACAGGAAGGCCAACGTCAGCCCCATCCCCGCCGCTAGCACGAGCCCGCCGTCCCATCCCCCTTGCGTCATCTTGCTGATGAACAAGAAGAGGCACATGATGAACGTGCTGCCCGCGGCGAGTCCGTCGAGCCCGTCGATCATGTTGATCGCGTTGATCACGAGCGCCGTCCCGACGACGATCACGATGAAATCGAATCGGCCGATATCGAGCACGGTCTCGGTGAAAGGCAGCGAGACCACGTCAAAACGGTATTGAAACACCCAGAGGCACGCCCCCGCCGCGAACTGAAAAAAAAGCTTCACAATTGGCCGCATGCCGCAGGCATCGTCCCACAGGCCCGTGCAGACGAGGATAAGCGCCGCCAGCGCCACGCCGTAGTACTTTTCTTGCCAGAGCACGGGCCAATACCACAGCGCGAGTATAAACGCCGCCAGCAACGCCGGAAGGAACGCCAAGCCGCCCATGCGCGCCATCGGGCGGGTGTGTACCTTGCGCCAGTTCGGGGTGTCCGTTACGCCGCACGCGCGCGCGCCCAGGATCACCAAAGGCTCAAGCAGAAGGCACACCGCGAACGCCACGCCAAACAGCGCGGCATACCGTAGCGCATACTCTTGAACCGGCATATCTCTCCCGTGGCCAACGGCCCAAAACGCCCGCGAACGGCCTCGAAATGATTCGCTGCCTACACGATTTCGAGTCTATACCTTAATGAGGTGAAGAACAAGAACCGAACGTAAGCAGTAAACGCTTCGAACGGGACTCAGTACACCCACTGCGGCACCAACTCCTGCGCATCCGTGGGCGGAGCCCATTCCTCGCCCTTGTACACGGCAAAAGGCTTGGCGCTGTCGCCCGGGGCCACGGCGGCGTCCTTTACCCGCGAGGGCGTAATCCGCACGCGCGCCTGCTCCGGCTTCACGCTCGGATCGACGACGATATACGGCTCCGCGTAGATGGGACTCGATATCGCCAGCGGCCGCACCGTGCCAAACGCCTGCTCCGTAACCGGCTCGATCACGCGCACCGTGTACACCGTGTATTCCATCGGTTTGACCGGCACCTTCACCGCCAACACGTTGTCCGTGCAGTTGAGCGTGCGGATCGGGCGGCCATTCGCCAGGATCTGCACTTTCTTTCCCTTCGCGTCGCGCACCATCACTGCCAGTTCGCTTTCCACCGTGACCGGAATGGTGTCGCCGATCACCACATTCACGGACCCTTTCTTGCCCGCGTCCGCGGCGAATTCGATTGTCGGACCGTCCAGCGAATGCGACACAAAGGTCCGCCCCCGGCGGATGCCGTCAACGATGCCGCGCGCCGATTTCTCTTCCGCATACACCCACGTCACCGGCTCCGCCAGCGCGACTTTGGGATCTGAACTCATCGAGCCGCCGATCAGGCCCGCGCGCAGCCCGCGCTGCAACTCGTATTCGTAGTACAGCGCCGCCTGGCCGTTGGCCGACAGCCCCTGCGTGGCGACCGCCCGCGCCAGGGGGTACACCAGCCGCTTCTCCCGAGTCCGTTCCTCGCCGATCGCGCCCAACCGCGCGAGCGTGGCCGGCGGCACCTTCGCCCACTCCCGGCACCACACCTCAATCGCGTTCACATTCGCCAATCCCCAGAGCCACGGGGCTTTCTCGAAACACGGATGCGCGACGGCATAAGCGCCTCCCTGGGTTTGCACCAGCCACACCAGCGCCTGCGCGTCCGCCGCGTTCAGCACCGGTCCCGGCACCGTCCCGGGCCCATACAGCAACGCGATGCCCTGCTGCTCCGTCCCCCACTCCATTGCGGGGATCAACGCCACCGAATTCGATTTGAACTCGGGATCGAGCGCCGACGCCAGCGTATTGCGGTCGGCGATCGCCAAAAAGTCGAGCTTGGCGGCTTCCGCCCGGCGCACCAACTCGCCCACGGTTTCCGAGCCTCCGCCGTACTTCGAGTGCGCGTGCAGTTCGCCGCGGTACCACCCCGCCCTTTTCTCGAGCACCGTGGAGGGAAACGGCGCCGATTGACGGCCGGGCAGACTGGAGGGATTGTCGGGATCGGTGCCCGCCGCGACCTCGGCCCGGTCGAGGGCCAGATCGCCGTCCTTGTCAAACTGGGCGAGGGATCCTTCTTTGCCCTTCTCCGCGCCTTCCGCCAGATTGAGGAGCACGGCGCCCGGTTGGCCCGCCTGAAACGTTTGGCGCTGCACGTCCGCCAAGAATGGAACACCTGACTCATACACATAGATCAACACCTGATACTCACCGGGAGGACACGTCACTTGCCCGCGCCCCTCCCGCGCGATGGACGTAACCACGCCCTTACCCGAAACGGGGCGCAGTTCGACCTTGCCCGGTAGCTGATGCCCCACAACGTTCGTAATGTCTATCCGGATGTTCACTCCGTCGCCCGTTGGCGTAGCGTTGCCCTGCGCGTAGCTATCCGAGCCCGGCCACAGCACCCACCCTGCTAGCAAGAAATAAGCAACTAGTCGCGCGTAAATTGGCATTGATCCCCCCTTATTCGTTCAACATGTGTACGCACTGAACATAATTTTACTTGAATGCGGCATAAATCAACATGTATAATGATATCAGAATAGGATGGCTGGCGCTTTGGGAGAACAGTGTATATGCAGACGCAGTACAGGAGCAAAACCAATGTCTAGCGCGAAGAACGAACCGAAGGAAATCGATATGCTCTCGAGCATCGACATTACGAGTAGTGTCGCTGTCTATGTACAGATCGAGAATCATGTGCAGTTCGCCATTGCTTCTGGCCGGCTCAAGCCCGGCGACCAGCTTCCCTCCGTGCGCGAGCTGTCCGAGCGGTTGAACGTCAACCCAAACACCGTCGCCAAGGCCTACCGCGACCTTGAGGTCATGGGCCTATTGTACACGCGTCGGGGTATGGGTGTCTTCGTCAACCGCGGCATCGAACAGAAGTGCAAGGAAGACTGCCGCCGCCGTGTGTACGGCCGCCTTCACGAGGTCGTCACGGAGGCCAAGGCCTCGGGACTGCCGGTCAAGGAGCTCCACGAGTTCGTGGACAAGAGCTACTCCTTCGATGGCCCGCTCTACAGCAACGCACCCGATACCATCGCGGCGGTCGTCAAGGGCGGCAAGAAGAAGGGCAAGTAGTCGCACATCCCGGGGGGATATGTAAACTGACAACGCGGCCGCAGGGATACCCGGCGGTCGCGTTGCTCTTTTTGTATGTGCTTCTTTTGTAAATAGTTACGATTTCGATTGGCATTTCGGTGGTCAGCTATAAAGCCCGGTCTTCCCCGATCCCAACTGACAAAAAGGGCGTAACCGCAAATACTGCCACAGAAATAATTGACATATGCCGGGAAGTCGCGTACAATACGGGGTGGATTCTTTACACAGTGTCGGCGATGGTGCTTAAACCGCGCGGAGATTGTGGAATTAATAGGGGCCGGGGGGCCTATGCCCTCCGAAATCAGCGGACACGTAATCATGGATACGACGGGGCAGAAAACAGGGGTTGCTCTTCAGGACGGGACCACCGCCACGGGCGTCGTGGAGCCGCGCTTTCCAAGCGGGGTGCTTGAAGAGACGCCGGGCAGGCTCTCTCACGGCGCCAAGGTAAAGCGTGGTCAACTGAGTGCGGTACAACAGGGCCGCTACGGCACCGGTCCCGCGCCCTATGGCTACCGTCGCGGCGGCGAAGGCGAAAAGCCCCTTATGGTCGATGACGACGAGGCTGAAGTCGTCCGTATGATCTTCCGCGAATACCTGCAGACCCGCAGCACAGGCAAAGTCGTCAGCTATCTTCATTCCAAGGGCGTGTACACCCGCAAAGGCAACCGCTGGTCGCGCCAGGCTATCGCCATTATCCTTTCGAATCGCACCTACCGCGGCCGCGTCAGCTACGGCGACGTCGAGACGCAGGGGCTGCACGACCCGATTATCGACCCGTCCCTCTTCTACAAGGCCAATGCCCTGCGAGATCGCAAGCGTCGACGCAAGCCGTCTTCCCGCAAGGCCGCCGAGAAGGACGAAGACTGATTTCCCCTGTCAGGGCTATCGCGTGTAACAAGGAGGAATGCCATGCCCGGTGATACGCTGGGCGTGTTACTGGTAAACACGGGCACACCTGCGGCCCCGCGCCCGCGAGAGACCCGCGCCTATCTCCGCCAATTCCTCTCCGACCCCCGTATTCTCGATATGCCCGCGCTCCTGCGCGCCCTTCTACTCTACGGCGTCATTCTGCCCTTCCGCCCCAAGAAGAGCGCGGCAGCGTACGCCCAAATTTGGGGCGAGGACGGTTCGCCGCTGCTCGCGATCAGCCGGCGGTTACAGCACGAACTTCAAACACGCCTGTCCGGCGCAGTCGTTGAACTGGGGATGCGTTACGGCGCGCCGTCCATCGCGGACGCCCTCGAGCGCCTCCGCCAATGCAAGGTGGCCCGTATCGTGGTCGTACCCGTTTTCCCCCAGTATGCCGCCGCCACCACCGGCTCCATCCTCGCCGAAGTCTATCGGTTGGCCGCACGCCCGTGGAACGTCACGCCGATTACCGTGCTGCCTCCATTCTTTGACGACGAAGGATTTCTTTCCGCCTGGGAGGCTGTTGCCCGGCCGGCGCTCGAGGAGTTCAAACCAGACCATACCCTGCTCAGTTACCACGGTCTTCCGGAGCGCCACATCCATAAGAGCGACCCCACCGGCGCGCATTGCTTGGCCACGGAAGACTGTTGCACTCGCGTTGGAGCCGATGTCTTGCCGTACTGCTACCGGGCGCAGTGCCACGCCACCACCGAAACGTTTGCGGCGCGCCTGAACCTCGCCCCGGAAACGGTTACCATGAGTTTTCAATCGCGACTGGGCCGGGCGGCCTGGATTCGTCCGGCAACGGACGCCACAGTCCGCGCCTTGGCGCATCGCGGCGTGAAGCGCCTGCTGGTGGTATGCCCGGCGTTCACGGCGGACTGCCTGGAAACGCTGGAAGAGATCGGCATTCGGGCAAAAGGCGACTTTCTAAAGGCGGGCGGCCAGGCATTTCGTCTTGTGCCCTGTCTCAACGATCACCCGGCGTGGGTGGAGGCACTGGCGCGGTTGATAGAGCGGCATGCGGTCGGGTGAGTGGGAGGGAGACGCTATGGGACTCGAAAATCAGGTCGTGCTCATCACCGGGGGCACGGGCTCGTTTGGCAAAGCCTTCGCGCGCCTGGTGCTGCAAGAGTGCAACCCGCGCAAGGTAATTATCTACAGCCGCGACGAAGCCAAGCAGCACGATATGCAATGGGTCGAAGGCTTCCGTGATCCGCGCGTGCGCTATTTCGTCGGCGACGTGCGCGATCGTCAGCGTCTCCACCGCGCGATGGGCGGCGTCGATGTCGTCGTCCACGCTGCGGCGATGAAGCAAGTCCCCGCCTGCGAGTACAACCCCATCGAGGCCGTACGCACAAACATCGAAGGCGCTACGAACCTCATCGATGCCGCCATCGACCACGGCGTCCGGCGGGTAATCGCGCTCAGCACCGATAAGGCCGTCAATCCCGTCAACCTCTACGGCGCGACCAAGCTCGTGGGCGAGAAGTTGTTCGTTCAAGGCAATTCCTACGCGGGCGCGGGGCAGACCCGCTTCAGTTGCACGCGCTACGGCAACGTCGTGGGCAGCCGAGGTAGTGTCGTCCCCCTATTTCTCAAGCAGCGGGCCTCCGGTGTGCTCACGGTCACCGACGAACGCATGACGCGGTTCTGGCTCACGCTCGAGCAGGGCGCGCGGTTCGTCCTGAAATGCCTCGATCTCATGCGCGGAGGCGAAGTGTTCGTGCCGAAGATTCCCAGCATGCGCCTGGTCGACCTCGCCAAAATCGTCGGCCCGGACTGCCGCATTGAATCCATCGGCATCCGCCCCGGCGAGAAACTGCACGAGGCCCTCGTGTCGCGCGACGAATCCATGCACACCCGTGAACACGACGATCTCTACATCATTCAACCGGTCTTCCCGTGGTGGACCGACGCGCGGGACGACATCGGCACGCCCATGACGCCCGGTGCGAAGTATTCGAGCGACGAAAACACCCAGTGGCTCAGCGAGGCCGACATCCAGGCGATGGTACGCGCCTGCGAGTCCGGCGAGGTCTAGCCGCAATCATGTCCAACGCACTGGCTATCGACGGCGGCGCGCCGGTTCGTCGAGATCGTCTGCCGTACGCGCGGCATACGGTGGAAGAAGCGGATATCGCCGCCGTCGCCGAGGTGCTGCGCGGCGACTGGCTCACCACCGGACCGGGGGTGGAGGGCTACGAGCGTGCGTTCGCCGAACGCGTCGGCGCGGCGCACGCGGTCGCGGTGAATTCCGGCACGGCGGCGCTTCACGCGGCGGCGCACGCGGCGGGACTCACGACAGGCGATGAGGCCATCGTGCCCGCGCTCAGTTTTGTGGCCACGGCAAACTGCGTGTTGTACATGGGCGCGCGGCCTGTCTTCGCCGACATCGAGCCGGATACCGGCCTGATCGACGTGCGCCTGCTCGAGTCCCTCGTCACACCTCATACGCGCGCCGTATTGCCGGTGGACTACGCCGGACAGCCTGCGGACCTCGACGCGATCAACGCGCTGGCGCACGCACATCAATTTGCTGTTATCGAAGACGCCGCGCATGCGCTTGGAGCTACGTTTCACGGCGAGCGCGTCGGCAACATCGCGACGTTCACGGCGTTCAGCACGCATCCGGTCAAGCACATCGCCACCGGCGAAGGCGGCATGCTTGCGACAAACGACCCGGCATTGGCGCAGACCGCGCGCGCCTTTCGTAATCACGGCATCACCAGCGACGCGCGCACGCGCGAAACGCGCGGCGGTTGGGAGTACGACATGGAGGCGCTCGGCTACAACTACCGAATGCCGGATATCCTCTGCGCGCTCGGCCGTTCGCAACTCTCGCGGCTCGACACTTCGCTCGCGCGCCGCCGCGCCATCGCCATAGCGTACACGCAAGCATTCGCCGACATACCCTGCATCGAACCGTTGATTCAGCGCGAAAAGCGTCAATCGGCATGGCATCTCTATGTCGTTCGCCTGCGGCTCGATGCGTTGCGTGTCGATCGCGCGCAGATCTTTCGCGCGTTGCGCGCGGAAGGCATCGGCGTGAACGTGCATTACCGCCCCATCTACTTGCATCCGTATTACCAGCGGCTCGGTTACGCGCCGGGGCTTTGCCCGCGCGCCGAGGCGCTCTACGCGCGCCTGCTAACGTTGCCGCTCTGGCCCGGCATGACGGACGCCGACGTGGCCGATGTCATTGAGGCGATCCGCAAGGTGTGCGCGGCGTACGCGAGGTAACGCGCGTTGAATCCCGTCAAGAAACTGCTCACGTCGATTCGCACCGCCTGCGTCGCGCAGCGCGATACGCGCCTGCAATTTCAAGCGCACCGCGACGCCGAGGTGCTCATCGTGACGCGCTCCATGAACGAACGGCTCTATGCGATGTCCGATGCGTTGATCGGCCTCCCGTATCCTCGCGTCCGCGTCACCAACTGCCCGGGCTTCATCGGATCGGTGCGCTATCTCTTCGCGCAGTTCCAAACGAACGCCGAATGGATCATCAATATCGACGAAGATGCCTTCGTGATCGACCCCGCGCGCATCGCGGCCCTCATCGACTACATGCGCGATCGTCACTACGCCTTCTGCGGCAATCCCGACGGCGGCGTGTGCAAACATCGCTTCCATAACCCCGTCGCGGTGAATCCGTTCTTCAACATCTACCACGCCGCGCGGATCCGCCCGCGCCTTCAGGCCGTCAATCCGCGCGAAGTCCGCGCCACGCGCTACTCGTCCGCGCTCGAACGCTTCACGCCGAACGCGCTGCTGAAGCCCGGTTTCGAGTACGCCTACGATGACTTCGAGCCGTTCTACGGATTCTTCTTCTGGATGCTTCAGGAAGGATTTGAGCCGTTCTACCTCGATTCGAAGGAACTCGACGATGGTCTGACCACGGAACTCTACGATCCCAGTGGCGCGCCGCTGCTTTGGCACACGTGGTTTGCCCGTCGCTACGACACGGATCCCGAGGTGCGCGCCCGCATCGATGCGCGGTTTCGCGAAGCGCAACAAAAAAATCACCCGCCCTGCTCGTAATAAAACAGGGCGGGCGATCTGTTTGCAGGTTCGCGACCTAGCTCGCGGAATCCTTCTTTTCGTCATCCACGACGGTGAAATCGGCGTCCATCGTTCCGGTGGCTTTACCGTCTCCGGCGGAAGCCTTCGACGCATCCGGATCGCTCTCGGCACTCGCACCCTCCTGGGGCTGCGCCTGTGCCGCAGCGGCGGCCGCCGCATACATCGCCTCGGCCAACTTATGCGAGGCTTGCGTCAACTTCTCGACGGCAGCCTCGATAGCGGCGGTGTCGGAGCCCTCAAGCGCCTTCTTGACGCCTTCCGTGGCCGCTTCCACGGCCGCACGATCTTCCGCGCTTACCTTGTCGCCGTATTCTTTGAGCGACTTCTCGGTCGCGTACACGAGCGAGTCGGCGTTGTTGCGCACCTCAATGCCCCGCTTGCGATCCGCGTCTTCCTTCGCATGCGCTTCCGCGTCTTTCACCATCTGATCGATATCTTGCTCAGACAATCCGCTCGACGACTCGATGCGAATCTTCTGTTCCTTGCCCGTCGCGAGGTCTTTCGCCGACACATGGACGATGCCGTTCGCGTCGATGTCGAACGTCACTTCAACCTGCGGGATGCCGCGCGGCGCGGGCGGAATGCCCACCAGGTCGAAACGGCCTAGCGTGCGGTTATCCGCGGCGAGTTCACGCTCGCCTTGCAGCACGTGAATCGTCACCGCCGTCTGACCGTCCGACGCCGTCGAGAAGATCTGCGTCTTCTTCACCGGGATCGTCGTGTTGCGTTCGATCAGCTTCGTGCAAATCCCGCCCAGCGTCTCGATGCCCAGCGACAGCGGCGTCACGTCAAGCAGCAGCACGTCCTTCACTTCGCCCGACAGCACACCCGCCTGAATCGCCGCACCCACGGCCACGACTTCGTCCGGATTCACGCCACGGTGCGGCTCTTTACCAAACAATGCCTTCACGATCTCGCCGACCGCCGGCATGCGCGTCATACCGCCGACCAGGATCACTTCGTCGATGTCCGCCGCGCGCACGCCCGCGTCTTCAAGCGCGCGGATGCACGGCGCCTTTGTGCGCTGCAAGAGGTCGTCGCACAACTGCTCGAGCTTCGCGCGCGACAGCGTGTAGTTCAGGTGCTTCGGGCCCGACGCATCCGCCGTGATGAACGGCAGGTTGATGTCCGTCTGCATCGTCGAGGACAGTTCGCACTTCGCCTTTTCCGCCGCTTCCTTCAACCGCTGCAACGCCATCGGATCCTTGCGCAGGTCGATGCCCTGGTCCTTCAAAAATTCGCTCGCAAGCCAATCGATCACGCGCTGGTCGAAATCGTCGCCCCCCAGATGCGTGTCGCCGTTCGTGCTCATCACTTCGAAGCTGTCGTCGCCGATCGCCAGCACCGAGATATCGAATGTGCCGCCGCCCAGGTCATACACGGCGACCTTCTCGTTCTTCTTGCGATCGAGACCGTACGCCAGCGCCGCCGCGGTCGGCTCGTTGATGATGCGCAGCACTTCAAGGCCCGCGATCTTGCCCGCGTCCTTGGTCGCTTGGCGCTGGGAGTCGTTGAAGTACGCAGGCACCGTGATCACCGCCTGCGTGACCGGCTCACCCAAGTACGTCTCGGCGGTTTCCTTCATCTTGGTGAGGATCGCCGCCGAAATTTGGGGCGGACGAAACACGCCGGCCGATACGGTGACTTGGCAGTCGCCCTGCGGCGACGCCCCGACCTTGTACGGCACCAGTTTTTCTTCCGAGCCCACTTCGTCGTAACGCCGGCCCATGAAGCGTTTGATCGAGAACACCGTGTTATGCGGGTTGGTGATGGCCTGGCGCTTGGCCGCTGCGCCCACCAACCGCTCCCCGTCGCGCGTGTACGCCACGACCGAAGGGGTTGTGCGGCCGCCTTCCGTGTTCGCAATGACCGTTGGCTCGCCGCCTTCCATCACGGCCACGCAGGAGTTCGTCGTTCCCAAGTCGATGCCAATCACTTTGCCCATAACCCTAAGCCTCCATCGAGTTACTCTTCAGAACTCGTTTCCGTTTCGCCGACCGCCGGTTCGGATCCCGAACCGGTGCTTACCACTACCTTCGGGGCGCGCAACACCTTGCCGCCCATTTCATATCCTCGCTGAAACTCTCGAAGCACCGTCATCGCCGGGACGGACGCTGACGGCTCCTGCATCACCGCCTCGTGGCGATTCGGATCGAACGGCTCGCCTTCCGACGCGATCGGCGTCACGCCGTGACGCCCCAGTACATCGGAAAACTGCTTGGCCACCATCCGCACGCCTTCTTCCATGCCCGCTGCGCCGTTGCCCGCGTGGTCCACCGCCAAGTGCAGATGGTCCAGCACCGGCAGCAGATCCATCACCAGTCGCTCGGCAGCTATGGCGCGGACGCGATCCATCTCGCGGTGCATGCGCTTGCGAAAATTCTCGAGTTCCGCTCGATGCCGCAGCATCTCGTTCTTTAACTCGTCGTTTTCCTTCTTCAGCGCGTCGCGTTCCGCCAGCAGCGCATCCAGATCAACCGCGACGGCGTTTCCCGTCACGATTTCTTCCGGCTTCGACTCCGAATCGTCGAACACTTCTTCTTCCAGCGGCATCATGCGGATCGGCTCTTCCGCCGCGGCGGTCTCTTCCGCCTTCTCCGCGTCATGCCGGTCTTTCTTCTTGCTCATCATCGTGCGACTACGGTTTCCTCATTCAAGGTTTCTCAACTCGCCAAGCGCGTCAGAAACCGGCTCAACGCGCCGGCCGTGTACTCGACCAGCGCGGTCAATTTCGAATACGGCATGCGCCGCGGACCCAGCACACCGATCATGCCCACACGCCTCTGTCCAACGTGATACGGCGACGCGACCACGCTAATTTCCTCAAGGCCCGCCTCACGGCTTTCCGATCCAATCAACACCGCCGTGCGCTCTTGCGAGTCCTGTCGCAGCAGATCGCGTAACACGTGGTTCAACCGCTCGCGTTCATCTAACAGCGTCAACACTTCGCGCGCGCGCTGCATGTTCTGAAACTCCGGCTGCTCGAAAAGCTGCGTCGCGCCTTCCAAGAACATCGTCGCCGGGGTCGACGGCGGCAACGTCGCCAACAAACTCAACGCCCGGTCGGCCAAGCGGCGTCGTTCATCGATCACATGCTGCGTGTGCTGCCGCAACGATAACGCCAAGTTTTCAACCGGTGCGCCCGCAAGGCCTTCGTTCAAAAAACGGCTCAGCGTGTTCAGTTCGTCCGCGCCGACCGGTTCGTTCATCGCCGCAAGCTGCGTTCGAACTCGCCCGAGATTGTCCACCACCATCACCGCGACCCGCGACGGCGATACCGCCACGAGATCCACTCGGCGCACCTGCGCCGCCGCGTCTTGCGGCACATTCACGATCCCGGTCTGGTGCGACACCAACGCCAGCAAATGGCTCGTTTGCCGCATCACCTCGTCCACATCGCTCAGCGACCGCGCCAACTCTTCCTCGATTCGCGCACGTTCCGTCAGCGACAACTCCTGCACGCGCATCAAGTAGTCCACGTAATACCGGTATCCCCGGTCCGTGGGCACGCGCCCGCTGCTCGTATGCAACTGTTCGAGGTAGCCCGCCTCTTCGAGATCGGCCATGACGTTACGCACGGTCGCCGGGCTCAAATCCAGGTTGAGCCGCTTGACGATCGTGCGCGAGCCTACCGCCTCGGCGGTCGTGATATAGGTATGCACCACCGCATGGAGGATCAGTTGCTCGCGTTCGTTCAATGTTCGAGCATCGTTCATGCGCCGCTCCTCGCTATTAGCACTCAATAGAAACGAGTGCTAATAGGCTGCCAAAGTCTACCATATCCCCGTTAGACTGTCAAGACGGATGCTCAACCGCCGGACGGCAACCGGCGGATGCAACCAACTACAAAGTAAGGGGTTACCATTGACGCCCGGCACGGACTCTCCCTCTTGTCCTTCTTGACACCCCCCAGGCCTACTGTTAGACTCCCCTCGCGGTATTCGCGCTTTTCTGCGCGCGCCGCCACAGTAACTCCGAGGCCCACTCTATGCGCGTCGGCATCGACATCGGCCCCATCGCGGGCGCTCGCACAGGGGTGGGCAACTATTGCCTGTCCCTACTCACGCATCTTCTCGCCCTCGGCAACGACGACCGCTATTGGGGGTTTTCGTCGGGCCGCGCCCGAGTGATCGGAGGGCTGCGCGGCTTGGCGGGCTACCGCCACATTCCCGTCCCCACCCGGGCGCTCTACGCGGTTTGGTCAACATTGGGCATTCCGGCGGTCGACACACTTCTGGGCGGCGTGGAGGTGTATCATGCCACCAATTTCTTCTTACCCCCCGCTCGCCGGGCTCGCCGCGTGCTCACTATCCACGACCTGGCCTTCCTCGCGCTTCCGGAGACGTGCAGCCCGAAAATCGCCGGGCCATTTTCACGGGGAATCCGCCGGTTTGCCACACAAGCCGACGCGATCCTGGCCGATTCCGCCTCGACCGCCCGCGATGTGGTTGAAATACTTCAGGTTCCGCCGGAGAAAGTGACCGCCGCGCCCCTCGCCGCCGATCCAGCGTTCCAGCCCGTCCCGAAGGACGAAGCCGCGCGCCGAGTCGCCGACGGGTACGGACTAACAGGCCCCTACCTGCTGTTTGTTGGGACGCTTGAGCCGCGCAAGAACTTGCCCACGCTGTTGCGGGCGCTGGCCCTGCTCCGGAGCGACATGCCCCATCGGCTCTGTTTGGCCGGGCCGGAAGGCTGGAACAGCGCCGAGGTCTTCGACACCCTCCGCGCGTTGCGTCTGGAGGACCGCGTGTTCCGGCCGGGGTTCGTGGCGCAGGCGGACCTGCCCGCGTTGTACAGCGCGGCGGATGCGTTTGTGTTTCCATCGTTGTACGAGGGGTTTGGACTGCCCGTGCTCGAGGCGCTGAGCTGTGGGTGCCCGGTGGTGACGGCGAACAACTCCTCTCTACCCGAGGTGACGGGCGATGCCGCGCTGACCTGTGACGCCCGCGACGCCACCGCGCTCGCGCAGAGCATCCGGCGGATACTCGAGGATGCCGCGCTGCGCGAGTCGCTGGTGACGCGCGGCCTTGCCCACGCGAAAACCTTTAGCTGGCGACGTTGCGCCGAGACAACCGCCGGGGTCTATGCCCGCGTGGTCCGGGAGGACTAGCCGTGCGCGTGTTGTTCAACGCCAGTCAGGCCGGTAACCGCAGCGGCACAGGCACCTACACCGAGCGCCTGGCCGCGGCACTCGTGGAACTCGGACACGACCTCGTGTTGGCCTGGCCCACAGGGACGCCGCGTCCGCAGGGCAATGCCGAGTACATCGCCGCCCCCCGCGGGCCCCTGCGCCGGATCGCGTTTGACCAATGGGGCGTGCAACGCCGCGCCCGGGGCCTTCGCGCGGACCTCATTCACTACCCCGCCAGCGTTGGTCCGCTCACGGGCCGGGCGCGCTGCGTGCTCACCGTTCACGACCTCAGTTTTCTCGTCAATCCCGCATGGTTTGCGCCGAGCCGCCGCTACTATCTGCGCGCGCTCGTCAGCGCGAGCGCACGCCGGGCCGATCGCATCATCGCCGTGTCTCAGGCCACCGCCCATGACCTCGTCACCTACCTCGGCATCGATCCCGCGCGCATTCACGTCGTCCACGAAGGCGTCGAGCCCCGGTTTCGACCCGCGGACCCCGCCGACATCGCCCGCGTCCGCGCGCGTTACCGCCTCCCCGAACGCTACCTGCTGTTCATGGGCACCATCGAACCCCGCAAGAACCTCGTGCGCCTCGTCCAGGCCTACGAACGCGCCGCGCGCGATCTGCCCTGCGACCTCGTGATCGCCGGGCGCAACGGCTGGCTGTACGCGCCGATTCTCGATGCCATCCGCCGTTCCCCCGCTGCCGCGCGCATCCATTTGCCCGGGTTCATCGACCCCGCCGACCAGCCCGCTCTGCTCACCGCCGCCGAAGGATTCGCATTCCCCAGCCTGTACGAAGGGTTCGGACTCCCCGTACTTGAAGCCATGGCCTGCGGTGCCCCCGTGTTGACCAGCACCGGCTCCAGTCTCCCCGAGATCTCCGGAGACGTCGCCCTGCTTGTCGACCCCAGCGACACCGACGCCCTTGCCGACGGCCTCCGCCGCCTCATCCACACCCCCATCCCCCCCGCCCCGCTCATCGCCCACGCCGCCCAATTCACCTGGGCCCGCGCCGCACAACAAACCTGGGAGGTCTACGAGCATGCCTCGTCCGACACAGAGACCGGGTGAGAGGTAACACTGGGTCGAGACCTTCTGAAGTCCGAAATTCGACTAATGCGTTTTCAAAAACCGCGTAGCCGCCGCTTTTCCCCAAGGACCCCCACTGTTCTTGAAAACGCGTAGCGCCAAGTGGCGACGGCTTTGCCTAAACTGCTCTACCGCGTCTTTGTACGAATCCAGTCGTTCTCTCGCTCCTCTTTTGCGCTATCTATATTTTGTGGTGGTAATTTTGTGGTTGCGCAGATATTGCGTTTGTGCTAGACTCGGCCCGAGATATGGTGGGGTCGGTGTCTCTAGTCAGCCGAGGCCCACAAAATATGGGGCCTGACCAGGGGGTGACGGTAAGGACCGTGGCCTAAGGGGAGCGGATGAGAACGCGCAGCCTGATCGTTCGATTTCCGGGTAACCCGTTTTCTCTGAACGCTTTACTACCAGATCACGCGGCGGCGAGTGTCGCGGGTACCTTGCTGGCGGCGGGTCACGATACCCAGGTGTGGGACCTCGGCACCGTCGAGACGATGGAGCGCCTGTTCCCCTCCAAACACCAGGCTTCTCTGGGCCGCGTCGCCGAACGCTTCAACGACGAGTCGGCACTGGGACCCGTGGCAGCGATGCAGATGCTCTGGCAAGTGCGTACGGCCGACAAGCGCTACCAGGAACTGCGCGACCTGCTCTGCGAGGAACTCGCGGAGACGCTGATCGCCCAACGCTATCTCTCTTTTATCGCGTTTGCCCTTCCCGCCCCGGAAGACGTGCATATTGCTGTACAAACGGCCACCCGGCTGCGCGCGGAGCGCCCGGAATTGCGCTTGACGGCGTTTGGTCCCGCGGTGGACCACCATCTCGAGGCGATTGCGGAGGCTACGGATGTTTTCGACTGCTTCGTCTTGTCCGACGCCGAGGAAAGCCTGCTGCGCTGGGCGGAAACCAATGGCAACCGAGTGTCGTGGGTGACCATTCCGAACCTGGCGTACCGGGTTCAAGGCAAGGTCTTCCGGACACCGCGCAAGGGCATCGGCAGTTTGGACGACTTGCCGCTTCCGGCGTACCACGCGGAGGCGTATCCCGCGTTGAGCGGGTCGCACAAACTCAAACTTTTCCCCATCGAGGATAGCCGGGGCTGCGCACTGCGGTGCCATGCCTGCGCGGCGTCGGGGGCAGGCCTCGGGTACCGCACGGCATCGCCCGCGCACGTCTGCCGCGTAATGTTTCAGGCCGGGGCCGACCACGGCGCGCGTGCATTCTTGATCTCCGGCGCAGGCTCAACGGGCGCTCAGGCATCGGCGGTGGCGTCGGCAGTGGCCACAACGGGATTGCCCATCGAATACACCCGGACGCTGTCGGTGGCGCTTGCGGAGCCGAACATGTTCGCGGCGCTGAAACGTTCCGGATGCCGGGGGGTATCGTTCCGCGTCGATACCGGCAGCCAGCGGCTGCTCCAGAATCACTACGGCCGCGGCATCAACGTCTCGCATATCGAGAAAGTGCTGCGCGGCGCGAAATTCGCCGGGCTGTTCACCACCGGCCGATTCACCTTCCCGTGTCCGGGGGACGATCACCACACGCAGGACGAGACACTGCGTCTTATCACGCGCGCCGGGCTCGACGCGGCGCACGTGGGGTTGCCCGTGCTGGAAGAAGGCGCGGCGTGGTGGCTGTATCCCAAGGAATTTGGATTTGATGTAAACGTCGCGCGCTACGCCCGTCAGCATTTGGCGGATCGCGCGCTGCTTCCCCTGCCCTTCGACCGCCTGCGGGCGCCCGCCCTCCGGCCCGGGCGTCTCGACCCGCCCCAAGTGCTTGCCGCGAACGAAACCCTCGTAAATGACATCGCCCGAAGAGGTGTGCTAGTATGGTGCCCCGAGGAATTAATCCTCGCGGCGCGGCTGGCGGGCCGCGAGGGCGATGAAAAGGCCTTTGCCATGGAAACGCGCCGCGCACTGCTCGCCGGCGAGGTTTCCTATGTCTCTGGTTTGGTAAGCACCATTAACAAAGCGGCCTGTCTGCCCGCCCACGCGTACGCCTTGCGCCGGTACGCGCAGAGCCGGGAGGCCGTGGGGAATTGAAGCCGCATGTTTCAGCCAGTCAGTGCAGTCATCACCGGAATCGGAGTGCTCTCCAGTAACGGCCTCGGACGCGAAACCTACTGGAACGCGTTGGCCAACGGCGTCTCGGGCATCGGGCCCATCACCCGCTTCGACGCATCGCAGTTTCCTTGTCAGATCGGCGGCGAACTCAAAGACTTCAACCCCGAAGACTTCATGCCCAAGAGCCAGGTGCGCAACTGGCATCGCCACACGCACCAATCCGTGGCGGCGGCGCGCATGGCCATCGCGGACGCCGAATTCGCGACGGCGGGGTATGATCCCGAGCGCATCGCCGTGGGCATCGGCACCAGCGTGGGCAGTCCCAACGAAATGTACCAATGGGGCGTCGAGGCGGTCGAAAGCCAAGGCTACCGCAAGCTGCCCAAGACAGGTTCCTCCGCATTTTCAGGGCATTCCGCGACGGTGCATGTCAGTGTGAATTTCGGGCTGCGCGGACCGGCGATCACCATCGCCAGCGGCTGCGCAACGGGACTCGACGTGTTGGGTTGGGGACTTGCCCAATTGCGCCAGGGCCGCGCGGACGCGGCGGTCATCGGCGCAACGGAATCGCCGTTGTTCCCCATGTCCTTCGCGACGGCATGTTCGCTGGGGATTCTCTCCAAGCGCAACAATGAACCCGACAAGGCGATGCGCCCGTTTGATCGCCACCGCGACGGCATCGTGCTGAGCGAAGGCGCGGTGGTGTTCGTGCTGGAGCGGGCGGATCGCGCGAAAGCCCGCGGCGCGCGCGTGATTGCGGAGCTGGCCGGGTTCGGATCCGCCGCGGAGGCCATCAATCCCCTGATTCTTGACCGTCAAGGCGTGGGGCTGTCCCGCGCGATGCAGGCGGCGCTTCGCGACGCCGGTACGTTGCCGCACGAGATCGACCACGTCGAGAGCCACGGCGTGTCGCTCGAAATGTACGACCGCTGCGAGACGAGCGCGCTCAAGCAGGTTTTTGGCGACCACGCGTACCGCATGCCGATTGCGGCGGTGAAGTCGATGGTCGGCCAGGCGTACGCCGCGGGCGGGCTGATGGGCGCGGCGGCAGGGCTCATGACGATCGAGACGGGGGTGATTCCGCCAATTCTCAACTTGGACGACCCAGATCCCGAGTGCGACCTCGATTACGTGCCGCATGCGGCGCGCATGGGCGATATCGCCACGGTGCTGACTTGCGCCATGAGCTTCGGAGGAACGCATAGCGCCGTGGTGTTGAGGCGATCATTGTCATGAACATGATTGGGCTCACGCTGCTGCTGCTGTTGTCCGCGCTGTGTTGCTGCGGACTCGGCGCGGTGGTCCTGTTGCGTGGGCCGGCGCACCCGGCGAATCGTGCGTTCGCGGGGCTTACCTTGCTCCTGGCGCTCTGGGCGCTGGGCGTATTGATGATCGTGCACGCCACGACCAGCGACGCCGCGCTCATGTGGCTGCGCATCACGTTTATCGTATCCGCGCTGCTTCCTGCCGGCCTTTACCATTTTGTCTCGCTGTTTCCGCGCAATCGTTTCGAGGGCTCGCGCGAACTCCTCGCGCTGTTATACTTGTGCGGCGGGGTTTCCATACTCGGCGCGTTCTCGCCGCTCTACATCTACGGCATTTCCACGTTCCCCGACGCGCCGCCGCACGTACGCTACGGGCCGATCTTCATCGTCTTCTCGACAGGCCTCATCATCGCCACGCTTTTCTCCTTCGGCAATCTGGTAAGGAAATTGGGGACTTCCACCGGGATCGAGCGGCGTCAGATCGAGCACGTGATTCTGGGCACGTTCGTATCGACCGGTCTGGCCATTGCCACGAACATCCTCGCGCCCATGCTCGGCATCGATTCGACCCAGCCCTACGGCCCCGTGTTTATGGTGGTCATGGCGGCCTTTTTCGCCCTTGCCATGGTCCGCTACCATCTCATGGAAATCCCGGTCATTCTTTCCAGAACCACCGTCTACGCAGTCATCACGGCGTTTATCGTGCTCACGTTTTGGGGCGCAGTTTCCATCGTGCATTTGTTTATGAGCGAGGGCGGCCGGACGCAGGGGGTCTTGCCCACCGTAATCGCGGCCTTGGTGATCGCTTTGTTTGTACAGCCGCTCAAAGAACGGCTCCAGCTCTTGCTCGAGCGCACGTTGCTCAAACGCCACTACGACATCCACAAGCTGCTCGCGCGCGTGGGACAACATGCCAGCCAGACGACCCAATTCGAGCAGCGAATGCGCATGATTTGTCACGACCTTCAGCGGACATTGGGGATACCGCACGTGGCGGTCTATCTCGCCGACGATCAGGACGCCGACTCGCTCGTGCTCGAGTACTCGTCGCTCAATCTGCCGAAGGGCGCGCGCTCGCCCGGCTATGGCGCGCTGCTCGACTACCTGCGCGAGCGCGTCAAACCCCTTTCCGCCGATAGTCTGCGGCGGCGCCCCGCTACGCCCGAGCGCGGGGCGCTCCAAGACGCGCTGAACCATCTCGGCGCGAGTCTGGTGGTGCCGTTGCCCACGGCTTCAGGCGTGGTCGGCGTATTGGTCCTCGGCGAAAAAGTCACGCAGGAGCCGTTCTCGCCGGACGACATGACCGTGTTCGCCGCATTGGCGGGGCCGCTCGGCACGGCGATTGAAAACGGACGTCTCTACCGCAAGCTCGAGGAGGCGAATCACTATCGCGCGAGCATCCTGCGCGAAATGCGCGGCGGCGTGATCGCGATCGACCCGCAAGGACGGATTGTAACCGTCAATTCTTTCGCCACCGAACTGCTTGGTCCGATCGAGCTTGGGATTTCGTTTCACGCGCTTCCTCTGCCCATCGCGCGTGTGTTCGAGGTGACGCTATTGCAGAGCACCGGCATCCACGACATCGAAGTCACCTTGACTCGGCCCGACGGCGCCAGTGCGCCCATCGCGATGTCGTCGTCGCTGCTGACCGGTCCCGACCACGAGCCCAACGGCGCACTCGTCATGCTTTACGATCTCACCCAGGTCAAACGCCTGGAACAGAACGTTCAGCGCGCACACCGGCTTTCCTCCATCGGCACCCTGGCCGCGGGCATGGCGCACGAGATCAAGAATCCGCTGGTGTCCATCAAGACGTTCACGCAACTGCTGCTCAGCCGCTACAACGACCCCGAATTCCGCTCGACCTTTGTCGATATCGTTCCGCAAGAGATTAACCGCATCGACTCCATCGTGTCGCGACTACTCGACTTCGCCCGGGCCAAGCCCATCAACTTCGCGCCGCGCGATCTGCGTGGAATCATCGAAGGCGTGCTCATGCTCGTCGAAAATCAGACGCGAAAGGCCGGAATCCGCGTCGAGACCTCGTATCCCGACGATGCGCTCGAAGTCTACGGCGATGAGCAGCAACTGCACCAGATCTTTCTCAACCTCGTGCTCAATGCCATCGATTCCATGCAAGAGGTGGAAGGGGGTTTGCTGCGTGTGACGGCGATCTATGGTAAGATGCCACTCCAGCGCGGGGGGCTGCTGCCCGCGGTGGATGTCGACTGCATACGGGTCCATATCGAAGACACCGGCTGCGGCATTCCACCCGAGCACATCGAACGCGTCTTTACTCCGTTCTACACGACCAAGGAGACGGGCACAGGGCTGGGCCTGTCTATCGTGCATGGGATCGTGGCGGAGCATGGCGGGGAAATTGACGTCACCAGCGTGCTGCGGCGAGGCACGGAATTCACCGTGACCCTTCCGCTGGCCCGCAGCATGACGTCCGTGGGAGAACGGTAGGTCATGAAGGTTATTTTTGTCGTTGCCGAGGACCAGGGCGTGTGTGCGGCCCTGCGGGCCGCCGTGCCGGAGAACTACCTCCTTTTCGCCGATGCCGCCGTGGAAGGCGCGTTGCGCCGCATGATCGCCATGCCCCCCGACGCCATCGTCGTCGACGATTCGCACCGCTTGGGCCGCAACGCGGTGGCGCGCCTGTGCGAGGCGGCCCCCGGCGTGTCCATTGTGGCCCTGTCCGCACGCAGCGACGCCGAGACCCTCGCCGGGTTCAATCTCGCCGGGGCCCGCGCCTGTCTCGTTAAACCGTTTTCCTGCGAAGCGCTACGTCAGGCTCTCTCCCGCGCAACCCGGCGCGCCGAGGGCGTCGTTTCCGTCGCCGCGCCCGCCGCGCCTGCGACGGCCGTGCCGCCGCAGACCGCGCAACGTTACCAGGCGACTTTGCGTTGGCTCAGCCGCGTGCCCGGACATCACGAAACCCCCGCGCGTATTGGCGGACGCTTGTTGGAGGCCGCCATCGACATCTTTGACACCTCTCGCGCGGCGGTTGTGCTCGAAGACGGCTCCGTGTTCCGCATTGCCGCGGAAAACGGCCTGGCCCCGGGGCTCGCCGAATCGCTGCGTCTCGAGTTTAGCGCCGGGCTCATGCGCTGGTTTGAGGAGAACCGTTGCGTGGCCGACCGCCAGGTGATTGCCGATCCCGAAGCCGCCCGCGAACTCCAGGTGCTTGGCATGCGCCTTGGCGCGCCGTTGCTGCGCGCGGGCCGCGTGACCGGAGCCCTGCTCTTGGGCGAGCGCGCCTCGGGTTATGAGTACAACGCCGACGACCGCGAACTCCTGACGTCGCTTGTGCGGGCCGCCTCGACCTGGTTCGAGAACGCGCACCTCTACCAAGACTCCGCGCGTCAACGCGAGCGCATCGACGGACTGCTCGGCAACATCACCGCGGGCGTCGTGGTCATCGCTCCGGACAAGACCATTGCCCTCATCAACCCCAGCGCCGAGCGCATTTTGCAGGTGCCCGCCGCCGAACTCGTCGGCCGCAGCGCCCAGCGCCTTGGCTCCGGCTTCGCCGACATCGCCCTGCGCGTGTTGGCCGATGGTCAGCCGCGCCTGCGCCAGGAAGTCCGCGACCCCGCCATCAACGCCCGGCTCGGCCTTAGCGCCGCGCCCCTCGGGGCCCAAGGCGTCGCGGTGATCTTCAGCCGTCTGCCCGAAGAGACCGCCGCCCGCGACGAGATCGCCTACAGCCCCTTCTGGGAATACCTTTCGTCCCGCGTTGCCCAAGAGATCAAGAATCCCATGGTGGCGATCAACACCTTCGCCCAGTTGTTGCCCAAGAAATACGATTCGGCCGACTTCCGCCAAGCCTTCGGCGACGTCGTTCAGAAAGAAATCTCGCGCATCAACGGTGTCGTCGAAACCCTGTTCGATTTCGCGCGTCACCCCCGGTTGGTGCTGCGCCGCGCGCGCCTCAACGAGACGCTCCAAAACGTCCTGCGCGCTTTCGAAGACGAACTTTCCACGCGCGCCATTCGCCTCGAGACCGAATGGGACCCCGACGACCCCGAGGCGGACCTCGATCCCGATACGTTTGCCCAGGCCGTCAAGAGCGTCGTTCGCAACGCCATCGACGCCATGCCCGACGGCGGCGCCTTGCGCGTCCGCACAGCCCAAAAGAACGGCCGCTGCTCCATCCTCGTCGCCGACACCGGCCCCGGCATCGCCGAGCAAGACGCGCCGCTCATTTTCATGCCCTTCTTCAGCACCAAAGAGCAGGGCATGGGTCTCGGCCTGACCACCGCCAACCGCATCATGAAACAACACAACGGCGAACTCCGCCTCGTTCCCCAAGAAGAAGGCGGCAGCGCCTTCCTCTTCGACGTCCCCACGCCTCCTCTGGCGCACGCGGAGCCGAATCCATAAGCAAACCGCGACGGGACGATCGTCCGTGCTCTCTTCAGGTGATGCCACAAATGCGCGCGTCTGTTTGAGCAATAAAGGCTTACGCAAGACACTTCGTTTTGTCCGGTGATGAGGAACGCAGTGCAGGAGGGGCGGCCCAAAAAAGCGCAGAACGCCGAGGGTCGGGACATTTTTGTGTTATACCCGGTGGCCGCCTGCTTTGAGCGCTGAGGCGAACGTCTGGACACGGTCTGCGGCGGGGCCGTGGGCGATGATGACAAGCCCAAGTTCGGCCTCCCCCGGCGTTCCGGGAGTAACGCAAAGGCCAGACGGCGAAAAATCGAGATAGTGCGCCGCGCCATCACGCAACACCCATCCCTTGATACGGTAGATATCGTCACGCACGGGCTCGAGCGCACGCCGAAACGCGGCTTCGTCAAATTCCCCTGGCAACACCGCGTGCAGCCGCGCGAAGTTCGGATCCACACACTTCGCGTAGTCGCCGTCATCCTCGCGTGCGGCGCGCGGCGCAAAGAGGTCGATATCCACCGCACACGCGACCGTCCGATGGATGACCGCACCTGGTGCCAGCGTCTTCAGCTCATTCTCGATCGCGCGCAGGGTATCTGGATCAAACAGATCGGACTTGCTGAGCAAGAGCGTATCGCTGGCCTCAACCTGCGCGACGATGTTCGGCAGTGATTCGCGCAGCGCGGGAAAACTGCCCGGATCGACGACGCTGAGCACGTGGGTGAGCACATAGTGCGCGTCGAGACCCGTCTCGCGAAACATGCGCGCGGCCACCTTGGGGTTGGCGATGCCGCTGGCCTCGATGATCACCCCTTCGAGACCGGATTGCTGCGCAAGCTGCGTGAGCGTGCGCACGAACGTCGTGACGAGGCACGTGCAGAAAATGCTGCCGCCGGGAATAGGCAGTACGTCGTCTGTCGCTCCCTCAAGCAGATGGCCGTCCACGTCGGTGCGCGAGAACTCGTTCACCACAAACGCGATGCGACGCCCGGCGTACTGGCGCGCGACATGACGCAGGTAGGTCGTCTTGCCGCTGCCCAGGAACCCCGTCACCAACGCAACAGGAATCACGAGCTCGATGCCGTTTTCGCGCGGTGCTGTTCCGCGATCGCCTTTGCGAGCGTCTGCGTGTCGGGAATCTGCGAGATGTAGACCGCCTTGCCGTCGATGCACAACGTCGGCAGATTCTTTACGCCGAGGCGGCACATGTAGCCGATGCCGTCGCGGCTCTTGATTTTATGCTCGCGTACGTCCGTGGGCACGCCCGCCGCCGCCGCACCCTTGATGGCAGCATCCACCATATACAAACACGGCGCGCAGGCCGCCGAATCGAGCGTGATAACGTCGAGAATGACGCGCGGATCCTTGTCGTAATCCGGCAACACGAGATCGTCGAAACTGCCGAGGTCGGTGGCGTGCACCGTGGTGCGCGCGACGGTGCGTTGGTATTCGTCGTGAACCATCCGCGCGACCGCCTCGAGGTTAGCCTCGGGCGTGCCGTAGGGCAGGTCGCAGCCTGGCGCGAGCACGAATCCCTTGCTTCCGCCTTCGTCAACGCAACGCAAGGTGTCGAGCATCGCGTCCGCCTCTTTGCCCAGCAACAGCACGGTCGTGAGCTTGAGATTTCCTCCGAACGCCTTGCCATGTTTTTCGGCGAAGCTCCGCAGCAATTCGAGCGGAATGTTCTCGTCGATCGACACGTGGTCGCAGGTCGTGCGGCACATCGGTTCGAGATTGCGCGTCGCATCGCCGCAGACGAATAACGAGGAATAGGCTTTACGCCGCCGAATGTGCGTGAAGATGTCGTTGACATACGGCGCGACGAATTCCTCGAAATGCGCGGGCGAGATCTGACTCGTCATCGGATCGACCACGGCGATCACTTCCGCGCCGTGTTCAAGGAAGAAGTCTGATGTCTTGCGGCCGACTTCCGCGCAATACTCCATCGCGGACTTCACAAAATCCGGGTCGAGCATGAGGTCCATGAATAAATCACTGCCGCGCAGATGGGCGAGCAACGTCAGCGGACCCGTGATGAGCCCATACAACGCGGTTTCATGGCCGACCGCCTCGCGCAGCCTGCGAGTCGCCTCGGCGACCAGCGGGAAACGCCCTTTCGACACGTCGAACGCCGGGAGCGCCGCAAGATTGCCCGTCGCCAGAGGATGCGATACGACCGACGGCGGCACCTCGTCGGCCCAATGGAGATCGCAGCCAAGCACCTCGGCCTCGAGTTGAAGATCGAAGACGATGGGGATGCCGTCCGCCCGATAGCGTTCGCAGGCGTGGCGTTGTCCTTCCACGATGAGATCCGCAGACTGCAAATACTCGGTGGCGCTGACCCCCAGCATCTTGCCGCCGTGTACCCCCACGAAAGGCGTCCACGCCGGGCGCGGCGTGGGGCGGTTCCGCAGCGCGTCAAACAGAATTTCTTTGCCAGTCATCGTGCGCGATCCCCCTTCGGGCGCCTTGTGCCCGCATAAAATAAGAGGCTCAAGGGGACCTTTGCGGTCTCCTTGAGCCATTGTGTTCGAATGGTGGGCGACACAGGGCTCGAACCTGTGACCTCCGCCGTGTGAAGACGGCGCTCTAACCACCTGAGCTAGTCGCCCATTCGCAGGGAGCGACTGTAGCAAAAGGCGGCCACGTATGTCAATTTATCGAATCGCGCCGTTTAAAATCTTACCGGGGGAGAAGTTGTCGCGCCATTTGCGATCTTACCGGGGGAGGGCCGCAACATGGCAGGAGAACGCGCCTTGGCAAGTCTAGCGAGTTACCGCAAACGCTACCGGCAAGCGGAC
>JBHELB010000041.1:0-4621 GCA_041859045.1 Candidatus Hydrogenedentales bacterium | reverse complement strand
CGTTGCACTCGCTCAAGGCGCGAAGCGCGCGGTTCATACGCTGCAACTCCTGCTCGTTGCGCTTGCGCTCCGTGATGTCCTCTTTGATGGCCACGTAGTGCGAGATACCGGCTCGGGCGTTGAAGATGGGCGATATGGAAGCCGACTCCCAGTACAACTCGCCGTTCTTCTTCCTGTTGTGAAATTCACCCCGCCACTCGCCGCCATTGGATACAATTTCCCAGAGTCGTGCATATCCCTCGGCGGGAGTTTCGCCGGACTTGAGCACGCGGGGATTCTGTCCCAGCACCTCATCCCGCGCGTAGCCGGTAATTTCGCAGAACTTCGGATTCACGTATTCGATGTTGCCCTTCGCATCCGTAATGACGATGGATGCCGGGCTCTGCTCGACCGCCCGCGACAGTTTCTTAAGTTCATCTTCCGCACGCTTGCGCTCGGACACGTCGTTCCCGACACACAGGATCTCCCGAATCTCCCCGTCGTCGTCGCGCACGGCGGTGTTGGTCCACGCGATCCAGACTCGCTCACCGTTCTTTCGAATGTTCTCGTTCTCGTTGTTCGCGTAGTGTTCGGGCCGGGCCAGGAGATCGTCAACCATCCCGGGAAGGTCGATACCTCCGGCTTCCATGGGCGGAACGATAGTGCCCACTATGCTCTGCCCCAGGACTTCGTCCGCGCCATACCCGAAGAAGCTTTGCGCAAACTCGTTGAAGAATGTGATTCGCCCTTGCCGATCGATGCGAAGGATGATGCTGCTTGCATTTTGAACCAGTTCGCGGTATTGCCGCTCGCTTTCGCGCAGGGCTTCCTCCGCGGCCATTCGGTCCGAGATATCCTGAAACAAGAGGACGAACCCGTCGCCCAACTTCACGCACGTGTGCCGGAACCAGCTCCGCAATCCGTCCGCATCGTAGGAGAACTCGGCGTTGGACGGAGTCCCGTTCTCAACCACGCCCACAAATTGATCGAACGCCGCGTGTCCCTTGACGCTTGGAAAGACCTCAAGCATCGTCCGCCCAACCAGGCCGCTCTTGCCAAGCAGCCGCTCCGCGCCGGGGTTCATGTACTCGTAACGGAAGTCTGTTATGCGCCCTTCGGTTCGCACGGCGCCGCAGACCAGCAAGCCATCCTGCAACGCATCCTGTACGGCGTTCAGGCGGTTGAGGTCTCGCAAATGCTCGGACGTCTCGCGTTCCAGTCTGCGAAGTTGGCGAAAGAGCGCCAGGTACAAGAGCAGCGCGGTAACCGCGATGAACCCCCATCCCTTGACGACGCTTAGAAAGGTGTGCCACTCCGGGGCCTGCCTGAGGACTCCCAGCGCTACGTCCGAGAATACGATCCACAGCGCGCCCGCAAGCGTATAGATCGCGACCGTGCGCAGCGGAATCCACGTCGCTTCGTTTGACCTAACCTTATCGAACCTTTGCGGCATCGGAAAATCCTCGGGCAAAGGGAAGAGTGAATACTATTGCTGCATTTGCTGAGGGAATTCGTGTCAAATCACTGCGCACCCTGAATGCCGTCACACACCGTCACAATTATACAGGCAAGCGGAACGATGATGCCAACGGACAATTGTATTCCGGGCGCGAACAAGGACCATTACGCAGGCGTGTCCAGGCTTACATCGAAACGGCGGAAGATCCAAGCCGCAAGCGGAACCATGGCGATGCAGAACGCCATGAGGATGACCCACGTCACGGCTACAAAGGCCGCCGTCGAAGCGCCCAGGAGCAAGTAGGCGGCTCCGCCAAGCAGTGCGGCAACGCCGCAGGCGGCGGCAACCAGGAGCATTTTCAGCAGCATGAACAGGAGTTGCCGGCCAAAGAGTTGGATATCTCCGGGACTGAAGGCCGCAAGGCGCGTGGGGAAAAGGAGAAACAGAATGTTGTCCACGCCGATCAGCAGCGTATTGAGCGGCGGCGCGAACAAGATGGCGAGCAGCAGAACACCGGGCCGGCCCGCGTAGGCGACCGCTCCCGCAATCATGCCGATTTGCAGGAAGCTACAGAGGACCACGGGCACAATTAGCTGGCCGACGACAATGGCGCTTGCGCGCAGCGGCATCATCTTCAGCCAATCCATCTGCTCGATGTCGGACCGGAAATCGTAGCGCAACATCGTGCTGAGGAAGATGGTAAGCCATGCCATCAGCCCGCCGACAAGCGTCCACACCTGATTGTGCGAATCCCCTTTTCCAGACATTGGCACCGCCACGGCAATTCCCATGAACAGCATAAAGACGACGATGCTGCGCGAATTGCGCATAAGGTTGACCGTCTGCCGCCACGCCACGGGGCCCGCGCCGAACAGGAAGGGCAATTGAGGCACGCGGCGCTTAACCGTTGCTTTGGCCGACTGCGCCATCCCGCTGCGTTGGGCACGCCGCATGCGGTCGTACATCTTCTGGCTGACGTGAACAGCCGCCTCGCGGTACTCGGCGTCCAGGCGTATGACGAACAGAAACAAAGCCAAATCGATGGCAAACGACGCCACACCCCACACCGCGAGCTCGACGGGATTCGCGGCGGTCATCGTCCGCGCGAAGGGTTCGAGGGGGAGCAGCACGTACTTGAGGTACGACGATTCATGGGCGCGTTGAAGCACCTCGAACATATTGCCCGAGCTGCGCATGGTCATCACTTGGCCTACGGCCACGGCCACCAGCGCGCCGATTCCATACAGGAACAGCTTGCGGAAGCGGGTGTAGGCATGCTCGGCCATGGTCTGCCCAACCAGCACGAAGGCCATCGTGAATTGCTGCACAAACAAGATAGACAGGAACATGCCGATATACGCGGCGTGCCACGAAACCGCGAGGCGCGCAAAAAAAATGGAGAATATGGCAGCGCTGAATACAATCCCAACCATGCCGCCGAGAATCTTATAGATGAGCAACTCGCGGCGTCCGAAGGGTCCGGCAAATAAGAAGTCCACTTCGCCCGGGCTGAAGTAGATGGCACGTTCCCCGGCCGAGGTCGCCAGCGATAGGATGCACATGCCGAGAATAGCCATGGGGGCGATAGCGTGAAGCAGTTCGAGGTCGTTCGGATTCTTCGGCATCGTCAATGACATGGCAATGCTTGGGCCGAGCCAGAGCACAAGCATGATGATGCCCACGACAAAGAAGATGGCGCCGCGCGGTGTCTTGACGCCGCGAAACATGCGGCGCCGCGTGGCAGTCAGGCGCAGACGCGAAAGTTTCCACAGGGCGGGGTGCATTACCGTCATGCCATTCGCCTCACAACCGGGGTTCGGGGGACGCGTCCCCTTCGGTGGCACGGAAGAACAGTTCTTCGAGGGAAGCATCTCCCGCATCGGCGAACGCCGCGCGGGCGTCCTCAAGCCGTCCGAAGAACAGGCACTTGCCCTTGTGCAAAATCAATAAGTGGGTGCACATGTCCTCGACCAATTCGAGGATGTGCGAGCTGACGATAACGGAAGCGCCCTTCTCCACGCGCTCGAGGATCGAGTTCTTCATGGTACGAATGCCGCGCGGGTCCAGGCCGGTGTGCGGTTCGTCGAAGAGAATTACCTGCGGGTCGTGCAGGTACGCACAGCAAATGGCCACCTTCTGGCGCATGCCGCGGGAGAGCTCCTGCGCCATCGTATTGCGCTTCTCTTCGAGTTCGAACTGTTTCAAAAGGTGAGCGCCCTTGTCGCTCCAATCGGACACGCGATAGGCCGCGGCCACGAAATCAAGATGCTCCCACACCGTGAGCGTATCGAACAGCTTCGGGTCGTCGGGCACATAGGCCAAACGCCGTTTGGCTTCGATGGGGTCCTTCACAATGTCGTGCTGTGCCACGAGCAGGTGGCCTGCCGTCGGCGGGATGATCCCGGCAATGCTCCGCAGGGTCGAAGTCTTTCCTGCGCCGTTGGGGCCGACCAAACCGAGGATATCCCCCGGCGCGACCTCGAACGACAAGTCTCCCACGGCAACCGTTTCGCGATAGGTTTTGTTGAATCCGGAAACGCTAATCAAGAGATGTACCGCTTTCTGTGGTTTCCGCGCCCCAACGGCGCTCCCCGGTGTGAATGAGGGGTATATTGCCAGTCGGAGCGGGTGCGCCGCAAAGAATTACGGAAGGGCGGTCTCAGCCGCTATCGCGGATAGCTCAACACCCGCTCGAAGATGCGCTCCAGGGCTTCGGCAAACGCTTGAGGCGTGTGGGCGGAGCGGACCTGCTCGCGCGCGGCTGTTCCCAAGGCCACGCGTCTTTCGGGGGACCGGAGCAATTCAACGACGGCGCCGGCAAACGCTATCTCGTCGTTGTCGTCCACGATGATCCCGGTCCGTCCGTGATCCAGCGGGTGCGCGGCGCTGCGGCAGGCAACGATTGCCCGGCCCGCGGCCATCGCATTGAGCAACTTTATCGGATAGCCCGACCACGAGACGCGCGGGCACACGACCACGGAATCCTGCGATAGGACATGCCGCACCGAATCGAAATCGGGTGTAGCGACGGTTTCCGCGTTGGGGACCGCGCGTCGATCGTTGGTTGCGACAAGCAGCCGCGCTTCCGGAACGTGTTCGTAGACGCGTTGCATCACGTGCTGCAGGAAGGCGACGTTTTGATACGAATCGAGATTGCCCGTGTACAGAATGGGTGGCGACGAA
>JBHELB010000067.1:0-158024 GCA_041859045.1 Candidatus Hydrogenedentales bacterium | reverse complement strand
CACACCCCCTCCCGCGGGAGGGGGTGAAAAAGCCCCAGCCCAAGTCGACAACCAGGTCCCTAACCAGCCCTTCTCCCGGTAAGATCATAAATGGCAGGACAACTACCGCCCCGGTAAGATTCTTAAATGGCTTGACACGATTCCACGCACAACATGGGAACGTCTGAATGTGCTAGACATAGGCACAATGCCCTCTTGGATAAAAAGTTGATTTTCGAGAATAAGAGTGTCACACTACCCCGTTTTCTTCGGACACCACTCAGATGCCGTTTGCAACATTTCGGCTTCTGTAGGGTATAATCTGAGTGGTAGACGAGGTGGACACGGTACGTACACGCTGAAACGAGGCACCGCTTGGGCCGTGTGGAAGCCCAGAATGCGAGGCGTAGAGGCGTGTAGCAAAGGAAGTTGGGTCTGGCGTTTGGCTGCGCGCATGCAGTAGGAGTGATGGCAATGGCCAAGCATATGCTCGTCGTAGATGACGAGGAGAACATTCGCACCGCGCTGGAACGCTGGTTCGAGGCAAGCGGCTATGAGGTGGATAGCGCCGCGGATGGCGCGGACGCCGTGCGCAAGTGCGCGACGCAAGAATACGACGTGGTGACGATGGACCTCGAGATGCCGCGCATGAACGGTGTGGAAGCCATTGCCGCAATTCGAAATCTGCGCCCGACCGTACCTATTCTCGTGCTCACCGGTTTCTTGGGCAGGGCTGATGAAGCGCTGAAGAACGGCGCGACCAAGATCCTCGCCAAGCCTCTCAGTTTGCGCAGACTCGAAGAAGAGGTGCGAGCCCTTCTCGACGGCGAAAAGACCACGCCTCAGCACGCGTAGCTGCTGCCGACATTCCGTCGCCTTTTAGCGCACGAGTGCGCGGTATGCTTTTCTCTTTGCACCCGGAGCAGATTTCACCTCGGTGATATTCTCAACCACTTTCTGCACCGCCAAAGCGATATCGTCCATATCCTTCCGCGTACCCATGAGCATGTGGTGATGCACCACCACGCCCGAGGCAAAGTGAGCATCTTCGCACATCGGCAGTTTCCAGCGCCGCGGATCGATCTGCTTCCAGTACGCCGCGCTGATGCGATAGCGCGCCTTGGTATGCGGACGGTATAGGCTGCATCGGTTCAGCGGTTCATACGGCGGTTCAAAATCAAGCCCAGTCTCCGCGCCAAGCGCGGCGGCGAACTGAGAATTGGTGATTCCCTTTGCTCCCAGTTCCGGAAGATTCACGCGAAACCCGAAGTTAAAGTAACTCTGTTGAGTCACTTCCTTACGTCGGCTGAGCGGAAGGATTCCCGGAATCTGACGCAGCAGACTGTTCAGATACTGCGCGTTCGCATCGCGATGTTTGACCTGGGCGTCGAGTCGGCGCAACGCGCCGTCCAACATAACGGCCTGCCACTCGGTAAGACGATAGTTCCCCGATTGCAGGGCGTTTGTGAAATCGCCCTGATAGCCTCGCCCGCAATTACGCAACGAGTACAGGCGTTCGAAAAGGGTTTTGTTCTGGCAGGTATTAAAGCCTCCCTCCCCGCTCGCCATGACCTTGCTTTCCTGGAAGCTGTAACACCCCACGTCGCCCAGCGTGCCGACACCCGCCCCCTTCCAGAAGGTTCCGTGTTGGTGAGCGCAGTCTTCGATCAACGCCAACCCGCGCTTCTTGCACAGCGCGCGAATCTTGGTCATGTCCGGATTCGAGCCATACAGGTGAACCACGATGATGGCCTTGGTGCGCGGAGTAACGGCCGCCTCGGCCTTGACGGCATCAAGGCACCAGGATTCCGGCTCGACATCAACCAGTACAGGGACGGCGTTGACATCCAACACGGCAGCAGCGGTCGCCTGCCAGGTCATTCCAGGGACGATCACTTCGTCATACGCGCCGATGTCCAAGGCTTCAAGGGCCATTTGAAGCGCTACCGTGCCATTGGCGCAGCAAAGCCCGTGCTTTGAGCGCAAATACGCGCTAAAACGGTCCGCGAACTTCCACTCCGTCGGACCGTCGTAAGACCACCGATCCGTCTTTGTCATGGCAACAAGATTCTGGAGGTCTTTCTCGTCGTGGATGGGCCAGTGCGGCCACTTCTTAGACTTTGCGCGCACAGGCTTGCCTCCCAGAACAGCGAGCTTGCTCATGAGATTTCCCTCTTTGTTGCGGACCATTTTCTCAACGCGGAGAGCGTATCATGCGGGGGAATCCGTATCAATCGCCGTTTGGCGATTAGTCGATGAAAATGTCGCCATTCTTCGTCGTAAGGGAGACTTTGGACGTACCCGCGTTGAGTTGCCCCATAAACTGGCGTACGCCCCCTCGGATGGACCCTGTCAAGACAAGGTCCTTGGCGTAAATCTCTCCATTCTCCGCCAATAGAGTAAACGCGGCGTCGGAACTGGGCGCGGCCAACAGGCGTAAGTTTCCCTTCTCCAACGTCACATCGCAGTTGCCGCGAATGCCATCCGCGGCAACGATCCGCACTTCCCCGGATTGTTGCCGTGCGCTTACTTCTCCCAGCGGAGCGTCGACAAACGTCTTGCCCTGTCCCGCCTCAATCTCCTGCCGCGAGTAGATCGCCCGGGTCTTGATATCCCCTTTGGTCAGCGCGATCTTCACCGGTCCCTCACACTCCGAAATATCCACGCTCCCCTCCGCACCGGTCACGTGAAGCGTTCCCTTGACGTGACGCGCAATGAGTGTCCCTTTTCCGGCCTCCAGAGTTGCTCCCGCGCCGAGATCTGTCACCAACGCATCACCGTTTTGCGTTTTGACAATCACCGGACTGGTGCGCGGACATTCCACCGTCACGTCCACGCGAAAACTGGAGCACCCCAAGGCCGCAAAATCGCCTTGCGCCGAGGTCTCTATGACGGCGGCTTCTTCATTTCTCTCCAGCGCACAATCGAGCGCTTCCAAAGCGGCTTTGGCGGCATCAGACGACGCCACTTCAACGACAGCGCGCGCGCGGACGGTTACTCGGTCCGTATCTGCGCCGGTCACACGCACCTGGCCTCGTGTGGCGGTGATTCGGATCGGAAGCCCTTCCGCGATCGTCAACGGTGCGGGGTCAAAACTGCGATCAAACGTCTTGCGCTCCGGAACAGGCGCGGCCGCAGCGTCGGACGCGGCCGCTTCGCGGTGAATGTAGACGGTATCAAAGGAGGTATGCAGTTGAAGCCGCTGTTTTGCCTTCTCTTCCCTGCGCTGCACGCTGACCACATGCCCACGAGTCACCTTATCGCCCGAGGAGTCGATTGAGACATCTCCGAACAAGGCGCTTGCAGAAAGATCCGGCGCCGACGCAGGCTCCAGATAGACGTGAATGGGGCCACTCTCGTTCTGAAGGTCGACCGCGCATTCCGGCGGAAGCCCACGTAAGGTCAGACTCCCGTGAAAATTGCTTACCTTCAACGCCCCAGACACCCCAGTAAACTCGGCCTGTGTCCCCCGGAGTACAAACCCGCCGCCCTGACGCAGCCCTTGCGCCGTCAACGGGAACTCGCCCTGTGCACGGACCGTCACCGGCCCCGCCAGATCGCGCAGGTCGACCACCCCATAGCGAGCGTCCAGCGCAACTGCGCCAGACAGACCTTGGAGCGAGGTATCCCCAAACGTGTTCGAGCAATTCAAAGACGCGCCCCGGGGAACCGTGAGCACGTAGTTCACCTCCACCACGACCGTTCCCAAAGCACGCACGTCAGGAATGCGGCTACGGACGTCGAGCGTCCCCGCCGCCTCTACCGCGGCAGCCTCCACTCCCGCCAGAATCCGGCCCGCAGTTTCAGGGTCACCGGCTCCCACCGTGATCACCGCCTCGACCTTCACGACAGGATTATCCCAAGCCTGCACACGAATCGAGCCAAATTCGTTCGTTACCGAAACCGCCACGTCCTTACGCGCGGGATAAGCGTTGTTGACATTGCGACTGACCTTCGTGAGCCCGGAAAAGGGATCGACGCGGTATTCATCCATCGGTGCGAGTTTGGGAGCGAAAAGGCTCTCACTCTTTTCGCCGAGATAGGTGAGGCTTCGGTTGAGAGCATCGAGAAAGGAATTAACGCGGCCGACCCCGCTCTCCTGTGCCGAGGAAACGCCAGGGAATCCACACAAAAGAAGTGTTGAGATTGCCAGAAACGTCCAACGGCGTGCCGCGTTCATGCCGGCTCCGGCTAAAAGCCTTGCCGGGCGTAAAGTGTCTTCAGAGCTTCCGTCTGACGCGGGATACTTGAATGCACCAAGCGCGAGGCGCGCTCGCACCCGGGATTCCGTTCCAGCGCCAATAGTCCGGCGCGCAAGTCCCCTTCGCGTGCGATCAGTTCTCGCCGACTTTCCAGCTCCCATACGCTCGCGGGCGCCTCCGCCTGATCGCCCACCGCGCGGGCCAAGGCAAGCATCGTCGTTGCATCGCGTCGCACATCTTCCGTGGGGCGCTGCTCCACCCTGCTGGATTGCGCCGTTGCCCACGCGGATGGCGTCGGCGCGGGCGGACCACCCAACGCGGCCTGAAACATGACCGCCGCCATCGCGGCCACCCCCGCCGCAAAGCCCAACCATCCGGCGGTGCGGAGATAACGCGGAGACTGGGGATTTGCTTCGCGGATACGGCAACGCTCTTGCGACGCCGCCTGCAGAATTCGCGCAGTGAGGTCGGAGGAACTCTCGGGCTCGGGAAGACTTTGCGCCGCCACCAACGAACGGCGAATGGCCTCAAATTCGGCTCGGCACACGCTGCACTGGGCAACGTGGCGCGCGACCGTTACCGAAACGGGCGCGTTCCCATCGACCAACGCCTCAGCGTAGGCCAGCAGGTCATATCGAGCTCGATGATGCCTCATAGCACTCCGATCGTCCTAAATATACTCGCGAAACGCCGCCAAATACGGACGCAACGCCCGCTCGGCGCGCACAACGCGCGATTTCACTGTCCCAATGGGAGAGTCCGTGATCTGCGCCACTTCCTCGTAAGAAAGGTCCTGGCACCGATGCAACACAAACGCCTCGCGATGGTGCGCCGGAATTTCCAACAACGCCGCTTCGAGCGCCTCTTTCACTTCCGCCCGGGTGCAGTCTTCAAAGGTGTCGGCCCGTTCGTCACCGACGTAGGTCAGCGGGTCAGGCTCGGGCTCGCTCTGCTTGCCCAAACCCCAAGCGGAAAGACTGAAAAAACGCGGGCGCCGCTTTCGGCGCTGCCACTCCTTGGAGACCACGTTCGACGCAATCGCGTACAGATACGTCGTGAACTTGGCCAAAGGTTGGTACCGCTCGGCGTTGCGCACCAAAGCCACAAATACTTCCTGGGTCAACTCTTCGGCTACCTGACGGTTCTGAACCATCCGGTAAATGTAGTTCAGCACACCCTTCTGGTGCCGCCGAACCAACTCCTCGAAGGCTTTCTCCGACCCTGCCGCGTGGGCCAGCATCAGGTCTTCGTCGCCTTGCTCAGAGAATGGGGTCCCCTCCGGCGAATACACCCGGAGAAATTGAGCACGGGCCTTCAACTGAATGTCCGCATTCCCTTCCGGCATTTCCCGTCCCCTTCCTGCCGGCAAGCCCCGGTACAGGTTTTCCTATGTAATGCCCAGTCCTGCGCAGAAGTTGCAGGTCTGGGAGACATAACGGCAACTTCCCTATATTAGATGACAGGGACGGGATCTTTTTCAAGCCCAAGATATTTATTGACAAAAATGACAACATCGCCACGCCGCATCTGCTCAAATTCCCTTTACTTACTCCCCTATCCCAAGACGGGAATTATTTGGAATTTGCACAATCCCTCCGAAATAGGGTATCATAGCGTTTGAACCAGTCGCCTGATTTTGCCGTATCGCGTCTCGCGGGGAGGCGTGAACCGGTATCAGGCGAAAGGAAGGAGCGGGGCAAGTGGCGGCCAGTTCGATCCGACGCACGGCACTAGTAGCCTGCATGACGGCTCTGGTGTTAACGCTGGGGGGCACGGCGGCGTGGACGTGGACATCCAACGCGGGGCAGGCGCGCGCGCAGTCAGGGCCTGACCTCCCTATCCTTAACGCAGTACCCGATTTTTCCCTAGTGGACCAGCAGGGCACGCCCGTCGGTTCAAAGGACCTCAAAGGGAAAGTCTGGGTGGCGAGTCTCCTCGACACGCACTGTGAGAAATCCTGTGAGACGGTCAGCGAGAGTTTGGCCTATCTCTGCCGCCGTTTTCGGGGCGAGGCAAATGTCCGCCTGCTTTCGTTTGCAGTGGATCCCGCAAACGACACTCCCGAAGTTCTCGCGCGCTACCTGGAGCGTTTCGAGGTTTCATCCGAAAGGTGGTGCTTTGCCACTGGCTCGACCGAGATCATTCAGGCATTTGCCCGCGAAGGACTCCGTCTGGGAACTCCGGATGAGCCGCTGGCCCATAGCACGTTGCTCGTGCTTGTTGACTCGAACCGCCGGATCCGTGGGTACTACGACGGCACCGACCGCGCTCAGGTCCGCCGGTTGGCACGAGATATTGCCCAACTCGCGGAGCAAAAGGTCCGCGACTAATATGTGCGCGGTACGGCGGTTCGCCGTCTGCCGATTATCTGGCTGCCATGGCGTCGATTCACGCGCTTAACCATCTGAGGTTGAGATGTCTTTTCCCGTCTTGCCCACAATAAACGCAATTCTCAACGCCTCGGCGGCATTCTGCCTGCTCGGCGGCCGACTAAGCATCGCCAGCGGCAGACAGGCGGCCCATCGGCGCTGGATGTTGGCGGGGTTGATGTGTTCAGGCGCGTTTCTGGCGTCGTATCTCTACTACCACTACTCCGCAGGGTCCACGCGATATACGGGCGAAGGAATATGGCGTGTTGTGTACTTCATCATCTTGGGAACTCATACGCCACTGGCAGGGTTGATGACGCCGTTTATCCTTGCAGCCGTCTGGTTTGCCTGGCGCGGTCGGTTTGAGGCCCACACTCGCATCACGCGCTACCTGTGGCCGGTGTGGATGTACGTCTCCGTGACGGGCGTACTGATCTACCTGATGCTGTATGTTTTCTGAGGGTTACTTTGCCGATTCCTGTGCTGGGGCTACGATCTCTGTCGGCGGGGCCGCCGGAAGAGACTTGATGTCTTTGGCAGCATAGAAAAAGGCGCACGCAACTCCAAGATAGACCAATCCCGAGAAGCGAATCCAGAGAGCGGTCTTCTCAAGCCACCATTCATTGACCAGCACGGCAAACGTCGGGATCAAGATCTGAACGCCCCCGGCAATAAACAAAAAAACCGCCATTGCCTGCACAAAAACCGGCAGTTTCGTGCCGCCGGCAAAGGCAAAAAGCAACGCCCCGCCGATCATCAGCAAGACCCCGAAAATGCGCACGGGGGTGTCCTTCAAAAAAGTGCCGATTACCCGGCGCATCGCGCCCGGCGACAGCAGGCCAAGCGCGCCAAGTCCGGCACATACCAAGACGAAAAACCACATAGCCACTGCCGCAAGAGTCATGGAAAACACCCTCTTTTCCCATCCCTGCCAGAAACAGATTCTAGTCTACCCCCTATTCCAAAACAGGTCAACCGCACGGTTGAGTGAACGCCGACCGCCTGATACGATGGCCAAGTTCACGCTGTTGGCGTGGACAGGGAGGTACGACTCGTGAAGCTGCTGTGCGTGTGTAGCACCCTTGACCTGGACTACGGCTACGGCTGTACCCCGGCGTGGTGGCAGTTCTTCAAGGGCCTTTACGAACTCGGCCACGACCTAATCGCGATCCCCTACCAAGGCTCCGCCATTACAACCCCGTGGTGGCGCACGTATCCGAACCCGTGCCGGGTGGAGGGTGAAACGTACGCGGCGGTCCGGAAGGTGTCGGGAAAAGGGGCGGCGCTGTCACGTCAGGGACTCGGGGCGAAGATCACCCGTGGACTGATTGATCACTGGATAAAGCCGCGTTGGGAGCAACATCTCGCGCGAGTCCTCGAGACCGAAAAGGATATTGCCGCCGTTATCGTCTTCACCGTTCCGGTGAATCACCTCTCTGGAATTCCCCAACGTCTGCGGGCGCGATATGGGGTGCCGTTTTACTATTTCGACGGCGATGTGCCCGCGAGTCTGCCGCGATTTGGCGGATTTGCCTCCGGCTTTAATATCTATCAGGACGCGACCCTCGCGGAATACGATGGCGTCTTCTGTAATTCGACTGGGGGCGCGGACGATTTAAGAGAACTGGGCGCGAAGTGGGTGGAGACCGTACATTGGGGGGTGGACCCCGATCTCTACCGAACGATCGAGGCCGAACCCGATACGGATGTTCTTTTTTACGGGTTCGGCACGCAATTTCGGGAAGCCTGGATTCGCGCGATGCTCATTGAGCCGAGCATGCGCCTCGCCGACAAGAGATTCGTGTTTTCAGGACGCGGTTTCGATGGAGAACGGGGACGAACGGAATACGGCGGCGATGTTCCCTTCAACGTCTTTCGGCAGGCCTGCGCACGCAGCCGCATCAACCTCAATATTGTCCGCGAAGCGCACGCCAGCGTCTTCGCCTCGTCGTCTATGCGCCCCTTCGAACTCGCCGCCATGGGATGCTGTATCGTCAGCAACCCCTACCCCGGGCTTGAGACCTGGTTCGACATTGGGCGCGATCTTGTCGTGGTGCCCTCCGCCGAGGAAGCAGTGGAGACGTACTCCCGTCTGCTTGCCGATCCTGCAGCGCGGCGCGCGATGGGCGAGTCGGCCCGTCGCCGCGTACTCGAACAACACACCCATTGTCAACGCGCTGCGCAGATCGTCAACGCGCTTGCCAGGTAATCGCACGAGGAGGCCCCATGTACGTTCGCGCCGCTTTTGGACTTGGACTCACGGTGGCTCTGCTCTGCACAGTGTCTGCGCAGGCGGCACGCACCACAACACGTCTCCCCGCAGGAGCGGGTGTGTTTTATCCCGCCGATGCCGAGCAGTTGCGCGCCGCGGCACAGACCTACCTTAGCGAGGCGGAAGAAAGTCCGGCACCTGGACGCCTCACCGCTTGCATCGTGCCGGCTGCCGCTTATCCAATCGCTGGAAAGTTCATGGGCGCGGCATTCAAGGGGGTGAAGCAGGGGGACTACGATCGAGTCGTTGTGATGACGCCAGGACACTTTGTGTCCTTCGACGGAATCTCGATCCCGGGCGTTGAGCAATTCCTGACGCCCCTCGGCGCGATTCCCCTCGAGGGTCCCGTGCTGCGCGAACTCACTCGTGATAACCGTATCAGCCTGCGTTCGCTGGTGTACGGGGAACGGGCCTACCGCGACCCTGAAGTGCGGCGGGTAGCCCTCCACGAGCGGGAGCATGGGTACGAAGTGCCGTTGCCTTTTCTCCAGGTGCAACTGCAAACGTTCAAGCTAGTTCCCTTGGTGATCGGGCGGTTCCGGACAGCGGACAAACAACTCGACGTGGCGGGGATTGAGGATTCGGCGGAAACCATACAGCGTGTGCTCGGGCCTCGAACTCTCCTGGTGTTGTCCGCCAATTTGACAACCTACGGACCCAGTTTCGGGTATCACCCTTTCCGCGAGAACATCCTAGAAAACATCGGGCGACTCGACTTTGAGCTTTTCGACATCATTCGGTCGCGGAAAGTCGAGGCGCTCAATCTCTATCTGAAAGAGACCGGCAACGATTTCGAGGGAGTGGATGCAGTGGCGTTGTTTATGCGGCTGCTGCCCCCGAACGCGATTGGGTTGCTTCAAGCCTACGACACATCCGGACGCATCAACGACAAACCGAACACGTCGGTCAGCTACGCCGCCCTGGGGTACTTTAGCCCAGCCCAGAGTCCGCCGTCACAGTAACCCCGCCCGCAGCGGGCGGCTGCGCGGGGAGCGCTTCCGACAGCGAGAACCCGGCCCATCCTGTATCCACGTTTGGCGTGTCGGCAAGACGCACGAGGATCTTGTTTTCTCCCGCCTGAAGGTTGATGTCGAAACTGCGCGTGATGAATCCGTTGTGGATTTCGAGGTCCAGGTAGGCGCGCTGCCTGTTTACGAGCACCTCGATGGGGTCATCATACGAGAGCTGAAAACGTGCAGTGCGTGCAGTCTCCGACGCAAGACTCCTGCGCGCCATCATGCAGCGTGGGTAGGTGGCGAGATGGCCGTTGTCCGCGAGGCGCAAAGCGTGGCGGTAGACGTAGGTCAGATTGAGATGTCCTCCCTCGGCCCGCTGACGCGCCCAGCCCTGGAAACTGCCTGGGTATTCTTTGTGATAGCGGTGAACCATTGGAACAGCCTGTCCAGAGTCCAGACTCTGCTCGATCGGCAGGTTGCGGAAGAGCGTCTCGGCACTCGAAGTATCCGGCGAATACCCGTCTGCCGCCAACGGCGCATCCACAGGCCCAAAGACCTCCCATTCCCACGCGCTCGGCTCGTTCGCAGGTACGCTTGTATCCTCCGGTGAGTCTTGATACCAGTACGCCACGGAACGCGGGGATTGTCCTTCCAGAACACCCCAATTCACCTGAATCGACTGATGAAATGGATAGGAATTCTCGAGATGAAACCGGACACGCCCGGCGATGTTGTTGACGGCATGCGAGAACGGCGCGTTGAGCCCTTTCCCGAACCACGCAAAACCGAAGTAATCTTCGCCATTGATGCCGTGGAGAAAGCCCGGCGAAGAACTCTGCTCGTCGATAACCGCAAAATCGCCTCCGCCGTGATCGTGACCGGTGTTGTACAGCGCCATGCCGAGCCAGTTTCCACTACCACGAACATGAAGCACAGGATATGGTGCCGCCCCTGGCCACGCTGCGGCCCGGTTCGAGCGTGCGTGAAAATAGCCCCAAGCCGATTTCATCTCCGGCACCGTCTCGATGCTGATTTCGATCTGCCCTTGCGAGTTATCTGCTAGCCGAAAGACGGCTTTGCGGGCAAAAGGCATGGGAAAGCGCGCCACTCCGGCATCTAGCAGGGGCAAGGTGAAAGGTCCGGTAAAATCGGCGGTCTCGACGTCGATGGCGGGAGTAACTGCGTCATCAAACAACACTTGCAGACGCCCCACCGGGGGAACGACCTTGAATTCCCGAATGATGCCAGGGCCGGCGACGTCCGCTTCGCCCTTCGGCCCAGGCACCAAGGTCACGCGCGTAACCGCGATCTCGGCCGCCGTTGGAGGGACAGGTATGGTCCCCTCGTAACGAAGCCGCAGCGCATCGCCCTGTCCTTCTTGCCGTAGGCGCGCCCCCGCCAACGAGGGGTCGTCGAGGCGGTAGTCAATCTGAAAGAAGGATAGGCTCAGACGCGGCGGAGATAACTCCGGCGAGACAACGGCGTCTATGCGGATACTGCGGGAAAACGGAATAGGCAGGTAGAGATTGTAAGACTCCTTCGGCACTTGCGCCGCCGCAGGGGCGATTAGGCTCGGCGAGCAGCGAAGTGCCGCCTCGGTTAACTGCTTCATCGTGCCGACAATGCTCGGCGTGGCCTCGCCGTCCACGGTGATTTCCAAAACGCAGGTCGGCCACTTCTCCGTCTGCCAAATATGACGGACACTTCCCTGCCCTTCCACACTCAACAGCGTCTGGCGCTGTCCCGTCGCAACGTGGCGTTCAAGCCCCGCCCGGGTCTCAAGCCCCATCACCGCAGAGGTCTTGCCCGCGCGATACGTGGGGAGAACATGGAGATCGGCGGTCAGAGGCGGAACGCGTAGCGAAGATTGGCCTGGCTTGGCATCGGTCGGCGGAGTCTGTCCGCAATGGACGCCCAAAAGAAGGATAGCGAGCGCTGCGATACGCAGAAATCCCTTCACACTACGGTGCACAAAAACGTCTCCGCTGCGGTTCGCCACGTATCCTGTTTGCGGTAAGTTGTCATCCGCAGACAGGTTCGGTAGCATACGGACCTCATTAATTGGAGGAGCCTCATGGTCTCGGTCGAGCCGGCAAAGTGGACCCACGGTTCATTGTCCATCATAGACCAAACGCTGCTGCCGTTGGAATACAAGGAAATCACCTTGAACGCGGCGGCAGACGTATGGGAAGCGATCAAGAGTCTGCGCGTACGCGGGGCACCGGCGATTGGCGTCTGCGCGGCCTTCGGGGTGTTGGTGGGGCTTCACGAAAAGAGCCCAAAGACGCTCGAGGCCGCCCGTGCGACAGCCCTGGAGACGGCGGATTACCTGGCCACCTCGCGGCCAACGGCGGTGAACCTCTTCTGGGCGCTGGATCGGATGAAAACGGTGGCGCAGGAACCGGCGACATCCCTTGAGGCCTTTCTGGCGCGTATGGAAGCCGAGGCTATCGAGATTTGTGAGGAAGATAAGCGCCGCTGTAGGGCGATCGGCGGACACGGCGCGGGCTTAATTGCGGACGGTACAGGCGTATTGACCCACTGCAACGCGGGCGCTTTGGCGACAGCCGCCTATGGCACGGCGCTGGCGGTAATGTTCAGCGCGCACGAGCAAGGGCGGCTATTTTCGGTCTATGCGGACGAGACGCGGCCGCTATTGCAGGGCGCGCGTCTCACCGCGTGGGAACTTCAGCGCGCGGGCATTGACGTGACGCTCATTTGCGACAACATGGCGGCGCAGGTGATGCGCGAGGGGCGTGTGCAGCTCGTCGTGGTCGGCGCGGACCGTATCGCGGCCAACGGCGACACGGCGAACAAGATCGGCACGTATTCGGTGGCGTTGGCGGCCAAAGCGCATGGCGTGCCGTTCTACGTCGCCGCGCCGCTGAGCACTTTCGATATGAACCTCGAGGATGGCCGCGGCATCCCTATTGAAGAACGTGCCGCCGAGGAAATCACGAACGGCTTTGGACGCGTGACGGCCCCCTCTGGTATCAAGGTCTATAACCCGGCGTTCGACGTCACCCCCGCGGACCTGATCGCGGGAATCATCACCGAGCGCGGTATTCTTCGCCCGCCGTACCGAGAGTCCATCGCGCACGCCATGGACGAGGCGGCGCGATCATGACGGACATCACGCAAATCGTCGCTATCGACGGTCCCGCAGGTGCGGGCAAGAGCACGGTGGCGCGCAGAGTCGCCGAAACGCTGGGTTTTGCGTTTCTCGACACGGGCGCGATGTACCGCGCGGCGACCTGGTGGGCCATGCATCGTGGGATTGACCTTAGCGATGGCAACGCCTTGGCCGACGCGACGCGGGCCATGCCGCTTGAGTTGATTGAGACAGCGCAAGGTCTTCAGGTGCTCGTGGATGGTCACGATATCAGCGCCGATATCCGGACTCCGGAAGTGACGCGCGAGATTTGGCGGCTCGATCAGAATCCGGAGGTGCGCGCGCATCTCGTGGAGTTGCAGCGCCGCTTCGGCGCGCGCCGTCCAACGGTGGCCGAGGGCCGCGACATGGGGACCGTGGTCTTTCCGGTGGCGCGCTGCAAAATTTTTCTCGACGCATCCCTCGATGAACGGACCCGGCGGCGCATGAAAGAGCTTGAGGACAAGGGAATGGCGGTGGATTTCGAGACGCTGCGCGCGGAAATCCACGAGCGCGACGAGAAGACGCGAACCCGTGCGGTCGCGCCGTTGCGTCGCGCAGACGACGCCGAACTGGTCGATACGACGGGGCTTGGTATAGACCAAGTCGTTGACGCGATCGTTACCCTTGCACGGAGGAAGCTGTGAGCCTGACGCGGGTGCGCAAACAATGGACATTGTCTCCGCAGGACCGGCCGCAGATCGACGTGTTGGCTCGCGCGATGGGGATTCCCCGCCAAGCTGCTCACTTGCTGATTCTGCGCGGTGTTCATACCCCAGAAGAGGGCGAGCGCTTTCTATACCCTTCTCTCGATACGCTCAGCGATCCTTTTCTCCTGACGGACATGGACAAAGCGGTAGCCCGGCTTCAGCAGGCCCGCGAACGTGGCGAGCATGTGCTGGTCTTTGGCGATTACGACGTGGACGGTATCGCTGGCACGGCGATCCTGCTGTCGGCGTTGCGCCGCTACGGGATAATGCAGTGCTCTTACGGCATGCCGAACCGTGTACTCGAAGGATATGGGCTGAGCCCGGACCGCGTGCAATGGGCCAAGGACCAGGGCGCGCACCTGATCGTGACGGCGGACAATGGGGCGACGGCCATGGACGCCGCCGAGGCGGCGCAGCGCCTGGGCATCGACCTCATCATCACCGACCACCACATACTTGAAGCTGCGCTTCCCCCTGCAATCGCTGTCGTAAACCCGAAGCGTGAGGCGGCCGAACATCCTGCGGCGGATCTGTGCGGCGCAGGGGTCGCGTTAAAGCTGGCCATCGCGCTGACCGGTGAAATCCACGACCTGGACCTTGCCGCCCTGGGCACAATCGCCGACATGGTGCCGTTGCGTGGGGAAAACCGCGTGATTGCCGCGTTGGGATTGATCGAAGCGCGCAAAGGCCAGCGCGTGGGACTGGTGAAGCTGGCTCAAATCGCCAAGACGGATCTTGCCCAGTTGCGCGCGGGCGACGTGGCCTTCCAAATTGCCCCGCGTCTGAATGCAGGCGGCCGAGTAGGGAACGGGCAATCTGGCGTGGATCTTCTCACGACGGATTCCGCGCAGGAAGCAGCGGCTATCGCCGAGGAACTGGATGCGGCCAACGCCGAGCGCCGCACCATCGAAACCGAAATGACCGAAGAGGCCGAATCGCTATTGCAGGCCAACTTCGAAGAAAGACAGCGCAGCGTCGTTCTGGCGCGGCACGGCTGGCACCCGGGGGTTATCGGTATTGTGGCCTCGCGCTTGCAGGCGCGCTACTATCGCCCGATCGTGCTCATTGCGCTCGACGAGGCCGGTGAGGGCCGAGGTTCCGCCCGTAGCATAGACGATTTCGACATCGCGGCGGCATTTGAGGGGTGCAGAGAACACCTCGTTCGCTTCGGCGGCCACCGCAGCGCCGCGGGACTAACGATACGCGAGGAAAATATTCCGGCGTTCGCGGCGGCATTCGAAACCCAAGCGGCAACGGCCCTTCCCGCCGGGAATCTATGCCCCCGTCTCAAAATCGACGCGCAGGTGGGTCTCAGCGAGGTAAACACCGAACTGATGCGCACGGTCGAACTGCTCCAACCGTTCGGCATCGGCAACCCCGAGCCGGTATTCGCGAGCATGAACATGCAGCTCGCCCCCAATTCTCTGCGGGAAGTCAGCGGTGGACACCTCAAGTTTGCGGTGCAAGAAGGCCCTTCCATCTTCCCCGCCATCGCCTTTCGAACGGGCGAACGGGCGCAGGAAATCGCCTCGTGGCCGACGCTGGACCTCGCGTTCTGTATTCAGTACGACCGCTTCCGCGGGGGCAACACATTACAACTCCTCGTGCGCGACCTCTGCCGTGCCGGTGAGGCCTTTGCGTCCGCACCTGATTCCGCCTCGGCAACATGCTAGAATCCTCTTTATGGCTACGTGCATCCAATTAAGCAGTCTCACCAAAGTCTATGGCTCGGTCGTGGCCGTAAGCGGTCTTTCCTTTGAGGTGGAGGCCGGCGAGGTCGTTGGTCTTCTCGGGCCGAATGGCGCGGGGAAAAGCACAACGCTCCAGATGATTTCCGGCTTGGTGCGCCCAACGTCCGGCACGGTATCGCTATTTGGACGGGATCTGCACAAGAATTTCCTCGAAATTGCGCCACGCATGGGGATCGTAACCGAACGTCCCTCGTTCTACGATTCCTTGTCCGCGCGGCGGAATCTGATGGTGTTGGCACAAATCTCCGGGCGTGAGATCACGGTGGATCGGGCCCTCGACCTGGTGGGTCTGCTCAATTGCGCGGGACGTAAAGTTGGAACCTTCTCGCATGGCATGCGCCAGCGTTTGAGCTTGGCGCAGGCCCTGCTCGGCGAGCCGGAGTTGCTGGTTTTGGACGAAGCGACCACCGGTCTCGACGCGGAAACCGCGCAGGATATTTTGAAGCTCCTGCGTCGCTTGGCGACGCAAGCCCGCGTGACGATCGTGTACGCGAGCCACCAATTGCATGAAGTGGAAGCGTTATGCGATCGGGTTGCTATCCTGAACAAGGGCCGCTTGATCGCGTGCGAACGCACGGAAGCCTTGGTCTCTTTTGACCAGAGCCAGGTGGAAGTGTTGGTGAACTCGCCCGAGGCCGCCGTTAAACGCTTGGCGGAGCAGGACTGGGTGGAATCGGCCGAACTCACTGGAAGCAGATTGCGCGTGCGCCTGGCGGGAGGCACTATCCATCAGCTCACGGTGTTTTTGGTCAGCCAGGGCTACCTGATATCGGGCGTCATTCCGCAGCGGCGAACGCTTCAGGATTATTTCTTCAAGGTGCTGAACTCATGATTCGGCGAATCACTCTTCTTTTGATGACGGAATTGACCAAAGCCGTGCGGTTGAGGTCCTCCTACGGCGGAATTGTCGTGGTGCTTCTCGGCGTGTTTGGGGCGCTGTTGCTTCAGCCTATCCGGCGCGATGTAGTTTCGGATTACGCCTTTATTGTGAGCGCCACGACGGGCGCCCTCAATCTGCTGGGTTTGTTGGTTGTTGTTCTGTTTTCCGTAACCCAGACGTCTTCTGAACTCACCCACGGCACCGTCCGCCTGATTCTGGTGCGCCCTATGCTGCGGTCGGACTTTGTCTTCGCCAAACTGCTTTTGGGCATGCTCTACGTCGTGTTGCTCTTGCTGGCCACGAGCGCCCTTACGTGGGGATTGACCCTACTCTGGGGCGATCTCTACGGCGTCTCTTACGGCGGCGAATTAGGCTACACCGCCTCGGACATGCGCAGAACCTATCTAGCCGGAATGGGGCTGAGTCTGTTGCCGTTTTTTACGGCCGTGGCGTATGGCGTATGCATCGCGCTCCTGACGCGCACCTTGGCCTCGGCGATGGGCACGGCGTTGTTGCTTTGGCTTCTTGTCGATATGGTTAAACATCGTCTTGGAATCGCCCCCTTCATCTTTTCCAGCTACGTTGAAACCCCGTGGCAGCCGTTCAAGGATATGACCCAGCTTATCGAGCCACACTGGAATCCGGGCGCCTGGCATTGCGCCGCGGTATGCGGCGTCTGGTTTTGCCTCTTCACCGCGCTCGCGCTCTTCGCCATGCACCGCCGGGATCTGCGCCTATGACCGCCCTGGCTGCGCTAGCCTTGGCGGCGGGCGCTGTCTTCCTTCGGCAGGACTTGCCCCCCGTTCATATCGAGACCCCCAATACGCTGACTGGCGAAGCGCCGGTTAACTTCCGCATCGCCGATATTGACGGTGACGGCAAGAATGATTTGGTGTTTGACCGCGAGGTCCGTTTTCAGCGGGACGGTCTTTTCCCGGAAAATGAACGCGCGCCCCTGCCCATTCCCGACGCGTTTGCGTATATGGATCTGTGGAAAGGGCAGCTATTTATCTGGAGCGCAGCCGCCCTCGAATCCTATCACTACAAAAACGCGCAATGGGAAAAACTCCGTTCTCAGCCATTGCCTTGTCCAATGCTCGACGCCGAGAACACGCCCAAGACTGGGCAGCAGGTATCATTCCAGCACTTTCTCCACGATCTCAACAGCGACGATCAGCCGGAATTGGCCATGCCGCGCCCATCGGGCTTGGTCATCTACCAGGATGGCCCGAATGGCTATGTCCCTGCGCCCCCCCTGCCGGTATACCCCCCGTTACGGGTCGCCAATGGCCACCCACAACAGCTCTGGCCCGCGGAAGACCGTACTCTCGCGTCCGCCACGGGAAGAGAAAACTGCCGAGTCTCCGTGCAGGGCTCCAACGTCCAGGTCATCGCTCGGGACCTCCTGACTGAGCATGGCGCGCGGTTCACCGCCACGACGTACACGCTGGATCCCGGCCAAAACTATGCGATCTTGCCTGAGAAAACGCAGCAATGGACCAGCGCCGTGGTACCTGATTACGTACAGGTCTTTCCGCGCAAAGCGGGCGCAGGATTCGATCTGCTTGGGGGCCAGTGGCGTTCGGCGGAACTCACCCTCGTGGCCGAGCCGCTGTTCACGCTTTACGCAAGCGTCGACGGCGGAAAAACCGCCCACATTGTGCGCTCACGCGCGTTCCGCTCCAGTGGCGCTTTTGTGGACTTCAACCACGATGGCCGCCTCGACCTGAGCGTTGCGGAAACGGGTCTGGTGGATGGGGGCACCAGAGAAAGTGTTACCCGATTTCTCACCCAATCACAGATCAATCACCGCATTCGCGTTTACTTGCGTGACGAAAACGGGCGTTTCGCAAATGAACCGACGTGCAGTGGAGAGATTGTGGTCGATCTTGCACAACCTCCCGTTTTCAATCCTCCACTTTTCAGGCGCTATGTTGCCGGAGAGTTGCTCAATTTGACTGCGGATTTCAACGGCGACGGACGCAATGACCTGCTGGCGTGTGACCAACCGGGCCGGGCCGCCGTCTTTCTTGCCCAAGGCGGCACGTTTACAAAACAGCCGGCCTTGATCGCGCCCATCGCGCCGGAATTCCGAATTGCCCCGCTGGATGTCAATGGCGACGGTCGTGCGGACCTTGTGCTCTCGACCTCGCCAGGGCACAATGCGCCCGAGTCCCCCAGCATAGTCTATCTCACCCGGGAGAACGCGCCATGACCGCCTCGTTCTTGCTTGCCATGGCGCTGACTCTGTGCGGCCGCTTCACGGTGGATACATTACCCCTGCCTTCGCCGGGGGCCCAGGTCATCCTTGTCGGCCTGGATGCCGACAAGGTCGGTGACATCGCCTTTCTGGACAAATCGCGCTTGACCATTTACCCAAGCGCGGCTTCCACAGCGCCGGTTAGTATTGACCTGGGAGAAGGGGTCACCGCTTTCGACCTCGCCGATCTCACGGGCGACGGCAATGCGGATGTGCTCGCGGTCCGCGGGAATCAGATCGTGCGTATCCGCATTCTGGACGGTGCTTCTCAGCCTCAAACCGTCCTTTTTGAACGCCCCTCGCTTTTGTCACGCCCAGGTCTTGCGCCTTATTCACGCGTTCTCGTCGTGCAGCGCGGGCTGCGCCCGCTCATCGCCCTGCCCCAAGCGGACGGCCTCGAGTTCCTGACTCTGGACGGTGTCCTCGACATGCGTCTTCCGGCCTCCCCAAACACAGGAGCAACCGGCGCGCGGTTTCGGGCGTTCAACGTTTCGCCAGCAGAAGGAAAGCTCGAGTGGGATTGCGAGGAAATCCTTCAGGTCGACCCCGTGCTGCCAGTGGACCTGCAAGGCCCTTCGCCAAACCGCGCGCGCCAACGTAAAGGTACGCCCAGCCAAATGATCGATGTGGCGGAGAAGGCCCCAGTCGCTTGGCCTTGGTTTCCGCTGCGCACCCGAGGGGATGATTCGCGACGAGTCCTCTACGCCGCAGCCCCGCCCCAGTGGCGCGACACGACCTTGCGTGTGGCGCATGGCATTCCCGCTGCGGAAAACACGTCGACTCCGGGCGAGTCCCCCAGCGCCGCGCCGGGAGTCTCTCAGGTTTTCCCAGGGATGCTCCTGCTTCCGGCGGACGACCTTCCGGATTTCAACCGTGACGGGTATACCGATGTGGCGTTGTGGCAATCGCCGTTTCCTGGAGCATCGTTCGACGCCCTTTTCCGCGCGGCGACCGGCGGCATGTGGGACGTGCGAGTTAGCGTCTACCTCTTCGATCCAGAAAAGAGCAGATACGCGGCGGCGCCCGCCACTAGCATCCGCACACAAGCCCCGGTCCCGTGGTTTATGCCCTGGGAATCCTGGTCGCCGCTGCGCAATCTAGTGTTTCGCGACCTCAATGGCGATGGCCGAACCGACTGCGCCTGGAGCACCGCCGCAAACCGATTCGCCGTGTGGATATACGAAGACGGCTTCCCCACTCAGCCCACGTTTGAACACACCTTTTCGCAACCCGTCCAAGCCATTGAGTTCCGCGCCGACCTCAACGGCGACGGCGCCACCGCCATCGGCTTGCGCAGCGAACAAAACCTCTTCGTCTTGCGCTGGACGAATTAGAAGTCTCGCCTCCTTAGAAACGCGAATTGATATGACTTAGTAAACCAACTAAAATAGCGAGCCACAAACGCGGAGGACCGCTCTATGCCGAAGCCCAGGGAAGACCTTGAAGTGAAGAAGCCGGTTTCGGTGCTCTTCCGGCCGCTGACGGTCAACCTCCAAAAACTCTCCGTCTCTTTCATCAAGGCCCTTGTGGACGGCGCGCAAATGAAAGCCACCGATGTGGCAAAGGATATCGCAGACGGCATCGAAGCCCTGGGACTCAAAGGCAACACCCCCGGAGAACTTGCCCACCGCCTTATCTGTCAGGCATCCGTCCGCGCCCTCCAGGAGTTGCTCTGGGACTACCGCTCCGAGTTCGACTCCACAAAATCGCAGCATCTCGAGTCGTCGGTTCCAAAAACCGCGCCGGACGACTCCTCTTTTTTGATCGATGAAAGCTTCTTTCGCCACCCTCGACGCCTTCCATTCCTCAAGCAATTTCAGTCCTCGCTCGAACAGGCCCTCAGGGCCGGGGGATTGAGCGAGAGCGATGCAAAGGCCCTGGGCAACCGCCTCCCCCACTACTTTGCCTACTCGCTCCATGTCGAATGGTGTAACGATCCCGTGCGCTACGCCCCCATCTTGCAGGCGCTCGACAGCCCCTTCGGCGACGCATGGAAACGCGATGAGGAATGGAACAGATACCTGGCGTGGCTTGAGCAGCAGGCGGAAGAGAGCGTTTTCGAGGAGACCTTCAGCCTCCGCAGCATCTACATCCCGCTCCGCGCATACTACGTTCGGAAGGCCTCTTCCCCAAAAGGCAAGGCCAAGGACGTTCCCGGCGATGCGGCGGATACACGCGACAACAGGCGAGACCCTCGGGAAGAACGGGTTGTCGTCGATCTGCAAGAAGCCCTCGGAACGTGGCGAGAAAGGCAAGACAAGAACGACGCCGTCCGTCTGATTTCCGGCGGTCCGGGCGCGGGCAAGTCGTCCTTTCTCAAAGTGTGGGCCGCGACCCTCGCCGAACAGTCCGTCCGCGCGCTCTTCGTTCCGCTTCACCACCTTGATCTCAGGGGAACCGTGACCGACGCCATCGGCGAATACCTCAAGAACGTGGGACACTTCGAAAACAACCCTGCCGATCCGGCGAATGCAGCCGAGGCCCCGTTGCTCATCCTCTTCGACGGGCTGGATGAACTGTCCGCCCAGGGCAAGGTCGGGGCCGATACGGCAAAGGCATTCCTCGAGGAAGTAGACCGTCTCGTCGGACAGCGCAACCAGGCAATTCTTCAGCTCCAGGTCGTCGTTTCCGGACGCACCGTTAGCCTTCAAGACGCCGAAAAGTTCTTCAAGAAGGAACAGCAGATACTCGATGCATTGCCCTACTTCCTCGCCGAGGAAGAAGACGATTCGGCCCGCTATTCCTACACCGACCCCCAAAGGCTGCTCTCAGAAGACCAACGGCTGAAATGGTGGGCGAAATACTCGAACCTGACGACGGGTGGGCTGGAAGATATGCCGCCGCGGCTGAGCTACGACGACCTCGTCGAAATCACCGCCCAACCGTTGTTGAATTACTTGCTCGCGCTCGCCTTGCGCGAGGAGGTTGTTTCCCTTGACAACGACATGAACCTGAACAGCATCTACGCGGGCCTGCTCGAGGCCCTCTACCGGCGAAGATACGAAAAGCACGAAGGCCATCGCGCGATTAAAGAACTCTCTCAATCAGATTATTCGCAAGTTCTGGAGGAGATCGCGCTCTTGACATGGCACAGCGGGGGCAGAACGACGACTGTCAGAGCGATCCAGGAACACCTCGAAGGAGGACGGCTTGGCAAAGTCTTGAAAATATTCTGCCAGAAGGCCGAGGATGGCGTTGGGCGTTTGCTCTTGGGCTTCTATTTCCGCCGGGCTGGGGCCAATGCCGACGGCGACGCCGCATTCGAGTTCACGCACAAATCCTTTGGCGAATACCTCACCGCGCGCCGCATTGTGCGGGTCCTCAAGTCCCTTGTCGAGGAACTGGACCGCAACGACAAATCATCGGACTTGGGCCGTAGCGAAAGACAATGCGTGATTAGTTGGCGAGAATGCTGCGGCGCGACGGCCATAGACCCGGAACTGTACAAGTTTGTCAAGCGCGAGGTCGCGGCGAACGGCAAGAACAATGCGCAAGAGTGCCAAGCGTTTCTTTGCCGCCTCATAGACTATGTCCTCCGCAATGGCTCTCCCATGGACAAGCTATCTGGACTCGATACGTTTCCTGAAGTCCTGGAACAAGTCCGCAATGCAGAAGGGGCGCTGCTCGTTCTCCTGTCCGCCTGTTCGGCGGTCACAGGGAAAGTAAGCAATGTAAACTGGCCAGATGATGAATCCGCTTCAAAATGGATTCAGTTGCTCAGGCCAGTGTGGTATTCCGGTCCCCAAGTTTTACCCGTGCGGTACCTTGCTCGCCTTAATCTGGCAGAACAGTCCTTGTGGAAAGTAACTTTTCAATTCGCGGACTTGAGCCTGGCGGACCTGCGCGGCGCGGACCTGACCTACGCGGACCTGACTCACGCGGACCTGACCGACGCAAACCTGACTCACGCGGACCTGACCGGCGCGAGCCTGCGCAGCGCGGACCTGGTCGGCGCGAACCTGAACGGCGCGAACCTGAACGACGCGGACCTGGTCGGCGCGGACCTGGTCGACGCGGACCTGACCTACGCGGACCTGACCTACGCGGACCTGACCAGCGCGAAACTGACTCACGCGGACCTGCGCAGCGCGGACCTGACCGGCGCGAAACTCGATCAAAAAGGCCAACGTCTTGCGAAAAAGTGCGGCGCGATCCTGGATTAGCGTCTTGCCGTTTCATTTCGCGGTAAGGTTCGATGTTCCTTCAGTTGCTTTACACCCGTCGATTGGGCTAATAATGGCGCTTCCCGGTTTTACAACGCGCAGGAGAGAAACGTCATGGCCGTTACCGTGGTTGGCAGCATTGCACTGGATACCGTAGAAACGACCGAAGGCTCCAATATTGAGGGGCTGGGCGGGGCAGCGACGTATTTCTCGCTGGCGGCGGCGAATTACACGGAAGTGCACTTGGTCGGGGTGGTCGGCGAAGACTTCTCGTCTGAGCATGTCGCCCTCTTCCATCAGAAAAACATCAACCTCGACGGCCTCGAACGCGCCGCAGGCCGCACGTTCCGCTGGACGGGGCGCTACCATGAGGACATGAACGAGCGGGACACGTTGGACACGCAGTTGAACGTGTTCCAAGATTTCCACCCGAAACTTCCGAAGGCGGCGTGCGAGGCGGAGTACCTTTTTCTGGGCAACATCCACCCCGCGCTGCAACTCGAAGTGCTGGACCAAGCCAATGCCCGTTTCGTGGGTTTGGACACGATGAACCTATGGATCGATATTTCGCTTGAAGACCTCAAGCGAGTGCTGAAGCATGTGGACGTGCTTATCATCAACGATTCCGAGGCGCGCATGCTCAGCGGTCAGCGGAATCTTCTGTTGGCCGCAGCGGCGATTCGCGCGCTTGGCCCGAATATCGTCGTTCTAAAGAAAGGCGAGCATGGGTGCATGCTGTTTCAGGGCGAAAACGTCTTCTCCGCGCCGGCATTTCCGCTACGCCACGTCGCCGATCCCACCGGCGCGGGCGATACGTTCGCGGGGGGATTCATGGGCTATCTGGCGGAGCGCGATGCGACCGACTGGGCGACGTTGTGCAAAGCGGTGATCCACGGAACGGTCGTGGCGTCGTACACCTGCGAGCAGTTCGGCCCGGATCGCCTCACGACGCTCACGCGCGATGAAATCCTGCGCCGCTACGAGGCCATCAAGCGGCTCACCCACTTCGATTAGGGAGTGAGCATCCGCGTCGCGTATGGATTCGAGGGGTCGAGACGGAGTACCGCCTCCGCTTGGCGCTTGGCCTCCTCGGTGTTCCCCATGGCGACAAGCGTCTGCACCAGGTTAATGCGCGCGGCGACGTAGTCCGGATCGCGTTCGATCGCCAAACGAAACATGCGTTCCGCCTCACCGTATCGCTTCATCGCGGCGTAGGTCAGCCCCAGGCCGTTGTACCCCGGTAAGAAATCGGGCGCAAGCCGCACAGCTTCTTCCCCATGCCGGAGCGCCTCCTCTAGCTGCCCTTGCTTGCGCAGAACAACACCCAGGTTCGCCCACGCCGCGTAGTGGGCGGGATTGATGCGCAAAGCCTCGCGCAGATGGTTTGCGGCGCGGCCCAACTGGTTCCGTTGCAGATATACCAAGCCCAATTCATTCTCGGCAATATCATTGTCCTTCGTAACCGCCAGGGCACGCTCAAAAAGACGCGCGCTGTCCGACCAATAAGTGGTCTGGCGGTATGTGAGTGCGGCGCTGATGGCTAGAAGCAACGCCAACCCCACCGCGATAGCGCCACGCAGCGGTCGTGCCCGGGACGCCATCGACGGCACACTGTAAACCACGCCCATCACAGGGCCCACAAGAGGGAGATAGGTGTAGCGGTCCGCGCTGGCTTGATACCCCACCTGCACGAGACCGATGACGGGCAACAGGGTAATCAGATACCACAGCCAGCCCATCCACAGGGCGGGCGTCTTGCCGCGCAGACGCCAGGCTATCCCCGTAATCAGGAGCAGCAACACGACGCACGCAGCCACCTCCCACGCGGGGTAACCTTGCGCGGGATAGGGATAAATGGGGCCAAGTCCGGCGGGCCATAACGCGCGTTTGAGATACAGTACGTAGCTGATCGGCGCGTTTTCCAGGCGGATTCCAAGGGGAAACAGCGCAAAATCCCGGACCGCCCCACCCGCGCGCTGCGCCACAAACGTCACCACCACCAGAAGCGCACTCAGGACAAAAAGCTCGCTCCTGCCGCGCAGATTCACAGCGGGTTTGCGCCCTAGGGGCCAGTACTCGGTCAGCATGAGCGCCAGCGGCAAGGTGACCGCCATCGGCTTCGACAGCATCGCGCATGCACACAGTCCCCCTACTACAAGCCGTCTCCGCATGGAGGGAGCCTCGATATAGCGCACATGAGCCAGGAGGGTGCCCCACCAGAAAACACCGCAAAGCAGGTCCTTTCGCTCGGCCACCCAGGCCACGGACTCGGCGCGCAAGGGATGGAGTGCAAACAACAGCGCGCAGAGCAGGGCTTTCCAGGGGGCGCGCGTCGTGCGAACCAAGAAGAGGAACACGAGCAACGCGTTCAGAGCATGCAACAGAACGTTAACGGCATGGTGGGGGCCGGCGTTAAGACCAAAAAGCTCTACATCGAGCATGTGCGACACCCAGGTAAGTGGATGCCAGTTGGCGGCGTGCGCATGGGTGAATGCCCACAGCACCGCCCCAACATGCAGCCCGTTGTTTACGTGAGGATTTTCTGTGATGTACTCGTTGTCGTCGAACGAAAGAAACGGGAATTGCACGACCGGCCCGAAAACGGCAATGACCGTGACTACAATCAGCAAACTCGTGAGAAATAGCATCGAGCCTGGAGAGATTATGATGTCTCTTGCTGTATGTTTTCGGGGATTCCGCATATCCGCCATTGTGGCAAAGACGAGCAGGGAGGGCAAACTAATTGCTTCCCACCGCCGCCTTCAGATTCCCGAGCACTTTTGAACTTGACCCCCAGGGCTCCTATGGAGATACTCAGTCTCATGTTTGGTGGGAGACCGTTCGTTGAGAAATGATGGGTACGTAAGTCTTTCGAAGTTCATCTTGTCTCAGTAAACCATCGGGAGGGTTCTGCATGAAGTCCGACAACAGAGAGTCAAAGAACACGGCGATAGGCCGACGGCAGTTCTTGAAACGAACCGCCTTCGCGACAGCCGCCGCCACGGCATTCCCAGCGATTATTCCTTCGCGTGCGTATGGTGCGGCCGGAGGCGTGGCGCCGAGCAACCGCCTCGCCATCGGCATGATCGGCATGGGAACAATGAACCGTGGGCATTTGGCGAACGCGCTGCGTCATCCGGCAGTACAAGTTGTCGCCCTCGCCGATGTGGAATCCACCCGACTGGAAGCCTGCAAGGCCCAAGTGGAAAAGGTGTATGGCGATATTTCGAGCGGAGGCTCTTATAAGGGCTGTGAGATCTACATGGATTTCCGCGATCTGCTTGCGCGTCCCGATATTGACGCGGTCATGATCGCGACCCCTGATCACTGGCATTCTATTCCTTCCGTACTGGCGGCCAAGGCAGGCAAGGATATCTACTGCGAGAAGCCGATGGTCCATTCCGTGGAAGAAGGCCGCGCGGTGGTCAAGGCTGTGCGTCGTTACGGACGCGTATTCCAGACAGGCAGCCAGCAGCGGTCGGACTTCGACCAATATTTCGTGAACGCCGCCGAGCTGGTGCGCAACGGCGCGATCGGCGACGTCAAGGCCATCGATATTGGCGTCGGCGGCCCTGCCCGTGATTGCACGGGCCTTCCGGCGCAGCCTGTTCCGCCCACGATGAACTGGGACATGTGGCTTGGGCCCGCGCCGTGGCGTCCGTATAACTGGAATATTTCGCCAATGAATTACGGACATTTTCCGGACTGGCGCTCATACCGCAGTTACGGCGGAGGCAGCCTGAGCGATTTTGGCGCGCACAATTTCGACATCGCGCAGTGGGCAATGAACATGGACGACAGCGGCCCGGTGAAGTTCGTGCATCCCGACGATCGGGAAGGCCCGGACAAGCGCATGATGATGGTCTACGCGAACGGCGTGCCGATGTATCACGGTTTGAATCCCGAAACCAAGGGAGTGGGCGGTTCTTACTGCGTCTTCTACGGAACCAAAGGAACCATCTTTGTCTCCCGCGATTTCCTCCGCGCGGATCCGGAGAATATCGTCAAGATGTCATACGGCGAGAACGGCGTCCGCCTGAACCGCCGCCGCACCCATTTCGACGACTGGATGGAATCGATCAAGACGCGCCAGAAGCCGATCGCGGATGTTGAGATTGGCCATCGCACCGCCACAATCTGCGCGCTGGCGAATATCTGCTATCAGATTGGCCGCTCGTTCGATTGGGATCCTGTGGCCGAACGAGTCCCGAATGATGTCGAAGCCAACCGGTCGCTCGGGTATACCTTCCGGGCGCCCTACAGCTTGGACATCTAGGATGCGGAACCATTTCAGGACTGAATTACGGCGTTCGCGGCTAGACCGCGCGAGGAGATATTCCATGAGACGATTGATTGCACTGCTGGTTATGCCCCTGCTGGTAGTCGGGACGGCGTTCGCCGCTGACCAACCGAAACTGTCGGACCTGGACAAGGTCATGGGCGCGCTGCCCACGAAAGCGTATGCGACACCTCAAAAGCCGCGCAAGTTGCTCGTGTTTACCTTGTGCAACGGTTTCCCGCATTCTTCCGTGCAACTGGGAGCACAGGCCTTCCAGGCAATGGGCAAGAGCACGGGGGCCTTTGAGGCGGTTATCAGCGACGATATCGCGATGTTTGAGCCTGAGACCCTCGCTCAGTTCGACGGCGTTTGTATGATGAATACGACGGGGGAACTATTCACTCCCAAGAATTTCGACAAACTTTCGCCGGAAGAGCAGAAGGCAGCCACTGACCGAGAAGCACGCCTAAAGAAGAGCTTCCTCGAGTTTGTGAAGGGCGGCAAGGGCCTTATCGGCGTCCATGCGGCAACCGACTGCTTCTACAAATGGGCGGAGTACGGCGAGATGATGGGCGGCTACTTCAGCGGCCATCCTTGGCACGAGCCGGTGGCGATCAAGCTGGACGATCCGAATCATCCACTGAACCAGATGTTCCTCGGGAAAGATTTCACCGTCACTGACGAAATCTATCAGTTCAAGACCCCCTATTCGCGCGATAAGCTGCGGGTGCTGTTGAGCCTCGACGCGAACAAAGTCGACATGACCAAAGACTCCATCAATCGCAAAGACAAGGACTTTGCGGTGAGTTGGGTGAACACGGCTGGCAAGGGACGTATCTTCTACTGCTCGCTTGGGCATCGTGAGGAAATCTTCTGGAACCCCGCGATTCTTAACCACTTCCTTGCCGGAACGCAGTATGCTCTGGGCGACTTGCCCGCGGACGCAACCCCCTCCGCCGCGCTGCCGCCCGACACGACAGAAAAGGGCCGTCAGCAAGCGCTTGAGTCGCTGCAAAATCGTCTGCCTCAACTGGCGAGCGAGTTTGTGTGGGGACAGGACACCGCTTCGCTCGTCGAATTGGACAAGCTCATAGTCGCTTCTTTTAAGAAGCCCGAAGAGCGTGCGAAATGGGCCGCAACGTTGCTGAAAATTCTCGGTGATCCCGAGACAACGGACGCGGGGCGCGACTTCGCGGCGCGCCGTCTAGTAATCGTGGCGGACAAGGGCGACACCAAAGCGTTGGCAGCCCTACTCACGAATGAGAAGACCGAGGCCTGCGCGCGTTACGTGCTTGAGCGTATGGAAGGCTCGGCGGCGGAGAAGGCGCTCATCAAGCAGCTCTCCTCGGCGGAGGGCAAGGCGCGAATCGCCTATCTTAATTCCCTTGGCGCGCGACGCGACGCCCGAGGCGCAACGGCTGTGGCGAAGTATGTGAACGACGCCGACCCAAAGGTCGCCGCCGCGGCCTATGACGCGCTGGGAAAGATCGCCAACAAGAAGGCTCTCGCGGTGATCGCGAAGAACATCGCGTCCGCACCGGATGCCGTGAAACCTGTTGCAGCCCAAGCATGGCTGGCCTGCGCGGACGCCAAGGCAACCGCAGGCGACAAGAAGCGTGCGAAGGCCACCTATGCGGCGATCGACACATCCAACGACGCGCCTGCGGCCGTGCGCGCGGCGGCGTTCCGTGGCCTTGTTCTGCAGATCACGGACGAAGAAGCCCTCCCCATGGTCAGCAATGCGCTTGTGGGCAAAGACAGGCTGCGTCAGCAAGTCGCCCTCCAATTGGTGGCCGAACTGGGCGGCGGAACGAAGACCACCGAAACGTTGGCCGCGAAGGTAGCGTCACTCTCCCCAGAGGAACAACCCCTGCTGATCACCGCGCTGGCAAGCCGAGGAGACAAGGCGGCAGTGCCGGTGGTTCTGGGTGCCCTGAAGAGTGAAGACAAGAAGGTTCGGATCGCTGCGCTGGAAGCGCTCCCCTATCTCAGCGATCCCGCCGCGGTTCCCGCGATTGCGGAGATTGCCGCCAACGCCAAGGGGCGTGACGAGCGCACGACCGCCCGCCGTAGCCTCGAAATCCTCCGCGCTGAGGGTATCGACGCAGCTATCCTGGCGGGTGCGGCCACAGGCGACCCGGCCCTGCGCGCTCCGCTCATTCGCGCGCTTGGCGACCGCAAGATGTCGTCGGCCTTCCCCGTTGTGTGCGACTACGCCGCGAAGGATGAGAGCGAAGTCGTACGCGCGGCGGCGCTGGAAGCCATCGCGCTCCTGGGAACCGATGCGGACTGTCCCAATGTCGCCATGTTGCTGGCGAAGAGCAAGGGTGAAACGGAGCGTTCCGAAGCAATCGCAGCGTATCTGGCCCTGCTGCGTCAGACACCGCCTATCACGCTGACTTCGCGCCCGATTCTGGACGCCCTGCCCAAGGCGGAGTCGCCGGAAGCGACCGCCGCTCTGCTGCGTCTGCTGTCCAATATCGGGGACAACGCGGCGCTGGTGCCGCTGCGCGAGGCGCTTGGGTCGAGTAACGAGATCGTGCGCGGCGCGGCGGTGCGGACCTTGGCCGCCTGGCCGAATAATACTCCGCTGATGGATCTCCTGAAGACGGCGCAATCGGATAAGGACGAGACCCTGCGCATTCTGGCATTGAGGGGTGTTATCCGTCAGTTGCCGATGCCCACAGGGCGTTCGGCTGAAGCGCAACTTGCTATCTACCAGAAGGTCTACTCGATGACCTCGAGCTTGGATGACAAAAAGGCGCTATTGGGCGCGGCGGCGTTCGAGCACCATCCCAAAGCCATCGCGTGGGTTCAGACACTCGCGGCCCAGCCCGATCTGAAAGAAGACGTCGAGCAGACCTTGGCGAAAATGAAAGACGTAAAAATCACTGGAACGGCCTCAGCCATCCCTCAGTACGCGTTTCGCGCGCTGGACGGAAAGCAGGACACTCGCTGGGACACCGCCGCGTTTCAGCGCGGGGGCGAGTGGTTCATGGCCGACCTGGGCTTCGAAAAGACGCTTACGGGCGTCACCCTGGATACGCGCAACTCCGGCGGAGACGCGCCTGACGCGATCGAGGTGTATGTAGGCAACGACCCGAATAACCTGGGCGAGCCCTTGTTCAAGGGGCCGGGCGCTAACCCCTTAATTCACGTCACCTTCCCGCCAACGAAGGGGCGGTATGTGAAGATTCTGCAGACAGGCAGCAAGCTTGGCTTGTACTGGTCCATTCACGAACTTACTTTTGACACGAAGTAAGCAGGAGAAGCCGGGGACGCCGCGCATGGGTCCCCGGCCCTTTTTTTGGAATTCCAGACCATCGCGCCGTGTTGCTACACCGGGAGAAAACAGCGGACTGAAAGGATAGGCCGTGGCCAAGATTCTGATAGCCGACGATGACAGTGCGGCGTTAGAGGTGCTCTCTGTCGCGCTTCAGTCTTTTGGACATGAAGTTAGCATGGCCTCCGATGGGCGCGACGCCTACGAACAGGCCGTCTCGGGCACTCCCGACCTCGTTTTCTTGGATGTGTTGATGCCGGGAATGACGGGCTTGGAAGTGTGCAGCGCGCTCCGAAACGACCCCGCCCTCTCCCCCGCTCTTCCTATTGTTCTGCTCACCTCTCTCGACATCGATCCGCGGCAAGTCGAACGTAGCGGAGCGTCAGGGGTACTTCCTAAACATCACGTCATCGCCGCAATGCGCGACACCCTCAGCCGGTATTTGGGCGAAAACGCCTGAAATGTTGCGCGGTGCAGACTCTGCGGTCCTGGTTCATCCCTCAGGAGAAACGCCGTTCCGCGCAGCATGTTCCGCGCACCACGCAAATAACGCCGCCCACTCCTGACGTTGGAGTTCAACAAGCTCCTCCGGATTATCGCGGAAGCGCTTCTGGACTTCATCAATGAATAGATGCGGGTCGTAACCGTTCAACGCGCTGAAGGCGGGGTGTACGCCTACGCGATTGAACCAATAGTGGCTGTTCGAAAAATCTCCTTCACGGCGATGCATGATGCCGTGCCAAAACGCGCCGGTCTCGTCCTCAATGGTCTGACTCACGCGATGGCTTCGCTCGAGTTCGTCGACGTACAGCCATATCCCCGTGACCAAAGCAGGGTGATGCGCGATCGCCCTATGCATCACGGCTCCCTCAGCAGCCTTTATGATCGCACCGGTCTGCGCCCCTACAGGCACCAACTGCGCCATCGCGTGCGGCAAAGGCAGTAGCTCAAACAATGGCCGAAGTGCACGTTCAATGGCGTCCGGCAGCTTCATTCAGCCTCTCCTTCTTCCAAGACTCCAAGCGCATCAGAATCAGGGTGCGGCCTATTGCCCGCGCTTCAGCAACACCAACTGCATAATCAGCGGGGTACGGGCAATAACGCTATGCGGAAGCCCCGCACTCATGCGCGTCCAGAAACCCGCCTGGGCCTTATGCGTATCGCCCGCGAGACGCACCTCGGCCTCGCCTTTAATAATCTGAAGCAAGGCCGGCATGGAGGCCGTGTGTTCGCTAAGCTCTTGGCCCTGATCCATTCCAAACAGCACGACCTTCACAATGTCATCGCTCAAGATGGTCTTGCTCAGGATTCCATTCACTGGAATGTCTATCGCTTCATTTAGATCTTCGATGTGACGATACGGTTCCGGCATTCTAACGACTCCCTTGTCTTGCTCGTTACTGCGCCTATCGTTGTTGAGCGCCCAAGGACTCACTGGCCCGCGCACCTTGGAGCTATATTGTCGCGCGAACTCACCCCCGATGGCAACTTCGCGGCAGAGCAATCTAAGGCAATGGAAGAGGACCACCGCCTGTCGAAACGGCGACTTCAAAAATCTGACCACGGCGAATACGGCGCACCATGAACGCCGCGTCGCCCTCTCTATGGATGGCGTTGCGTTCCGGCACTTTGCCCATACGCTCTATCAACCAAGAAGAAAGACTTCCCTGCGGATTCGGCAAGTCCACATGCAATAAAACCGCCAACTGGCTGACAAGAAAGCCGCCGCCCACCATCCAGACGCCTCCACTCAGCGCGTGGCACATGCGCGGAAGACGATCAAACTCGTCGGTCAGTTCACCAACGAGTTCTTCGACAATATCTTCCATGGTCACCATACCCAGCGTTTTGCCTTCATCGCGGACGATGGCGATATGATTGTGCTCGTCCACAAACACCCGCAAAAGGTTTGCGCTCGATTCATCCGGGCCAACAAAATGGACCGGGCGGATAATTCCGCGCAAGCTGGGGTCTGCCGGATTCGTGCGCACACGGTAGATCAATTCCTTGAAATTGACGTAGCCCAGCACCTGATCTTGGTCGCCCCCCTCACAGATGGGGAAACGGGTGTGGGGATCCATGTGGGCGGTGAGAATCGCGTCGGTCACGCATTGATCGGTCGAGAAAAAGGTAATCTGGTCCGTCGGAATCATTACTTCCCGCACGGAGGTTTCCGAGAGGCGGGAAGCCTCACGTATAATTTTCTCTTCATGGCGGCTGATGAGATTTCCCAAGCGCGCCATGCCGGCCAACGCCGCGATCTCGTCGAGTGTCGGCGTCGCCGCGGAATCGCCTCCGCGCATCCGGCGCTCGAACGGACGGTTGACGAAGTGAATTACGCTCAATACTGGCGAGAACGCCTTGACCAGCGCCAGGAGCGGTAACGCGAGGACGACGGCAAGTTTCCGATTGTGACGAACGCCAAGGGTTTTCGGCAAGATTTCCGTGAACTGCAGCATAACGAAAGTAAAAATAAACGAGAACCACGCCAGCGCGGGCTCTCCAAAAAGAACCTGTACTTGGGAACCCGCCACCGTCGCGCCGACCGTATGGGCAGCGGTGTTGAGAAGCAGAATCACGGCGATGGGTTTCTCAATTTCGGCCTTAAACCGCTGCCAAATGTTCCCAATGCGCGTGTGGCGTTTGGCAATGTCCGCCGCCTGAGAGGGAGTAAGACTGAGCAGCACCGCCTCGAGAAGCGAGCAGGTGAAAGAAACGCTTAGCGCCAGCGTTATTCCCCCAATGAACAAAAACATGATTCGCTCCTTCCCCTATGCGCGCACGGGGCCGTCACGAAAAAAGTCAGGCGACGCCACCATCATGACGCCGCCCGCGATACCCAAAACGAACTAGTACAGCAACTCAAACCAGCGCTTGGCGCCCTTGAGCTCGTTCTTCTTCTGTTCCCACTGCAACGGCGAACCCGCGATCTTCGCCATCGCCTTGTCGAAGAGCCCCGAAGCCTTCTCCAAACCGCCGATGAAAACATACGTCTTCGGGTCCTGGAGCAATCCCCACACCTCTTCGGCGTTCTCTTCGATGGTCTTGTCGAGGGCGATGCTCTCGTCCACGAAGGGACGCGGGCTCAGCGCCTGGAACGCACGGAAGGTTTCCTGATCATAGTACAGCGCGAAATCGTCGCGCTCTTTGTTCATATAGATCAGTTCCATACCCGTCTGCGCCCCGAAGAAAAGGCGAACTTTGCCCTTCCAACCGCCGACAGTTTCGTAAATGTGCTTCACAAACGCGCGGAACGGGGCAATGCCCGTCCCCACACCGACCATGAGCAGATTCGAAGTCGGATCGCCGGGCACCACGAAGGCGCTGCCGTACGGCCCGCTCATCTGCACCTTGTCGCCAGGGGCGAGATCGCACAGATAGTTCGACGCCACGCCCTTGCTCTGCTCGCCGCTGAACTCGTCAATGGCGAAGCAACGGCGCACGCACAACTCAATTCGCGACGAACCGCTGGTGTCCTTGCGGGCGTTCGCGATGGAGTAGAGACGCATGTGGGTCTTGTTGCCGAACTCGTGCGGTCCGGGAATCAATACCGCGACGCTCTGTCCTTCGACAAAAGACAACGGTGCGCCTTCGACGTCGAACTCCAGATGCCGAATTTCGATCTTCGAATCGGCCGGGGTGATTCGGTCGGAAACGGCCAGCGTGGCCGTGAACGGACTGGTGATATCGTACTCTTCCAAACGCGCCATGATGCTTCCTCCATCTAATCGGATTGCAACTACCAAATCCCGCGGCGAGTGGAATTCAAACCGCGTTTTGTCCACATGGACTTTTCTATGCAGGGACGGCATTCGCGCGCTGAGCAAATACCGCAAAGGGATAGCTTCATGCGCGGGTGCCATGCGGCCCAAGTATCTCTCTCGGGACCCAAAGATGTCAAATAGGGGGCAGGCCACAGCGGAAATCCTCCCGGAATACCGGGCACACGAAGACCGCCAGTGTTCACAAGAAGACAAGAACAGCCGTAATGCACGGCGGTCGATGGACTTCCCGAATCTACCTATCCCAAGGAGCCATTTCGTCAGGCGATACCCCGAGTTTTCCGGCTACAAATTCAACCCACTGAACAAGTCCCTCTGGATCGCCTGGAACGTGTCCGAAATGGGTCTGAAGCTCAATCAAGTCAGCAGCCTCCATCAGTCGCTTTTCGTTGCATACCCAACGACGTTGCTCGCATAAGATCGCGTGAGCTTCCTCAAGAATGGCCTTGGAAACTTGTCCTGACGCTTCTATACGATTTCCCCGGCGGGCGTGCATGCGTGCATAGCCCAGGCTGAACGTTCGACAAAATCGCCACACAGCGGGGGCGGCAGTGGCAAGCCTGGAAGGGAATTCACCAGAAGGAATACTGCCGCAAAGGACACGACATGACGCGAGTTCGGCAGTCAGAAGGTATGTTGGCACTCCCGCCAGGTACCCCAGCAGGTGATCCACCTCGAACTCGCCCTGCTCCGCACGTTGTGTCCAATGCTCGACGGTATCCAGGTCTCGAAGAATCACATCGACGCGCTCGTTCCCGCAACGGAGCCATGCGCCGCCGTTCATTATTCGTCCCCAGGCACCGGGAGGACAAACATTTCCCCGAGCAGCGAGTGCGCTCAGGTCAATTGTGTTCCGATAGTAGAGGCCAAGGTCCCAGTCGCTCCCGGAATCATCAGAGCCCAATGCTCTTGAGCCGCCGAGAACGACCGCCACAACATCGGGTGCTGTGGCCAGTTCCTCGATGAGGTCGGCGATTGGTTTCGGAAAATCGTTCATGGTTTGGCTTCACCTATTCTTGGTCAACGACTATCTTGAGGAATCTATCAGAACACCTGAATCTAGTGCACACGACGTTGGACTTCCAACGAAATCAGGCACCGTTGCAGACTAGGCGTGCGGATGGTGTTCGCGGTAAACGTGTTTGAGCCGTTCGATACTAACCTGGGTATAAATCTGTGTACTGGAAAGACTTTCGTGCCCCAACAATTCCTGCACAACGCGCAGGTCCGCCCCGGCATCCAGCATATGGGTCGCAAAGGTATGACGCAGCATGTGCGGAGACACGTCGCGGCGTAGTGGGATAGCCTGTAGCGCGTACTTCCCAACGATGCGCTGCACGCTGCGGGTGGTCAATGGACCGCCCCGCTGGTTCACGAAAAGTCGATCATGCCGCGGCGCGCCGAGCTGTCCGCGAATCTGAAGATAGCGTTCGAGCGCTTCCACCGCGAACGAGCCGAGTTGAGCAATCCGTTCCTTGCGGCGTTTGCCGAGCACGGAGAGCGTGCCGCCGATGAGGTCCACGTCGCGTAGTCGTAGCCCACAGAGCTCCGCCGCGCGTACACCCGCCGAATAGAGAGTCTCGAGTATAGCGCGGTCACGAATGCCGTCTGCGCTGGCAAGATCAGGAGCCTCAACGAGGGCAGTGACTTCGGGAATGCTCAACGCGTCGGGAAGTCCCCGGGCAAGTTTCGGCGACCTCACCTCTTCAGCAGGATTGGTCTCTACGCGTCCCAAACGAACGAGAAAAGTAAACCAAGCCCGAAGCGCGGCGAGTTTCCGCGCGGCGCTGCGAGCCCTTGACCCCGAGGTCTGCACATGCGCGAGGTATGCGCGCACTTCCAGACGTCCCGCCGCGGCCAGACGGCCTTCATGCGGCTCGGGGCGCTCCCCCGGCTCCCGCAGAAACGCCTCCGCTCCGTTGACCAGAAAATCGGAGAACTGCGCCAAGTCGCCCGCATAGGCGCGCAAGGTATGCGCGGAATGACCACGTTCCACCTCGAGATTATCGAGGAACTGTTGCACGAGTCCGCTTGTCGCTTCCATCGCGCCTGGCTCCGTTCGCGGTTACTCTTCGGTCTCGCCTGCGCGCTCCGTGTCCTCGAGCACCGCCTCGTGGCCGCACCCGGGAACCGGGCACCGCCGTACGGGGTCTTTCCCACGGGACTTCACCACCAAGGTCCAAGGCGACTTGCACGCGGGACACGGCGTCTTGATGTCGGGCTGGCCAACCGCCGTGTAATCGCACTCCGGGTACTTGGTGCACCCCAGGAAACGACGGCCGCGCGCCCGGCGCGTTACCAATTCGCCGTCACAGCCTGGCTTAGGACAGTGCAAACCGAGTTCCATCGGCTTGGTGAACTTGCACTTCGGGTACTTCTCGCACCCGTAGAATTCCTCGCCGAGACGGCTCTTGCGGATCAGAAGAAACGCGCCGCAGGTCGGGCAGACCTGGTCGGTCTTGCGCGGCTCTTCTTTGACGCGCGCCTCCGCCGGGGCGCCGTCCTTCCCCATATTACGCGTATTCTTGCACTTGGGGTAGGTCGAACAGGCATAGAACCGGCCAAAACGCCCGTCGCGTATTACCATCATTTCGCCGCAGGCATCGCAAACGATATCGGTTTTCTCCGGTTCGCTCTTCCGCGATACGCGCAGGCGTCCGTCGCACTCGGGATACCGAGAACACCCCAGGAACACGCCAAAGAACCCCTCGCGAATCTCCATTTCGCCGCCGCACTTGGGGCAACGCGCGTCCGGTCCGGCCACTTCGGTGACGATCTTGTGCTGTGCGGCGCTGAGATCCTTGGCAAACCCCTCGTAGAACGAGCGAACAAGGTCGTGCCACTCGCGCGCGCCTTCTTCGACATGATCCAAGTCGGCCTCGAAACTCGCGGTGAAGCCGATATCAAGGACATCCGGGAAATGGGTTACCAAAAGCGCGTTGACCTTCTCCCCCAGTTCCGTCGGGGCCAAACGTCCCTTGTCCCAAGCGACGTACCCCCGTTCCTGAACCGTGTTAATCGTCGGCGCGTACGTGCTCGGACGCCCGATACCGTTTTCCTCCAGCGCGCGGATCAAACTGGCCTCGGTATAGCGCGCGGGCGGTTTCGTGAAATGCTGTTCCGGACGAAGATCCTTCAGCCCCAAAACATCCTTCGGGGCCACTTCGGGCAGCGAGCGCGAATCCTCGTCCTGCTCCGGGGTCTCGTCTTGGGTCTCCTGATAGAGTGCAGTGAACCCCGCGAACTTCATGATCGTTCCCGTCGCGCGAAATTCACACTCGCCCGCCGCGATATCGACAGTCGTCTGGTCGAACAGCGCCGGCGTCATCTGACTGGCTACAAAACGCTGCCAGACCAGGGTGTATAGCTTAAGTTGGTCTTCGCTCAAATATGCGCGCATCGCGTCCGGAGTGCGGTCGACACCGGTCGGGCGGATGGCCTCGTGTGCGTCCTGCGCGCCCTTCTTGCTCCGGTAGGTATTGGGGCTCTGCGGCAGCATGGGGGCATCGAACGTGCGACCGATGTAGTCGCGCACCTCCGCAATCGCCTCCTGAGCCACACGCGTCGAGTCGGTACGCATGTAGGTGATCAGGCCCGTGCTGCCCTCTTCGCCCAGCGTAATTCCCTCGTAAAGCTGCTGAGCCAGGCTCATGGTCTTGCGCGGCGAGAAACGGAGTTTACGCGAGGCTTCCTGCTGCAGCGTACTCGTAATGAACGGAGGGAAAGGCCGACGCTGGACCTCTTTCCGCTCGACGCCGCCGACCTCGAAGGTCTCGCCCTTGAGATGAGCCGCCAACGCGGTTGCTTCGGCCTCACTCCGCACCCGCCCGGGGTCGTCCGGACGCACCCCTTGGCCGCGCACCCGCCACAGGCGAGCCGTCAGCGCGTCGCCCCGAGGCGTTTCCAGTTGGGCATCCAGCGTCCAGTACTCGATCGGGGTAAACGCCCGGATCTCTTCCTCGCGCTCGCACACCATGCGCACCGCAACGGACTGCACGCGGCCCGCGCTAAGTCCACGGCGTACCGCCCAGCCCAGGAACGGGCTCATCTTATAGCCCACGAGCCGATCGAGAACGCGCCGGGCCAGCTGGGCATCGACAAGCTGCATATCGAGGTCACGCGGAGACTTGATCGCCTCCTGGACGCTCCGTTTGGTGATTTCATTGAAAACAACGCGGGCAATGGGCTTGTCGAAGCCCTTGGTGCCACGAAGAATCTCGGCCACGTGCCAACCAATGGCTTCTCCCTCGCGATCAGGGTCGGAAGCCAGAAGAACGACATCGACCTTGGCGGCGGCATCGCGGATGTCTTTTACGGCTTTTTTCGTCCGATCGTCCCGAAGCGTCATGTATTTCGGTTCGAAGTTGTTCTCGATATCGACGCTCAGGCCGGTCTTGGGAAGGTCGCGAACGTGGCCAAAACTGGCCCGAACGATATAATTTGGGCCAAGAAACTTGTTAATCGTCTTGGCTTTGGCCGGTGATTCCACCACTACCAAGGTTTTTTTCGCCATTCCAGCTCTCCTACTCGTGCTCATCCACCGCCCGGCTGCCCACACTCCGCAGCATATATCCTCCGGACCGGGGACGGCCAAGAAGGCCTCTTATAGCAGAGCCAGGGCCTAGCTGTCCATAGGGCTGGCTAGAAAAAAGAATGAAAGGGAGTAGTTGACGCAGAATTCGCACTATTCAATCGCGGATTGGTTTGAAAAAGGCGAACTCAATCCAATCTGAAGACTTCGTCTTAATTTGTTTATCTGAAAGGAGTTATACTAGTGGCGAACGGAGTTGGAGCCGTCTATGACGTCGTAGATGGTCTGCTGCGATTCCACGTCGCGCACGCTTAGCACCAGCCAGGAAAGCAGCCCATCGAGCTCGTCCATTCCGACTTCGCCCTCGTACTGGCTCAGGCGGTCGAGCAACATCTCGCGCTCGTAGGGGTCGATAAGGCCGTAAAAATCCAGGCGTTCAAGCGCCGCCCGGGCCTCAGGGGTCAGCCTTGCGCGTTCCTCAGCGGAAAGGACCCGCACTGTCGTGAGGCGATGTTCTATGACGCCCGGGTTTTCCGACAACCTGGGTGCCACCAGTTTCATGGCGGCGTCGATCTCGCGCTTATTAAATCCAAGCCGTTTAAGCCAACTGCGCATCCCCTTTTCGGTATGCACGGCTTCTGGACCCTCTTCAATGCAGCGAAGAATGGCGTCCACGACTTTTGTCAACGAAGGCTTCATCGGTCACTCCTGAGACAAGCCGCACCGGGCCGTCTCTTAATTCTATTGTAGGTTCCAGAACCCGGGCTGTCAACTCCGGTCACCTTGAAGCTCCTGTTGCACCGTCGCCTATGCCCATTATGTTGCATGCCGCCTGCCCCATCGTGTGTAATGCGCGAGTTCGCAGTCCGAGGATTCTATCTGATGAAGCATTTTGTGACGCGTAACTCGCCGTTGTTCATCCTGGCGGTACTCTGCCTAGTGCTCGCGGTGCTGGTGCCTGATTTCCGGAAACCGAGTAACCTGCAGATGGTCACCTACCGCACGACTGTGGTTGGGATCATGGCGGTGGGGCAGGTACTGGTAATCGTGTCGGGCGGCATCGATCTGTCCGTGGCGTGCGTGGCGGCGATGTCCGGCGTCGTGGCGAGCCTATCCATGACGGCCTGGGGCCTTCCCATGCCGTTGGGGGTGGCGATGGGGGCGCTGACGGGGTGCGCCTGGGGGTTGCTGAACGGATTTCTGGTGACGCGCGGCGGCATTCCGCCGTTCGTGGCGACACTTGGAACGATGATGGCCTCGCGCGGCGCGGCGCTGCTATTGGCCCACGGCAGCACGATTCCCGGTCTGCCAAAATCTTTCTTGTACCTGGGCGGCACTCAGACATTGTTCGGGATGCGCGCGTGGTGGATCCCTGTGGTTATTACCGTGACCATCACTCTGTGCGTCACGGTGCTGCTCTCTCAGACACGGCTCGGTCGCGCGCTCTACGCCGTCGGTGGAAACGCCCCGGCGGCGCGCTTGTCCGGCGTATCGCTGGGCCGGGTGCGGACGTCGGCCTATGTGCTAAGTGGCCTGCTCGCGGGTATCGCGGGAACGCTCCTGGCCTCCCGCACTAGTGTGGGAGATCCTTCGGCAGCCGAAGGGGATGAACTCAACGCCATCGCGGCGTGCGTCATTGGCGGGGCGAGTCTGATGGGGGGCCAGGGCGGCGCCGTTGGGTCTCTTGCAGGCGCGTTGATCATGAATGTGCTCGTGAACGTCTGCAATCTCAAGGGCTACAACGCGTATTGGCAGAAGATTCTCATCGGCGCAATTATCGTCGCGCTTGTGTATTACGACACCTCGCGAAAGCGCAAGGCCGGATTGGTGCGCGAATGAAAACGGGACGTCAATGGACGCGGTATATCGGGCCAGTTCTGGGGCTTGGCTTGTTCATCGCGGCGGTGTTTGTCTTGCGCCAGATGCTGAAGGAGTACCCGCCCTCCGCGATCCTGAAGGAGATTCACTCGCTTTCATCCAAGCGTCTTCTCCTGGCAGGAGCGCTGATGGTGCTCAGTTACTTCGTTCTCTCACTCTACGACGTACTTGCTTTGCGTCATCTGGGCATCAAATTGCCCTTTCGGCGCGCGGCCTTTGCCGGATTCGTAGGGTTTGCGTTCAGCAATTCTGTGGGCTATTCGACTCTTTCCGGGGGAGCCGTGCGCTATCGGTTCTACTCGGGGTGGGGGTTGAGCGGCCTTGACACCACGCTGGTCATTCTCTTCAATGGCGTCACCCTTGGCCTAGGGGCTTGCACATTGGCGGGAATTTGCCTGTTGTTTGACCCGGTGGGCCTTCCGCAACTTGCCAGACTCGGCCAGCACGCCAACCAGATCGCCGGAGGGCTCGCTCTTACTGTCGCGCCCGTTTATCTAGGTGCTTGTCTTCTCTTTCGACGTCCGATCCGCCTGCGCGGGCTCTGTTTCACCGCGCCGAAGTTTAAAATTGGCGCCCAGCAAACCCTCTTGGCATGCATCGACTTGTCCCTTGCCGCGGCAGTGCTCTATTTCCTAATCCCCCACTCCGATCGCCTTCCCTTCTCTCAATTTCTGTCCGCGTTCGTTTTGGCCATCGTCGCGGGCATCATCAGCCAGCTTCCGGGAGGTTTGGGTGTGTTTGAGACGGCATTGTTCATGCTCTTGCCCGATACCGTCTCCAAAAGCGCCGTGTTGGGTGGGCTTGTCGCGTATCGGGGGGTCTACCATCTTGTGCCGCTGGCGACCGCCGCCGCCTTATTAGGCGGACACGAACTGCTTGCCCGTTTTTTCTGGTCGTCTCCCCGGGAATAGTCGCCCTGCCTTCCCCAATTTGTGTGCACATTGCATCGGCGCAAAACAGTTCCTACACTGCCCCCGGAGACACACTCGATGCAAAACAACGCGGTCGTGGCGCTTGCGCTGTTGCTGGCTCCGGGAACGGGCCGAGCGACGGTCCGCCGCGCCATCGCCGCGAGTGTCAGTCTCGAAACACCGCTGGCCGCGCTCCGCACTTTGCCGCGCCGCACCCTGCTCGAACGGTTGCCCATCCACGGGGAAGACATCACGCGGGCACTCACAGAATGCCCAGTGTCTTGCGTTGAACAAAGTCAGCGTCTACTGGAACGTTGCGCAGGCGCGGGAACAACCGTGTTTCTCGCGGGCGATGAGGCGTATCCGACGGCGTTGCGTAACCACCTCGGCACAGAAGCGCCACCAGTGGTATTTGTCCATGGGAATGTGGCTCTACTGGAGCAAACCTCAGGTGCGGTAGTCGGTACACGAGAACCCACGGCTGGGGGCCAACGTCTTGCCGCGGCGTGCGCCAAGCAACTCACCCAACTGGGCGCCGTCGTGGTCAGCGGTGGCGCGCCGGGCGTCGATACCGCCGCGCACGAGGCCGCGGTGGCGCACGGCGGACAAACGGTGTTTGTGTTGCCGTACGGCGTCTTGGAGTTTAAGGGAGCTTCGGCGGTCCATGCGGCGCTGCGGGAGGGGCGCGCGGCGTTGCTCAGCGAGTTTCCGCCCAACGCGCCTTGGCAAACGCATGCCGCTGTGACGCGCAACGCCAGCATCGCCGCATTGTCCCGGTTGGTCTGTGTCATCGAACCCCGGAAAGCCGGCGGCAGCATGCAAACCGCACGGTGCGCGCTCGCTCAGGGGAAGCCCGTCTTCCTGCATTCTTCGGCAACCACCATCCACCATATGGGCGCAACTGCGTTGCTCGATGGGCAGGGCCGTCTCCAAGCCAAGGCACTCCGCGCAGCGCTGGACTTGCCCGCCGCGCCCGCGCAAGCCGACCTGTTCGGCTGATTCCTGGATAGAGTTTGGCGTTCTCGTGCGTTACAGTGGGTGACGCGCATGCGAATACCCAAGGAGTGAACGTAATGAAGTGGTCGTGGCAAATCGGGTCCGTCTTCGGGATAGGAGTTTACCTCCACTTTACCTTCCTCATCCTGCTTGGAGCGTTCGGGATTGCTCCCCTCCTGCGAGGCGATTCCATTGTGTATTCGGTGGCGAATATCGTTACGGTAACGATGCTATTCGGCATTGTCGTTCTGCATGAGCTGGGTCATGCCCTCGCGGCGCGCCGTTTCGGCATTCCGACGCGTGACATTACCTTGCTGCCCATCGGCGGAGTCGCGCGGCTGGAGCGAATGCCGGAAGATCCGAAGCAGGAACTGGTGGTGGCGCTGGCGGGCCCGGCAGTGAATGTCGTATTGGCGCTGGGCGCGTACCTAGTGGCGGGCCCGGCGGTGTGGAGTCGGGTCGGGAGCCATGTTTTCGATATTGGTTTCCCTAGCCCCTCCCTCTTTTTTCAGGTAAACGTCGTACTAGCGGTATTTAACATGATACCTGCGTTTCCGATGGACGGCGGACGCGTGTTGCGCGCGATATTGGCGTTTGGCATGGATCATGTCTTAGCAACGCGTATCGCGTCTTTCTTTGGGCAGGGGTTTGCGCTTTTGTTTCTTCTTTACGGACTGCTCTCGTTCAACGTGCTCATCATGTTCGTGGCGTTGTTTGTGTGGCTGGGCGCTAGTGAGGAGTCGTCGCTCGTGCAAGCCAAATCTGCCCTGAGCGGAGTGCGGGTCAAGCGGGCGATGATTACCGATTTCCAAGCGCTTGCGCCGACAGACAGTCTGCGCACGGCGGCCGATCACGTGATCGCGGGGTTCCAGCAGGATTTTCCTGTGGTGGCGGAGGGCCAGGTGGTGGGCGTACTGACCCGCCAGGACCTGCTCACGGCGCTTGCACAAGAGGGACACGCCGGGCATGTTGCGGACGCGATGCAACGCACGTTTTTGACTGTAGGACCGGAGGAAATGCTGGATTCCGTGTTCTTGCGGCTTCAGGAATGCGATTGCAGGAGCGTTCCGGTGGTGGAAAATGGCCATCTCGTAGGACTCGTGAACCTTGAGAACGTCGGCGAGTTCATCATGGTGCAGTCGGCGCTGCAGCGCACGCAGAAATAAGCCTCTACGATGCAGACGCTTTCCCGTTCAACATCGCACGACAGAAACCAAGCGACACTTCGGTCAGTGAATCAACGATGCGGTCGGCTTCGGTCAACCGGTCCGCTGGGAAGGTGTTTGTAACAGCGATGCAGACCATCCCGGCGGCCTTGGCGGCTTTGATGCCCTCGATGGCGTCTTCGATGACGACGCAATGCGCGGGCGCAATGCCCAGCGCTGCTGCGGCGGCTAGGTAAATCTCTGGGTCAGGCTTTTTGTGCGTGACCATGTCGCCGGAGATGATCTTGGTGAACTTCTCGAAGGGAACCTTCGCGGCTTCGAGGGTCTCCAAGGCTTTTGGCTTGGGGCTTGAGGTCGCAATGGCCAGGTCCCATTCCGCCGACACGTGCGCGGCGTCGATCAATTCGACCACGCCCGGAAAGCGCAGCTCGCGGCCAGAGTGCAACAGGCGCACGAAATTGTCGTAACGCACTTCGAGGGCTTTCTCAAGGTCGATCGTGACGCCCTTCATGTCCGCGGGGCCCTGTGTATAGCGAACGGCGCCCGTGCCTACGAAGGGCAGAAAGTCATGCGGCGCGTATTCGACGCCGTAGAGATCGCGGAACATCTCGATGGTCGCTTCGGCGATGATGGCCTCTGTGTCGGCCAACACGCCGTCCATGTCAAAGAGCAATCCGTACATCTGCTTCCGTTGCTTCTCCATGACTTCTCCTCGTTGATGGTCTACACATTCTCGCCACCGGAGAAGTCCAATTCCAACGCGGGCGGGACACATTCTCGCCTCTAATTAAGTTTTGTGTCCCCTTGATTGCCCCCTTGATTGCCCGTCTTCCTTACTACGAAGACGCCTTGCATGAGCGCACCCACCGACAGGCCCCGTATCCTCACCGCGCTTTCGAACCGCACCCTCCCCTATCTCTCGAACTTCCTGCACTATCTCACATGCGAGTTTCACACAAATCAATGGACTCCCCCATATCCTCAATAAGTAATATAGAACGTTCTGCCTCCTCGCCTCTACCGACGAATAGATGTCGACGTTCTCTGCGAGTTTCTCCCGGCCAATCTGGGTTTTCACAAACATCCCTAAACTGTCCAATTAACCGCTCGAATTCGGTGACGGTGATATAGACGATGATATCCGACAACTCTTCTCCTGTGTCACCATTGACATATATCATGAGGCATTACCATCCGGAATAGTTGGATATCTAAAATAGCCGACTTTACCTTCCCGATCAGCAAACAAGACATCTGTCCCATCCTGTGCCGCCCCCACATCGTCGTCGAGGACAAAGGTCACTGTGGCGAAGTAAACCTCGCTTCGTCTGCGTAGAAAACCCTTTAGCCGATGACTACCGGCTCTCAGCTTCTCCATCTCTTCATCCGAGTGAAGAAAGTCCAAGTGCGAAGGCGGAAACGCCTCTGCATGTTGTCCGAGGGCTCGACGCATATCAAGATATTCGCGGTAGGTCTGTCGCAAATCCTCGTAGAGCGATTCAGCTTCCGACGGCGTTGCGACAATAACAAGCTTGAGTATCTGTCGGCTTATACTCTCGTTGATGCGCTCGACTATTCTCACTCCAAAACTCCTACGTTTACGCCATCACCGGCTCGCCGAGGCCAATCGCCTCAAGCACCGCGTCCTCATCGGCCTCAACCGTTACGGGCTGCTCGGCCGACTGAATCGCACTGTCCGGGTCCTTCAGGCCATGGCCTGTAAGGATACACACCACTCGCAGCCTATCGCCCTTGAGTGGCTCAATACCGTCCCAGTACCCCTGCTCGGTAAGCTTGAGAATGCCGGCGATCGTCGCGCAACTCGCGGGCTCGGCGAAAATGCCTTCGGTCGCGGCCATCATTTTGTAGGCGTGGCGGATTTCGTCGTCGGTGACCATGTCGATGAGCCCGTTCGACTCGTCGCGCGCGGCAACGGCGGTTTTCCAACTGGCAGGGTTTCCGATACGAATTGCGGTCGCAAACGTTTGGGGTTTCTCCACCGGGTGTCCCAGAACGATTGGCGCGGAACCCGCCGCCTGGAAACCGAGCATGCGCGGCAGGTTCGGGGTCTTGCCCAGCGCGTGGTATTCCTTGTAGCCTTTCCAGTACGCGGTAATATTGCCAGCATTCCCAACCGGAAGGACATGACAATCCGGCGCAAAACCGTCGAAATCCTCAATGATTTCGAACGAACCGGTCTTCTGTCCTTCAATTCGGTACGGGTTCACTGAGTTAACCAAGGCAATGCGGTTTTTCTCCGCGATGGCGATGACCAAGTTCAGCGCGTCGTCGAAATTGCCCTTGACCTGAATCACGCGCGCGCCGTGAATCATCGCCTGCGAGAGCTTGCCGAACGCGATTTTGCCCTCGGGAATGAGGACGGCGCAGCGGAGTTTGGCGCGCGCCGCATAGGCCGCCGCCGAAGCGGACGTGTTGCCCGTGGATGCGCAAATCACGGCCTGATAGCCTTCTTCCACGGCTTTCGTGATGGCCATTGTCATGCCGCGATCTTTGAACGAACCTGTCGGGTTCAATCCCTCGTACTTGAGATAAATCTCGAGCTTGGGATGAATCGCCTTGCTCAAGTTGTACGCCGGAACGAGCGGGGTCGAACCTTCGCACAGCGACACGACGCAGGTCTTCTCACTCACGGGCAAGTGGGCGCGGTAACGCTCGATGACTCCACGATTCAACATCTCGACTATTCCCCCAACACGCGCATGACGTGCGCCGGTTCCATCATGAAATCCAAACCATTAATCTCGGACAGCGCGGCTTGCACTGCGCGCTCGATCGTTTCGTGTGTCATCAGCACCACGTGGACTGCGCCATTCGGCTGTTCGCCCTTCTGAATGCACCACTCGATGCTAACCCCGTGGTTGCCAAGGATCGTGCAGACTTTGCCGAGCACGCCCGGGCGGTCCGCGGTGGTCAGGCGAAGGTAGTAGCTGCCCTCAACATCTCCCATCGGACGCAGCGCACGCTTGGGGCCGTAAACGAACGGAGCCGGTGCAGGGCCGTTCCCGCGTCGCGCGATATCGACCAGGTCGGCCACAACGGCGCTGGCAGTGGGCATGCGTCCCGCGCCGCGGCCGTAATACAACGTCGCGTCGGCGATATCGCCCTTCACGTATACGGCGTTGAACTCGTTGCGCACGGAAGCCAACAAATGGTCTTTGGGCACCAGCGTGGGATGAACCCGCGCCTCGATCGCGTCACCATCGTCCTTGATTACCGCGAGAAGTTTGATCACGTGGCCCAGTTCATCGGCGTACGCGACATCCGCGTGGGTGACCTTAGTGATGCCTTCGACATAGATGGATTCGAGCGGGACTTCGGTCGCGTATGACAACGAAGCGACAATCTGGCATTTATGCGCGGTGTCGTGACCTTCAATGTCGAGATCCGGAGGGGTTTCGGCGAAACCTAGCCGCTGTGCTTGGGCCAAGGCCTCGTCAAACTCGAAGCCATCATAGGTCATTCGGCTAAGAATGTAGTTGCAGGTGCCGTTCAGAATGCCGTAGACCACGCGAATGTGGTTTGCGGCCAGCCCCTCGCGCAGGGCCTTGATAATGGGTATGCCGCCGGCAACGGCTGCCTCGTAACGCAACTCGACGCCGTGGGCAATGGCCTCGCGAGCGAGTTCCGCTCCGTGCTTCGCCAGCAGCATCTTGTTCGCCGTAACGACGTGCTTGCCCGCGCGCAACGCCTGAAGAATAAAGGTCTTGGCAGGCTCCACGCCGCCGATCAACTCGCAAACCACGGCGACGGCGGGGTCTTCAATCAGGGCTTTGGCGTCGGTGCTGGTGCGAACGCCTTCGAGCGGAAATTCGGCGAAACGCGACGCCACCGTGTCCGCGACGTGTACTAACGCCAGGTCCGCGCCGGTCCGGGTTTTGACCAAGTCCATATTGGTGAGCAGGGTGTGCACGACACCGCCGCCCACGGTTCCCGCGCCGATGACTCCAACTCCAAGTGACATGCGATCTCCCCTCTGCGGCGGCTAAACCTCAAGGACGCAAAGGACGTCGCCGACGCAGACCTCGTCGCCCTCTTCCACAAGTTTCTCCGAGACAGTGCCGGACTTGGGGCACGGTACGCTGAAAGCGGCTTTGTCCGTGGTCATCTCGACCAAGTCTTCGCCCTCTTTCACGCGGTCGCCCTCTTCCACCAACCAGTACGCGACCGTGGCCTCGTCCGAGGCATCCTCGCCCAGACTCGGCAGCTTGACCTCATATCGCATAGCGTACGCCCCTCCGTATCGAACTCAGCCGTTCGCGAACAAACTCTTGCTTCATCAACTCATCCGAGCGGTACGAACTGCGGACAAAAGGTCCGGCAATCGCGTACTTCATCCCGATGTTTCGGGCTAATTCCTCGTATTCGGCGAACTGCTCGGGGCGGATGAACTCCACCACTTCCCGCTGCCGTTTTCCGGGGCGCAGATATTGGCCAATCGCCACGGCCTCCACTCCCGCCTCGTACAGGTCCACGAGCGTCTGACGCACTTCGTCCGGCGTCTCGCCGTGGCCCAGCATCATCGCAGACTTAATGACCGTTCCGCCGCTCAATCGGCGCGCCATCCGCAACGCGTCCAGCGACCTCGAATAGGCGCTCCGTCGGTCACGCACTTGGCTCTGCAGCCGTTCGACCGTTTCGATGTTGTGACCGAACACCTCCGGCCCTGCGTCCATCACGCGGTCAATCGCCGCCGCATCGCCCGCAAAATCGGAGGTCAGCACCTCGATCGTCGTCTGCGGACAGCACGCGCGAATCGCCTCCAACGTGCGGACAAACTGCTCGGCTCCGCCGTCGGGAAGGTCGTCCCGCGTCACCGCCGTAACCACCGTGTGAAGCAGGTCCATCGCACGGACCGCTTCGGCGACCCGCTGAGGTTCCTCGGGGTCCACGGGATCGGGCACGCCCGCATGCACGGAACAGAACCGGCAGGACCGGGTGCAGGTCCCGCCGAGTATCATTACCGTCGCGGTGCGATGCGCCCAGCATTCCCCCTGGTTCGGGCAATTGGCGCTCTGACAAACCGTGTGGAGCCGTAGCTCTCCCAGGAGGCCCTTGGTGAAGGAAAAATCCTCCCCGGAACCCCACGGACGCCGGATCCACTCGGGAAATCGCGTATTCATGGGCATCACCAGTCCATGGGACAGCGCCTGCGAAACGGCAAGCCACCGGGCTTGCGCTTTGCCTGCGTCCTGCCGCATAAACGGCAATTACTATAGCACATGGCCAACTCTCAGTAAAATTGACCTCACTCCGTTTCTCGTAGAAACGGGGGGGAATGCCATCCCTCCCTGATATTGTTACCCAGAAAGAAGGGAATATAAGCGTAACCTGCGGTGGTTTGGCAGGTTAGCACATGCAAGCGCTTCCCGGTTTCGACTCTCCCCTCCCGAGCTTGTGCTCGGAAGTTGCAGCAAGACCGCTGGAGGGGGTACCCTGTTAGTTCGTGCAAAGGAAACACCCGCACAAAGGGACGCTGGCGGGCCTGAAAAGGCGACGCGGGCGCAGTCTCCGGCGAAAATCGCTGTCGAGAGGGGGAACGCTTGCCAAATGAGGCGAACGGTACGGGCCAGCGCCCAACGTCATCCGAAGAGGTAAATGACGCAATGCCCATAAAGAAAGAAGAAATATCCGCAGCCACCTACGAGGGATCGCGCGTCGAGCAGAGCAACCGCGAACTGGCGGAGTTTGCTGAGCGCACCTATCAGTATGGTTGGGTGACCGAGATCGAGGAAGACGCCATCCCGCATGGCCTTACCGAGGAGACGGTTCGGCTGATCTCTCGGAAGAAACAGGAGCCGGAGTGGTTGTTGGAATGGCGCCTGAAGGCGTTTCGCCACTGGCAGACCATGACAGAGCCGACGTGGGCAAATGTCTCCTATCCCGCTATCGATTATCAGGCCCAGCGGTACTATTCCGCACCCAAACGCGCGCCGAAGAAGCTTGATAGCCTCGACCAAGTGGACCAGAAACTGCTTGATACATTCAGCAAACTGGGAATTCCGCTTGAGGAGCAAAAGCGGCTCTCCGGAGTGGCGGTGGACGCCGTGTTCGACAGTGTTTCGGTGGCCACGACGCATCGGGAGATTCTTGCGAAAAAAGGCATTATCTTCTGCTCTTTCAGCGAGGCCGTGCGCGAACATCCGGAGTTGGTCAAGGAATACTTGGGGTCGGTGGTGCCGTATGGCGACAATTTCTTCGCGGCGCTGAATTCGGCGGTGTTCAGTGACGGGTCGTTTTGCTTCATTCCGAAAGGGGTGCGTTGCCCGCTGGACCTATCCACGTATTTCCGCATTAATGCGGCCGAGACGGGCCAATTCGAGCGGACATTGATCGTGGCCGAAGAAGGCGCGTCGGTAAATTATCTCGAGGGTTGCACGGCTCCGCAACGCGACGAGAACCAGTTGCACGCGGCAGTGGTCGAGTTGGTGGCCCTGCACGATGCGACGATCAATTATTCGACCGTGCAGAACTGGTATGCGGGTGACCAAGACGGAAAAGGCGGCATCTACAATTTCGTCACAAAACGCGGGAAGTGCGCGGGCAAAAACTCGCGTATCTCGTGGACCCAGGTCGAGACGGGGTCGGCGATCACGTGGAAATACCCGGGATGCATTCTCCAGGGCGATGGCTCCATCGGAGAGTTTTACTCGGTAGCGCTCAGCACGAATCATCAGCAGGCCGACACCGGCACAAAGATGATTCACCTCGGCAAGAACACGCGCAGCACGGTGATCTCAAAGACGATCTCGGCGAGGCATGGCAACAACAGCTATCGGGGATTGGTTAAGGTCATGCCGAAAGCGGAGAATGCGCGCAACTATACGCAGTGCGATTCGCTGCTTATCGGCGACCAATGCGGCGCGCACACGTTTCCGTATATTGAAGTGCGCAATCCCAGCGCGCGTGTCGAGCACGAGGCCTCGACCTCGAAGATCAGCGAGGACCAACTTTTCTACTGCAAGCAGCGCGCTATCGGTCCGGAAGACGCGATTTCTATGGTCGTGAACGGATTCTGCAAAGAGGTCTTTGAACATCTGCCCATGGAATTTGCGGTGGAAGCCACTAAATTGCTCGGAGTCAGTCTTGAAGGGAGCGTCGGCTAATGCTGGACATTCGAAATCTACAAGCAAGTGTTGAAGGGAACGAAATCCTGCGCGGTATCTCGCTACGGGTTGGCCCTGGCGAAGTGCATGCGATCATGGGCCCCAACGGTTCGGGAAAAAGCACGCTGGCGGGCGTTCTTGCGGGCAATGAGGCCTATGAGGTCACCGGCGGCGCGGCGGAGTTTCTGGGGCAGAATTTGCTTGAACTGCCTGCGGAGGAGCGTGCGCGCCTTGGGCTTTTCCTCGCCTTTCAGTATCCGGTCGAAATCCCGGGCATCTCGAATGCCTACTTCCTGCAAGCCGCGCTGAACGAGGTTCGCAAAAGCAACGGACTGGACGAACTCGACGCGATGGAATTTCAGGAAGTGCTCCAGGAAAAGATGGAACTGGTGCAAATCGATCCGGCGTTTTCCACCCGGCCTGTGAACGAAGGATTCTCGGGCGGCGAAAAGAAGCGCAATGAAATCCTGCAGATGGCGGTCCTCGAACCCAAACTTGCCATCTTGGATGAAACGGACTCAGGGCTTGATATTGACGCGTTGCGGATCGTGTCCGAGGGGGTGAACCGTCTGCGTTCGCCGCAGCGCTCGTTCATCGTCGTGACGCACTATCAGCGTTTGCTGAACTACATCGTTCCGGACTTCGTGCATGTGCTCTACAAGGGACGCATCGTGAAGTCGGGCGGGAAGGAATTGGCCCTTGAGCTTGAGGAAAAGGGCTACGATTGGATCAAGGAAGCCGAAGCGGCGGTGGCACCGTAGGGCACAGGAATACAGAGCATGACGACCGCAACAGGAAAAGATTTGAAGACGCGCCATCTCGATGCGCTTGCCGCACGCTCCGCGAAGGGGTTGCCGGAATGGGTGCAGACCCTGCGGAAAGAGAGCAGTGCGCGTTTCGAGCAATTGGCGTTTCCAGACCGACATCAGGAGGAGTGGCGTTTCACGAATGTCACCCCGATTCTTGAGGCCCAACTGAATCCCCTTTTCAACGGCAGCGACGCCGCTCTGGCACCCGGCGACGTGGAACCGTTTCTCTACGGTGAGAAGGGTTGGACCGAGTTGGTCTTTGTCGATGGGCACTACAGTGACCAGCTATCAAACATTCCGGGAAATGCCCCAGACATTACGACAATGAGTCTTCGCTCGGCGCTGGAAGAAGACCACCCCGCGCTGAAGACCCATCTCAATCGCTACGCAGCGAACGGCACATCGACGGCCTTCACCGCCCTAAACGCAGCAGCGCTCGCAGACGGGGCGTTTGTTTACATTAGCCGCGGCAAGCGTCGGGAGGGCGTGGTGCATGTCGTGTTTATCTCGACCGCGGCCGCACACGGCGGAGTGACGTGCCCACGCAATCTGGTTGTACTCGAGGATGGAAGCGAGTTGGCGTTGGTCGAGAGCTATGTTCACCTCGGTACGAGCGAGGTCTATTGGACAAACGCCGTTACGGAATTGGTACTGGGTGAGGGAGCTATCCTCCACCGAACCAAGATCGTGCAGGAGGGCCCGCGCGGATTCCACCTTGCGACGGCCAAAGCGCATCAGGCGCGCGATAGCCGCCTGGATAGTTTTGTGTTCACCTTTGACGGACACATCGTGCGCAATGAGGAACGGTCTACCCTCGACGGCGAAGGCGCGGAGTGCTTGTTGAACGGACTCTACACGCTCTCCGGCGATATGTTGGTCGACAATGCGACGGGTATTGACCACGCGCAACCGCATGGCACGAGCTGGATCGGATACAAGGGCATTCTCAGCGACCAGAGCCGTGGTGTGTTCAGTGGCCGTATCCAAGTGCGTCGCGGTGCGCAGAAAACAGACTCGAAGCAGCTTAATAACAATCTGATTCTGTCAGAAAAGGCCACAATTGACACCAAGCCGCTGCTGGAAATCTTCGCGGACGACGTGAAATGCACGCACGGCGCAACGGTCGGCCCCCCGGCGGACGAGGTGATCTATTACCTTCAGACGCGTGGGCTAAGCCCGGAACGCGCCCGGGGCATGTTGACATATGGATTCGCGCGCGACATTGTCGATCGTCTACCGAATTTGCCGGTTCGACGGCGTCTGGATCGCATCGTGTTTGACAAGTACAGCCCCCGGTAGCATCATACGCGGCAATGAGTACAGCAAAAGCACAGAACTCTGTAGTTCGTCCTCCTCTCACTGAGGCGGACGTCGAACGCATTCGGGATGAATTTCCGGCGCTGCATCTTGTGGCGAATGGAAAACCCGTTGTGTATCTCGACAACGCCGCGACGAGTCAGAAACCGCAAGCGGTGATTGACGCCCTCAGCACGTATTACTCATCGCAGAACGCGAATGTGCATAGAGGCGTACATTATTTAAGTGAACTGGCCACGGACCTCTACGAATCCTCGCGCAAGAAAGTGCAGCGTTTTCTGAACGCCCCGCTGACGTGCGAGATTGTTTTTGTGCGCGGCGCGACCGAGGCCATAAACCTCGTGGCGCAGACATATGGCCGGGCCAATGTAGGGCCGGGCGATGAGATTCTGCTCACGGGCATGGAGCACCACTCCAACATCGTGCCGTGGCAGATGCTTTGCGAGGCAACAGGCGCCAAACTCACGGTTGTCCCGATCAGTGACAGTGGAGAGATTTCCATTGGGGATTTCGAGGCGCGCCTGACGTCGCGCACGAAGATCGCGGCGGTAACGCAGGTATCCAACGCCTTGGGCACGATCAATCCCGTGAAGGAACTTGTCTGCTGCGCGCATGCGCACGGCGTGCCGGTGCTAGTGGATGGGGCGCAGTCTTCCCCCCACATTCCGGTGGACCTAAAAGACCTCGATTGTGATTTCTTTGTGTGTTCTGGGCACAAGATGTGCGCCCCAACGGGGATCGGCGTGCTGTATGGGAAAGCCGATCGTCTTGATGCCATGCCGCCGTTCATGGGCGGCGGCGACATGATCCTGTCGGTCACGTTCGAGAAGACGCTGTTCAATTCGTTGCCTTACAAGTTCGAGGCCGGCACGCCGCATATCTCGGGCGCGATCGGTCTGGGGGTGGCCTGCGATTACTTGACGGCGATCGGCATAGAGCGCATCGCGGCGTACGAGGATGAACTGCTCGACTACGCGACGAAGGCTGTCTGCCAGATTGACGGCATTCGCCCTATCGGCACTGCGCAGCACAAGGCCGCCGTGTTGTCGTTCACGATGGATTGCGCTCATCCCCATGACATTGGCCAGGTGTTCAGCGATGAAGGCGTGGCGATTCGCGCCGGACATCACTGCGCGCAGCCGGTCATGCAGCGGTACGGCATTCCCGCGACGGCTCGCATTAGCCTCGCGTTCTACAATACCCGTGCGGACATCGACGCGGCAGTACGCGCGATCCACGCGGTGCAGAAGGTGTTTAGCTAATGTCTGAAAATCGCGCGCTTTATGAACAAGTTATCCTTGAGCACAATAAGACTCCTCGAAACTTCCGCGAGATGGACTGCGCGGACTGCAAGGCGGAGGGGTTTAACCCATTGTGCGGGGATCAGTTCACGATCTATTTGAAGTTTGACGGCGATCTCATTACCGATGTGAGCTTCAAAGGGTGCGGCTGCGCGATCTCGAAGTCGTCGGCGTCAATCATGACCACCTTGCTCAAAGGAAAAACCCGCAAAGAAGCCGAAGCGCTGTTTACGCGGTTCCACAATCTCGTCACTTCCGATCCCTCCACCCCCGCAGACGTGAAAGCTCTAGGCAAGCTTGCCGTCTTTTGCGGCGTGCGTGAATACCCCGTGCGTATCAAGTGCGCGACATTGGCGTGGCATACGATGCTTGCGGCACTTGACGGCAAGGGCGACCCGATCACGACCGAGTAGAGTGCCGTCTCAAGTGCGCATAGAGATCGGGATGGGAGGAAACTGCACATCCCTGAAAGTGCTATCTAGGAAAGGACCGACATGAGCGAGGCTGCAAATCCGCTGTGGCAGGTGTTCTTCGACGCCCACGCGCCGCAGTACAATGACAACGTTTTCACGAAAGACACCGTGCACGAGGTGGATTTCATCGAAGAGGAATTGCGCCTCTCTCCCGGCGCGCGCATTCTCGATCTGGGCTGCGGAACGGGGCGTCATTCGATTGAGTTAGCGCGACGAGGCTATCGCGTGACGGGGCTTGACCTTTCCGCAGGGATGCTCGAGGAGGCCAGGAAGAGCGCGCGGGCGGCTGGAGTACAAGTCGAGTGGGTGCAGGGCGACGCAACCCAGTTCGCATTTGACGAGCCTTTTGACGCAGTCCTGGGGTTATGCGAGGGCGGTCTAGGTCTGCTCTGCGGCGGTGATGACGCTATCGAACAACCTCTTTCCATTTTGCGCAATGTAGCAGGTGCCTTGAAGCCCGGCGGAAAGACCATCTTTACCGTGCTGAGCGCCTTTCGCCTCGTCCGCATGCACATGCAAGAGGCGGTTGCAGATGGACGCTTCGACCCGCTCACCCTGAGTGAGTACGGTGAGGTCTCCCCTGGCGAAGGCCTCTCCCCTGTCAAGACCCGCGAGCGAGCCTTCGTCCCCACTGAACTCGTGCTGCTGTTTCGTGCGGCCGGCATGACCGTGCTCCATCAATGGGGCGGCACGGCAGGCGCCTGGGGCCGCCGCAAAATCGAGTTGGACGAGTTCGAGATCATGGTCGTCGCCGAACGCCCCGCGGCATAAGTTCGCGCCCTTTCTCAAAGACCGCTATACTCTGTTTGCGGTGTTTCCGGAATGTCTGACCGGAAGGCGTAAGGCAGTTGTTCCATAGTGGCGACTGAGAATCGGAGTCCGCGGTGATCTCGAATACAATTACGCGCTACTGGGTAAAAACATCGGCGGCAGTATTCTTGGTGGGCGCACTCCTCTTGACCGCAGTCCTATGGAATGCGAGTCGCTCTATTTCAAACACAGAACGCGACGCCCAACTGGCTGACGTTGCGAAGACAATCGTCAATGCCGTCTCGCGCGAGGTCAAGCGCGGAGACTTAGGCGCTGCACAGCAGCGCGCGCTTGAACTTATTCAGGGAACATCCTATTCCGCAGAGGTACTGTCCGCGAAAACGGCCACCGCACAGGCGCCCTCCGCGCAAGAAGTCGCTTCCGCACTTGAAGGAACGCCTGGCAATGCCGCGAGGTCCGATCGCTTGCGCAACGAAAGACGGCGTTTCGCCGCCTACCCCGTTCTCCACGAAAACCGGCCTATCGCGGTGGTTCGCGTCAGTACGCCTGCGCCAAGATTCACTCCTCTCGACCAAGACCTAGCCTTGGTCGCGGCGATCGCAATTATCCTGTTGACAATTCCCGCCGCGATTGCGGCCGGTGCATCTGCGCGAGGGGTTACTGATGTTATCGCGTCGGTCCGTGAAGGAACGAGCCGGTTCGCGCAAGGCGACGTCGCCCGGCGCATTCCAACGGCGTCATTCCGCGAACTCTCGGAACTGGCTGAGGCCATCAACCATATGGGACTGCTGCTCGATGAACGCGTGCAGACGGCGCTGCGCCAACGCAAGGAGTTGGATACCGTTTTGGACAGTATGCTGGAAGGCGTTCTTGCCGTCGACTCCGAGAATCGCGTTATCAGCATCAATCGCGCGGCAGGGAAGTTGTTCGGCATCGACCCGCAGAAGATGAAGGGACGAAGCATCGAAGAAGTCGTCCGCAATGTTGAACTCCACGCCTGTGTACGCCACGCGCTTGAACTCGGCGAGGCCATGGAACATGAGGTCGTGTTGATGGATCAGGGGGAGCGGGTCGTACGGGTGCGCGGCGCGGCAATGCTTAACGATCACCATTCGACGGGCGCGGTGCTTGTCTTCGAGGACGTTACCCGGCTCCGGCAATTGGAGCAGACACGTCAGGACTTCTTCGCGAATGTTTCCCACGAACTCCGTACGCCGCTAACCGCGATCAAGGGATACGCGGAAACGCTGTATAAGGGCGGCGACGAGGATTCCGCTACGAGCCATCGCTTCCTAGGCATTATTTTGAAGCAAGCCGATCGTCTTTGCGCGCTTGTCGAGGACATTCTCGCGTTGGCGGCGTTCGAACGGGCCGAGGAGTCGGAGCGCGCGCCCTTTGAGTCCGTCAATTTGATGACTTGCATCGAGAACGCCATACGTACCTGCGCCCCCAAGGCGGACGCGAAGGGAGTGCGACTGGCGGTACATGGAAGTGGGCCGACGTTTCTTCGCGGCAATAGCGCGCTCTTTGAGCAGATTTTCTTGAATCTTATCGATAACGCCATCAAATACAGCGAACCTGCCGATTCCGTGGATATCGTCGTTGAGGAACACGACGACCGGACCTCTGTTCATGTTAGGGATCAGGGATGCGGCATTCCTGCCGAACACCTACCGCGTATTTTCGAGCGATTCTACCGCGTCGATCGCGCGCGCAGCCGCGCCCTGGGCGGAACAGGCCTGGGGTTGGCCATTGTCAAACATTCCGTTGGCCTGCTCGGCGGAACGGTCGAAGTAGAAAGCCACCCCGGAAAAGGCAGCACCTTTACCGTACGCTTTCCCCATGATCGAGAAACCGGACAAGCCTAACCGCACCGCCCCCCTGCCACGAACAGTTCGAATCGGCTTTCAAGTGCCCGCTTGAACGATGCCCAGCGCATGCTCGCGGGCGTGAACGAGGCGTGTCAGCAGGGCGTTCGCGGGACAGTAAATGTCTAGCGCTTGCCCAAAACGCGCCACCGCACCGTTCAGCGCGTCGACCTCCGTGCGCCGGTGACGGCGGAAATCTTCCCGAAGACTGCCGAAATGCGCGGCAGTCGGCGGTATTAGGACGTTAAACAAGAGTTCTAGATACTCCGCATCCGTGGGCGGATCCAGGGGAACGTTCATCGCTCTTCCCACCGTGTACAGTTCCCGAACGACGTCCGCCATAATGCCGCGCGTGTGCTCGGTATCGAGCAAAACGCCGTAGGGCACCTCCAGCAGACCGCACAGCGCGTTGAGCGCGCAGTTGTAGGCCGCCTTCCCCCAAACGGCCGAGGCGATACTCTCGGTGTATTGTGTAGGCACTCCGGATGCGTCCATCGCTTCGGCGATCTCGCGCACGCGCGCTACAGGCGTCTCGGGCGAATAGACACCGAGAAGAGTCGGCTGCGCGATAACCGTGATCTCGATATGCCCCGGCTCCGGAGTCCAGACACCGTAGATAGCACGCGCACCCACCGTGCGCTCCCACCCCACGTGTTCGGCGATGATCTCGGCGTTACCCAGACCGTTCTGGTAGGAGCAGACGAGCGTATCCGGCCCTAGTAGCGGAAGGACGGCCTCGACCGCAGTCCGTGTGTCGAAGGACTTCACGGCAATCAGCACGACGTCAAATGAGCCTACCCTGAGCCCCAAGAGATCCGTCCGCGCATCAAGCCCATTGACCAGGTGATCGCCCCAAATGCCTGTGATTCTGAGTCCGCGCGCTCGGATCGCGTCCATGTGCGCGGCGCGGCCCACAAGCGTAACCTCGTGCCCCGCCCTGCCCATGAATCCGCCGATCGCGCTTCCCAGCGCCCCCGCCCCCAGCACCAATACACGCATGTGGTCACTCCTTCACGTCTGAGTTCTTCCGAACGTTCTTAGAGCATAATCGGAATCGGTTGCAGACCCAAATTCCGACTTTCTTGGTCACCCGACTTTGACTGACAGGCGACGGGAATGTATAATCCGTCCACTCTTTTGGCATAGCAGATGCGTGCGGCGCCCGTTCTGGGCCGCACACTCGGGGGCGAGTAGCGGCGCGTTTTGGCGCCGGCAGCGGCACACCGGAAATGCCTTTCATTCAGGGCAAGGAGAAATACGCATGGAAACGCTCTCGGGAGAGCAGCACGCAGAACAGTTGCGCACGTTGCCGGGGGACGAGGTTCGTCAACTGCTCTGGCGCTTTGCCGATCGCTTCGATCTTCAGATGCTGGTGCAGGCGACCCGCTCGGTGGCGCGCGGTCCTGTAGCGCGGCTGGTGGCGGAAGGCGGACGCAACACGCATGAGTGGACCGAAGGAAAATCGGAACTGATTCGCGCGTTCGACGAATCGGGCGTATCCAACGTCTTTCTTGAGCCCGAGCAGGGTGGATTTGTTGAAGGTCCCAAGAATATGGCGGCATCGCTGGTCGCTTTTGAGCTGGGGTGGGTGGATGGCGGCGCGGCGACGTGCTGCTTGGCCACGAACCTGGGCCTTGCGCCTATCCGCGAGTGCGGCACGCCCGAGCAACAGGTGGAGTACCTGACGGGCCAGAAAAACGCGGATGGACGCCCCCGTCACGGCGCGTTTGCCCTTACAGAGCCGCTGCCCTTTGTCGGCGTCGAGACGGGCATCTTGTGCGGCAAGGTTCGCATTGTGGAGTGGGAAGACGGCAAGGAGCCGATCCTCCAAATCGATAAGCGCGGCCGGTTCATTACGAACATGGATTTCGCGACGTTGGTGACGGCGGCAGTGACCTCGGATGACCCGCGGATCAAAGGCTCGTGTATGGTCATCCTTGAGGAAAGCGATCCCGGCACCTTCGACCGCGGCGCTCCCACCCTCAAGCTCGTTCACCAACTGTCGTCGACGCGTGATCCTGTCTTTAATCTGCGTGTTCCGGCGAGCCGGATCGTCGGCGGATACCGCGTCGAAGATGGGGTGATTGTCCCGAATCACGCGCATAGCGAGGTGATCGAGGCGGTATTCAAGCGCACGCGGGTGACCGTGGGGCTTATGACGGCCGCGAAGCTGCTCTCGGCCATCGAGCCGGTGATCCGCTATCAGCGTGGACGTTTTCGCGGCGGCAGCGCGGTTGCGCCCGGCACGCCGCGGTTCGACCTCGGGCTGCAACAACGTGAAGATGCGTTGCACCGCCTGACCGATGTTTGGGCGACTGGAGAAGCGGCTGCATCGCTTGGCTTTGCCACCGCGCGGTTGTTCGATGAATTGGATCCGCTCGAGAAGGAAGTGGAGAAGATCCTGGCCGCGCAGAACGCGAGCAGCGGCTGGGCGCGCATGAGGGCGCTCAAGAGCGTGCAGAAGGATGCCCTAGAATATCTGGCGCTGTCGGCTCAACCAGAATCCGAGCGCGATGCCGCACGGTTTGCGGCGCTTGAGGCCGATCCTCTCGTGCGCTACCTCTTGATCGACGCGCAAGCCAACGTCCTCTGCCCTGCCGTCAAGCTCTGGAACACAGGGCACGGGGCCAACATCCTGCGTGAGGCGGTTAGCCTCATGGGCGGCTACGGCATCACAGAAGACTGCCCGGGATTCCTGGGGCAGAAGTGGATGGATGCGCAGCTTGAGGCGACCTATGAGGGGCCGGAGGCTGTGCAGCGCCGCCAGATGTCGATCACGATGACCATGGACCTTTTCCTCGCGCAGTATAAGGACTGGATTCGCGAGATGCGGCTTATCGCGCGTGAGCACCCGGGCACGGGCGCCTGTGCGTTGGCGACCGCGATGGAACTCTGGGCGTGGACGCTTGAGCATCTGCAAAAATCATCTGATGCTCATGGCACAAAGCTCTACAATGGGCCGCGACAAGGTGTGACATTCCCGATGGCAGACGCGCTGTGCTGGTTGCTTGCCGCGCGCTGCCAGATTCTCGATGTTCTCGAACTCGAAAAGAATGGCCAAAACAGTGTGCTGGCGGGCGAAGGCCTGGCGGGTGCGGTGGCCTTTCTCACGGATCTTTGCCATGTGCAGTCGGCGAGCGCCGCGGGCGAAGTTGGCCGCATCTGCTCGGAGCTTATGTTTGGCTACCAACGCCACCCGGCTTGGGACAATCAGGCCTGTAACGCCTGCTATCGAGGCGAAGAACTCGATGCGCTTGAATCGATCATTCCTGGCATTGCGGGAACGGCGGGCGCATGCGGCGACACGATTGGCGATGATGGGCAGGTTCGGCCTAAGGCGGGTCCGTGCGTGCGTTTTGACGGTCTCGAGCGTTTTAGCTATCTGCGCCTGAAACTCGACGGTTGCCTCACGGGAAGTCGTCTGGCGAAAGATCGCGCGGCACAGGCGGTTGCTCAGGTTATGATTCCTGAAGCGTTGGATTATCCCCAGTGAGCGCGGTCGACCGTCAGAGCATGGACGTCGATATCGCCTGCGTTGGGTTCGGCCCGGCGATGGCGGGGTTTCTGACCACGCTAACACGCGGATTGGTCGATGAGAACGGCGTTCCCGTTGCCGAAAGCATGACCATGCCCGGAATGCCTCCTCAGGTGATCTGTTATGAACGCGCGGACGACATCGGATTCGGTGTGTCCGGCATCGTTACCCAAGCACGGGCGATTCGCCAGACGTTCCCCGATTTTGATCCTGCTCACGTGCCCATGGCGGGGCATGTTGCGCATGAGAAGGTTCTATATCTGCTTGATCCAATCGGAGCGAGCCGACGTTCAGCGGCGCTGAAGGCGATTGACTGGGCGATTGGGTTGGTCAAACCGCTGGTGGGATGCAAAGACCACGCCGTAAACTTGCCGTATCTCCCCCCTTTCCTGCGTAAAGACGGTGGACTGCTGCTTTCAATGGGGCAGTTCATGCAGTGGGTTGGCGGGGAAGTCATGGGATCGGGGCTGGTGCAAATCTGGCCAGGCACGCCCGTGGCCGAGCCCTTGCTGGAAAATGGGCGCGTCGCAGGTATTCGGCTTGTCGACCAGGGGACGGACAAACACGGCAATCCATCGGCGGGCTTCATGGCGGGCATGGACGTCCGCGCTGCGCTGACGGTGGTGGGTGACGGTCCCGTTGGGGCCGTGGGGCAGCAGTTGGATACGGCGCTGGGATTGCCGGAAGGTCACCACCAACACGAGTGGGCCGTGGGCATGAAGGCCGTTATCGAGCTTCGTGAAAACTGCGGGCTTGAACCGGGTACGGTGCTTCACACCTTTGGGTATCCGGAGCCGGAGATTTTTGGATTCCTTTACGTTCATCCCGGCAACATCGCGTCGGCGGGGATCTTTGTGCCGTCGTGGTTAGACAGCCCTCTGCGGACGGCCTACCGCTATCTTCAGCACTGGATGTTGCACCCGTTTCTCTGGCGTTATTTGGAGGGAGGCACGTTGCGTTCCTGGGGCGCGAAGTCGCTACAGGAATCGGGACGTCTGGGCGAGCCTCATCTCGCGGGCGACGGCTTTGCGCGAATCGGCGAGGGTTCGGGCAGCACCAACGTACTTACGGGATCGGGAGTCGACGAAGCGTGGGCAACAGGCACGCAACTGGCTGAGGGCGTGCTTGAACTGCTGAAGGAAAAGAAGCCCTTCACCAAAGAGAACCTTGAAGCCGTTTATGTGAAACGTCGCCGCGCAAGTTGGGTTGAAGCCGAAGGGCGCGTGGCGGAGAAAGCGCGCGACGGATTCAGAACCGGCGTTGTGACAGGGCTGCTGGGTATGGCGCTCGCGGGCTTCACAGGCGGACGTCTGACCATTCCCGGGAAGTCCCTTCCCCCCCACGCGCGGCTCAAGCCGCTTGAGCCTTATTACGAGGGAAGAATCACGCGTGAGGTTCTCGACGACGCTAAGAAAAAGTGTGCGGCGCAGGGGATTTCGTTGCACGACGCGGTGATGGATCTCCTGGGTTGGCCGACGATTCCGTACGACGGCAAGCTGCTGGTTTCGCACCAGGACGCGTTACTCCTGGGGGGCAAGGTTTACGCCGCGCCGGGATACGCAGACCATGTGGTATTTCTTCACCCCGAGCGCTGCGGGATTTGTGCGCAGAAGGTGTGTATCGAGATGTGTTCGGGGCAGGCCATCGCCCCGGGCGATAATGGCGTGCCCGCGTTTGACCGCGAGAAGTGCGTTCATTGTGGGGCCTGCTTATGGAATTGCGCACAGGCGAATCCGGAAGATGAAGAGCGCGGCGTCATCGCATTTCGCGCCGGAGCAGGTGGTCTGCATTCTGGAGAGAATTGATCGCGCCACGGTGATGCGGGCGTGGAAAATGTGCAAGGAGACGGACTGTGGGATATCAAATTGTTGTCTGCGCGGGTATTGTGCCGGACCCGCTCCAAACGCTCGAGCCGGTTGCCGGGCCCGCCATCAAGAATGAGTTGATGCTGCCGGCCACGCTTGACCCTTGGGCCAGCCATGCGTTGTACGAAGCGGCCCACTTGGCCAAGAATGTGCCCGACAGCAAGGTATGGCTTGTCAGTCTCGGCCCAAAGGCCAAGTTGCAGCAAGTGCTGATGTCGGTTGCACAGAAAGCCGGTTTTGAACTTATCGCGCTCGACGGGCCTGGCGGCGGTTTTGCCGATGCGGCGGAAGTAGGCGGCGCGTTGGCCGAGGCCATCCAGGCTATCCCGGGTCTCGACCCGTCCAAGCTGCTTATTTTTGGCGGGTGGGAATCGGCGTCGCGCGGAGCAAGCGCGGTCTTACAGATTATCGGAGAGCGCCTGGGGATTGTGGACCAATTCCAGGGCGTCGATGAATTGACGATAACCGGCGACGGCGCACTGCGAATTTTGGAACGGGTTGAAGGCGGGAAACACCAGGTGTCTGTCTGCGCCGCCCCTCCGGCCGTCTTGGGATGGGCTACGGGGAACCTGCCTGAACCGCCGAACAATCCACAACTCGGGATGGCGAACATGCGCGTTGCCATGCCTGCGCTGCAGAAGGCGAAGCAGGTTCCACTGCCGGGCGCGGCGTTGCACTATGCGTCGGTGGCGTTGCCCAGTCAGCGGCGTGAGACGCGTATCGTAAAGGACATGCCCGTGGACGAGATCGCGCGCGAAATCGCCGAATGGATCAAGGGGTAGGACAAACCGGCCGCGAAGGCTGTTTGAGGATACAGTGATGCAGACGATTCTAGTAGTAGTCCACACGGAAGCCGACGGCTCGTTGGCGAAGCCCGCGCTTGAGGCCATTTCGGCCGCGAAGCCCCTCGCCGAAGCGACTGGAATGCCGCTCGTGGTGGGGCTCGTGGGTGCGCAGACAGCAAACGCCGCCAATGTCCTTGCGGGCTGCGGCGCGCAGCGCTTCCTCGCCGTCGAGGGGGCCGATTTCGCCCAAGCTCGCTATGCGACCGATGCGGCGGCGGCCGAGGCGCTGTGCAAGGCGGCGGACGCGACGATGGTCATCGTGCCGGGCACGTCGCGCGCAAACCGAATCACTCCTGGTGTGGCCGCGCGGCTTGGTGGTCACGCCGACCTGCACGCAACGCGCGTGGAGGCTCAGGGCGCGGCGATATCGATCACGCGTTGGTACTATCGCCAGCGCATCGAGGCGGTGCAGTCTCGCGATCAGCGCCCGTGGTTCATCGCCATCGATCCGGGCATTTACCCGGCGTGGACCGGGGCAAACGGAAGCGCGAACGTCGAGCGCGTCGATGTCGCTGTGACTGACGCTCAGCGCCGGACGGTCGTGCAGGGCGTGCAGTCTCCCAGTACCGGCGCGCAAACGGTCCGCCCCGAAGCGGCACTGCTGTTCGTGGCGGGCGCGGGCTGGACGAAAAAGCAGGCCGACGGCCAGCCACACCCGGATCAGGCGCAGGAACTGATCTTGGGTTTCCTCGACAAAACACAGGCGTCCTTAGGCGGTAGCAAGTCCATCGTCGATCTGAGCGGCGAAGGACAGGCGGTACTTTCGTTCATGACGCATTTGAATCAGGTAGGCCAAACTGGTTCCACCCCGCGTCATCCCAAAGGCCTTGCCACATGTTGCCACGGCGAGGAACCACACGTTGTGGGTTGGCGCTTCATTAATGAACGCCGTGCCGTCAATCTCGACCCGAATTGCGGCTGGGCCCACGGCAAGGCCGACGTGTTGTACGTGGCGGATGCATTCGAAGTGATGCGCAAAGTGAACGCACTACTTCAGTAATTGTCCCCTTTTCTCCCCTTTCAGCACGCGCTACCCCGGCGCGTGCTGTTTCCTTTTCCCGCGTTGTGGAGTGGAAAAGCTGTGGAAAAGCTGTGCAGAGAGTGTGGATAAGGGGGTGTGGAATATATCCGGGTAGAAGTGAATTGGTGCAACGGGTGGTGTGGATTTCTTCGAATTTCTCCTTGGGTTCACCCGAAGAATATTTCTCGAATCAATCTAACTCTTTTATTATCAATAGCCCAGCAAAGAGAAGAACAACGAAAGGCCTCTGTGGATAACCTGTGGATAACCACGAGTTCAAGGAGACATTTGGCGGATTTGCTCTCCTAGGGCGTTTCAAGTAATACCATAGCCGCTTGGCGCTATGCGTTTTCAAAAACAGTGGGGTCTTTGGGGAAAAGCGGCGGCTACGCGGTTTTTGAAAACGCATTAGGATCTATCCGGTCGTGGGAAGGACATACAGCAGCACCGCCAGGAAATGGAAGAGGCTTCCCGCCATGACGAAGGTGTGCCAGACGGCATGGTTAAAGGGTAACTTTTGCCAAGCGTAGAAGACTACGCCCAAGGTGTAGGCCAGCCCTCCGGCAAGTAACCAGGCGAGTCCTCCGGCAGGAAGCGCAGCCAGTGTGGGCTTGAGCGCGATCACCACCATCCACCCCATCGCGATATAGACCGCCGTGGAAAGGAAACCGTATCGGCCTGTATGCACTAACTTCAGAAGAATACCGAGAATGGCGAGCCCCCAGACTAAGCCGAAAAGGGTCCACCCCCAGGGGCCACGCAGCACTACCAAGGTAAAGGGTGTATAAGTACCGGCGATAAGTAAAAAAATTGAACAATGATCGAGCACGCGAAAGGCGTGTTTCAGGCGCGGAGAACGCATCAGGTGGTATAGAGTTGAGGCGAGATACAGCAATACCAGGGCCGTGCCGTAGATACTGAAACTCACGACACGCCACACGTCACCGTGCATTGCCGCCAACGTCACCAGTACGGCCAAGGCCGCCACCGACAATGCTGCACCTAAGGCATGGGTAATCGTATTTGCCGCTTCTTCAGCGGGGGTATAGACGACGCTCTTGCGTGAAGGAGTCATTTGATTATCCCCACAACCTTCGCGATGTCACTTGTTTCGAGGGGGCCGCCGAGCTTCGCAATGGCGTCCGCCGAATGCCCCGCCGCCTTAAGGGGTTCAAGAACATCGCAGGCAAGATCCGGAACGAAGTAATCTAGGTAACTTCCTTGTCCCTCCACCTCGAAACTCTGGAACGCCCCGGGTATCAGAACACATTCCCCAGGGGACAGTGTTCGCGAGTCGCTCCCTGCGGACACGGTTAGGCGTCCCGCGCGACTGAGCACGATGTGGAAGGAGTCGCCTCGGGTCTCGTGAGAGGTACGGCCGTCCAACTCAACGCCCACTGCGGCGAAATAGCGGCAGGCGGCTAGATATGTTCGTAGCGCATTTCCGTCGCGCACTGTGAGTGCGTTTGCGAGGCCGCCCTGATTCGCGCCGAAGCGCGTGGCGCGCAGGCCTTTCTCCACGTGCAATTCCCGGGGGGTGCCCGCGTTGTCCACGCGCCCCCAATCGTAGAGACGGTAGGTCAGGTCGCTGTTCTGCTGGATTTCAGCCAGCAACACCCCCGCGCCAATCGCATGCACCACGCCCGCTGCGACGAATACGGAGTCCCCGGGCTGCACAGGGAACTGGAGCATCGTTTTCTCAACGCTGCCGTCGGCGATGGAAGCCGCAAACGTGGACGGTTCGGCGTCTTCGGTCAACCCGCAGATGAGGCGGCTGGCGGGCTCCACAGCCAGGACGTGCCACATTTCTGTCTTGCCGACGTCCGGCTCTCCCAGGTCCCGGGCAATGGCATCATCGGGGTGCACCTGCACCGAAAGGACCTCGCGTGCGTCGAGCAACTTGAGCAACAGCGGGAATCGGCCGTGAATGGTCAGTTCGGCCCGGTGCCCCAGCACGGCTTTCGCATCGTCCTCGAGAAGCTGCCGCAGGGTGCGGCCCGCCAACGGCCCTTCACTGACGACGCTCTCGCAACTGCGATGATCGGAGATCATCCAGGCCTCGCCCACCGCGACGCCGTCAGGCAACAACTTTCCATATATGCTCTCGAGGCGGCGTCCGCCCCAGATACGGTCTACGTAGGTCTCATGAAAATGAAGAACTCCCGGCAATGGCATCTGAGTCTCCTCGTATTCTCCGTGCGTGAACATGGCCCGAAATCAAAGGGATAGAATGACAGGATTGATCGTATAAACTCAAACGCGCCGCGGTCGAATTTCGTCATGTAGCGCAAGCGTGCTAGACTATTCCGGTTCGTTGGTTGGAGGTGTGTCATGGGGTTGCGCTTGATGAGTGCGCTGGGGTTGGCGGTGTTTATTGCCCTCGCGTGGTGCATGTCAGAAAATCGCCGAAAAATTGACTGGCGGTTGGTTGTCTGGGCGATTGCACTTCAGTTCGCAGTAGGTGTAGTTATGCTTCATACCCCTCTGGAGCGCTACGTCTTTGCGGGCATGCGCGCGGCGGTCGATCTGCTGACCGCTTCCACTCTAGAGGGTGCGCGTTTCGTCTTTGGTTCGTTGACGCAGCCCGTTACCTTTGCCAAAGACGCCGTCCCCGGATCGGAAGGTGAGTTCACGATCAATGCGCTCTTCGCCTTTCAGGTGCTTCCGGTGATTATCTTTGTCAGCGCGATCTCGGCGATATTGCACCACTTGCGCATCATCGAATTTGTTGTGCGCGGGATCGCGTGGGCCATGCGGCGGACGTTGCGCACTTCCGGAGCCGAAACCTTCACTGCGGGGCTGCTCATTTTTATGGGGATCGAATCGGTCACGGCAATTCGAGGCTATCTGTCACACCTGACGCGCTCGGAGCTGTTGACGGTCATGACGACCTTCATGGCGACAATCGCGGGCAGCGTAATGGTGGTCTACTCCACGTTTGGCGCCGAACCGGGCCATTTGCTCACAGCCTCTCTCATGAGCGCACCGGCGGCCATTCTCATCGCGAAAATCATGGCCCCTGAAACCGGCGAACCGGACACGCGCACGGGGAAATCGATGGTCTACCGTGTGGAAACACACAATATCTTTGACGCGGCGACGCGCGGCACCGCGGACGGACTGAATATTGCCCTGCACGTGGGCGCGATGGTCATGGTGTTCATTGGGCTCGTGTATTTGCTCAACACGACGTTGGCCGCGGTGTCTGGCTATACATTCATGGACGTGATGGGATTTCTCTTTTGGCCATTTGCCTGGTTGATGGGGGTTCCTACGTCTGACGTGACCGCCCTTGCCAAGCTCTTAGGGACAAAGACTGTCCTGAATGAGTTCATTGCCTACCTTGACCTAAGAACCGCCATTGCGGAGCACACGTTGAGTCCGCGTACGGTCACCATCGCGACCTATGCACTATGTGGTTTCGCCAATCCGGGAAGCGTCGGGATTATGATCGCAGGCCTGTCCGCATTGGTGCCCGAGCGCCGTGCGGAAGTCACGCAGCTCAGTCTTAGGGCGCTCGTAGGCGGCACATTGGCCTGCTTTATCACGGCATGCGTCGCAGGCGTGCTCATTGCAGAATAGTACCGAGAAATCTACAGGAGGTCCTTTGATGGCTGCGTCTATCCCACGTGCTCTGACCATCGCCGGAAGCGATTCCGGCGGCGGAGCCGGCGTCCAGGCCGATCTCAAGACTTTTGCTGCGCTGGGCGTCTATGGCATGTCGGCGATTACGTCGGTTACCGCGCAGAACACGGTGCAGGTGGCGGGCGTCCATGATCTTCCCCCCACGTTCGTCGCGCTGCAGATTGGATTGGTCGCGGAGGACATAGGTGTGGATGCCGCCAAAACAGGCATGTTATCCAATGCGGAGATCATTGAGGCTGTTGCGCAGGCAGTCTCTCGCGCACACATCACCAAACTTGTAGTGGACCCGGTTATGGTGGCGAAGAGCGGCGACGCCCTGCTACAAGCCTCCGCTTGCGACGCACTGCGCCGTCTTCTCCTGCCGTTGTCCCTGATGGTGACACCCAATATCCCCGAGGCCGTTGTGTTGTCGGGACGTGCGATCGAGAGCGCAGAGGATATCGAAGCCGCCGCCAAGGCCATTCATGCGCTCGGTCCGCGCTATGTCCTTATGAAGGGGGGACATCTCGACACCGTCCACGCAACAGACTATCTCTTCGATGGCGAGACCATGCACGCGTTTGAGGGACCACGCTTCGATACGCCGAATACGCACGGTACAGGGTGCACATTTTCGGCCGCGATCACAGCCGAGCTTGCTCTAGGAGCGTCCCCCATTGAGGCAGTACGACGCGCAAAGGAGTACTTGACGGAGGCGATTCTGCACAGTCTTCCGCTGGGCCACGGCCACGGTCCGCTTCACCATGGTTGGAGGCAGGGTAAATTGGGTGAGACCAACCATGTATAACATCAATCGCTACTGTATGCCGCCGATTAGCTGAATCCAAGGCATGGGGTAAGCGCCCAACGCTACGAGCAGAAGCGCCAGCGCGCACAATACGGCGATGCCCATCTTCTCCCCCATGCAGGTCCCTGAAGATACGCAGAGGTCACCAGGCGCAGTTTTCGGAGCGGCGCTCACGATGTAGACGACGCGCAGGTAGTAGAAAAGTCCGATCGCGCTGCTCACCAGAAGGGTGGCAAGCATCCACCACTGGGCTGACATGAGACCGATGCTAAGAACAATGAACTTCCCGATGAAACCCGCCGTTAGTGGAATGCCCGCGAGGGAAAGCATCATGAGAATCAGCACGGTGCCAATAAGGGGATCACGACGCAGAAGTCCTCTGTAGTCGTCGATATCGGCTAGGTCTTCATCGAGGTTACGGCGGGAAGCGAGGGTGATTGCGCCAAAAGCCCCGAGAGTCGTCACGAAATACGCCACAAGATACAGCGTGACGCCAAGAGCGGCGGCTCTGCCGCCCGCGATTAGGGCAATCAACATATAGCCGACGTGTGCGATGGATGAACAGGCGAGGAGTCGCTTGATGTTTTGCTGACGAAGGGCGAGCAGGTTACCAACAAGCATCGACGCGATCGCCATTGCCGCAAACGGAACAAAGAGCGCGTGCGTTTCGCCCAATGAGAAATACCTCAGGAGTGCGCCGAGCATCCCTGCCTTCGAGGCGGTCGCGATGAACGCGGTTACCGGCGCGGGCGCGCCCTCGTAGACATCGGGGGTCCACATGTGAAACGGCGCAAGAGACAATTTGAACCCCACACCAACCAGGAATAACGCCATTCCGGTCAGCAGCAGCGGCTCGAACACCTTTGCGCTGACCGCACCGCCAATGATGGCGAGATCGAGCGTGCCCAGTGCGGCGTAGACCAGGGCCATGCCGAACAGCAGGAAGGCCGTGGCGGCGGCGGCGATTACCAAGTACTTGACGGCGGCCTCTGTGCTGCGGTGGTTTTCGCGGGTGTACGCGATGAGCGCATAGAGAGACACGCTCAGCACCTCAAGCCCAAGGTAGAACGAGATGAAGTGTTTGCTGGCAGGCATAACTGCCGCACCCAGGGTGGCAAGCACAATAAGGAGGTGGAACTCGTCGGGGTACTGCTCGCGCTTGGCAAAGTAGGTATGGCCAAGCAGAACAACGACGAGCGCGGTAATCGTCAGGAGTCCTGCAAAGAATAGAGAGAACGAATCGACTATGATGAGGGCGGTTACATCGCGCGGAACGCTTCCCGCGACCTGAAAAGTAAAGTAGAGCGCTGTAACTAAACCCGCAACAGTCAGGACAAGGTTAGTGGCATAGTTACGCCGCACCGCAATCGCGAGCATCACCAGTGTCGCTGTTGCGAGCAGGGCGATGTAAGGCGAAAGCACCCAGATATCGGTAGCGTTCACGTGTTATCTCCGAACGGCGGGGTCCGCCGTGTTTCCTTGAGTCTGAGCGCTGGTCACTTGCGCCCGCAACGGACCCGCCAGATCAAGCACCGGTTGCGGGAACAGTCCAAGCCACAACAGGGCCGCGATCATCGGCGCACACAACATGAGCCATGCGGGAGAGACATCGATCACCGGGCTGGCCTTCTCATCGCGTGGGCCGAAGAAGACGCGTTGCATCATCCACAGCGCATAGATTGCCGACAGAACCATACCCAGCGCCGCAATCGCCGCCATGATAGGACTCGCCTGGTAAACGCCAACGAGCACGAGGAACTCGCCGACGAAGTTGCCCAACCCTGGAATACCTAGAGTTGCCATCGTAAACACCAACCCTACCGCGCCGAGCTTCGGGGCAGAGCGCCACAGGCCACCGAGACGGTCCAAATCAGAGGTCTGAGTGCGCGCCCGCACGGCCTGCTCAAGCAGGAAGAGTCCGGCAACGCTGAAAGCGTGACATACCATCGTCATCACCGCGCCTTTGAAGGCGAGGTCGTTCATGGCGAACGCGGCCATCATGACGAACCCGAGGTGGCTCATGCTCGAGTAGGCGATCAGTTTCCGCAAGTTGGTCTGACTGAAGGCAAGCACCGCGCCGTAGACGATGCTAATCGCTCCGATGAGCATGGCGTAGGGCGCATACTGCTGGGCGGTGTCGGGGAACATCTGGACGGCGAAGCGGAGCAGTCCGTACGCGCCGGCTTTGGACATCAATCCGGCGAGAATGATGCCGGCGGCGGCAGGGGCCGCAGCGTAAGTAACCGGCTGCCAGGTGTGAAACGGCACGACAGGCAGTTTGACCGCAAACGCAAGGGTGAAGGCAAGGAGCAGGAGGGCCGAAACGAACGGCGTAAACGCTGTGATCGGGCCGCCCTCGTAGCCGAAACCATCTCCGCCTAGACCAATCGCGATCATGGCAATGAGCATGAGCAGACCGCTGGCCTGGGTAAAGATGAAGAACTTGACCGCCGCGCCCGCGCGATCGCCGTGACCATAGAGGACGATCAGGAAGTACATCGGCACGAGCATAACTTCGTAGCAGACAAAGAAAAGGAAAAGATCCGCGGCGAGAAATACGCCGATAAGACCGGTGATTGAGGCCATGAGGTGGAACAGGACTGCGCCGGGACTCGAGACCGGCTCGTAGCTCGCCGCGATGATGGCCACTGCGCCGATAAGGAGCGTCAACAGCACTAACACTAACGCGAAACCATCGAGAGCGAGGTGAAAACTGATATTGCCAATGTCTGGAATCCACTGGGCCTGGAACGTATGCGAAAAGCCGTCCATCGGCATTCCCTGGGTCGCCGCCAACAGCGCGAACGCTGTCGCGAACAGAACCACGACGGACAACGTAGCGGCGGCCTTGTGTGCGCCGGTTCGCGCCATAAGCCACGCGAGGATGCCGCCTAGGAGCGGCGCGAACATTACAAGTGGTAGCATCATGTGAATACCAGAATAGCCGCAATCACTGCGGCGCCCAGAGCCATTCCCATCAGATACAAACGCATTGCACCAGTTTGCGTAACGTGCAAGAAGTCGTGAGCGATCTGGCAAACACCGGCGATGCCGCGGTACAGCCAGTCGATAAAGTCGTTGCGGCCAATTCGTGCCGCCGCGATGAACGGACGGATCAGGACGCGATCATAGACCGCATCAAAGCCGCAGCCACTCGCGGAGAAGCGTTGAAGAAGCGAGCCTAGTCCGCCCTTCACGAAGCTGGCTGCGCGTTGAGGACTCTGCAAGAAATAGAGGTAGGCGAAGAAGATTCCCAGAAGCGCGATCGCCGCGGTAATCACCTGTACCACTGCTTCCATGCCAATCGACGCTTCTTCGCCATGCGCCGCGGGGAGTGCGCGCGAGGCGAACTCGGTAAACAGGTGGAATCCGCCAAGTGTGCGAGGAATATCCATGAATCCACCAATGGTGGCCAGCACGGCCAAGATTACCACGGGGATGACCATGTTCATTCCCAGATGGCCGTGGGGTTGTGTCTTGGCCTCACCGAAAAACGCGAGAAAGACCATCCGGAATGTGTAGAAGCCGGTCAATCCAGCGCCTATGACACCGGCAGCCCACAACGCCATTCCGCCATGGGGCGCATTCCAAACGTCCCAGAGAATCAAGTCTTTGCTGTAGAAGCCGGAAGTGATGAACGGAACAGCGGCTAGCGACATCGCGCCGACGAGGAATACGGCGTAAACCAAGGGAAGCTTCTTGCGAAGTCCGCCCATTTTAAGAAGGTCCTGTTCGTGATGCAGCGCGACGATGATCATGCCCGCCGCCATGAAGAGCAGGGCCTTGAAGAAGGCGTGCGTAACGAGGTGGAAAATCGCTGCCGACCATGCGCCCACGCCGAGCGCGAGAAACATGTAGCCGATTTGGCTGATGGTTGAGTATGCGAGCACGCGCTTGATGTCGCGCTGGGCGCACGCGCTGAAACCGGCAATGAGCAACGTCGCCGCGCCGATCACCGCAACGGCAAACTGCACCGGCGGCGCAAGCTCAAACAGCACATGAGTGCGTGCGACGAGATAAACACCTGCGGTCACCATCGTCGCGGCGTGGATAAGCGCGCTGACCGGCGTTGGGCCTGCCATAGCGTCGGGCAACCAGGTCTGAAGCGGCAACTGGCCGGACTTGCCCAACGCGCCGCCCAGCAGCAACGCCGCAGCCAGTATCGCGATAGTGGACCCAGGAGCCCACTGCGCCTGGGCGCGGGTCATCAGTTCCTGAATATCTAGGGTACCCAGGTGCGTGAACAAGAGGAAAAGGCCGATGGCCATGGCCGTATCGCCTACACGGGTCGTGATGAACGCCTTGTTCGCCGCACGCGAGTTGGCAGCGTCGCTGTACCAGAAGCCGATGAGAAGGTAGCTGCACAATCCGACGCCTTCCCATCCAAGGTAGAGCAGGAGAAGATTGTCCCCAAGAACGAGCAGCAGCATCGCCGCGACAAAGAGATTCATGTACGCGAAGAAGCGCGCGTAACTGGCATCGTCGGCCATATAGCCGGTCGAGTAGAGGTGAATGAGGGCGCCAACACCGGTCACCACCAGGGTCATAATAAGGCTGAGGGGGTCAAGGTAGAGAGCGATATGCGCGGAAAAACCGCCCGCGCTCATCCAGGTCCATAGCACTTGCCGAAAGGCATCGCCCGCGGGTGGTTGCGACCAGAATCGAACGGCCAACACGAAGGTCACTACCGCAGCTAGCGACACTGATCCCGCGCCGAGAAGCGCCACGCCACGTCGAGGCAGCGCCGAACCCGCCAGCATAAGCAGTACTGCGCTGGCAAGGGGTATCGCGGGTATTAACCATAGAATGTCGAACATGCCTTACCCCCGCATCAAGCTGACCGCATCGGTATCAAGCGTGCGGAATTGGTGATACAACCGCAGAACAAGCCCCAGCCCCACCGCAACCTCGGCGGCGGCCATCGTAAGGATGACAATGAACATGACTTGACCGTCGGGCTGCTGCCAGCGCGCGCCGGCGACCACGAAGGCCAGCCCGGCGGCGTTGAGCATGAGTTCCACGGACATAAGCACAAACACGATGTTACGCCGCGCCAGAAGGCCAAGAAGCCCTATGACGAACAGCAGTGCAGCAAGCACGAGGCCGTGAGACAATGGAATCGTCGCCGTCATGAGCTTCGTTCCTTTCTCGTCAAGACGTCACGTCGGGCAATCGAGAATGCACCGACCAGTCCGGCCAATAGGAGGATTGAGGCCAGTTCCACCGCAAGCATGTATGGTCCAAAAAGGGACTGACCAATCGCAGCGGGCTCGAGCATAGGTACCGAAGGGATAACGGTGTGGGTCTCGCGCAGTGCATACCCTAACAGTATCAGCAACAACGCGGCCAAAAATGAGGGGCCGCGCCAGACGCGAGGTTGAAGCCAAAGACGCTCTTGCTCGGTGGCTTGGCTGCCAAGATTCAAGAGCATTACGACAAACACAAACAACACCATGATGGCTCCGGCATAGACGACCACCTCGAGCGCGGCGATAAGGGGTGCGCCGAGGACGAAAAACACCAGCGAAATCGCGAGCATGGATACGACCAAGTACAGCAGCGCATGCACGGCGCTTGTGCGGGTAACGACCATGATGGCCGCGAGCACCGCAATCGCTGAGGATATGTAGAACACGATATTCATGCGTAGAAACCGCCCTCTTGGACTCCCCGTTACAGGTCGAGGCCGCGCACATCGACCGGGGGGGTCTCATTCTGCGCTTCGCCTTTTCCTTTGCCCCCTATGGCCAGTCCGGCCACGCTATAGAAATTGTAGCCGGGATACTTGCCCGTCCCGCTGATTAACAAGTCTTCCTTTTCATACACCAAATTCTGGCGCGAGTATTCGCACATCTCGAAGTCGGGCGTAAGCTGAATGGCCGTCGTGGGACAGGCCTCCTCACAGTACCCGCAGAAAATGCAGCGCGAGAAATTAATGCGGAAGAACTCCGGATAGCGTCGGCCCGTCTCGTCTTCGGTGGCCTGCAATGCGATGCATCCCACCGGACACGCGACCGAACACAAGTAACACGCCACACAGCGTTCTTTGCCGTCCGGGTCACGGGTGAGAACGATTCGCCCACGCCAGCGCGGCGCCAGATAGGGCTTCTCGTCGGGATACTGCACCGTGATCCGCTTCTCGAACGCGTGCAGGAAGACCATCCACATGCTTCTAAACAGGCTCAGCATCGTTCTGTTCCATTTACCTGCCGGTGGCCAGCACGTACGCGCCGGTCGCCAGCAAGTTGATCAAGGATATTGGCAACATAACCTTCCACCCGAAGGCCATCAGTTGATCCCAGCGCATGCGCGGCAGCGCCGCGCGGATAAGAATAAACCCCGCCACAAACACGGCGGTCTTGAGTCCAAACCAGACGATCGGCGGCAAGAAGGGGCCGTGCCAACCGCCGAAGTAGAGCGTGACGATGAGCGCGGAGACGAGCGCGATATGCATGTATTCGCCGACGAAGAACATCCCGAATTTCATGCCCGAATACTCGGAATGGAACCCCGCGCCGAGTTCGCTTTCGGCCTCAGGCATGTCGAAAGGAATGCGGTGAGTCTCGGCGATCCCCGCCACAGAGAAAACGAACAGACCGAGAATTTGCGGAATGCAAAACCACATGGAACTCTGCGCTTCGACGATCTTCGTTAGGTTGAAAGAACCCGCCATAAGCACGACGCCCATTAGAGACAGGCCTATGAAGACTTCATAGCTGAGCATCTGGGCCGAGGCGCGCAGGCCGCCCAACAGCGCATATTTACTGTTCGACGCCCAACCGGCCAGCGCCACGCTGTAAACGCCCAGCGAAGACATCGCGATGAGGAACAACAGGCCCACATTGAGGTCCGCGACCACCAGGCCCGGCGCATAGGGAATTACGGCAAAGCTCATAAGGACGGTGATCATGATTACCATTGGCGCAATCACAAACACCGGTTTGTCCGCGAACGGCGGTATCCAGTCTTCCTTGAAAAACATCTTGATTCCGTCTGCGGGCAACTGAAAGAGGCCAAACGGCCCCACGCGATTGGGGCCGTAGCGGTCCTGCCAGAGAGCAAGGAGCCGTCGTTCGACCATCACGAGGATACCCGCAAGCCCCAAGCTTACGCCGAGCACCCCGAAAGCGATGGCCAAGTGACGCACGATGTCCATCATGAGGATTGGCCTCCCTTGCGAATGCTGCCACACGCCGGAAGCGCAGCATAGGCCACACCACGAAGTCCCGCAGGAACGCCAACGACTCCGGCGGGTAACGCTGCGCGGATCTGCGCGGGGAATTGGAGCATCGCGTCCGCGAGGCGAAGCTCGACGCAGCCGCCGTCCGCGACGCCCAATGTATGAGCGTCTTTGGGTGACAATGCGATGTAGGGCTCGGGAGCGCGGCTTGCCACTGGGGGCGACAATGCGCTCATTTCATCCGATCCATAGATATGATGCAGTGGAACAACCAAGCACTCGCCCGCGCGTGACGCGGAGGGCGCAGACGCAAGGGCATACGCCGCTGCGCCTTCCCGTGGCTCGAACACACGCAGTCCTGGATCGCCGCCCTTCAGGGAACCGCCGATCTCTTCTTGGAATTTGTTAATCGCCAGCGGCGAATTCCACCCCGGCGCCCAGTAGGCTGGCCGTAACGAAGTCGGAACGCGGCGTCCTCGATAGCCTTCCATCGAGAACGAGAGCGGCGAGTCGGGGTCTTGGGGAATCTGTTTTTCGCTGACGTCGATATTCGCCCACATGGCCGTGCGTCCGCTGTAACGATGCGGTTGACGGGCAATCTTCTGCCCAACGATCCGCGTGTCCGCAGGCGGCACAAGTGTCGGGAGTTTTGAAAGACCCGGAACCTCCGCCGCGATCAGGGCGATGATGTCATCCAACGAACTCCACGCACCCCGCGCGCCCCACCCGGCGGCATCCCGCATCCGGCGTAACCAGCGCCAGGAATCGGCCGTGTCATCGCGAGGCGCATACACCTGCACAAAGCGCTGAGCGCGTCCTTCGTTGTTCACAAAAATGCCGTCACTCTCGGCAAAGGTAGCCGCGGGAAGCAACGCATGGGCTTGGGCGACAGTGGGCGTCATATTATGATCGAGTGCGATCACGCATTTTGCCGCGGAGAAAAGAGCATCGACGCGCGCTTTTGGCAAACGGCGGTATAGATCATTCTCAACGACGACCACCGTGTCGGCCTCGCCGCGCGTCACGGCATCGACTGCCTCCTCAAGCGCTGCGCCACCGATCAAAGCCGCGCCGAGCGTATTGCACTCCTGAACGGCATACGCCAACGCGGCGGGCTTGCCCTTACGGCACAACGCCCAGGCCACTTGGGCTGCGGCCTGAATCACCGCTTCGCTCCCGCACGATGTTCCAGAAACCACCACGGGCTGGGCCGCCTCCAGTAAGGCCTGCGCAATCCGTCCCGCCAACGCTTCGGCGTCCGAGGACAACCCGACGGGCTTTGGAGCAGCGGAATCAATCGCATGCGCCACGGCAAATCCCAGACGCGCGAGTTCATCGGGCTCCTGGATGTAACGCTCAGTCGCAATATCGTCGAGACGAGTATCGCACGTCGCCGCGATATAGATCGGTCCCTTCGCGCCCTGCAACAAGGTGCGGACCGCCGCGTCATTCCAATCGGGAATTCCCATCGCGCCGGCCTTCTTCGCCGGAGCGTTACGCGCGGCTTGTCGAAGGCGCAACGCCATCATGGGTGCGGTATTGGTGACGTCCTCGCCCAGAACAAGAGCCGCGTCGGCCTCTCCCAGATCCTGTAACGAAGGCGTCCGCGCGGGACCGTCCTGCAGCGCGCGCATAATCGCGTTCAGCAAGCTCAGTTCGTGTTTGTTCAGCCCCTGCGAGAAGCGCTCTGCGCCCACAAGCGTGCGCAACGCGAAGTTCGATTCGAGCGAGGCGCGCGGCGAACCAATGCCCACTACTCCTTTGGCCTCTTTCAGACGTGCGCCCACCCAGGCCAGCGTCTCGTCGGCGGACAGGGCCGTCCATTGTTCGCCGTCGCGTCGCGAACCGACGTGAATACGGTTGTCGCTGTTCACGAACTCGTAACCGAAACGTCCGCGATCACAGAGGAAATAGCCATTCACTTCGCCGTTATAGCGGTTTCGAATGCGGCGCAGCGAAAGATAGCGTTCACCAGGGCTCGTGTTACATCCGACGCCGCAGTGCACGCAGATCGAGGGAGCCGTCTGCAGATCCCAGCGACGCGAGTAATGCATTTTGGCGGTCTTGTCCGTGAACACGCCCGTCGGGCAGACTTCCACAAGGTTTCCCGCGAATTCGCTCTCGAGCGCCCCGTCTTGATGGCGGCCAAAATAAACATGATTGTGCGAAGCAAGCGGAACAAGGTCGCGCCCGCCCGCGTAGTCGGCATAGTAGCGCACGCAGCGGTAGCACTGAATGCAGCGGTTCATTTCGTGATTGATGAACGGTCCCAGATCCTGGTTGACGTACGTCCGCTTGGTGAACCGGTAGTCCCGATACGTATGCCCCGTCATGACGGTCATGTCTTGAAGATGACACTCGCCGCCTTCATCGCAGACGGGGCAGTCGTGGGGATGATTGGTCATCAGCCATTCGACGACCTTCGCACGAAAACGCCGGACCTCAGCATCCTCGATCGAGATACGCATACCGTCCGTCACGGGCGTCATGCAGGACATGACGATGCGTCCACGGGTATCGGCCTCGTCCTTGAACTGCTTCACGGCGCACAGGCGGCAGGCGCCTACCGAGCCGAGCGCGGGATGCCAGCAGAAAAAGGGCACGTTGAAGCCGAGGGTGAGGCACTCATCGAGGAGGTTGTTGCCTTCCTTCACTTCATACGGCTGATTGTCGATGTATAACGTGGCCATCCACTATCTCCAGGGGCACCGTTTTTCGCGGATGTGCCGCTCGAAGTCCTCACGGAAGTACTTTAGCCCACTGCCCAGAGGAGCCATTGCCCCCGGCGCCAAAGCACAGAATGTCATTCCCGGCCCCAGCAATCCCACATGCTCTTGCAGCATGTCCAGATCTTCGAGCCGACCTTCTCCAAACTCAATCGCGGCAAGCGTCTTCTCAATCCACGGCAAGCCGTCGCGGCACGGCGTGCACCAGCCGCAGGATTCGTGCGCGAAGAAGCGAATCAGGTTATGCACCATGCCAACAGGGCAGGTCTTATCATCGAGCAGAATCATCGTCCCCGTGCCGAGGCGGGTGCCGGCAGGCGTCAGGGTGTCGAAATCCATCTGCATATCGAAATGTTCCGGCACGAGAAAGTCGGTCGACGCGCCGCCGGGGATCAGACCGCGAAGGGTAAGCCCATCGCGCATGCCCCCGCCGTACTCCTCAATGAGCTCCCGCACGGTAATCCCCAGCGGCAACTCCCAACAGCCGGGCCGCTTGGCCTTGCCGCTGATGCCAAACATCTTGGTGCCGCCGTTCGGGGTGCGGCTCAGTCCCTTAAACCACTCCGCGCCGTGCAGCAGAATGTGCGGGACATTGCAGAGCGTCTCAACGTTGTTCACGATGGTCGGCTTGCCAAACAACCCCGAAACCTGCGGGAACGGCGGCTTATTGCGAGGGTTCGCACGACGCCCTTCGAGCGAGTTGATGAGCGCCGTTTCTTCACCGCAAATATAACGTCCCGCGCTCATGTGTAGGTGCAGTTCAAGACTGTACCCTGAGCCCAGGATATTCTTGCCCAAGTACCCCGCCTCATACGCTTCGGCAATCGCCTTGGCGACACGGGCTTTGGCTAGGTAGTACTCCCCGCGCAAAAAGATGTACGCGATATCAGCCTCGATTGCATACGAGGCAAGAATCACGCCCTCGATAAGGCTGTGCGGGTCGCCCTCGAGCAGCACGCGGTCCTTGAAGGTCCCCGGCTCCATTTCATCGCCGTTCACGACGAGATACTTGGGGTGGATCGCCTTCTCGCCCATCGGCACGAAGCTCCACTTCACGCCCGTCGGGAATCCCGCACCGCCGCGCCCGCGCAAATTCGAGGCCTTCACTGCGCCAAGGGCATCGGCGGGGCTCATCTCCTTAAGCACCTTGCGCAAGGCCTGATAGCCGTCGCCTCGCTCGTAGTCGCGCAGGCCGACGCCTTCGCCGTCCGACGGAATTCGATGTGTTAACGGCCGCTCACTCACGGCAAGACTCCTGCTGCCCTTGATTGCAGCCCATCACTTGTAAGTCTCCAGCAACGCCTCGAGACCGGCGGGGTCCACGTCGCGATGCAGTTCTTCGTCAATCATGAGCGCGGGCGCGTGATCGCACGTGCCCAGGCATTGGTTCAACACGATGGTGAAGCGGCCATCGGCGGTCGTCTCCCCCGCCTTGATGCCCAATAACTTCTGCAAGCGATCGAGTACGCCGTCGACTCCCATTACCCAGCAGCTCACGCTCGAGCAAACGCGAATTACGTGACGACCGACTGGCCGACGGTGAATTAGGTTATAGAACGTCGCGACGCTGTCCACCTCAGCGGGCGTCATGTCGAGCACCTCGCCAATCTCGGCGATGCTCTCGTCGCTAATCCATCCGCGATGTTCCTGGACGATTTTCAGCGCGTCGATACAGACCGCGCTCTTGCGTTCGTAGCGCGCGGCCTCTTCGAGAATTTCCTCTTTAATGTGCTCAGGTAACATCCGTTCGCCCTGTCTATCGGTCCACATCGGCCAAGACGTAGTCGATACTGCCCAGAATCGCCAGCAAATCCGAAATCAACACACCCCGGCTAATGGCGGGGATCATCTGCAGATGAGTGAACGACGGAGTGCGGATACGCGTGCGGTACGACATCGTGTTCCCGTCGCTAATGAGATAGTATCCATTTGCACCCTTCGCGTTTTCGATCCCGGAGAACGCCTCGCCTGGGGGAATCACCGGCCCCCAACTCACGCCCAGGAAGTGATTGATCAATGTCTCGATGTCTTGCAGCGTGTTCGGCTTGATCGGGGGCGTGGTCAGCGGGTGATCCGCCTTGTACGGGCCCTCGGGCATATTCTTCACGCATTGCTCGATAATACGCAGACTCTGCCGCATTTCCTCGATATGCACGATCGCGCGGTCGTGGCAATCGCCGTTGTGGGCAATCGGCACGTCGAACTCGAACTGGTCGTAACCGGAGTAGGGTCGCTTCTTTCGGAAGTCCCACTCGAAACCGCAGGCGCGCAGCCCGGGCCCTGTCACCCCCCACTCCATCGCGTCTTTGAGGGTGTACTTACCCACACCTTTGATGCGATTGAGGAAGATCCGGTTAGCCATCAACGCCTTGTCGTAATCGTTCAAGCGTTTAGGCATGTAATCGAGGAAGCCGCGCATGATGCGGTCCCACCCTTTTGGAAGGTCGTGGGCCACGCCGCCAATTCGGAACCAACTCGGATGCATTCGTCCGCCGCAGATCGCTTCAACGATTTCGAGGGCACGCTCGCGGTCATTGAACATGAAAAACACCGGCGACATCGCGCCGAGGTCTTGCGCAAACGTGCCGTACCACACAAGGTGGCTGATGATGCGGAATAGTTCCGACATCATGACACGTATCACTTGCGCACGAGGGGGCACTTTGATACCGGCGAGTTGTTCGACCCCGAGCAGGTATGCCAAGTTATTGAGCACGCCCGCGACGTAGTCGATACGGTCGGTATACGGAATAAACGTGTGCCACGTCTGGCGCTCGGCCATCTTCTCCGCGCCGCGGTGGTGATACCCGATGTCGGGCACGGCGTCGACAATAATCTCGCCCTGCAACTGGAGAATGATACGCAGTAGTCCGTGGGTGCCGGGATGGTGCGGCCCCAGATTCAGAAACATGTAGTCTTTATCGCCGGTGCCGCGAGCGAGTCCCCAATCCTCTGGGCGAAACTTCAGCGCCTCCTGTTCTGCTTCTAGTTTCGCGTCGGGCAGATCGAAGGGCTCGAGTTCGGTTGCGCGCGCGGGATGCTCCTTGCGGAGCGGATGGCCTTTCCACGTAGGGGGCATGAGGATACGACGAAGATGCGGATGACCATTGAACGTCACGCCGAACATGTCCCAGGCTTCGCGTTCGTACCAGTTAGCATTAGGCCAGACGTCGGAAATTGTCTCGATCGAGGGATATTCGCCGGTCAGCGGCACTTTGAGCCGGATATCCTCGTTTCGCTCGAAGGAGAGCAGATGATAGACGACGGTAAAGTCCGAGTTAGGGCGCGTGGCGCGATCGGTCCGAACGCGCTCGTCCACCGCAGTCAAATCGTAGAGCAGCGGAAAGGGCTTCTGGACTTCTGTCTTTAGGAAACGCAGGATGTCCTTCGCCTTGACAGAATCGATCCACACCGTCGGAAAAGAATCGCAGGTCGTCTGTTCACAAAGCACGGCCTCGCCAAAACGGGCGCGTAATGTGTCGACGATGCCGTCCTGTGTACTGGGGACCGTATTGCTCACGCCGTCACACCTCGTCCGGCGAGCGGAATTCCGTCGCCTTCTGCCGCTCGGCACGCTTCAAGTCGCGCTGGGACACCGGGGCGGGCTTAACGACGCCCTGCGGGCCGACCACCCAGCTCAACGGACGCCGTTCTTTGCCGATCATGTCCTGCAACAGCATTAGCCCCTGCATGAACGCCTCGGGACGCGGCGGGCACCCGGGCACGTAGACATCCACGGGGAGAATTTTATCGACGCCTTGCACGACGCTGTAGATATCGTACATGCCGCCGGAATTCGCGCAGGATCCCATCGAAATTACCCAGCGCGGTTCCATCATTTGGCCGTAGAGGCGCTTGATCACGGGAGCGGTCTTAATGAAGGGCGTACCCGCCACCACCATCACGTCCGCCTCGCGCGGGGTGCCTCGGATCACCTCTGAGCCGAAACGGGCGAGGTCAAATTTGCTCGTTAAACTCGTGGCCATTTCGACAAAACAGCACGAAAGACCGAAATTGAAGGGCCAAACGGAATTCTTCCTGCCCCAGGCAATCAGATCTTGCAGCCGCGCGAACAGGAAATTGCGATAGATGCCACTATCGGCGTCGCCCGTAAGCGCGGGATCCACGTCGGGACTATTAAACCAGTGCTTCATTGCTCGCTACTCGGTCCAGTTCTTTGGCAACAGACGATTTAAGAATCAAGAGCGCGTTGACGCCACAAATACGCCATGGAAGCCAACAGTATTCCGATGAACACGCAAATGTGGATATACCCGGCCCAACCCAACTCGCGTGCGGCTGTGGCCCAGGCGAAGACGAAAACAGATTCCAGATCGAAAATGACGAAAAAGATCGCGATGAGGTAGAAATCGGCGGAGAATCGAACCCGGGCGCTGCCGGTGGAGACAATGCCCGACTCATAGGGGTCGTTGCTAATACCGCGGTGACGTTGGCCCAGAAGATAGGAAAATCCCAACATGCCGCAGACTACGCACATCACCGCCCCAAAATAGACGCCCAACGGCCAATACACCGGGGCTTCCACTGCAGCTGGATCCATCGAGGACCTCCCGTAAGGCTAATCGGTCTAATCAAATCTACTGCCGGCAGGTTCGGGAAAGTCCCTGAGGCACCGGCGGTCCAATGCCCACCCCATTCGGGTAAAGGCTTTGACGCTTCGCTCTTCCTTTAGGAATTTAGATTACGCACGCCCTAGCTCCAACTGCTCGGCTAATGTCAAGCGGCGCTGTGCGACTCTACCCCATGTTCAGAAGGCTTGTCAATCGAGGGAAAACCCGGATACGCCTCCGGGGAGAACCGTATTTGGGCCGGGAAAACACGTGTGCGGAACTGGAATATCGACGAAAAAATTCCCTAACTTCGCCTATATGCCAAACCAGCGGTCGCATGTGATCGCCCCCATCCGGAAGTGCTGCTCGGATTTGGGAAGCGCTGCAAGGAGTTCTCGGGCCTTTCGCCCCAAGGCATCGGCACAGAGTGCGATATTCCGCTTTCCCACGGCGGCAGACGCATGAGAGCGTGGGTCGAGCCCACCAATACCCGAAGGAGGTTTCATGTCCAGATTGAGTTCTCCCGAGCCAAGCGCCGTCATATCAACCAATTCCGGGTAGAGAAACATCATGTTGGAGGTTTCCCACTTCGCGGCATGATCCGAATCCGATTCTTCGCTCCGGCTCAGCGACATTTCCCAAAGCCCCATACCGGCGACCGTACCGTCGGCGACGATAGGCGCGAGCGCCTCATCCACCATCTGCATCTGCGATTCCACGTTATGCCCCGAGACGCCGAGGATGACACGAAAACCGGTATCTCTTAGTTTGCCGAACAGCTCGCGGAGAAGGGGGACAAGGTGAGACCGGTCGAAATCGGAATGAAAATAGATTGGAGGATAAACCACGCCGCCATGTTGAACGGCGGCATGGCAGCAAACGGCATGTGCCTTCAGCGCGTCGTTGCCAAGCGGCAAGTGGAGGCCGTGCCACTCGATCAGGCCGAAGGGCACGTACACCACTGGACAGGAAACGGCCCGAACCTCTAGCTCTGAAGGCCGCAGGTACTGCATCTGAACTGAAGTGAAGATTCTGTCCTCGGAAAACATGAAAAATCACTCTTTCCCTAATCGACGAGTTCGATCACAACCCGGTGGTATCCACGAGGTTTGTTTAGCACGATGCCGGTATCTCCGGGGCGCACCGTGCGGCCATCCAGGCGTACCCGTTGAACACGCGTGCCTTTGCCTTCCCAGCGGAAGTCGTAGACCGCATCGCGCCACTGCATCCCGTTGAGACAGGAGCGCGGCGCATCCAACATCTTCCCGGGGGCACCTACCCGAATACCGGCCGAAAACTTTTCAAGACCGTACACACCGCAGACCAAGGTATGAAAGAAGTTGCCATTGTCCCATAGGCGCCCAGCGCCCCCCGTTAGCGTGCCGAATATGCCCAACCCCTCCGTGAAGGGAGCGTCTGCAATGTCGTAGGCGTGCGCCAGAAGCAGTTGCCAGATACGAGTACGATTGCGCAGATCGCCCGCCCCGGTCCTGCAACGCAAGTAAACATCCAGGAATCCGAGCCACGGCGTGGTCGAACAGTCGTGAACCGTCTCTGGCTTTCGCTCAGCGATTGGCGCGGTATACATCGGCCCGTGTTTGAACAAATAATAGTCGTTAAAATGGGCATCCAGGTGTGCGAAGACGGCTTGGGTTTGTTCAGGACTTGCCATGCCAAAGTAAATAGGCACCAGGTTTTCATATGGAATGAAACGTTCGTCGATACTAGCGGTCTTCGCGCCGATATGCCGTCGATTGACGTAGTAGCCGCCGCCGTTGGGGAGCGTTTTCCAAAGCCCCCCTTGCTCTGTGGGCACATTCATAGCGGTTCTGACCTTTTCGGCAAGCGCGTTATAGCGAGCGGCCAATGCGTCGTCGCCAAACGCCGCAGCCAATTCCGCCGCAGCATGATATGCCCCCGCCACCGTAGCGCACAGAAGCGGCTCTTCCATATCGAGACCGATGCCTTGGTAGTCGTAACTTCCCCAACACTGATCGGGAAGCGCATTGCCGTTCGAGTCCATGCGCTCGATGGTTTCGAGGACGTATCGCGTTTCTTGCCAGTAGTGCCGCGCAGCCTCTAAGTCGCCGGTCATGCGCCAGTAGAGATGGACAAGGAGCACAAAGTGCGCCTGGGACTCGGAATTGAAGGGATAGAAGTCCTTCGCCGTGGTTGCGCGCGGCAAGATAGCCTGTGGGATATAGCTGCGGCCATCGTTCAGTGGCCACACCTTATTCGTGCCGTCGGCAATGTTATTGGTCTTTGCGATGAGGAAGAGATCGATGCTGTTCCCCAGGCGTGCGAGCGCTTCTCTTTCCGATGCTTGGGTATACCCCAGAAATCCCCAATATACGTCGCGCGTCCAGCACGAAAAGAATCGATTCGGGGAAAGATCCTCGGCGCGCTTTCCTTCGTTTACACTCTGAATGGCCAGTATGGGATATTCGCGTCCGCCTACGGTATCCGTGACTCGATTGCGTTCAAAACCGAACATGAATGCGTCGTCAATTACAGAATAGTCGGGAGAAGTAATGTGTTCGGGCGGCACAGGGGGCTTAGCCCATGCCCCCATTCCGCAAAACAAAATTGAAAGCATTCCCATGGCTGCACAGACGCGCATTACTTGCCTCCTCGCTTTTCTGAGGAACAAAGGTGACTGCGTACTCGCGGTGGCCGCGAGTACACAGTCACTCCAAACAGATTACTTCAGCGGCGGCTTCTTCTTTGCCGTGTAGTAAGTCACCGTCTGAGAGATGGACTGTCCGGGCTTTAACGGATCCGTCTTCGGCCAAACCTCAAGGTTGAAATGCTTGCGGTCCGGCGCGAGGTTATAGAACCACAGGATTCCCTCCGTCTTCACGGGATCAAACGAGCACGCCATCGTTGCGCGCGTTTTGGGCAGCCAAGCCGCCAGTCGATCCCGGCCTTGGTTGGGCAGCACCTCGCCAATCGCTTCCATTCTCCGTTCGCGGTCATCGTTCAGTTCTGTCCACGTCTCGCCCTGACGCGCGTAAATAAACGGCGCCTTCACCCCCTGCAGATTAAACTCGGGATGGCACTTGACGTTTGGAATCAACGGCTCGTTGGTTGGATTCGTCATGGTCAGCGTGATTCGGAGCGCGTTCTCTCCATCGACCAGCTCCATTTTGCGCTCCACGCGCAACCCATCTCGGCGGCTGGCGGCGAGTGTAAGGGTTCCGGGCCCTTGCGCCACGACCTCGTATGTGTCTGCCACCGGCCCTTCATTGACATACGGGGTGCTTGTCCAGTCCTGATAGCTTCCCGCGCCCAGGCCAACGTCCACAAAGCCGTTGAACCACTCGCGTCCCGTGGTCTTGTCCTGCCAACGAATGACGCCGCCAGCAAAATCCGGGGCGGTCCAAAGCAGCGAGGAGTCGTTTTCCGTCACAATCATCTTTGACTGCTGTTTACGTGGAAGTGTTCCCCAGTGAAAGGCTTTCACAGCCTCGGTGTTGGGAACATTTTCACCGGACATCTTCACGCCATAGCTTTCGATCAAGTTAAAGTACTCGTCGATGGTGAGGCTGGGCGGGCGGGTCATGGAAATCACGTTATTCTCGATCGTGATGTCGGGTTTGCACTCGAGTGCGGCAAGTTCCACCGAGATATTTGCCACGTCCAACCGCTTCCGGACCTCATCGCTCTTCGCGGCGGCACGAGCCTCAGCGAAGATTCGGCGGGCCTCAGCCACCATCTTGGCGTCGATCCAGTTACCCGGGTCAAAACAGCTCATCGGATAGCCGCTGGCGTCGAGGGTTTTCTCGAGAAGCGCGATGTACTCTTTGATATACGGCGCGGCCTCTTGGTAGTAGAGGTTAATATATTCATCCATGATGGCCTGGGCATCGGCGTAGGGATTCCACAACAACTTGGCAATCATGTAGGTGCGCAGCCCACCGAATTCCGTGGAGTACTGCAGGGGATGAACGCCAGGGCCTTGCTCATGCACGCCCATCGCCTTCATGTCCGCAAAAAGACGAATGTTCGGTCCGATGACCCGGAAGTTCGGATGGGGACGCTGATAGCGCGTGTAGTTCCACGGATAGTTGTAGACGTAGAGATTCGTTGCAAGCTTGCGCCACGCCCGGAAATCTTTTATGAACTCTGCGTTCGTTGAGGAGGATTTATCCGTCAACGGGCGCACAAAACTGCATTCGATTGTGCAGAGTTCAACAATCACGTTGGGCCGCGGCTTGATATGCTTCACGGGCTTGCGCGTATAGGCATAGGCATAGGTGTGAATCAGATAGCCGGGGTGCTCTTTCGCCAGGATATCGGCGATGCGGTTAATGCCCGTAAGGTAAGAGCCCATCGGGGTGCCTTCTTGCTCATCGAGGGCCTTGCAGTTGGGGCACTGGCAATAGTTTGCCCAGTCCATCTGATTCACGCTCCAGACCGTCGCGTCGGGGCGCTTCTCGATACGGCGTCCGAGTTCGTCGGCAATAAGCCGGGCCACTTCCGGATTGCTCATGCACAATTGCCCGAGTCGTGTCCCCTTCCCTTCGCGCGCTTTCAGGTCATGCCAGTCGAAATCCGTCGGTGCAATACGCACGCCGTCGATCTCGCTAAAATGTTCGGGGTGCGTCGCGAAGTACTTCTCCGGCGGAACCAAGTCGTAGAGATTATGGCCGTACATTCCGAACTTCGGACCGGTGGTTACGCGATACACGTCCTCGTCCGCCCCGAGTGGCATCTGCGTCGCGCGTCGCTGAAACACGGGCGCGTAGCTGAAGTCGATCACGGGCAGATTTTCCGGCGCCGGCGGCACATACGTGTAGTCGGGCGCAACGTACCGCACCCCGAGGTAGTCCTCGAAAAATTGGTAGACCGAGTACAGTCCGCCGCGCGGCGCGCCGCCCACCAGCGCGAGGCCGCGCGCATCGCCCTGACCAAACGTAAGCAGACGCACCGCGTCATAGCCCAACGTCTCTTTGTCCAGGCGCGCACGAATCTCGCTGGGGAGCGTGCTCATTCCTATGTACACGGCAGGACCACTGGCGTTGCCCGTCACGGTCGCGATTTCGTGACCGGTAACCATTTTCCAGTTCTTGACGAATTCCGCGGCGGCCTTTTTTTCCAATGCGGATGGATTCGCAGAGACTACTACCTGAAGTCGACCGTAGTCCGAACGCGAAAGCCAGGCGCCGTCCGCTGGCCCTGACGCCGCCAAGGCGCAGTACATGACACAAAGTGTTGTTCCCAACATGGTTTAGTTCTCCTTCCCCCCGCCAACCACGGCGGCTTAACCCGTCTTTCCGCGCAACGCCTCATATCGAAAACAATCGGCCGTATGGTCGTTGACCATTCCCACCGCTTGCATGAAAGCATAGCATATCGTTGAGCCCACAAACGTAAAGCCACGCCGTTTCAGGTCCTTGCTCATCAGGTCAGAAACGGGTGTTTTCGCTGGAATTTGCGAAAGCGAGGTCCAGCGGTTTTGAATCGGCTTGCCTTCCACAAAGCGCCAAATATACGCATCAAAAGAGCCGAATTCCTTCTGCACCGCAAGAAAGGCTTGTGCGTTGGTGACGGCCGCGTTGACTTTCAGGCGGTTGCGCACGATTCCAGGATTCTGCAAGAGTTGCGTGATTCGTGCCTCGGTAAATCGTGCCACTTTCGAAGGCTCGAAGTTTGCGAAAGCCTTGCGGTAGGCCTCGCGTTTCTTGAGTATCGTCGACCAACTGAGCCCCGCCTGCGCGCCCTCCAGAATTAGAAATTCGAAGAGTAGACGGTCATCGTGAACAGGGACGCCCCACTCCTCGTCGTGGTACAGAACATCGAGTTCACCTTGCGCCCATGCACACCGCGTCCGCATTGATTAGCTCTCACTTTCATCCGGCAAAGAGAGTTCAGGATAATTGCTCTTGGCGCACTCTGGACAGATCCCGTGCGTAAACGCCGCAGACGAGTGCTTCTCCACGTATTCCTCGACCTGCGTCCAGTACCCGGCATCATCCCGAATCTTCTTGCAAAACGCGCATATGGGCAAGATGCCCTCGAGTTTACGGACATTGGCCAGTGCTTCCTCAAGCTTTTTCATATTCTCCGTCAACTGGATGTTGGCGTCGTTGAGTTGACACGTCCGTCGAGCAACGCGATGCTCCAGTTGCTCAGTGTTCTCCCGAATCTTGTCTTTCATTTCCAGGAATGTTCGCGCTAGCACGCCCACCTCGTCGCGGCGGTCGGCTGGAAGTTCCACGTCATAATCGCCTTCAGAAATTCGCTCCGCAGCCTCGGTAACGGCGGCAATAGGACGCAGCACCATGCGCGTCACCGTGCGCTCCATCAATGCAAACAAGAGCAGCGTCAAGCCAATCCCCAGCAGCACAGGAGGTCCGAAAAACTGCCGGCCAATCACTTGATCGAGATCCAACGCCGACAAGACGTACCAATCCAAGCTGGAAAGTCCTGCCACCGCAGCCAAACGGCGCTTACCGTTCATGTGTAGAGGAAATGTTTCCGCATAGCTTCCCTGCGCCACACTGTGGATGGCTTTCGCGATGGTCTTGGCCTCTTCCGGCACGTCGAGGAGGCGATCCACTTTCGACTGCGCCTCGATCGGTTTCGCGACGCTCTGGAGGTCGATCAACGCGCGTTCTCGGCACGCCTGAATAGCCATCTGCCGGTCGAGGATGATCGTCTCGGCGCCGGGCTCGGTCGTGTCCACCATCAAGTGCAGAAACTTCGACAGGTCCAGCCCCGTCCCAATCATTCCTAGCGGGCGTCCGTCGGGCGCGCGCAAGATCACGTTGACCCAAACTTTATGCACTCCGAGCACGCTGTCGTAGTTTACATTAAGCGCATAGTCCGACACTTTTTCAACTGACGCGAAATACCACTTATCCTGTTCTTTTTGGGGATCAAGGGTATACGCCATGCGCGTAGGGCCATAGGGGTTCTTAGGATCGTCGAAGTAGTAGCGCAAACTGGAATGCACTACCAAAAACCAGGTTTTGTCGGCAAATTGCCCTTGATACCGCGCCAACTCTTCAAACGCTTTGGCGCGTTCGATCTCGTCGTCCTCGTGTTCGACCCAATCGCGAATGATCGGCGACCCCGCCATCAAACGCGCCAACACCGTTTCGCGTTCCAGGGCATCGCGGAGAATTGTCGCACTGGCAAGGGCGTACTTGCTGGCATAGGCTACGCCAACCCGCTGCGTCTGGTCGTTACTAATGCTCCACAACGCCGCCAGCGCCAAAAGACCGGTTGCCGCGTAGACCAGGAAAGCCTGCGTCAGAAACTTGGACCTTAGTCCGATATTCTCCCAGGCTCTCTTGACCATGCGCTAGCCTTTCACTACCTTGCGGTAGCGGTGACGACGGTTTTCGAAGAGGCGCGTGCCAAGCTCCTTCATGCGCCACTCCTCGTATTCGCGATAATTACCCTGGAACCAACGCACCTGGCCTTCCCCCTCGAAGACAAGCAGATGCGTACTAATGCGATCGAGGAAGAACCGGTCGTGACTAATCACCAACGCGCAGCCGCTGAATTCCTGAATCGCCTCTTCGAGCATGCGCAGGGTGTTTACGTCGAGATCGTTCGTGGGTTCGTCGAGCAGCAAGACGTTGCCACCCACCTTGAGCACTTTAGCCAAACGCAACCGGTTGCGTTCGCCGCCGGAAAGTTCACGCACCGCCTTTTGCTGGTCGGCTCCACGGAAACCAAACCGCGCCAGATACTGACGTACCGGGACGGTCCGCTTGCCGATCTGCACCTCGTGCGCGCCCTCGCCCACTTCTTCGAGCAGAGGTGTATCTCGATCCATGTGAGCCTCTTGCTCCACATAGGCGAACTTCACCGACGGCGCAATCTCTATTGAGCCGGTGTCGGGCTGCTCAAGTCCCGCCAGCATCCGAAATAGCGTCGACTTACCGGTGCCATTCGGGCCCACCACGCCGATAACCGCCCCTTTGGGCACGCTGAAATCAAGCCCAGAAAAAAGCAGGTTGTTATCGAACGCCTTTGACAGCCCTTTTACATCAATGACTTGATCTCCGAGCGGCGGCCCTGGCGCGATCTGGATGACGGCGCTCTCCTCCTTGGCGGCAGCAGCCTCGCGGGCGACGAGTTGCTCATACTCAGCCAAGCGATGCCGCGCCAACTCGCGCCGGTCCTGGTTGCTCATGCGTATCCACGCGAGTTCGCGGCGCAACATTTTGCTCCTGGGCGAATCCTTCTTTTCGTCTTGAGCCATCCGAGTCAGCTTCTGTTCCAGCCAAGAAGAGTAGTTCCCTTCCCAAGGAATACCGTGTCCCCCTTCGAGTTCTAGGATCCACTTTGTTACGTTATCGAGGAAATAGCGGTCGTGCGTGACGATCAGCACTGTTCCGGGATAGTCGCGCAGTTGGACTTCCAGCCAATCGACGGTTTCCGCGTCAAGATGGTTTGTCGGCTCGTCGAGCAGCAGCAGGTCGGGCTGTTCTAGCAGGGCCTTGCACAGCGCCACGCGCCGTTTCTCGCCCCCGCTCAGCGAGGACACCACACGGTCATCGTCCGGAAGCACCAGCGCCTCGCTGGCCTGATTCAGCCGTTGATCAAGGTTCCAAGCATCACAAGCATCCAACTTGTCCTGCAACAGCCCCATGCGATCCAAGGCCGCCTGCATCTCGTCGTCAGACAGTTCCTCGCCCATGCGGACAGTCAACTCCTCGTACTCGCGCATCAGCCCCATGATCTCGGCGAATGCACCTTCCAGCGTCTGCCGCACAGTCAACGAAGGATCCAAAATCGGGTCCTGCAACACAATGCCCGCACGAAATCCCCGCGTCAGCGCCGCTTGCCCCTGGAAGTTGTCGTCGAGCCCAGCCATGATCTTAAGCACGGTCGATTTGCCCGAACCATTTTCGCCCACGATGCCGATCTTGGCTCCAGGGAAGAAACTCAGGTAGATGTCTTTGAGCACCTGCTTCTGCCCATAGAACTTATTGAGACCGATCATCGTGAAAATAAACTGCTCCGCCATAGGGTCTTCTTCTCCTCGTTTTCCGTAGTGTGCGCGCGGTCAAGGACCGTGATTCCGGCGAGATACTGTACCTTTTCTTGATGCGCCGCGCCAACTTCCGGTTGACCGGCTTTTTGTGCAGTGTTACACTCCGCTCCGCACGGCACATAACGCCGCCACGCGAACTAGAAAGGGGGATTTCCCTCGCTATGACCGGTTCAGCAGAGCACTTCGAAGCGCTTCGGGGGCAGATCGAGCGCCGCGAGGCCGTGGGCGGCGTCATCGGACTGGGATATGTGGGCCTGCCGCTCGTGCAACACCTATGCGATGCCGGTTGCCGAGTCATCGGTTTCGACGTCGATGCCGAGAAGACAGCCCTGATCGCGCGCGGCGAGAGTTACATCAAACATATCGCGCCGGAGTGGATCGCGCGGACCGTCCAGGCGGAACGCTTTCAAGCTACAACCGACTTCGCCCGCCTCGCCGAGGCAGATTGCATTAGCATCTGCGTGCCCACGCCGCTCGATGCGCACATGGAGCCAGATCTGCAATACATCGAAGCCACCGGACGACAAATCGCGGCGACGCTGCGTCCGGGGCAGTTAATCATCCTCGAAAGCACGACCTATCCCGGCACCACACGCGAGGTGTTGCAGCCGCTTTTCGACGCAACGAGCCTTAGGGCCGGTGAGGACTATTTTCTTGCGTTCTCGCCCGAACGCGAGGATCCCGGTAATCCGTCCTACACCATCCGCAATATCCCGAAGGTCCTGGGCGGCATTACGCCCCGCTGCGCGGAACTCGCCGCGCTGTATTACGGCCTCATTTTCGAGCGTATCGTCCAGGTCTCCACGCCAGAGACGGCGGAACTTACCAAGCTTCTCGAGAATATCTTCCGTAGCGTGAACATTGCCCTTGTGAATGAGTTGAAGATGCTGTGCGACCGCATGGGCATCGACGTGTGGGAAGTAGTCGGCGCAGCAGCCACAAAACCCTTCGGATATATGCCCTTTTACCCAGGTCCGGGGTTAGGTGGACACTGCATTCCCATCGATCCGTTCTACCTCAGTTGGAAAGCGCGTGAGTTTGGCTTCGCCGCGCGCTTCATCGAACTGGCGGGCCAAATCAACACGTCTATGCCGCATTACGTCATTTCCCGGCTGATGGAGGCACTCAACCAGCGCCAGAAGCCGCTCAATGGCTCGCGAGTGCTTGTGCTCGGACTCGCCTATAAGAAAGACGTAGACGACACGCGCGAATCGCCGTCGTATGAACTCATCGAGTTATTGCTTGGCCACGGGGCCCAGGTAGATTACAGCGACCCGTATGTCCCTCGTGTGCCGCGCATGCGGAAGTACGACCTCCAGATGGAGTCTGTCGAACTCACGCCGGAGAACCTGCGGCACTACGACTGTGTCCTGGTATCGACCAACCACTCGAGTTACGACTTTGATTTCATCGTGCGTCACTCGAAACTCGTCGTCGACACGCGCAACGCCACGGCCCAAGTGAGCGAAGGGCGCGAGAAGATCGTGAAGGCGTAAGATGGCACATTATCTTGTCACCGGCGGCGCGGGGTTCATCGGCTCGCACCTTGCACAAACCCTAGTGCAGCGCGGCGAGTCTGTGCGCGTATTCGACAATTTTTCCACGGGCGCGAGGGCAAATCTCGCCGATTTCGCATCGTCGATCGAAACCCTTGAGGGCGACTTGACCAACCCCGCCGACTGCGCACGCGCGGTAGAGGGAATCGATTACGTGCTGCATCAAGCCGCGATTCCTTCGGTGCCGCGTTCGGTCGCGGACCCCTTCGGAAACCATACGGCAAACGTCACCGGAACGATGAACTTGCTCATTGCGGCGCGCGATGCAGGGGTGAAGCGACTTGTGTATGCCGGTTCGAGTTCGGCCTACGGCAATCAGGAAGGGGATCTGAAGCACGAAGGACTCTGCCCCGATCCGCTCTCGCCGTACGCCGCCTCGAAACTTGCCGCGGAGCATTACCTGCGTGCGTTTTCAGAGTGCTATGGTTTTGAGACGGTCACGCTGCGGTATTTTAATGTCTTCGGTCCGCGGCAGGATCCGAATTCGCCGTACAGCGCGGTGATTCCCTTGTTTATCTGCGCGATGATCGAGGGCCATCGGCCCACTATTTTCGGGGATGGCACGCAGTCTCGCGATTTCACCTATGTCGCCAATAACGTCGAAGGGAATATCCTTGCAGCGACGGCGCCTATCGCCGCGAAGGGACAGGTCTACAATATTGCCTGCGGCGAATCGTACAGCTTGCTTGATCTGATCGAAGGCATCAACGACGCGCTCGGCACGCGCATCGAACCGAAATTCGCTCCGCCTCGCGTTGGCGATGTACACGATTCGTGCGCCGATATTCAGCGTGCGCGCGCCGACCTCGGATACCGCGTGGTGGTGCCATTTGCCGCGGGGTTGGCTCGCACGATCGAGTGGTATCGCGGCAAGCAGTAGCGCCGCCTAGACTCCCTCTGCTCTTCTCCGCAGTTGCCCGCACGCCGCGGCGACATCCTGACCACGTTCGCGACGCAGCGTGGCGTTTACCCCAAGCCGCTCGAGTTGCTCGCGAAACTGTTCGCATTTGCGCGGCGGCGGCGCAGAGAATGCCGCCCCGTCGACGGGATTATACGGAATTAGATTGACAGCGGCCCGCAGGGGCTGGGCAAGTGCGGCGAGTTCCTGGGCATCTTGCGACCGATCATTCACGCCATCAAGCAACGTCCATTCAAAGGTAATCTGTCGCCCGCTTACGGCAGTGTAGTGACGCAAGGCATCCATCAGCTTACTGATCGGGTATCGCTTATTGAGCGGAACAAGTCGCGTGCGGAGGTCGTCATTGCCGGCGTGAAGCGACACGCTCAGGCGGACCTGCCAGTTCTCGTTGGCCAGTTTTCGAATGCCGTCTGCCTCGCCCGCTGTAGAGATCGTGATACGGCGCGCGCCGACGTTGAGGCCGTCGGGAGACATCAATAGACGGACGCTCTTCACGACGGCATCGTAGTTTCTTAGAGGTTCGCCCATTCCCATGTACACGATGTTGGGATGGCGCTCCTTGAGATCGAGCCCTGCCAGTTGGCGCAATGCCTGCTCGGCGATCTCGCCTGCCTCGAGGTTTCGCGAGAAGCCCGACAGCCCGGTCGCGCAGAAGGCACACTGCACCGCGCAACCCACCTGACTCGACAGGCATAAGGTGATGCGCTCCCGATCGGTAATGCAGACCGATTCGACCGTTTCCCCATCGCGCAGGCGGAACAGGGTCTTGGCCGTGCCGGGAGCCTTGGGCGACTCGACCGTGGTTACCGGTTCAAGCAATGCCGCTTCACATTTCTCCGTGAGTTGGGCACGCAACTCCTTTGAGAGATTGGTCATTTCCTCAAAGGTGAATACCTGACGCCGATGTAGCCACTGGAAAATCTGGCGGCCTTGGTAAGGCTTGAGATTCAAGGCCTCTGCAATCTCTTCGGGGAAAAGTCCCGGGAGCGAAAGTCTATCCATCATGCTACTTAGTTTCTCCGGTTGCGAAAATGGCGGACTCGATGGGACTATTGATTGTGATCTCATCCAATACACACCGCATTCTTGTTTGATGCTCAGGAATCTCCACTTCAATCTTCGTGGGGAATAGAAATGTTTCGCCTTGGTAATCGGAGCGTTCTACGGACAAGGCAACTTCCCGGTTCTTAACTAATTCCGCCCGCGCAACGCGCCAGGGCGTGCCTTCCACAAAGAATCGCCGCGTGAGTGATCGATCCACCGGCACCTCTAGAATGGCGTTCTTCGTTCCCACCGCCGTGGCACGCACGTTCGCCGGAGAGAGTTCTCCCCACGGTTCAGGTAAGAACAGCAGTTGCATCAGCAGACGCGGCGTAACCTTTCCCCCTGCGATGCCGGGTACTCCGCGGTCCGCCGAGTACGCCTGAGAACCGCCCTGCCGTGCGGCTTCGATAAACAGAGTGTCATCCTTTAGCACGAGCCGGAGCAGTCGGGGGCCCATCAGCGCACGCCCGTCGATAGCGCAGTCGCCGGGACGCCGAAATGCAAAACGGGACTGCGCGCACGACGCAACACCGCCAAAATCCGGCCCCTCAACCATAAACGCGCCCGAAGCGCTTAGGGTCTGAATCGCGTCGTCGTTGCGAGCCAAATCCGTCAGAATGGCCTCGGCCAGAGGTCCGCCGCCGCCTTTGAGCAAAACGGCGCGTCCTTTTCCCGTCGTGGCGCACCCGGCAAGGAACAGGAGCAGGGCAAGCATGCCCGTCAGACAGTAACGCACCGTGTTCATCACATTCCCGGTAGGTAAAGAGCGGGGGGAATTCCCTGCTCGTGGTTCTCTTGATTTTCCAGACGTCCGTATGCTACCTTCAGCAGCCCTTTTGACCGGGAGCATAGCACAAAACGAGCGCGCGTTCCCAGCGCGCGGGGAGAAGGTTCATGGCTCGAGTCTGTGAGTACAGCGGAAAGCGGCCGCAGGTTGGCCGCAAGGTGGTGCGGCGCGGTAAGGCCAAGCGACAGGGCGGTATCGGTCAGAAAGTGACCGGTTTGACGAAACGTCGCTGGAAGCCGAATCTGCAGAAGATTCGCGTCTTGGACGAAAACGGCTGCGTGAAGACCATTCGCGTGTGTGCGCGCTATATCAAGGCGGGCAAGTTCGTGAAGGCTCCGCGTAATACGGCGCCGAAAACGGCCACGGCCTAAGGTTTTCGACGACTGTTGCAGGTTACTTTCACCGCGAGGGACCACTTCCCTCGCGGTGTTGTTTTTCTGCTTGATACTGGAGAAAGGGACGACTATAATCCCGCGTTCGATGGAGTCATCGGGCGGCGAGAGAAGTCCGGCAACCTCGCCAAGGCCCACAGCCCGCTTGTCCGTGCAGGATTCGCGGCTGAGGACCGCCACCCGGGTGGTTTGGTCGCGACATATGGGGGGCGAGTGGTACTCCCCCACCAAGAGGGTTCAAGAAGGAAATGACGCCGAAACACGTGTTTTTCGTCAAGGGTGTTGGGGTTCACAAGGACCGGCTGGCCTCGTTCGAAAGCGCGCTGCGCGATGCAGGCATCGAGAAATTCAATCTCGTCTACGTGTCGAGCATTTTCCCGCCTAAGTGCAAGATCATCACCCAACGACAGGGACTCGAAAAATTGAGCCCGGGGCAAATCGTGTATTGCGTCATGTCCCGCAACGATACCAACGAACCGGCGCGCCTTATCTCGGCGGCGGTCGGGCTTGCGGTCCCGCAACGTCGCGATCGCTACGGGTATATCTCGGAGCATCACGCCTACGGACAAAAGGCGGAACTCTCGGGCGACTACGCGGAAGACCTTGCGGCTACGATGCTGGCCACTACCCTTGGTATCGAGTTTGATCCGGACCAAGCATGGGATGAGCGCAAGCAGATCTACAAGACCAGCGGTCACATCATCAAGACGCGAAACATCTGTCAATCCGCCACCGGCAATAAAGACGGACTTTGGACGACAGTGCTGTCCGCGGCGGTGTTCACGCTGAACTGAGCAGGCGATTGCGTATCAGCCTCGCCGCGGGATCGCCGCGAGGCCACGGACGGCCAACTTCCAGACGGCGCGGCGTAGGCTTTTGCGCGGCAAGTGCTCTTCCATCACGAGGATATGGCTCACAGAGCCAGACACATCGCGAAGGGGGAGCATCGCAATGCGCCGGTTGACTATGCGTCTATCCCGCGTTTGCCACGCGACCTTGCCGCGCCACACCTGGCCCGCGCGCGCACGTTCCCAAAGCTCGCGGTAGACGGTGCCCTTTTCTTTGCAGGTGCGAAGCACACTAAGGGGACGTCCCTGCAACTCTGAGGGGGGGTATCCGGAGACCTGTTCAAACGCGAGATTTGCCCACTCGATACGCCCATCGCGCCCCACGAGCAGCATCATGCTCGGAATCGAGTTCAACGCCGAAACCTGTAAGTTAAGCAGGGCATATGCACGGCGACGCTCGCGCGCTTCCAACGCTATCGCGGCAATCCTCGCCAGTTCCTCCGCGTAGCGTTGGTCCTCGGCGGTCCACAATCGATCCGAGGCGTGCTCCAACGCCAAGAACCCCTCGAGTCGTGTGCCGATACGAATAGGCGCCAATAACACCGCCCCGGCGGGATTCCCATCGCGCAAAGAATAAATGCGCCCCTTGTGGGCGCTCAAGGATCGCGGCCCCAACGCCGACGCGTGTGGAGCGAGGAGCCTGTCGAGAGAAAACGGGAGTTCACCGATCGCATGGCTCACGCCGTTCAGTTCGATCTCGCTGCCCGGGCTAAAGTGGACAACACGCAACGCTCTATTGCGCGCGGCATCCAGCAGCCAGACCCCGACTCCATCAACGCCGAAACCGTAGGCGGCGGACTGCGCAAGCACCTTCATCGCGCCTTCGAAGTCGCCCGAATGAGTCAAGCGGCTTGAGGAAAGATCGAGCACCAGCATCCGCAGCCTGTCGCCATAGTGAGCGAGTACGGCCTTATCGCACGCAACAGGAACACGGCCATCGCCCACGCAAGTGCCCAGATCCAAGAACGATGCTTTGATGAGCGTCCTCATAAGCCGAGCGCGATCTTCCTGCCCGACTCCCTTTTCCGAACGTTCCAACATGGGTAATACATCGAGCAAATAGTCGCACAACGCCGACAGGTCCGGTCCCGACGACGGCGGCATCGGCCAGAGCGCCTCACGTCTCGCCATTCGCTCGTCAGGCGAGGCCTCATTCAACAACTCGCAAGCGTGCTGCACCATGTGCAAGTGACGCCCCACCGTGTCGGCCAGATCGGGAAAAGTCTCCCGAAGCTCATCGCGCAATTCTCGCAGACGCGCAACGTCGCCACTGTCAAAATCGCAGGAAAGGCCCCAACACAGGCGATGCTGCGGGTCAAGTCCCAGAACTCGGGCAAGCGCGGTTCCTGCTTCTTCGAGCGGTGTCATGGCCATACCCTACCCGTACGTTGTTACGGCATATACAGCGCGACGCTCTCTTCGAAAAACCTTCGCAATGCGGGGTCGAAGGCTTCCCTCGTACCACCTCTTACTATAGGTCAACCTGCTCAGGGCGTCAACACCAAAGCACCAAAAACAAACACGAGAAAGCTCCGCGAAAATCTTATTTTTTGACAACAAAACACCAAAGAACACTCCGCAAGCCTCGGAATGCACCCAAAGGAACTCGAGCATTTGACCTTTCGCGCCACTTTTATGCTATGCTGCGTTTATGGCTCTTCAACGACTAAGAATTGCTGCGGGGGGAAGTCTTTTTTTTGTGATCGTCTTCCTTCTCCCGCTTTCTTCTTGGGCCAGTGCAACATGGGCCTTTCGCGCTTTTGCGCCCCCCGATGAAGTCCCCTTTGAAGAGGTGTACGACATCAAAGAAGCGCCCGACGGGGCGATCTGGTTTACCTCCTGGGGACGTGGGGTTGCACGCCTGCAGGGACGTCAGTGGCAGGTCTTCGATGAGGAAGCAGGATTAGCCGATAATTTCGCGCGCGGACTAGCGTTTGATTCCTATGGCAGTCTGTGGGTCGCAACGCAGAATGGTCTCAGCCGGATTCGAGAAGGCCGCGTCCAGACTTTTCGAACGGCTGAGGTACCAATCCTTACCGATCTGCACCTGACAAGCGCCTTGTGCCTGAAAGACGGTCGCCTGTGGTTTGGAACCGAATCGGGCAGCATCTATCAATACACACCCACTCCCGACGACAATACGGACTCGTCCCTTCCCGCCGAGGCCCTAAAGGGGACATGGAGCGAAGTCCGCAAATCTTCCTCGTGGCCTGGTTCCTTCTGTTGGCGCATGTTGCAGTCACGCGACGGCACGGTCTGGGTGGCTCTCGGCTCTGAAGGAGTCGCGCGATATCAGAACGGCGCGTGGGATGATCGGTACGTTCACGGTGGCGCGCCGCTACAGCAAATCAAGAACTTGATGGAATCGCGCGATGGCCGGATCTGGATATCAGGCACACTCGAACCTTACTTTTTCGAAAATGACCAATGGCACAAGATAGACGAAGGCGGAGACACCATTTGTCTGGCGGAAATGCCCGATGGAGACCTTCTCGGCGGCACCTCCATGTTCGGTCTTCGCCAATACCACGAGGGGGTGTGGACCACGCTCGCCGTTGCCGGGGAAATCGGGAAGCCACTCTATAGAACCATCCTTTTTTCAAGTACGGGTGTGGGCTGGATTGGCACCAAAGAAGGGATCGTGGTGATGTCCACGCCCTTCTGGGAGAAGCTTTCCCACACGCCGACAATGCCCCCTCACCCCACGCATGCTTTTTTCGCAAGTCCTGAGCAGCCTCCACTGGCGGTTGATATTGAAAACCGTTTGGTTCAATACGAGGACAATCGCTGGAACGTTCTCGCGGCGCTTCCGGGGCCGTTGGCCGAATACCAAGACATGACTCAACCCTTTGACGGGCAAATATGGGTACTGAATGGGACTCAGGTATTCCGTTTCTCGCTTCCAACGCGAACTCTCGATCAGACGCTGGATGTCCCCAAGAACATCGAAGCACGCGCACTCTTACTTTCCTCAGCGGGAGACTTGTACGTCTACGGGATAGGCGGAGCGGTTCGCTGGACAGGTACAGACTGGCGTCCCTTCGCGGAAGAGTGGGAACCCGCGAAGACACATATCCTGTCTATGAAAGAAATGGCCACTGGAGAAATCGTAGTTTGTTCAGGAGCGGCGATGGGAACCGATATCGAACTCTGGCGCGACGGGAAACGCCAAGCCGTACTTCTCGACCAGGAGGAAGCGACTCCGCAGCGCTATCTCACGTGCGCTTTGCCCATGCGTGACGGCACCATCTGGGTCGGCACACTAGGCTCGGGCACATTGGTCATCGACCAAAATAGACTCGTCCGGCCGCTTCGCGGCGAAGGCACACAAAGCGCCCATCCCCTGTTCTTCTACGAGGCGATCGACGGAACGCTGTGGGTGGGTGCCCAGTACCGCGGTCTTTCCTCCTACCGGGACGAGCGTTGGGTCAGTTTCTCACACCTGGACGGTCTTCCCAACGCAATCGCCGTCGTAATGGGCGAACATCCCCAGGGCACCTACTGGGTGGCGACCCGAAATTGCGGAGTCTACCGCTACGCTCCGGGAAACGAAATGCCTGCAACTCACGTGGAAACCGCGCCATCCGTCGTGCCCTCCTACTCGAGCGCGGTGTTTTCCTTCGACGGCTTTGACGCGTGGGGCCGAACCTCTGAGTCCGCCCTCAGCTTTTCCTGGCGAGTCACCAAGTTGGACATACCCGCCAAAGAAGGGGAATGGGCTCCCTTCAGCCGGCAACGCACAATCGCCACAGCAAAATTAGCTCCCGGGAATTACCTCTTTGAGGTTCGCGCGGCAAACCGCGATCGTCACGTCGATCCGACCCCAGCCTCTGCCCGGTTTGTCGTGGAAACGCCGTTCTATTTGCGAGCAGAATTTCTAGTGCCCCTCATGTTTTTGGCGGCGTTAGCCATTGGGCTCACCCTTGGCATCCGTCGCAAGCACCGCGAGCTTCTCCTGTCGCAACGAGAGATTTCTCGTCTCGCCCAAGCAATCGAACAAGCAAGCGAGATTATCGTTGTCACCGACGCGAAAGGGAACATCACCTACGTCAATCCTGCTTTCGAACAGGCCACTGGATATACCCGAGAAGAGGCGCTAGGCAAGAATCCGCGCCTTCTTAAGAGCGATAAACAAACCCCTGCCTTCTATGAGCATCTCTGGCGAACGATCCGTTCCGGCCGCACTTGGTCTGGCCATTTTATTAATCGCCGCAAAGACGGCACGCTGTATGAGGAAGAGGCCTCTGTAACGCCCGTCCGAGACGCTTCGGGCGCAATCGTAAGTTATGTGGCCGTTAAACGCGATATCACGGAACAGATACATCTCGAAAATCAGTTGCGCCAGGCCCAAAAGATGGAGGCGATCGGTCAGCTTGCTGGGGGGGTGGCGCACGATTTTAATAACCTGCTCCAGGGCATTCAGGGGTATACCCAGCTTGCCTTTGAAACGCTTCCGGAAAACGACGAGCGCCGACACGACCTTCAGCAAGTCCTTCAGGCCGCGGAACAGGCATCCGCACTCACACGACAATTGCTTAGCTTTAGCCGTCGAGAGATGGTCGAGCCTAAAGATATCAATTTGAATCAAGTCCTGGCAGATATGAGCAAACTGATGGGACGTCTCATCGGAGAAGATATCGAGATGCAGATCCACGCGGCAAGTGGATTGCACACAGTCTATGCAGATGGCTCTCAGGTCGGTCAAGTTTTACTTAATCTATGCGTAAATGCCCGCGATGCGATGCCTGATGGGGGTACTCTCTCGATAGAGACTCGAAACGCCGTGCTCGACGAGGCGTTCTGTGAATTGTACCCTTGGGCGAAACCCGGCGATTACGTGGCGCTTTCCGTCTCCGACACGGGGATTGGCATCCCGCAGGAAATTCAAGATCGCATTTTCGAGCCTTTCTTCACCACGAAGGAACTTGGGCGCGGCACGGGACTTGGTCTCGCCACAGTATACGGCATCGTCAAGCAACACGAAGGGATCATCACGCTTGAGAGCGAGGTGGGAAGAGGCACGACCTTCTCCATCTACTTCCCTAGATCGACCCATACCACGGAGACGGTTTTCCCCGCCTCCCCGCCGACTCCGACGCCACACGGGCATGAGACCATCTTGTTTGGCGAAGACGAGGAAATCGTGCGAAGTTTGGGAACGCACCTTCTCGAACATGCGGGATATCGGGTGCTCGTGGCGCGGGATGGCAGAGAAGCAATGGCCTTGTTCGACCGGCACGCCACGGAGATTTCCTTGGCGCTGCTCGATGTCGTCATGCCCAGGACCAATGGGCGAACCGTCGCAAACTATATTCACAGCCTGCGCCCCGATTTACCCGTTCTATTTTGCAGCGGCTACAGCGTAACCATGCTTGACGCCGAGTTTCTGAACGAACTTGGCGCAAAAGTCATTCAAAAACCGTTCCGTCCGGAAGAACTCCTACAGGCCGTGCGAGAAGCCATTAACCGCGGACACAGCCGTTCGGATACCCCCACCGCGTAACGCAAAGGAGGCGAGATGGAATTCACTTCCCCGTCTCACGCACAATAGCGGCGGAGGATGAGAATGCATACGTCCGCGCGCAACAACAGGGCACTCGGCGAGACTGTGATCAGTCCACGGGCCGGGTGTTTGCGCACTTTCGACGTGACGAATGGGCTCACGGGGGGAGCGCGTGCACTATTGGAGGACCGCACAGGAGGCCTCTGGATCGCGACGGCGATCGGCCTTGTGCGGTATGACAGTGACCGCTTTGTGGTGCATGACGTACGGCAAGGGCTCCGGTGTGCCGAAGTATGGGCGTTGTGTCTCGACATCGATGGCCAGATATGGCTGGGCACTTCTCAGGGCATCAGTTGCTTCCTCAGCAACAGGATCGTCAACTACGGCACGGAAGACGGTCTAATCCATGACCGCGTAACGGCAATCTGCTGCGCCCCCACGGGAGCGTTGTGGATCGGCACAGAGCGGGGCGTATCGTGTTTTGATGGCCACGCCTTCACAAACTACTCCGAAAAAGAAGGGCTTGCCCACAACACCATTCACTGTTGCATGGCCGACAGCCGTGGGCGGATCTGGTTTGGCACTGCGGGGGGAGCGTCGTGCTACCACGACGGACGCTTCACCAATTTCACGCCCAGCAACGGCCTGCCGTGCAGCGCCATCTTCGATATCGTTGAAGCCCCGGACGGCCAAATCTGGTTCGCGAGCGATGGGGCCGGCGCGATACGCGTCGACGAGAAGACACACTCGTTTCTCGCAATCGACACTTCCGCCGGTCTTCCTAGCAACCGCACACGCAATCTTGTCTTTGACGCCCAAGGGGGTATGTGGTGCGCGACGTGGGGCGCCGGACTTTGCCGCGTGCTGAACGACAAGGTGACGACCTATACGATTGACAATGGACTACTCGATAACCGGGTGAGTTCGCTCTATTTCGATCAGCAGGGACTTCTTTGGGCGGCTCACCTCCTCTCCGGGCTCACGTGCATCGACGCGACTGGTTTTGTCCTCGAGTGTTCACTTCCGGTATCCGAAACCATGATCCGGGATCGCCAAGGACGCCTCTGGTTTGGCGATGAAGAGACGCTGTGCTGTCTAGACAGAGGGCATCTCTCGATGCGCCGATTTCCAAGCCGTATCAGCGGTCTCCTGCAAGACCGCGACGGACGTTTGTGGGTGGCCTCCCGCTTCACCGGGCTGTACGTATTTGACGAAAGCAATGACGCACTCATCCCGGACCACAAGCCAAGCGCTCATTACTCGACCGAATCGGGCCTTCCCAGCAATTGCCTATTAACCGTGACCGAAGGACCCGATGGAACGATCTGGGCCGGAACGACGACGCCCGGGGCCGTTTGCCGTTTTGACGGGTCCCGTTTTCATGCGATGAGCCAGGCGATTCCCGCCGTCTTCCGCATTCACGTCGACCCAGAGAACCGGGTCTGGTTTGGCGGTTTTTCCGGTGGCGGACTCGGGTGCTTGGATGGCGAGAAGCTGCGAGTTTTCAAACGTAAAGATGGCCTTCCTTCCGAGAGCATCCAGTCGCTGCTCACGGATACCCATGGAGAGTTGTGGGTGGGCACGCAAGAAGGCATATGCCGGTTTGATGGCCTCCATTTCACGACCTATGCGGGAGAACAAGGGCTATACAGCATCTTTCACCAATGCTCGGCGCAAACCAACGATGGGCTACTTTATTTCGGCACGCTGCGCGGCGGAGTCTACGTAAGCGATGGAGTCCACTTTCAGTGGATCACGAGCAACGACGGGCTGCCAAGCAACAGCGTCACGGCGATCATCCCGGTAGAGGGCGGCGGAATTGTGATCGGCACTTACCGAGGTATTCTGCGATACCAACGCCGCACACAACGCCCCCGCCTGGAAATCCAGGCCGTACTTGGCGGTGAAACGTACACAAATCCCAAGCAACTACAAGTCACTACCGCGCAAGCGCGTCTACTGGAAATCCAACTGCACGTAGCGGCCAACATCCGTCAGCGCATGCGCTTCAGCTATTTCCTCGAAGGTCATGATACGGTCTGGCACGATTCATGGGAAAACGAAGTACGCTACGACACGCTTCAGGTTGGCCGGTATACTTTCCACGCCAGAGCTTTCACCCGCGACCTGGTCGAAGCGGAAGCCCCTCCCTCTTTTGTCATCGAGATCATTCCCGACCCGGTCGAGACGATGCGGATCGAGTTCGAGGCGCGCATCGATGAGATGGGACACCGGCTCGACGTTCAACAACGTCTCAGCCGTCAAAACCGAATGCTCGTCGAATTCGCACGCAACCGGGCGCTGGAAGAAACTGAACTGGATTCCGTCTTTCGCGAAATCGCCGAGATGGCCGCCCAAACGCTCACCTGCGATCGCGCGGGCATATGGTTCTTATCGCCAGACCGGGCTCGCCTAGTCTGCGCGGCCCTCTACGAACGCGGGGCACGGCGCCACTCGTCCGGCACGGAACTGGTGGCCATGCGCTGGACGCATTTCCTTGACGTCCTCGAACGCCGCAGGGTCATCACCATCGAAAACACCGCCACGGACGACCTATGCCGGGAAGTCTGGCCTGTGTACCTAAGCCCACAAGGCATTTCCTCGATGATGGCGGCGGCAATTCGCGTGGCCGGAAAAGTGACCGGATTCATCAGTCTCGAAAGCGTATCGCCCCCACGCTCTTGGGCGTTGGACGAGGAGTATTTCACCGCCTCTATCGTGGATTTTATTTCGCTTGCGATTGAGATGCATGAGCGCCGTCGCGCGGAAAACGCGCTTGCGCAAAGCGAGGAGCGATACCGCGCCTTTATCACTCGAAGTACGGAAGGAATCTGGCGCTGCGAACTTGAGCGGCCGCTCCCCATCGATCTGGACGACGAAACGCAATTGCGCCATTTGTTGCGCTATTGCCGCCTCGCAGAATGCAACGACGCACTGGCGCGCATGTACGGACTCGCAAGCGCGCAAGAAATGATGGCGGCATGCGCAACGTCCTCCGGCGGACCAGAGGGATGGTGGCAGCGAGACATCGGGCGTATTCGCGCCTTGGTGAAATCGGCCTACCGTCTAGTCGAAATGGAAACCACACAGCCCAATCCCGCGGGAACTCTCCAGCACATGGTGAGCAACGTGGTCGGAATCACGCGCGATGGACAGCTCACGCAGATCTGGGGCACCCAACGCGACGTGTCGCGAGAACGGCTGAATGAGCAAGAACGCCTCAAACTTGAGGAGCAACTGCGACACTCGCACAAGATCGAGGCCATAGGCCGTCTTGCAGGCGGCGTGGCTCACGACTTCAATAATCTTCTGACGGCTATTCTGGGGTGTACCGACCTACTGCTCGAGCACTCCCAAAACGACGACACCGCCTTGGGATACCTCACGGAAATTCAGGCCGCCGCGCAGCGCGCCTCGTCTCTGACACGCCAACTGCTGGCCTTTAGCCGGAAACAGGTACTGCAACCCCGCGTGCTGGATCTGAATAACGTCGTCGAGGACATGAACAGAATGCTCCGGCGTTTGATCGGTGAGAACATCGAACTGGTAACGCTTACCTCGCCCGGCCTCGGACAGGTGAAGGCCGATCCGGGGCAGATTGAACAGGTGATCCTGAATCTGGCCATCAACGCGCGGGATGCGATGCCTTACGGCGGCCGTTTGGTCATTCAAACTCAAAATGTCCAAATTGGTCCCTCTTCTCCGCCCGCCCTCTCTGACCTCCGGGAAGGCGAATATGTATTGCTTTCCGTGGCGGATACAGGTCAGGGAATGGATGAGCATGCGCGCTCCCATGTGTTTGAGCCGTTTTTTACGACAAAAGCCGCCGAGCGCGGCACGGGGCTCGGCCTCTCCACCGTCTACGGCATCGTGAAGCAGAGCGACGGCGCAATCACCTTCCAGAGCGAGATCGGCCAAGGCACCACGTTCATGGTGTATCTTCCGGTCACCCATGAATCCGCCTTCGCGCACACGGGGGAAAGTCACACAGCAGCAAAATCAGGCGGAACGGAAACCATCCTTCTGGTCGAGGATGAACGAATCGTCAGGGAACTCGTGATGCGCATTCTGCGCATGGACGGATATTCCGTCCTGGAAGCCGCGGATCCGGATGAAGCGCTGGTGCTCTGCCGAAATCATGCCGGACGGATTCATCTCACGCTGAGCGATGTGATGATGCCGAAAATGACCGGATACGAACTCGCCAAGGAGTTGGCGGTCCTCCGGCCGGATATGCGCTTTTTATTCATGTCGGGCCACACCGATGAAGCGGCGCGTCTCAACACGGATGTCTCCACTTCGACTCCCTTCATCCAAAAGCCCTTTGGCATCCAGGCCCTTGTTCGCCAAGTGCGCAGCGTCCTCGACGCCCCAGAGTCGAGCGCAGACTGATCTCCTTCGCAGATTTCTCACCCCTTGCGGTATTATCGACTCGTTAGTGCTTATTTTGACAACATCTCCGATTCCTGCTAGTCTGCCACAGCAAGGCGCGAAAATGTGCGGAGAGATCGCGCCGAACGGTTGCACAGAGCCGGGAAGGATGCCCCGTGCCTAAGTATCTATACAAAGCAATCGACGAGAAGGGAAATGAGACCTCCGGCGCGCTAGAGGCCGAGACAGAAGGCGCGGCGCTGGATGCCATTCACCGCTTGGGTCTCTACCCCACGAACGTAAGAAAAGCGGGCATTACCGATGCGCTGTTCTCCCGCTTTCAGGAAGAACGCGCACAACGTCAGCAGGAAGAAACGCGCAAACTCGAAGACGCACGCAAAAAACACACGCGCATCCTGCTGGTGGTCGGCTTCCGCGACGGCCGCCGCGAGCGGGGAGTCACCTTCGCGCTCAACCCCCGGGACGCCGGTTTTTATCTCGATCTCGCCAATGAGGACGGCGCCACCACAGGCAAGACGCTCAATGTGCGGTTTTCGGAATTGAAAGCCGTGTTCTACGTAAAAAGCTTCGATGGGAAATTCAGCCGCTCGCGTCAGTACCGCGAGTTGTCTCCCGAAGGGCCGCCGCTCGTGGCGGAATTCTTCGACGGTGAAATCATAAAAGGTACGGCCCTGCACCCCTTCTCGCCGGATGAACCGCGGTTCACGCTTGTTCCCGAGGAACTGAATAACAATATCAGCATTTTGGTGGAGCGAGCGGCGCTGAAGGGTCTCTACAGTCCCGATGAATACCGTCAGCGAAAAGAAGCCGAGGCGCGGCAGCAAATCGAAAACCAAGGGGGCACCGATCTCAGCCAGGAAGAGACGCTGGCGGATTTTCAGTCCGAAGCGCGCAACTATGAGCAAGCGTACGAGCTATATAGAGCGGCATTGCGCAAATTCCCCAGTTCAATGCGGCTGCGTAAGAAAGTGGTGTACACTCAGTATAACATCGGGATACAATACATAAAACGGCGTGACTACATGCAGGCGCTCCGCTGGATGGAAGAGGTGCTCAAGGCGGACCCGCGGAACAGCCACGCCCAAAAGAAAGTGCTGCAGTTACGCAAAGTTGTCGAGCGAGCGGCCCACCCCAGAGGCGATGACGTGGGGGGAGAGCGGCATGATTTTGACTAACGAGAGGCTAGTCCGACGAGAGGGAAAATTCGACGTCCCTCGCGCCGGAGGCGCAGACAGGATTCTTGACGGTTTATGCTCATTGCGATTATCACGGATTTACATGCCAATCTTGAGGCCACCCAAGCGGTCTTTCGTGAAATAGACAAACGAAAGCCGGATCACATTATTTGTCTCGGAGATCTGACCGGCTATAACGCCAATCCCAACGAAGTTGTCGATCTGGTCCGCGAGCGCGGCATTCCAACCGTGATGGGAAATCATGACGCTGCGGTATGCGGACTCGAAGACCCGTGGTTCTTTCGATCGGCCGCCAAGAAAGCCATCGAATGGCAGTTCGAACAACTCCGCCCCGACAACCGGCGTTGGCTGTCCTCCGCCCCGGAGCAGATTACGTTCAACGGCAACTGTCTGGGCGTACATGGCTCACCCAGCAGCCGCGACGACTACATCATCGATTGGCTCGATGCCATGCGCCAGATGGAATTCCTCAATGGAAGAAATATTTCCCTTGTCTTTTTTGGTCATAGCCACCGGCCCGCCTGTTTCAGTGAGAAGGGCAGTCTTTTGACCGAAACCAGCGGCCCCATCCACACGCTGCATCCCCTTACGCGCTATTTCATCAATCCTGGCGCTACTGGACAACCGCGCGACCATGACCCGCGCGCCGCATTCGGAATGCTGGACACCGAAAAAATGACCTTTGAGTTCTGCCGGGTCGAGTACGACATCGAGGCTTGCGCGCGGAAAATTATCGCGGCAGGCCTGCCGGTCGATTTGGCCAAGCGCCTATCCAAGGGCAAGTAATTCATGTCCGGTATGCTCCGCGAATGGCTCGAAGAACGAGAACGGCACTGGCTAAGCCCGCACGCCGCCTTTGCCTACGCCTCCCGGGGACGCCAGCGCGCTGAACCCGAGCACGCGTACCGTACCGCCTTTCAGCGGGATAGAGACCGCATCCTCCACACCAAGGCGTTCCGGCGCCTCAAACGCAAGACGCAGGTGTTCCTCGCTCCAGAGGGGGACCACTACCGTACGCGCCTCACGCATACGCTCGAGGTGGCGCAGATCGCGCGAACCGTCGCGCGCGCGTTGCAGTTGAATGAAGACCTGACGGAGGCGATCGCGCTGGGGCATGATCTCGGGCATACGCCTTTCGGCCACGCGGGTGAAAGCGTATTGAATGAGGTCTTGCCCGGAGGGTTTCAGCATTCGGAGCAAAGTCTGCGGATTGTGGACAAACTCGAATCCACCGGCGGACATCCGGGCCTCAACCTCACGGAGGAAGTTCGAGACGGCATCCGCCATCATTCCAAGGGAAAGGCGATTCTCTTTAATCTTCAGGGAGAACGCGCGTTCACGCTGGAGGGACAAATCGTCAGCGTATGTGACGCGATCGCCTATGTGAACCACGACATCGATGACGCCATCCGGGGAGGAATCATTACCGATCGGGACCTGCCGACTGGCGCGGTCGCGATCGTGGGCTCGACCTCCTCCCGGCGCATCGACACCATGGTCACCGCGCTTATCGAGGGCAGCAGCGACGGCGTACTGGCGATGGAGGAAAACGTCCGCGCCGCGATGGTCGCCCTCCGGGAATACCTTTACCGGAGCGTCTACCCCTCCCCCGCCATCCGCACCGAGATCGAAAAAGCCAAGAAACTGCTGCGCGAAATGTACGCCTATCTGGTCGAGCAGCGCCGGGAAGACCTGCTGCGGGGCGACCCGGAGGATTCCCTCGAACGCCGGGCCGCCGATTTCATCGCCAGCATGACCGACGACTACGCGCTGCAACTGTATAACAGCCTCTTTCTGCCCCGGGCCTGGCCGGTCTAGCCCCTCCCCCACGCCACGCCGCGAAGGTTCGCCTAAAGCGCGCCGCTTTTCTTTTGCCTCTGCCACGGTGTACACTCTCCCTAGGTGTGTGCCACGTGCAAGGACACACCCTGAACGCGAGAAGGTGCTGGGGCACTCAGGGGAAGGATCTCATGGGTAGCAAGATTCTGCTCGTCGACGACGATGTCGACTTGGCTGAACTGATTAAGACGAAGCTGACCGCCGAGGGACATCAGGTGGCGGTTACACATTCCGGAGAAGGCGCCTTCGAGCTTGCCAAGCAGGTAAAGCCCCATCTGGCGATCCTGGACATCATGCTTCCAGGCATCACGGGATTCCAGATTTGCCGCCGCATCCGAAAAGATCCGGAACTCTACCGAACCGGAATTCTGATTCTCACCGCGTTGGGCGAAGAGCCCGAGGTGCTGCATGGACTTGAGCAGGGTGCGGACGATTACCTGGCGAAGCCGTTCAGGCTTGACCATCTGATGGACAAAATTGGCGCCATCTTCACGATGCTCGAAGCGATGGAGCGCCGCAATCCGGTCACGCAACTGCCCGGCACCGACGCGATCAAGCGCGAGATCAATCATCGCCTCGCGCGCGGAACGGCCATCGCCGCGTGCTACATCGACGTGTGCGGTTTCAAAGGGTATTCGGCGGTCTACGGTTCGCAGGGACAGCGCCGTGTGCTCGAGTTTGTCAGCACCATGCTGCGTCAGCTCACTCGAGACATGGGTATTTTCGAAAGTTTTGTCTCCCACTTGGGAGGCGAGCACTTTGTTGTCTTGCTGAACATCGAAGACCACGAGCGATTTTGCAGCACCTTGACCACCACTTTCGATCGCAGCGCGCGCCAATTGTACAACGAAAAGGAACTGGGCCAGGGATACCTCGTGGCGATTGACAAGTCGGGACGCGAAGTGCGTTGTCCGTTGATGGCCCTTTCCGTGGGCGTGGCGCACACCCAATACCGCCAGTACAAAAGCGCAAAAAAGATGTTCGAGGTATTGGCCCAAACCCGCCAGATGGCCCAGCCTGATGGGCGAAGCGTTGTCTTCGTCGATCGGCGCCGTTCAGACCGCTAATTCATCACGGTAACACGGGTACGTGCAAGGGATGAAGCCATGAGAACGCCGCGCTTTTCGCTGACGCTTCTCGTGGGGGGCATCCTCTTCCCGCTCGCGGCCTGCGTCCCTTCAATCGACGAGGCGGACCTCGCGCGGCGTTGCGTCCAGAGCCGGCCAGAGTGGAACAACTATGACGAGGACATTAAGGCGCAAATCGGCGCGACAGCGGCGGCGCAATGGGACGGCGAGCCACTGCGCGCCCACGCGGGAAACGGCCAGGTTCAGGTCACATTCGCCATACGCGGCCCCTGGGAAAAGCGGAGCGCTGCGTTACCTGTCCTGATGCGAGACCCCTACGGCAATACGTTGCGAGACTCTGGAGAGGCCGGAAGGAATGGCTCCGAACGGACATACACGTTCATTTTGCCGGCCGCCACGGCCGAGGGCTCGCTCCCATGGATTGAAATAAAGTACCTGCACCATGAAAGGCGGCTCGTGCCAGAGTAGCGCCGCACCGTCGAAGACCGGACGCCGGGCTTCGTCACGTTGATCCCACAGCACTATCGCGGCATCATATTCGATGCGCATGAGGAGGTTTAGTAAATGTCAGCAAAAGAAAAGACGGCGGCGGGAAGGCTTCCCCTTCTACCGCTTAAGGACGTCGTTGTTTTCCCGCGCATGGTGGTGCCGCTGCTCGTGGGACGCCCGGCGTCAGTCAGCGCCGTCGAAGAGAGCCTGGCATCAGGAAATCCCCTGCTGCTCTGCGCCCAACGCGATCCCAATATAGAAGCGCCGGGAAAAGACGATCTTTACGGCGTCGGCGTTGTGGCGGGCATTCTGCAGACCCTTCGCATGCCCGACGGCACGATGAAAATTGTCGTCGAGGGCCTGAGCCGCGCACGTATTGTCCGGTTCTACACCCGCGGCCCGTTCGCCGAGGTCACCGTCGAACCCGTGGACGAAGAAAGTGTCCAAGACGACGAGAACACTGCCGTCATGCGAATGACGCTCAGCCAGTTCGAGACGTACGCCAGGATGAACCAACGGGTCGCGCCGGAAATCGTCAGTTCGCTGTCGAGCATCACCGAAGGCGGCACGTTGGCCGACCTTATCTGCGCGTACCTTTCGCTTCGTCCGGATGAGCGCCAGGAGTTGCTTGAACTTTCCCGTCCCAGGGAACGCCTCGAGCGCATCTCGGCGCTGCTGTTACGGGAGAACGAGCTGCTCGAAATCGAACAACGGGTGCGCGAGCGGGTGCGCGACCAGATGGAGCGCAGTCAGCGCGAGTACTACCTTCACGAACAGCTCAAGGCGATCCATCAAGAGTTGGGTTCGCGCGAGGAAGGGGCCGACGAGTATGCGGAACTGCGCGCCCAGATCGAGAAGGCTAAGATGCCCACGGAAGTGCGCGAGAAGGCCTTTCGCGAATTGGCGCGCTACGAGCGCATGCCGTCGATGAGTCCGGAAGGGGCGATCATTCGCACTTACCTGGAGTGGCTCATCGACATGCCCTGGGAGAAGTCCACCAAGGATTCGCTGGATCTCGATCGCGCTATCAAGGTGCTTGACGAAGATCACTTCGGCCTAAAGAAGGTCAAAGAACGCATCCTCGAGTTTCTCGCGGTGCGCAAACTCAGCGCAAACATGAAAGGCCCGATCCTGTGCCTTGTGGGGCCCCCGGGCGTGGGCAAGACCTCCCTCGGCCAATCGATCGCCCGCGCGATGGGCCGAAAATTCACGCGCGTGTCGCTAGGCGGCGTGCGCGATGAAGCGGAAATCCGCGGCCACCGGCGCACGTACATCGGGGCCCTGCCCGGACGCATCGTGCAAGGACTGAAGAAGTGCGGGGTGCGCAATCCGGTGTTCATGCTCGACGAGATCGATAAGACAAATTCGGATTTCCGAGGCGATCCGGCGTCGGCCATGCTTGAAGTGCTCGATCCGGAGCAGAATTCAGCGTTCAGCGATCATTATCTCGAGGTCGATTTCGATCTGAGTCAGGTGTTCTTCATTGCCACGGCGAACAGCGAGTACGACATCCCCGAACCGCTGCACGACCGCATGGAAATCGTGCGGCTTTCCGGCTATACCGTGCTGGAGAAGGAGAAAATCGCCGAACTTTTCCTCATTCCGAGGCAGATGAAAGCGAGCGGCCTGAAGGCGCGCCATGTCCAATTTACGCCAGAAGGGATCAGGGCTATCATCGAGCGGTACACTCGAGAAGCGGGCGTGCGCGAATTGGACCGCCAACTCGCAAATGCCTGCCGCAAGGTGGCGCGCAAGGTGGTGTCCTCGACGCGCGCGCCGCGCACCGTCATTGACGACAAGACCGTGACAACGCTGTTGGGCAAGGAGGAGTATCACGATAGTCGCGCCGACATTGCACCGCATGTGGGCGTGGCGCTCGGGCTGGCATGGACGCATGCCGGCGGAGATGTATTGAACATCGAGACGAGTATCGTGCGAGGAAAGGGTAACCTCTCGCTCACGGGGCATCTCGGCGAGGTGATGAAGGAATCGGCGCACGCGGCGTACACCTACATTCGCGCCCATACCCGTGCGCTGAAAGTGCCCGCGCAGTTTCATGGGCGCTACGATGTTCACATCCACGTCCCCGAGGGCGCGATCCCGAAAGACGGGCCCTCGGCGGGTATCGCACTTGCCGTGTCGTTGGTCTCGGCGCTGCGTAACATCGCGCCGCGAGAGCCCATTGCCATGACCGGGGAAATTACGTTGCGCGGGCGTGTCCTGCCCATCGGCGGAGTGAAGGAAAAGGTCTTGGCGGCCCATCGCGCGGGCATTCGGAAAATTATTCTGCCCAAATTAAACGAGAAGGACCTGGAAGAACTTCCGGATGAGGTTCAGCGCGCGATAAAGTTTGTATGGGTGGATCAGGTGGACGAGGCGTTGCGTGTAGTTTTTGGAGACAAGAAGTGAGAATCGAGCGCGCGGAGTTCGTCAAGAGCGCGATGTACCCCGATCAGTGGCCGCGCGACCGGCGGCCCGAGATCGCGTTTGCGGGACGAAGCAACGTGGGCAAATCCACGCTGCTCAACGTCCTGCTCAACCGCAAAGGGCTCGCCAAGACCAGTAAGAAGCCGGGCAAAACCCAGGCCATCAACTACTTTGACATCAACGGGAAATACTACTTCGTCGATCTCCCGGGCTTCGGGTATGCGAAAGTTCCCAAGGCGTTGCGCGAAGAATGGGGCGAGACCATTACGCAGTACCTGCTCCAACGCGAGACGCTGCGCGTCGTGGTTCACTTGCTCGATGCGCGGCATGCGCCAAACGAGAACGACCGGGAATTGCGCGAACTGCTGCTCTCCGCACAAATCACGTGTCTATACGTAGCAACAAAGGTGGACAAACTCCGCGCCGCGGAACTCGAAGAGGCGATTGCGGGGATCCGAGAGGGAATGGGTATCCACCCGGACACGCCGGTAATACCGTTCTCGTCGATCAGCAAAGCCGGCCTGCGGGAGCTGTGGAACATTCTCGACGGGTGCCTCCGGGCGCCTCAGAAATAGGGGCGGAGTGATGAAAGCCGTCAAATGGTTCGCGCCGCACGATATGCGAATGGTCGAGGTGGAGAAACCCCTCCCCGGGCCGGGACAGGCGTTGGTGCGGGTGCAGTCCGTGGGCGTGTGCGGCTCGGACATGCACTACTACGAGGACGGCGGCATCGGCGCGGCCAAACTCAATACGCCGATCATTCTCGGTCACGAATTCGGCGGCATTGTCGAGGCCGTTGGCACGCCGGCGGACGCCTCGCTGGTGGGGTGCCGTGTCGCGGTCGAGCCAGGCGCGCCTTGTGGCACATGCGAATGGTGTCTGCGCGGTCATTACAACGTATGCCCGAAGATGCAGTTTCCGGGCGGTCCTGGCTGCGACGGCGCATTGGCGGAGTACATCGTCGTGCTTGCGCGCTGCTGTTTCCCCGTGCCGGATGAGACGAGCAGCGCGGTCGCCGCGATGGTCGAGCCATTGGCCGTGGCCGTGCACACCGTGGAACTCGCGGAAGTGAAGCCCGGCTATCGCGTCGCGATTCTCGGGCTTGGTCCCATTGGGTTGCTCACCGCGCAGGTGCTGCGCGCCTGCGGCGTTTCGACGATCTACGGCAGCGACGTGATCGACTACCGGGTCGAGGTTGCCGCGCATTACGGTGTGGACCGCGCATTTCATGCCAAACATTGCGACGTGCAGAACGAAATTCTCGCGCTAACGGAAGGACGCGGCGTAGACGTTGTTTTCGACTGCTCGCGTTCCTCAGAGACCCCGAAACTTGCCTGCTACCTGGCCTGTCCGGGCGGACTCGTTGTATTAACAGGCATCTCGGGCACGGAGGAAGACCCCATCGCCGTCGGCCAGGCCCGACGCAAAGGGTTAGCGCTGCGATGGTGCCGCCGTTTCGCGCACAACTACCCCGCCGCCCTTGTGCTGCTGAACACGGGCAAGGTCGACGTCGCCTCGCTCATCACCCACTCCTTCCCGCTTGAACGCGCCCAGGAGGCGTTTGAATTGGTAAGCCGTTTCGGGGACAAGGTGCTCAAAGCGTCGATCGATTTCTGAGGAGTGCATACAAATGCAGCAAGACTCACGACGCGGGACGTTCGGCGCTTTGCTGGCGCTGGGAGTCCTCATTGCGGGAGTCGGCTGCATTGTTGCAGCGGCTCGCATCGAACGGACGGAAGCGGGCCTTTGGAAAGATCTCTGCGTCTACACATCCGACACACCGCTCACGCCGCAATCGCAACGGGCGTATCTCGTTAGCCTGGACGAGGCGAACTATCCCTTTATTGGTCTGCTGCGCATGAACTTGGAGAACGATCCTGAGGCGACGCGCCTGATTGATTCCATGGGGTTATATCGGTTCGAACCTCTCTTGATCGCGGATTTCCCGGCATCGCCCCCCTCGAATTTGCTGTCTTCGGGGCGCTGGCCGACCCCAGGAACTCGCGAAGTACTCGCGGGGACACTTGCTCTGCTCGAACGCCCTGTCATCGCAGGCGAGGAACATGAAGTCGTTGGACGTCTTGCACCCAACGTCGGCGCACTCGCGCAGGCCTATCTCATGCCGCTCACAAAGGAACGCACCGCAGCGTATGAAGCCGCAGGAAGAGGGCGTTGGGTATGGTTCGCGCCCGATGGTGCGTCGGAGTTAGAGTCCCTGCTAAAGGCAAAAGACACGACCGCACCACGGAATGTCTACGGCGGTTCACTGACAAGTCCCCGCGTACGCCTATTGATGGTTCTCGGGATGATGCTCGTGGCGGGAGCGGGCGCCGTGTTACAAGTCCGCCTACTTCAGGCAATCGGCGGACGGCTCCGATGGCTCGCGCCATTTAGCGACGCATGCACGGCGCATCCCACACTTCTGACGCTGACGCACCTCGCGGCCTATGGCATATTCTTCTCCATGAGTCTCTTGGGCCTGCTCGTTCCGCAGATTCCCATCGTCCTCACGCGCATGGTTGAAACGATGTTCACCACGGGCGACCTCAGCTACATCGGCGCGGCATACGCCTCCGGCAACATCCTGCGCGCCACCGTCGCCACGTTCGTCAACAACTATTGCATGGCCACGGTCCTGCTTACCTTTCTCCCCTCGCTTTTCATTCCTCTCGCCGGGGTTTTCAAGACACTGCTGAGTTTCGCGATGGTGGGATTGGTCTTCGCCCCCGTACGCACCGGCATCGCCGATCCCATGGTCTACCACGTAATCACCATGACGCTCGAACTGGAGGCGTATATACTCGCCTCGTTTGCAGTCATTCTCTACACAGCGCGCACGGCAAAAGGACTCTTCACCGGCAGCCTGAACCGTGAATTCCCTCGCGCGCTCACGTTAATCGTCGTGGCGCTGATCGTGACCGGTCTGCAACTGCTGCTCGCGGCATTCTATGAGGCTGCGACGCTGATCTGGCTGGCATAATGGATACCCCCATCGCGCGCGCGGTGACCGTAAAAGACTGGGCGGCTCAGGAGCATTTCGACGCGTGTGGGATTGCCGACGCAACGCAGCCCATCGACCCCACCCGCCGCTTGCACGCTTGGCTCGACGCGGGCTATCACGCCGATATGCGCTGGATGGAGTCGAGCGCCGCCTTGCGTGAAGACCAGCGCCAGCGTTTCCCCGAGATGCGTTCGGCCGTGGTGCTCGCGCGAAGCTACTATGCGCCACGCCCGGAGACGTCGTGTCCGAGCGCCGGACTTATTTCCTCCTATGCCTGGGGCCGCGACTACCACCGTGCCCTCAAGAAACCGCTGGAGCGTCTCGCACGACGGATAGAGACCCTTGAACTCGACGCGACAACGTACATCAGCGTGGACAGCGGGCCGGTGCTGGAGAAGGCCTGGGCCGTGCGCGCCGGGCTGGGCTGGCGCGGCAAGAACAGTCTTATTTTGCGCGAGGGGATCGGTTCATGTTTCTTCATAGGCGTCATCTTCACTACGGTGGAACTGACGCCGGATCCCCCACTCCCGGATCAATGCGGGGCCTGTCGTGCGTGCATCAACGCCTGTCCGACAGGCGCTATTGTTGAACCCGGGGTCGTCGATTCGCGGCGCTGTATTTCCTACCACGCCATCGAAAACCGCAGCATCATTCCGGTGGAAATTGCCGGAGCGATGGGGCGTTGGGTATTTGGATGCGACCTCTGTCAGACCATTTGTCCCTGGAATCGCGGGCTTTCAGTGACGACCGAGACGGACTTTCACCCTCGCCCGGGCCGCGCCAACCCGGATCTGCACGATCTGCGCGAAATGGATGCACAAACCTTTCTAGACCGGTTCCAAGGCTCACCTGTAATGCGCGCCAAGGCCGAGGGCATCCGGCGTAACGCGGCGATATGCCTCCAAAATCTCCAGGAAGAAACAGAATAATCCGAGAATACCCGGGCTGTGTCGCGTGTTACCACCAGGGAATACAACGGGAGGACTCGTCATGCAGATGGAACGTCGTGATTTCCTAAAGGTCTCGGCCGCATCCGCGCTTGGATTGGCGCTAGCAGGGCCAGCGGCGGCCAAAACGCCCCCGTCTCGCAACGGAATGCCTTACCGCTCGCTAGGGAAGACCGGTGTGGATGTTTCCCTGCTTTGTTTGGGCGGCTACCACATCGGGGTGAATTCGCTCACGGACGAGGAGGCCGTTCGGCTGATGCGGACGGCGGTGGACGAGGGCGTGAATTTCTTCGACAATGCCTGGCAGTACAACAATGGCCGCAGCGAAGAGCGGATGGGCCTGGCATTGAAGGACGGATATCGTGAGAAGGTCTTTCTCATGACCAAGCACAAGAGCCGTGATCGCGCCAGCGCGCAAAAGCACCTTGAGGACAGTCTACGCCGCTTGCAGGTTGATGTGATTGATCTCTGGCAATTTCACGAGGTGTGCCTGCCCGGCGAGCCGGAAGGCATCTACAACGGCGGGCCGCTGGAGTATGCCCTCGAAGCGAAGGCGCAGGGCAAAATCCGTTTCATCGGCTTTACGGGACATAACCTGCCGGGAATTCACAAAGAGACCATCGAACGCGGATTCGCGTGGGACACCGTACAGCTTCCGATCAATGTCTACGGCACCCATTTTCGTCCCTTCGAAGACGTGCTGCCCATCGCCAACAAGAAAGGCATTGGCATTATCGCCATGAAGAGCATGGCGGGCGGCCCTATACTGAAAACCAAAGGGGCAACCGCCGAGGAGTGTCTGCGCTATACGATGAGCCAACCGGTATCGGCCGTCTGCTCCGGCATGGATTCGTTGGACATCCTGAAGCAGAACCTGGCGTTGGCGAAGAACTTTAAGCCGATGGAAAAGGCGGAAATTGCCGCGCTGCTTGAGCGGACAAAACCGTTTGCCACAGCGGGCGAGCATGAATGGTACAAAGCCAAGGACACGGCGAAAACATGAGCTTGCGGCGCTTCTTGACGGTTCTCTGGAGTGGAACTACACTGAAGTACGGGAGCGATGCTCGCTCCTCGTCCGGGAGTCATTCGAACAAAGAAGGAGTTGTCGAGGTGGCAGAGTGGGTCAAGGTTGCGGAACGTAAGGACATACCAGAAGGCGGTTCGGTAGCGGTCGAGTGTAACGGCGATTCGGTGGCGGTCTTCAATATTGGCGGACGCTACTACGCAATGGCGGACACGTGTCCCCATGCGGGAGGACCGCTGTCGGATGGATGTGTGGAAAATGGACAGGTAACCTGTCCGTGGCACGGCTGGACGTTCCACCTGGATCCCACCAAGGCAGGCAACGACGGGATCACGCGGTATCCGGTCAGCATTGACGGCGACGACATCAAGATACAGTTGAGCTGACTCAGGCCGCGTCGAGGGGTAAATCATGGGCGAGCGTCTGCGCGCGCTCCTTGAGACGCGCACAATCCCCGCCGCTCCGGAACTATACGCGCGAGCGAAAAACGGCTATGTGCGCTGTGCGGCGTGCGCCCACCGCTGCGCGATTCCGGTCGGCGAAGCAGGCATTTGCCGGATGCGCACGAATGTGGGCGGGGAACTGCGCGTGCCGGGCGGTTATGTCGCCGGACTCCAATGCGACCCCATCGAAAAGAAGCCGTTTTACCACGTCCTGCCGGGCGCAAAGGCGATGTCATTCGGCATGCTGGGATGCGATTACCATTGCGCCTTTTGCCAGAACTGGGTCAGTAGTCAGGCGCTGCGCGACAACGCCGCCGTCGCGGGGATACACCCCTGCACCGAACGCGAGATTGTAGACGCCGCACTACAGGCCGGAGCGCCAGTTGTCGTAAGCACATATAACGAGCCCCTCATCACCGCCGACTGGGCAATGCGTATTTTCGCGGTGGCGCGCGAGGCTGGATTGCTTTGTGGGTTCGTAAGCAACGGCAACGCCACTCCCGAAGTCCTCGAGTTCATCCGTCCGTGCGTGTCGCTCTATAAGGTTGATCTGAAGGGCTTCCGCGCTGATCGATACGAGGAACTGGGCGGAAAACTCAGCGCGGTGCTCGACACCATCGGCCGCCTCAAGACAATGGGATTTTGGCTCGAGATCGTTACGCTCGTCGTGCCTGGATTTAACGATTCTCCTGAAGAACTCCGTGATATTGCCCGGTTCATTGCCTCCATTTCGCCGGAAATCCCATGGCATGTTACCGCGTTTCGCCCCGACTATCACGTGACCTTAACGCCCGCCACACCCGCCGAGACGCTGATCCGCGCATGGGAAACCGGAAAGGAAGAAGGACTCCACTTCGTCTACCAAGGCAACCTTGGCAGCAACGGCCAGCGCGAAAACACCTTCTGCCCCGACTGCGGCGCGCTCCTAATCGAGCGCCGCGGTTTCCGCATCCTTTCCAACCACGTCATGGACGGCCACTGCCCGAAGTGCGCCCGTATGATTCCCGGGGTCTTTTGAGATAGGGCGCCACTTCTGCTTTGTCAGCGTATCCGCCCAACTCCGAGGCAGCAATATGGCCCGCTCCCCTGCGATTTGCTACACTTCAAAACGAATTGCAGGAGAACACGATGATTTCCGCATCATTTGCATTGGCAATTGCCCTTTGCGTGGCCGCGGCCAATCCCGGCACCGCGTCGGAGCCGCCGAAGTCCGGAGGGGGCGGCGTGGTGGTGAGTCAGCAGCCGGCGCGCGAGATGATGCCCGAGCCTCCGGTCACGGCCTGGGCAAAACCGCTGGTGAAGGGTCCGTTGCGGGTATTGTTCGTAGCCCCCGAGGCCACGCTGGGTGACGTGAAGATACTCGCGGAGCGCATCGAGATTGAAGCGGATACCGCGCCACTCCACTCCTATTCCAAACCCGATGCACCCGACGCAACACGCAACACTGAGCGCCTACGCGAGGCGTTGGATCGCAGGAAATTCGACCTCATCGCCCTAGGCAATGCCGATCTGAGCGTGTTCCCAGCGGATATCCTGGAGCGCCTGTGCTCTGCAGTACAAAAGGGGGATGGGCTCGTCCTGGCGTACCACCGCGAACATCCTTTGCCCGCTCCTCTCGCCACGCTCCTTGAGCAAGGCACGCCGGACGCTGCGGCAGAGGATGCTATTGCACATGGGCTGGGAGCGAATAACGCTCCGGAGTGGAAAGCTCAGCCTCCAGAGATTCGCGCCACACGCGCGGGACAAGGGCGCATAGTCGAGCTAAATTACCCGGGGAACCGGCCGCAGACGCATTTTCTGCTGGCGCCCATCACGCGGCCTTTCGAGGCGGAGTGGGAATATCTCGACAACTACACGGCGCTTCCACTGCGCGCACTGAGTTGGGCAGGCCAGCGCGATGGCGCGCCCGAAGTCGCTAAGATAACCTCGGCGTATCCTGCCGGACCAAAAGAAGAAGATATCCCGCCGGGCCTCTTCCCTGAATTTGTCCAACGTAGCAAGGACAGCCTCCTGCGTCTACCCTACATGCCATATCTCCTCGAACTGGCGGCCGCCGCGGCACAGGAATATGCGGTACGCGTTCAGGTGCGCACTCCGGGCCGTGCGTTTCCTCTGGCCATCGAGCGAACCGATCTGCTTTCCAAAGGCGCAACCCGTTACGACTTCTTTCTGCCCGTTGGACCGGGTAACCATTGGATCGACATCTTCCTCAAGCAGGACGGAAAGACGGCGGCATGGTTTTCTTTCGCCGATTCGTTCGAGGGGTGGCCAGCGCCCACCAATGTCACCTTCGGCCAAGGCGTTCTCCAGCCCAATGGCACGTTGAATATTGGCTTCGAAATCCGCGCGGCATCCGACACCCCGCGCCCATGCACCGTCTACGCCCGCGCGCGCGACAGCTACGGGCGGCTCGTGGCGGAAATGCGCGGCGAGGCGCCTAGAGAAGGCGGGCACGTTACGTTGCCGTTGGTTTTCTCGGATCTTCTCGCGCCACGGGTCACTGTCGAACTTTTCACCCTTGATCTTCCGCTGCAGACCTTCCCCGCACGCCCCGATGATCTGGATCTTCAGCGCGCCTCGTATACCTACGCGCATGTTCCTGTGCGACTGCCTGCGAACGAAACCTCGTTCGCGCTAGTCGTGGACGCACAGGGATGCGCGGAGTACGGCGAACGCCGCCTGCTGCGCTCGCTCGCGCGCGCTGGAGCCACACACGTGCATGCACCCGCCGGAGAAGCCTCGGCGCTCTTTCCCGGGGAATTCGGTCTGTTCCCTATTCCTGAACTTACCCGGCTCACCCCAACGGCCGTCGGCGAAGGCCAGCAACGCGTACCTTGCTTGAGCGATCCCGTCTATCGCGACTCCTTGGTCGTCGATATCAAGGCGCGAACTTCCCTTTATCTAGGTGCAGGGATAGGGCTCTACTCGCTTGGCCGGGGCAATGCGTTAACGCAAGGAACTGAAAATCTCTGCCAGTCGCCGGTGTCGTTGGACGGTCTACAGGCCTACCTTAGCGCGCTCTACCCCAATCTCGCGGCGCTCAATGAGTCGTGGAAAACGTCTTTCGGCAATTGGATCGATGTGCGCCCGCGCAGTATCGAAGGAGCACGACAAGCAAACGCCCCAGGGTCTTGGACAGAGTTCCGCGCGTATATGGACGCCGTGCTTACCGGCATTCATACGTTCTGCCGTGACCAACTCCTCTCTATCGACCCGACCGCACGCGTCGGATTTGTCCCCCTCCCCGGTGATAATCCGTATTTTGGGTATAATTGGGCGCAACTCATCCCACAACTGGGCTTGCACGTGGTTTCGCTCGAAGACCCCGTCGCGCTGGCACGGGTGCGCAGCTACGCCGCCCCGGACTCCGCCGTCTTTGGCATGGGAAGCCCCGCTCCAGATGACGTCGCGCGCGCCACGTGGCTTGTTTGGCACGCCGCCGTGCGTGGGTTCGACGGATTTTGGTGGCCCGACGCCATAGGCGGCGCGGATTCCCCAAGCCCGGCACCGGCCCTAACGCGTGGGGACGAACCGACAGAAGCCTTCGTCGCGGCGGGCGCAGCCAAGCGAGAATTGGACCAGGGACTCCGCCTACTCCTTCGCAAGGCCCAGCCTGTCAAACCAAGGGTCGCAGTATACGACAGCCGGGCGAGTCAGCTTTACGCAACGCTCGATCCTTCGTTTGGGGATGCCACAGAAGCCGTTCGGACGTCCATTCGCTCCCTCGAGGAGCAAGGAATCCCCTACTCCTTGATATCACCGGAGCAGGTAATCGCAGGTGACCTGAGTGACTATACCATCCTTGTGTTGCCGGGCGTCCCGGTGATGACCGAGTCGGAAATTGAGGAGCTAGAACGGTTTGCAACAGGCCGAAATGTGATGATTTCGGATCGAATCCCCGGAGAAATAAACACGCACAACACAGCACATCCATCTATCCCTCTGGGCAAACTCTTCGGAATTCAGCGCGTAGCCCCCGCGAACCTGCCGCAGACCTCGGGGCAGCGCATCTCCCTCTCCTGGGGACAAGAGAACAACAGCGCTCGCACGGAGTTCACCCCGCGCGGGACAATTGACGCCTCCATTGAGCCCACTACCGCTGTTCCGGGCGCAACGCTGGACGGCCATCCTGTCTGGTTTGTGCAACAGAACGGCGAGGGACGCGCAGTTCTGGCGAATTTCTCCTTCGCTGAGCCGTCAAACGCCCAAGCACTCGCAAGACTTCTCCGCAGTATTGCCGAGGAGACAGGCGCCCTACCCGCCGCACGCATTGCCCCCGCTCCCGGGGAAACCTTCCACGGCACGACTTCGGTTCGCACCTTAGGCGAGGCGACGTTGTTTCTGGCGCTTCGGGATTTTGAGCGCGGCGAGGGGAGTAAGAGCGAAAAACTGACGTTCACTGCCCCTACCGAGGGCTATTGGGCAGACCTCCGCACGGGGCAGTCCCTGGGCAGAAAGAAAACGATTGCCCGCGCCCTGCGCGCCGGAGAGGTCTTCATGGCCGCCCATCTTCCCCAAGACTCAGGATTGCGCCTGCTTGGCCCGCGCACTGTACTGCAAGGAAAGCGCATCGACTATGCGCTCGATTTGCGCCCAGCGAAGGAGCCCCATACCGAACATATCGTCGCGATAACCCTGACGCGAGGCAGTACCCCTATCCCCTACTACACCACCGCCCTCACCCTCGCCCACGGCACGGCCAACGGCATCATCCCGCTTGCCCGTGACGAGGCACCTGGCCTCTACACCCTCTGCGCGCGCGACCTACTCACCGGCGCCTACGCCGAATGGCCGATCCAAGTTACGGCAAGCCCGCAATGAACGTGTCGAGCGACGAGGCAAGTCTGCGCCCTCGAGTTGCCCCGAGTATGCCAGCGTTGACCTCTTGCCCGAGCGGTACGCAAAATGAGCGCATGCCTAACCCAAAGCGCTGGCACATAAGACCGGCCACCCGGGCCGGAGTGCGTGTGGTGGCGGTAGCGGTTATTACGCTGCTACTGCTTGAGGGTGTGTTGCGCCTGTTGGGAGTATCCGATCCGGTGCTCTATCTGCCAGATCCGGACTGTGGTTACCGCCTCAAGCCCAGCCAGCACCTACGCTATCTGGGCAACTCCATTACGATAAACGCCTGGGGCGTACGCGACCCTCGTCCCTTTGACGCCAGAACCGAAGGCGTGAGACGTATCTTAGTGCTGGGAGATAGCGTGACGTGGGGCGGCATTCGCCTGCGACAAGAGGATTTGTTCACAACACGCCTCGAACGCCTGCTCGAAAATACGGAGGTGATCAATGCGGGCATCAATGGCTACTCAATCTGTCGCATGACCGCGCTGTACCGCACGCACCTCAAAGGACTCGCGCCCGATATCGTCGTCGTGTATGCAATCCCCGTCGACTTCATCCGCCCCCCCGTTGTCACGATTTCCCCCGGCGACCTCTCATTCCCCTTCACTCCTCCACAGCTGGCGCTGTGGGAAACAATGCGGCTAACATCGTTCCATCTGGCACGCCGCACGGGATGGTCGTGGCTCGCGCCACGGCAACGCGACCTTCCCACGGAACCCCATCTGACGGAGAATGAGCGGTTCGAACGAAACCTATCGGCGCTCAACGAACTCCGCATGAACTTGCCGCCATCGACTCGAATGCTTGTGGCACTTTCACCGCCGTCTCTGGCCGAGGCTAAACCACTTCGTGAGCGCGTGCTCAGTTCCTTGCAAGATCAGGGTATAACCCTTATCGACCTCGCCTCCGGCAAGTTCGATGCCCCTCCGAACTTGTTTTCCGATGGTGTCCACCTCTCTCCAGAAGGACACGCCTATGTGGCGCGCGTATTGGCGCAAAACAGCGCCTTCCAGTAGCGGTTCCGGAAAGAGACGTGCCGTTGGCGGCCTTTCTGGATTGTCTGTCCTTGGATCCTCAAGGGTTAGCCGCTACAATACCGCCCTTTGGCGCACTTCCGGCGCAGACTGTGCCGGTTATCCTAGGAAGGAGTCGGTATGGCGAAGTCTCCGCGCGTCCACCTTATTTGCACGGCGCATCTCGATCCGATTTGGCAGTGGAGCTGGGATGAGGGACTTACGGAGGCCCTGGCTACGTTCGAGGTTGCAGCGGACCTGCTGGGCGAGTTCCCGGAGTTCATTTTCCATCACAACGAGTCACTGCTCTATGAGTGGGTGTTGGAATACCGTCCCGAACTGTTCAAGCGCATTCAGCGCTGGGTGAAGGCCGGGCGTTGGGTGATCAGCGGGGGATGGTACCTCCAGCCCGACTGCAACCTGCCGGGCGGCGAGTCGTTTGTGCGGCAAATATTGCAGGGCCGCGAGTTTTTCAAGACCCACTTCGGTGTGACGCCGCGCGTGGCGTACAACCTCGACTCGTTTGGCCACCACGGCAACATGCCGCAGATCCTGCGCAAATCGGGATTTGAAATGTATCTCCATTTCCGGCCGGGTTCTGGCGAGAAGACAATCGACGGCTATACCTACCGGTGGCGCGGCGTCGACGGCACGGAGATTCCCGTGCTGCGTCCGCACGGCTGGTATTGTCACTATTCCGACGCAGGGCTACGACAAGATATCGAACTCATGCGCGCCAAGGCTGCGGAGACGGGCCATGAACTGACGGTGTTCTGGGGCGCGGGCGATCATGGGGGCGGCGCGACGCGATCGGACCTGCGTTTCCTGCGTGAGCTTATTCGCGAATTCGGCGATGTGCGCCACAGCGCGCTCGAGGACTACCGGCACGTGGCGACTCGTCAGGCGGAGTCGGGGCCGCTGGTGCAGGGCGAACTTCAAAAGATTTTCGAGGGCTGCTACACGTCGGTCATGGGCACAAAGCAGCGTAACCGGCGCGGCGAAGGCCTGGCACTGGCCGCAGAGCGGCTGTCGGCGCTGGCGTGGTGGATGCTCGGCGAATCGTATCCCCGCGACCGCCTGAACACCGTCTGGAAGCGGGTTCTGTTCAACCAGTTCCACGACATTTTGCCCGGCTCTTCCGTGCGGCACGGATTTCAGAGCAGTATCGAGTTGTATGGTCACGCTTTTACGGAAGCGCGCGAACTATTGGTACATGCGCAGCTTGCGCTGTTCCGGAGCCGTAAGACGCGCAAGGCATTGGCATGTGTTGTGTTCAATCCGCAAGCCGACGCGCGCCGCAAGCCGGTAGAGGTGGAATTCATCGGTGCAACACATCCGGGCCTGCTAAATGGCAAACATTTTGTCCTGCGCGATCTCGCGGGCAAGTCGGTGCCTGTCCAACACATCACGCCCTCTGCGGGACTGGGCGATTGGCAGCAGCGTATTGCATTTACCGCGGACCTCCCGGCCCTCGGCATGGCCGAGTATCACCTTGATCTCTGCGATGGCCCGTATCCTAAAGCGAAACCCGTCGTGAAACGAAGGGTTCAAGGCGCTCTGTGGCGGTTCGAGACGTCGCATTACAGCGTGGCGATCAATGCGCGCACGGGGCTCATCGAATCGATGAAGGCCCGCGGCGACGGCCAACGCCCGCGTGAACTCATGGCGCGTCCTGGCGGAGTGCTCAGCGTGCGGGAGGACACCTGCGACGTCTGGGGGCACCAACACGCGCGCTATGGCAAGCCCGTAGGCCGTTTCACGTGCCCGGCGAAGGCGGCACTTGCGGACGCGCTCGGCGCGGATGCGAAGACCGTCGCGCCCGCGGTGCGAATCATCGAGGAAGGCCCCATCGCTACGCGCGTCGAAGTGATTCAAACTTACAAGCGTTCTGTCGCGCGTCTGCGCTACACGTTCTATGCCGAGTGCCCTGAAATTGGCGTCGAGCTGCTGTTGAACTGGGGCGAACGGAAACGCTGCTTGCAGTGGATTTTCCCGACCGGGTTGGGTGCGGACACCTATGAGACCGAAATTCCGCACGCCTCGATCATCCGGCCCGTGGACAACGGCGAAGAGCCTGCGGGGCGCTGGACGATGCTGAGCGACGGCACACACGCATTCGCCCTGGCGAATGATGGTCCAGGCGGGGTGGACGTGCGCCGTGGCGAGCTTCGGCAGACCCTGCTGCGTAGCCCAGTCTTCTGCACAATGTGGCGCGAGGTTCCTGCCAACCGTGCGGTGGACCACGTTGATCTTGGGGAACACCTGTATCGCTTTACTCTCCGCTTTGGTGACGCGCAGACCGTGCGTGCCGAACTGCCGGGGCTGGCCGATGACATCACAATGCCGCCCATGGCCGTCGTGCATTTGCCGCTAGGCGCGTGCAAAGAGGAAGGCGTCAAGCCGAACACGGATACCGTGCGCGTTGATGGGAAGTATGCGAAACTCGCGGCGCTGAAGCAGAGTCAGGATGGTAAGGCGCTCATTGCGCGCGTTGTTGAGACCGGAGGGCGCCGAAGTTCGGCTTCGCTGCGCGTACCGGGATTGCGCGGGCCGATACGAATGAAGTTCGAGCCGTTCGAGATCAAGACGTTTCGCATTGAGCGCGCGCGGCGCGGTGTGACGTGTTTGGAGTGCGATCTGCTCGAGAAACCGGTAGTGTAATGATTCAGGGATGGGCTTCATGAAGAAAGCGTTGATTATGTTGTCTGTATTGATGTGGTGCCGATTGCTCGCTGCTGAAGGGATCGCGCTGTCTTCGTTGCAGGGCGAGCACTGGTACGGCGTATATATCAATGGCCAAAAGTCCGGCTACTCTATGAGCCGCCTGATCTTGGGCACGGATGGCACTGTCGAAACAACCGAGGACTCACGGTTCCGTGTCAACATGGCGGGACAGAAGCAAGACATGCGGATCGTGTCGCGGCGCAGCTACGGCGCGAACGGACGTCTGAGTCTCGTGGATACCGAAGTGGACGATTCCTCTGGCAAGTCGGCGTTTCGCGGGAAGGTCACGGGAGATTCGATGGAGCTTAGCATGACGGTCGCGGGTGCAACACGCACCCTAAAGATTCCCGCGCCGAAGGAAACCGTGCAGGACATGCTGAAGCAAGTAAAGTTGGCGGGCCCTGGCGCGAAGCCGGGCGACGAGGCGACGTTCACCGTGTTTGAGCCGGCCTATCAGCGGGAACTCAGCGGTACGAGCCGCGTCGAGGCTATCGAGGAACGCAATATCGAAGGGTCGCCGGTCCGCGTGCTCAAGATTAAGACGTCCCTTCCTTCGATGGGGCTCGACAGTTACTCCTATGTAACCCAAGACGGCACGTTGCTAGAGGACGAGGTCTCGGGGTTTATCAAGATGCGTCTTGAACCGAAAGAGGTCGCTCAAGATGTGAGCTACAACAACGACGTGCTGGTGTCGAACGCCGCGCTGCTGCCTACGCCGATCGCCGAGCCGCGTACACGCCCTGAATTGCGCCTGTATCTGGAGGGGCCGCTGGGCGATGCACATCGTTTCGAGGACGAACGGCAGCATTTCGAGCCTGTAGAGGGCGGCTTCACGTTCATTGGGAGAAAGCTCGCGACCGACGGATTGAAGGCGCCCGTGCGTCCTGTCGCCCCTCCGGATGATAGCGTTGGAAAATACCTCAAGCCGTCGACATTTGTGCAGAGCGCCGATCCGCGACTTATCGCCAAGGCAAAAGAGATCATTGGCGACGAGGCAGACGCCTTCAAGGCGGCCGCCGCGCTGTGTCACTGGACGGCCATTCATGTGCGCTCGACGTACTCGGCGCGTTTGTCGAACGCGCTCGAAGTGCTTGACAGTATGCAGGGCGATTGTACCGAGCACACGGTGCTGTTTACCGGTTTGGCGCGCGCGGCGGGCATTCCCGCGCGTGAGGTTGCTGGGCTGGTTTACACCGACGGGGCGCGTCCGGGGTTCTACTTCCACCAGTGGGCGGAAGTATGGGTTGGGCGCTGGATCGCGATGGACCCAACCTTTGACCAGCCGAGCACCGACGCCACGCACATCAAGCTCGCCGAAGGCGACTTGTTCGAGCAGGCGCGCGTAATTCCGCTGATCGGCCAGATCAAAGTGCGCGTCGAGGGGAATTAGCTCACGTCGCGGCCGATCAGGTTCAGGAACTCGAGGCGCGTGGCTTCTTCGTTGTGGAAACTGCCAAGCACGGACGACGTTGTCATAATGGAGTTCTGCTTCTGCACACCGCGCATCATCATGCACAGGTGACGGCATTCCATGACGACGCCGACACCTTCCGCCCCGGTCGAATCCATGATCTCTCGCGCGACCTGCGCCGTAAGCCGTTCCTGAATCTGCAAACGCCGTGCATAGCAGTCCACAATCCGCGCAAGTTTGCTTACGCCAAGCACTTTTTTCCGCGCGATATACCCCACGTGGCAGCGGCCGAAAAAGGGAAGCATGTGGTGTTCACACAGACTGTAGACCTCGATGTCGCGGCAGATGATCATGTTGTTCGCGTGCGACTCGAAGACAGCGTCGTTCACCACGTCCTGTGGATTCACCGAGTAACCTGCTGTCAGGAATTCATAGGCCTTTGCCACACGTTCGGGGGTTTTCAGTAGTCCCTCGCGGTTCGGGTCTTCGCCCAGCTCGGTCAACAACTCGCGCACTAACGCCGCCACTCGTTCCACGTTCATATCTTTAACCTCTCTCGTATCGTTTTCGTCAGCACCGCATCAGGCCGAAGCCCGGAACGGTCCACTCGCTCAACTACACTACCAATCGTTTCGCCGGTATCGGCAAGAATTAGCGCAGGCTCCAATTCCCACAGCGGAACGGCCAAGAACGCTCGGGTGCGAATATCGGGATCGGGTATACGCAACCCCGGCTCATTCACCACCACTTCGCCATATACCGCGATATCCAGATCCACGGTTCGTGGCGCATACGCATCCGCGCCACGGACACGCCCGAGCGTCTCCTCAATGACGCGCAAGACGCCAAATTTCAAGGTTCTTGGGTCGAGATCCGTCTCAATCGCGCACACACCATTCACGAAGTCCGGATCGCCCGGGCGCTCTAGCGCGGGCGTGCGATACAACGTAGCGATTGCCTGCAATTCCATCTTTTCGGCCAACAGTTCCAATGCGCGTGGTACATTGTGCTCCGGATCGATACTCGATCCAAACGCGATGTACACGCGCACGCGCTCAGCCATTCGCACGATCTCGCGTGATGGATACCGCGACGCTCCGCGCGAAGCGCAGCGCGCCGGGTTTGTCAATCGTCACCTCGCACCGCCGCACGCCGGGATGTTCAAGACAAACGTCCGCCACGGCCTGTGCCAATCGCTCAACAAGCAAGAACGAGGAATTCTGCACAAGTTCGAGTACTTGTTTCTTGATTGTCTTGTAATCCACGGTGTCCGCGATGTCATCGCTTTGACATGCTTTCCTTAGGTCCGCGTGCAACACCAGATTAATGATGATGTCCTGTTGGTTGACACGCTCGTCGGGATTGATGCCGACCAGACAGCGCACCAGAAGATCGCGGATATAAATACGATCAAGCGCAGATTCATTCATAGAATTTCCCTCGAAGGTGGCGTCCGCCATCGACATAGAGCGTTTGTCCTGTTACAAATCCGCTGTCAATCAAGAAACACACTGCGCGCGCGATGTCTTCGGGGGCGCCGTGCGTGTTCAGCGGATTACTCGACGCCAGTGCCACAAGATATGCCTCGTCCTGTCCCTCGGGCGGAAGGATTAGGCCCGGAGCAACGGCATTTACACGAATCGCCGGCGCATACTCGACGGCCATCATCGACGTCAGCGCGGCCAACATGCGCTTGCTCAGATGATAGGCGACATGTGCCGTATCGTAGTCGCAGACCCGACTGTCGAGGAGATTTACAATACACCCGTTCCGCTTCTGCGCGGCGAACGCGCGCGCTATGAGCGCGGGCGCAAGCGCATTCACGCGGACATTGGCCATGAGGTCGGCCTCGGAAAAATCATCAAGTCCCGACGGCGTGAAAATCGAGGCGCTGTTGATGAGGATATCGACAGGGCCTGCCACTGCGGCGGCTTCCTCCATGAGCGAACGGGCCGACTCCGCGTCCTCGAGGTCGGCCTGAACCGTCCACGCCTGTGCGCCGGTCGTGCGCAGTTCGGCGGCCAAGGCCTCTGCCTCAGTTGCCGAGCGATTGTAATGCAGCACAACGCCGTATCCCCGCGCCGCAAGAGTCACAGAGATGGCCCGGCCCAAGCGCCGTGCGGCGCCGGTGATGAGAGCCGTCGTATAACGCAGTACCGGTTTCGTCACACCTGACCTTCCCGTGTCTACCTTGGGGAAGAACCCTGTCGGGCCCGAAAAACTTCCCACGTGCCTACAGGGTACCCGGGGACACGGCGAGGGTCAAGGACTTGCCTCGCCGCCGCAAAAGAAAAGTATATCTACGAGCCGCAGTCCTCGTTGTAGCTGTCTAGGACCTCGCCTGTTGGGTTAGAGTGCCTGCTACCGACTTTGTGCGACACCGCGCGAATCTTCGAGTATCAAGATTATATCCTCCAGAGCCGCTGCGCAGCTCTCAATAAGCTGAGTCCCTTGACATACATACGGCTGAGCTGTGTCAATCTTCACCTTTTCCAACGCCTCGCTCGAGTCAGAACCCGCCAAATGCGCGTCCCTATGACGAAGTTCATATGCGCCGACGAGAGGTGTCATGACGGAACGGGCCGCGCTTGGTTCCGCCACTGTAGCCAGAGTTTTCTCCAACTGTTTCAGCGAACCCCACTTCTCTCTCTTTGGCGGCGAGACAATTTTTCGAAGAAAGACACAATCAATACTATCCGCGGTCAGGCGAGATATGTCCTTAGCAAGTCCAAACAGTCCTTCCGCGTCGGTGGCGCGAAAACGGTGAATGAGGGCGAGTATATTCTTCCTGTCATTATGTTCTTCAAAAAGTTTGGCGTTGTACCTGTCTACGAATACTCCGTCCACGCACTCAAGCGCTCGTCGAAAACGGGTCTCTGGCGCAACTGTATTGGCAGGATCGCATTTCATCTGCGCGGCCAATAGCTCTTCCGCCACCCCTCCGTCTGGGCTCACGTTGAATCCAACCCAGATTCGTTGCTGCCATTCCGAAAGCTCCACGATGTCTTTTGCCAAGACATTCACAAGCCCAAGTGAATTCACACCAAAATGAATGCCCTCGTCGGGTACGCGGCAGATACTTCCCGTATTCCGGGAATACCACTCCAAACCGGCTCCCGGGCGATGTGCAAGCTCAGGAATCACTTCCGGCCTAAACCATAGATAACGAGGTGGGTAGACGAGGGTTTTTCTGGTTTCCCGGCTACCCCTGGCATCGACAATAAAGGAAATATTCTCGTCTATCTTGTCGCCTCGTACCCGCGGACTCGAGTTGCCAGGGTCAATCCACTCATCGCTCCAGCATTCCCCTTGGACATAGAAAAGATGTGGCCCCTCTCTGGAACTAGTGAAGGCTCTACACTCCAAGGAATCCTCAGTGTTAGAGGCAAAAACAGGAACATCCTCCTCCGGGTCCACGTCTTTTCTCGTAACCTGTAATACGGAAGCTTTTTCTCCGAAAAAACAACCTCCTTCGTGGATTTTGAGAATGTTCGCCTCCCAATGCTGGCTTTCAGTTTTCTCATGGCAACAGGACTCTGGCCAAGTCAAATGTGATATATCCTCAACGCACTCCTCTCTGCTCTGGTACGAACTCAGGCGAAGTCCCATGCTTCTGGCGCACAAGTAGTCGAAGAGAAACTCCGCCCAAATTTCGAGCAAAACGGGCTGGCCGCGCGCGTTTCGCTTCAGTCGCGCGACCTCGCAATATCCTTCAAAGGGCCGTACCCACGAGTCGCCTTCTCTCAGAAGTCCCAATGCGATGACCAAATCTTGGTGAAGGTGCCATATAGAACCTTCTTTCGTTGTCAGCCGCTGCTCAAGAACAAGAGGTATTCCCACCACGTCGCCCTTGGAATCCCGGCGCGAATCTGAAGCAAAATAAGTGCCGTCTTTATCCGCATAGGACGAGTGTTCTCTGATAACGCCGATTTCCATCCATCGTAACTGTGCCGTCGCTTGTTTCCTATCGACCGGGACCGCCAAAGAACCTGTGCCGAAATACTCCTCCCTATACCCGGGATAACCGAGATTTCCTTCTCTTATAAGTTGTTGCGAGGCCCGCAACGGAATCCATGTCTTTGTGGAAAATCGCCGCCGCCGAACATCAGGCATTTCGAACCATGACTGTTCCATCATCGATATGTTCCTCGCGGTGTCTACGTCCTGTCTTTTCTGGACTTTGAGTTACCTATAGATTTCCAGCCGCGCTCACTCAGTAAAGCGTGGAACAAAAATACCGAATCTGAAATGGATTGTCCCGCCTTCGGCTACGCGCCGTGGTCGACGTTGACGATATGGTTTTTCTCGTCGACGTGGACGGCGACGGGCTGATGGCCTTTGGCCTGCTCGGGGGTGAGTTGACAGTAGGTGATGGCGATGATGATATCGCCGGGCACGCCCTGGCGCGCGGCGGGACCGTTCAAGCAGACGACGCCGCTGCCGCGTGGACCCTCAATGATATAGGTCTCGAAGCGCGCGCCGTTATTGAGATTGAGCACCTGTACTTGTTCATAGGGCAACATGCCGGCGGCGTCCATAAGGTCGGCGTCGAGCGTAAGGCTCCCTACGTAGTTCAGATCGGCCTCGGTCACCGTGGCCCGGTGAATCTTGCCCTTCAGCATCGTCAGCAACATGGTTTTCAAACCTCGTAGTTCAGGTTGTCAATGAGCCGCGTCGTGCCCACGAACGCCGCCACCGCCAACAGTACCCGGCCGTCTACTTGTTCAAGCGGTGTCAGCGTTTCAGCGTTCACCAACTCAACGTAATCCACTCGATCCGCCTCCGCCAATTCCTGCCGCACCGCGTCCAAGACTTTCGCCGCGCGACGTTCGCCTTGGGCCATCAGGTTGCGCCCCGTTTCAAGCGCGCGGTGGAGGCACAACGCGCGCTGGCGGTCGTCCACGCTCAAATACCGGTTGCGCGAGCTCATCGCGAGCCCGTCGGGTTCGCGGACGATCGGCATGGGCACGATCTCGACGCCCAGGTCGAGGTCACGCGTCATGCGTTGAATAATGGCGAGTTGCTGTGCGTCCTTCTGGCCAAAGTATGCCCGGTGCGGTTTGACCGCGCAGAGAAGTTTCGTTACCACGGTGGCGACTCCGCGGAAGTGCCCCGGTCTCGAGCGTCCGCAGAGTCCATTGCCAAGTTCCTCGACTTCGACATACGTCGCGTAGCCGTCGGGATACATGTCTTGCGCGGTAGGGACGTACAGGGACGCTACGCCCAGCGACTCGGCCAATGCGCGGTCCGCGTCGAACGTTCGGGGGTAACGCGAAAAATCTTCGTTGGGCCCAAACTGCGTGGGATTGACGAACAGCGTCAATACCGCTGCATCGTTTTCCGCTACCGCCGCGCGAATTAGGCTCGCGTGTCCCTCATGCAGCGCGCCCATCGTGGGGACGCACCCGATGGTGCGGCCGTTTCGGCGCTGTTCATCCGCCCAAGTGCGCATTTCCGTCGGAGTCTCGAGAATTCTCATTCGAATTCGTGCTCCTTTGTCGGAAATGCGCCCGAGCGCACCTCGCGCACGTAGGCTTCAAAGGCGGTGCGAATGTCTTCGGCGATGTTGGCGTACGCCTTTACAAACTTCGTATACATACCAAAGCCGAGCATATCGTGCATGACGAGAACCTGCCCGTCGCACGCGGCGCCCGCGCCGATGCCGATGGTGGGAATGGAAACCTCCGCGGTGATCTCCGCGGCCAGATCAGAGGGCACACACTCCAGCACAAGCGCAAAGCATCCGATCGCCTCGAGTCCCGCGGCCTCTTCCTTCAACCGCTGGCGCTCGAGCGGGCCGCGTCCTTGGACCTTATAGCCGCCGATCTGGTGGATGGACTGCGGCGTCAGACCGATGTGGCCCATCACCGGGATGCCCGCGCGCAGAATGGCCTCGATCGCCCCGCCGAACTTGTCGGCAGGTCCCTCGAGTTTGATCGCGTGTGCGCCGGCTTCCTTGACCAGCCGACCCGCGTTGCGCAGGGCGTCCTCGGGGCTGACCTGATACGACATGAACGGCATGTCCGCCACCACGAGGGCGTGCTGGACTGCCTCCGCCACCATGCGCGTGTGATGAATCATCTCGTCCATGGTGATGCTGAGCGTGTTGGAGCGGCCCATGACCGCCATCGCGCAGGAATCGCCCACCAACACAATATCGACGCCCGCCTCGTCCATGAGCCGCGCGAATGGAAAGTCATATGCCGTGAGTACAGCGATCTTCTCGCCGCCCTTGCGGGCGCGCAAGGCCGCCGCGGTAATGCGGGCCATCTTCTCAACCTCCTGAACCGTGACGTTGCCGTCCCGGTCCCCTATGGGCTCCAAGCGGAGCGGTTCAGTGGTTACTCCGTCCAGTCTGCAACACGCCGCACCTGCCCTTCGGCTTCCGGTGCGACTGCCAACGCCGCCACGGTCCGGCCCGTCACCGGGTCCACCGCGTCCGGCGCAATCTCCGCCAACGGAACCAGCACAAAGGCTCGGCGGCGAAACTCCGGGTGGGGCAACGTCAGACGCGGCGTTGCCAACGTCTCGTGCTCCGCCAGGATGAGGTCGATATCAATCAGCCTCGGTCCCCAGCGTTCGGCGCTCACCCGGCCCAGCGCCGACTCGATGTCTTTGGCGGCGTTCAGCAGTTCAAGCGGCGCGAGGGCCGTCTCGATCTCGACCGCCACATTCCAAAACATGGGCTGCGCGCGGACGCCCCAGGGCTCGGTTTCGTAGATGCCCGAGACGGCGCAAACACTTGTATCCGGGAGTTTGGACAAGGCCAACACTGCCGCCGACAGGTTTCTGCCCCGGTCGCCTTGGTTGCTACCCAGACTCAACAAAATGCGCATTGGACTCCTAAAACCACGCAAGCCGTATCTTCCACTATATCAGATTTCTTGTCCCGCTGCACATCATTGAAGCTTACCCGACGGATGCTGTAAGTTCAATGGCACCAACGCGTGCGATTAAGTGCTGGCGCAACTTTCAACTTGTTTCGGTGATGCTGGCGGTATTGGGTCTGTAGTAACCACCGAGACGGAGCTTACATGAAACGAGTGGTTGTCATTGGCGGCGGGCCATCGGGCATGGTGGCGGCAATTGTGGCGGCACGCAACGGCGCGCATGTCATGGTGATCGAACGAATGCAGCGCGTGGGCAAGAAATTGCTCACCACCGGAAACGGCCGCTGTAACCTGACGAATCGGCGTCCGCATACATCCCGCTATCATGGTCAAGACCCTGCGTTTGTCGAAGGCGTTTTCGCACAACTGAGTTTTGAACAAACGATAGCCTTTTTCGAGGAACTCGGCATCGGGTTCGTCGAGGAAGATGACGGGAAAATGTTTCCCGTTTGTCAGCAGGCGTCGAGCGTGTTGGATGTACTTCGCTACGAAATGACGCGCTTAGGCGTGACGGAAATGTGCGATGCGATTGTGCAATCCGTCAAACCGAAACACGGCAAGCTCCGTTGCATCTGTGGCAATGAACGTGTCGTTGAGTGCGACCGTGTGATTGTCTGCGCCGGCGGAAAGTCTTCGCCCAATCTCGGCTCCAATGGGGGCGGTTACAAAATTGCGCAGGCAATGGGCCACTCCATCGTCGAACCTTTCCCCGCGCTCGTTCAGGTCAAACTCGACGCGCCGTATCTCAAACGCATCGCAGGCGTGAGTATTCAAGCAGAAGCGCAGGCATGGGTCGACGGACGTCTACAGCGCACAGAGACTGGCGAAATACTCTTCGCAGACTACGGCGTTTCGGGAACGGCCATCCTGCAACTTAGCCGCACAATATCCGAATCTACGTTGCAAGGCCGCAGTACGACCGTGCGACTCGATCTCTTCCCTGTGTTATCGCACGACGCGTTAGTTGCGCTTATTCAGCAGCGCATCGCGCATGCACCCCACAAACCCATCGACTTTAGCTTTGTTGGATTGCTGCACAAGCGCCTGATACCGATCATCCTGCAAATGGCCGGGACAACGGAATTGCAGCGCCCCTGCGCCGAACTAGCCGACCACGAGATTGCGCGCATCGCATCAACGTTGAAGGCATGGACCCTGCCCGCCGTTGGCACACAATCTTGGATGTTCTCGCAAGTCACTGCCGGCGGCGTGGATGTGGCCGAAATAGACCCGATTACCCTCGAATCGAAACTAGTGCCCGGCGTATATTTCGCTGGTGAAATCCTAGATATCGACGGCGACTCCGGCGGCTTCAACCTGCAATGGGCCTGGTCGTCAGGGATTGTGGCAGGAACCCACGCCAGTCAGTCCTCCTGACAACCGTCCTACTGAAACACCGATCAAAAAGTGCAGCGGGAAGCGTGACGGCCGAGATCGGTGAGTCTACCGATAGCCCGTCCGACAACACGATTACGAAGCAATGGCACCGGCGCGTTTCATTTCGCGTTTGCGATCTTCTAACGCGAGAATGGCCTTCCGGACGCGCACGCTCTTGGGTGTCACTTCGACGATTTCGTCCGGCGCGATCCATTCGAGTGCCGTATCAAGCGTGAGCAAACGCGGCACGTCGAGCGCGATCGTGTGGTCCTTGCCCGCCGCGCGATGGTTGGTCATTGCCTTGCGTTTAGTCGGGGCGCACGGGAGATCGCCGGGACGCGAATTTTCGCCGATGATCATGCCCTCGTACACGGGATCCATGGGCGACACGAACAGCGTACCGCGCTGCTGCAGATTTTCGAGGCTGTACGAGGTGATCTCGCCGGTGTCCATACTGACCATCGAGCCGCGACTGCGCGTGACCAACTCCCCGCACCACGCACCGTAGCCGGTGAAGCGCGAGGCCATGATGCCCAAGCCGCGCGTATCCGTGAGAAATTCGTTGCGATAGCCGATGAGCCCGCGCGTGGGTATCTTGAATTCGAGTCGTACGACGCCGACGCCGTTGTTCTCGACGTTGGTCAACTGCCCCTTGCGCAACGACACCTTCTCGATGACCGTCCCCTGCAATTCGAGCGGCACGTCGATGGTCAGTTCCTCAAAGGGCTCCAACAAACGGCCTTCGGCGTCGCGGTGTGTGATAATTTCCGGCGGCGACACACACAGTTCCATACCCTCGCGCCGCATCTCTTCAATGAGAATGGCCAAGTGCAACTCGCCGCGTCCCGAGACCTTCATGCCGTCGCCACGGTCTGAGGTCTCCGCGCGCAACGCCACGTTCGTGCGCAGTTCCTTTTCGAGCCGTGCCTTGATCTGGCGCAAGGTCACGGCGGTGCCGTCCTTGCCCGCGAGGGGACCGGTGTTGACGTAAAACATCATGGAAACCGTCGGCTCTTCGATTTCGAGCGGCGGTAGTGCACAGTCTTCTAGGCCAACCGCGGAGATTGTGTCGCCAATGCTCAACGTTTTCGGACCGGCAATAGTGACAATATCGCCCGCGCACACCTCGTCGGTAACGACGGATTCCAGCCCGCGCGTCACCCACAGGTACGTGATGCGGTCCATCTCGGTCCCCGTCACTTCCCATTCGTCGCGATGTGTGCCGTCGTGTGCTTGAAGCCACTCGGCGAGTTTCCATTGCGTTGTGATGCGCGTGATGGCCTCGCCCTTTTTTAGGCTTCCCTGCAGCACGCGGCCCGTGCCCGTGCGACCGATGTGATCGCGCCAACCCAATGTGCTGACCTGCATGAGAAACGGCGCGTCGGCCTTGCCCTTGGGCGCGGGAATTTCATCGATGATTGCCTCAAACAACGGGTCCATGCCCTCTCGCGGGTCCTCATCGAGATCGCGCACCAGCCAACCGTGCAGCCCCGAACCGTAGAGGATCGGAAACGCGCACTGCTCATCGGTTGCGCCGAGTTCAAGAAACAGATCGAACGTCTTGTCCAACGCCTTGTGGGGTTCAGCATTGGGTCGGTCCGCCTTGTTGACGACGACGATAGGCCGTAGGCCAAGACGCAATGCCCGCATCAGCACATAACGTGTTTGCGGCATTGGGCCTTCGTTGGCATCGACGAGCAACAGGACCGAGTCGACCATTGACAGAATACGCTCGACTTCGCCCGAGAAATCCGCGTGCCCTGGCGTATCGATGATATTGATGAGATAGCCGTTCCACTCGACCGTGCAGTGCTTCGCGCGAATGGTGATACCGCGTTCGCGTTCGAGTTCATTGTTGTCCATGACGCGCTCGGCCACCTGCGCATTCTCGCGAAAAACGCGCGTCGCGCGGAAAATGCTGTCGATCAGCGTGGTCTTGCCATGGTCAATGTGCGCAATAATCGCGACATTGCGGATTTTTTCGATGGGCGTCATGTCACCAGATGTCCTATTGTCTGATTGCTCATTCACGGGGGAAAACGCCGTGAGGGGAACAAGGAAAATAGCGGATCGGGCACAGCAAACGCAAATTCCGAATTAGCTCTACTCAGGCAATCCCGGTTTTGTGTAGGGAGCATGGATACAGGCGTACTGTGAAATTGAGTTGAACTGGCCGCGCAGGATCACCTCTCCGGAAAGCAGACACCTTGACTCCACTATCGATTCGGGGCTCGCCGTGCACCAAGTGCAAAGTCGATGGCTTTTGCCAGTGTATGGGTCTTGATAGGTTTTCTGAGGAGTTCCGATATGCCCTTCTCCCTTGCCCGGGCTCGGGTTATCCACTCACCATATCCTGTGCAGAGGATGATGGGGCAACTGGGACGTAGACGGAGCATTTCGGCAGCCATGTCCAACCCGGTCAGATGAGGCATGGTCTGATCGGTTATCACGAGGTCAAAGACCTCCGGTCCCTCGGAAAAGCGCACCAGCGCATGACGCGCATCGCCTGAGGTTAGCACGCGGTAGCCAAGCCGCGTGAGGCGCCGTTGCGTACTTTCCAGGACGGCCTCGTCGTCGTCCACCAGCAGTATGCGTTCTCCGTGCCCGGTGACCGAAATAGGTAGTGTCGAATCGCCATTCTCCGGTTGCTCGCCGCGCCGCAAAGGCAGAAACACGTCAAAGGTTGAGCCTTTTCCGACCTTGCTGGATACTCGAATGCTTCCCCCATGACTTTCCACGATGCCGTGGACTACCGAGAGCCCAAGTCCCGTTCCCTCGCCGTGCGTCTTGGTAGTGAAAAAGGGATCAAAGATGCGGCTCATGATGTCCTCATCCATGCCGACGCCCGTGTCGCTCACCGTCAATCGTGCGCAGGGATCGGGCTCGTTCCCGGGAGAAGCGTCTGTCCCTTGTTCCTCCCGGGCGAGTTCAATGGTCAATACGCCGCCCCGATCACGCATGGCGTGGTAGGCGTTTGTGCATAGGTTCATCAGGATCTGATGAACCTGTGTTACGTCGGCGCGCACTTCGATTGGGTCGGGCGCTAGATCCATCTTGATTTCAATGGTGGCAGGTATCGAAGCGCGCAGGAGTTTACTCACTTCTTTTATGAGTGGATTGAGACAAACGATCTTACGCTCGGGTTGCGCATGTCGGCTAAAGGCCAGGATCTGCCGAACGAGGTCCGTGGCGCGCTCGGTCGCCTTGGTGGCTTCTTCCAAAGACTCGCGCAACGCGGGAATGGTGTCCGGCGCATCCTGCGTGGCCAGGTCGAGATTGCCGCTTATGGCAGCCAGGATATTGTTAAAGTCATGCGCAATTCCGCCGGCGAGTGTTCCTATGGCCTCCATCTTTTGCGCCTGCCGCAGTTGGGCTTCCAGCTTAAGATGGTCCGTGATATCTCGCATGATGGCGACATAGCCGATCCGCTTCCCATTGGGATCGCGGATTGACGAGACGGTAACATCCTCGTCCACGAGTTTGCCGTCCTTCCGCCGGTTTGTAATGCGTCCTGTCCATGTTCCGCCGGAAACAATAATCTTCTGCGATCTCCAGTACGCTTTCGAATCTTGTTCTCCGTTTAGAAGGACGCTCCGCGCGTTTCGGCCTTCCACCTCCGCTCGGGTATATCCGAGAGTACGTTCGAATGCGGGGTTTACATAGGTGATGCGCCCGTCATTGTCGGTGATAACAATGTCCTCGGCTGCCTGCTCGACGATTGTTGCGAGGCGGGCCAGTGTTTGCTCTGCGGATTGACGTTCGAGTTCGGTCGCCGCGCGCGTGCAAAAGATCGCGAGCAGATCCTGGGCGAATTGCGTGTTCGCTATGGGCTTATCGTCCATGGCGGCCAAGTGCCCGAGCAATTCCCCGGTGGACGCACGGAGAGGCATCCCAAGGTAGCTTTCCACCCCCAATTGCGTCAGCAATTTGTCCGTCGGAAACAACTGCTGGACGCCTTCTTGATAACAGCAGAATCCCTCGCGCCAGACCTGTTCACACGGAGTGCCTTCCAAGGCATACTCGATATTGTCGGCGTATTCATCGCCGGCCCAGATGGCAAGCGTTCGGGCATGTGCGCCATCCTTCTGCACAACCGCCACGAAGACATAGCGAAAGCCTAATGTGTTGGCCAAGTGAAGGACCAGCTCTCGGAAGAAATCGGTGCCGACAACAGAGGAAGTGCCCTCCAAGATCGAGCGCATGGCCCGCTCAAGACGACGACGTTCGGTGATATCCATGCAGTACTCGATCATCTGGGTGACTTCGCCGTTTTCATCGAGGATGGGATAACTATGGACCTCAATAATTCGTGGGGTTCCGTTCGAATCGAGGTGAGTGTGCTCCACGACCGTGGGCAGCTTCGTCGCCTTGATGCGCTCCAGCGGGCAGGGATGATCCGCGGTGCTGCATGGGTGGTCAATGTGATGGGCGATGGTATAGCAATAGGAGCGGTCGGTCTTCGCTTCCCGGTAGGTGGCGGAGTTGGCCATTATCACTTCATAATTTTGAACGTCCACTACGTAGAAAGGATGAGCCAGAGATTCAAAAACGTTCCGAAGGAATTCGCTCTGCTTACGCTGCGCGTTTTCGGCGTTTTCACGCTCTCTTTTTTGTTTTCGCTCGTTGAGAGCACGACGAACAGCGGGAGCGAGGCGTGAGAGTTTGTCCTTGAGGACGTAGTCCGTAGCGCCATTCTTTAGGGCCTGAATGGCAACCTCTTCGCCCAACGCGCCACTAACGAAAATAAAGGGAATGTCTGGATATCGTTCGCGCGCGAGGGTCAATGCCGAAAGGCCGTCAAACGATGGAAGCGAGTAGTCGGCGAGAATGACATCAAAGGTCTCTCGCTCGATGGCGTCGAGGAAGTCTTGTCGCGTCTCGACACGTCGTATCTCGCACGCGATCCCCCCCTCGAGCAACGTCGCTTCGTTGAGTTCGGCGTCGTTGGGAGCATCTTCGAGATTTAGGATGTTGACCTTTTGCTCCATGTCATTTCTCTACTGCGAAGATTTCGGAGGCGGCTCGTTCAGGATCGCCCAAAAGAGGCCGCATGTCCGCACGGCCTCCACAAAGCTACAGAAATCCACGGGTTTCACGATATAAGCATTGACGCCTAGATCATATCCTGCTCTTAGGTCTTCTTCTTCTCGCGACGATGAGAGAATAACAACGGGAATTTGCCGCAAGTGGACGTCCGAGCGCAGTTGCCGCAAGACCTCGATCCCGTCGATTTTCGGAAGTTTGATGTCCAAAAAGATGACGACGGGGTTACCCTCGGGCCGGGTCGCGAATTCGCCCCTTCTGAAGAGATAGTCCAACGCCTCCTCGCCGTCACGGGCGATGTCCATGCGGTTCGCAAGGCGATATTCGGACAGGGCATCGAGGGTTAGTTCAATGTCGTGAGGACTATCCTCGACCAACAACACGCGCGCCGGTACGTTGTCCATGACTCATGCTCCCGTGTACTTGGGCAACGAAAAGTAGAATGTGGCGCCTTCGCCCTCGACTCCCTCGGCCCATGCCCGCCCCCCATGTCTATGAATGATCCTTCGTACATTGGCAAGTCCAAGGCCGGTTCCCTCGAACTCATCCATTCGATGGAGCCGCTGGAAGAGACCAAAGAGTTTACCGACGTATCTCATATCGAAACCCGCGCCGTTGTCTCGTACGAAAAGCGTATCTTCCTCGTTTCCAGCAATATGGCCCACCTGTATTATACCCTGAGGCTTCTTGGCCGTAAACTTAACTGCGTTGGAGAGCAGATTGACCACCACGAGCCTGAGCATATCCGCGGCCCCATACACTTCGGGAAGTTGTTCGATCTTCCAGGCGATCTCCCTTCCCTTGGCGTCGTGTCGCACCATGGCCAATGCCTCCTGTACCAACGCGTTCATGTCCACCGGCGTCTTGACCATTTCCACGCGCCCCATACGGGAAAAAGACAATATGCTGTCGATCAATTGGCCCATTTCCGTGGCGGAGCCGGAAATGACGTCCAAGTAGTGAAGACTTTTTTCGTCAAGCTGTTCCGATGTGCGCTTGGCAAGGAGACTGACAAAGCCGGTGAGGTGGCGTAGGGGCGCGCGAAGATCGTGGGAAACCGAATAGGTGAACGCCTCAAGCTCTTCGTTGGCGTTCTCAAGGTCGGCTGTTCGCTCGCGCACGCGCCGCTCCAGGTTGGCGTTTAGACGGCGTATCTCGGCCTCCGCCATTCGCCGAATCAGCTCTTGGGTATCGCGCTGCAACCGGGCCTTCAGGATGGGGGAGATACGGTTGGCGATGCGTTCCAGAAAAGCCTGGTCTTGTTGCGTGTATCCGTCTGTCCGATTGGCAAGCGAAATCAGTCCTATGGTCTCTCCGCCGAAAACGATCGGCGCAGCGAGAAAATGCTTGATGTGGATGTGGCCAGCGGGAATATGAAATGGGCCATGCGAGCGAAAGGAACGTTTTTCCCTGATCGCCCGTCCCCAAAGGCTCTCCCCCCAACAGGATGCCTGAAAAACGATGGACTTTTCCGGAACTTGACATGCCTCCCAAACTTCTCTGCTGAGACTGGGAAGAACCAACTCGCCCGTCTCCCCAATGTACCCGAATAGCCCGAGCGGACTATCGAAAACTCGAAGCAGGACTCTCAAAACGCCGTTATACATATCCTCGTCGGGAGCGGTGAGAAAAACATTGAAGATATCGTTCAACGTGGATTTTTCTTCCTCGTCCCGTTTTCGCTCAGTGATGTCGGCCATGGAAACGAGGACCTTGGAGAGGGTTTCTTCAAATCCAGGGCAGACAGAAAAGCGTATAGTCACGTCTCTTGGTTCGCCGGCCAAGGTCTTGACCACAGCGTCTTGGGTCATTTCGGTTCCGCCGTTCCACAGGCAAATCAGTTCTTTCCGGAAAGTCTCGAAAGAGGCCGGGGTGAACGTGTTAAGCAGGCTCCTCAACAGCTCTTCCTTGCTCGTCGCCTCATGCAACGCAATGGCGGCCTGGTTCACGTCGACGATTCTGGTAAGCTCGGCGCATTGCCGGACGGTTTCGGGATGTTCCGATGAATAGATCTCGAAGTCGGCCACTCCCTCCTTTTTTAAGTTGTCGAGGAACGATTTCACCTCGGAAAAGTCTTCTTCCCAGATTGCGGCCGGCGAGTTCTCGAAGACCACGCGATACCGCTGTTCGCTTTCTTGGAGATTACGCCGTGCCAGCAGACTGCTTAGGGCATCCCCCAACCGCCTTCCGATCTCACGGAAGAGGCGTGTCTCTTCGTCCGTCCAAACGCGCGCGTAGGAACACTGGTGAATCCCGAATTGCCAGGGCTTTCCAACTCTTGGGTGCAGTGCCATTCCCATAAAACACTTGAAGCCAAAGCGTTCCGAGACGTCCACAGGCAGCGGATATGCGCTCCCTGGGCCGAATTTAACCGGTTCGTCGGAAGCCAGAAGGAGGCGGAATGTCTCTGCAACATCGGGATCCGTCGGAATCTCAAGTCCTAAAGCCAGGGCCCCGGGAAACTCCGGCTTGGTGCGTTCCATGGGCGCGTGCCATGTGGGGGCATCTGGATCGCAAGGGTACAGGAGGAAGACGCGATCGCAATCGAACAGGAAAAGAATCGCCTCCAACACGTCAGACATCATTTGTTCAAGGTCGTCTGTGCCTTGCATGGCGCGATTAATCTGGTCCATGCTCTCGAGAAAATGCAGGTGGTCTCGGCGTTCTTGCTCCGCTTGCTTGCGGTCCGTGATGTCGCGATTGCTCCCGCGAATCCCCAGGAACTGTCCATCACTATCAAAGACCGGAAGGCATGCGTGTTGGATCCAACACATCGTGCCGTCTGGACGGTTCAGGCGAACCTCTACCCGTTCACCGCGAACATCTAGATGCAGCGCTCCCTCGCGATGAGCGCCAAAAACGACGCGATCTTCGGGATGAATGATGCGATCGAGCAGATCGGGATCCGCTATGAACTCTTCTGCGGTATGACCGGTGACCTGTTGGCATGAAGGCGAGGTGTAGATGAATTTTCCGTCAGGCCCGAGCCAAAATTCCCAATCGTAGGTATTGTCGGAAACGATTCGGTATTTGGTTTCCGATTCGCGCAACGCTTCTTCCGCCTCTTTGCGCTCGGTAATGTCGCGAGCGAGAGCCAGGTTATAGCCCTGACCGCCGAATTCGAAATAGTTGGCGCTGATTTCCACGGGAAAGATCCGTCCGTCCTTTGCTTTGTGGTGCCCCTCAAAAATGAGGGAGCCGCTTGCCCTGAGTTTCTCCCAATGAGTTTGCCAAGGTCGCGGCGGAAGGCTGGGGTCCACATCCCAAACGCTAAGCGCCAACAGTTCATGGCGGGAATATCCGAGGATGCGACACGCTTCGTCATTGACATAACGGAAATGAGCCTCCTCGTCCATCAAAAAGGCGGATTCGGATACACGATTAAGGGCGAAGTCCAGTATCCGCATTTGGCTCTCGGCCGACCTGAGGTCTGTGATGTCCGGAAACGCGACAAAACCTGCAATGAGCTTGCCTTCCTTGTTGTAGATGGGTGCGCCGTTGACAATTTCCCATCGTTCGCTTCCATCCTTTCTGACCACTCGGTTTTCCAGCCCCCGTGTCGTTTGTCCCTCCAGCGCTTTCGCCAGAGGCAGGTCCCTGGCGGATACTAGATTGCCCTGCGCATCGTAGTCTTTCCAGGGCTGCTTCATTTCGAAGAGATTGATGCCTTGGTGAAACCCCGGTTCGTCGTAGACGCGCAGATGATCCGCGCAGGCCTGATTGAAGAATATTTCCCCTGTTGGCTTCGCAAAGGCCATCGGGATCGGCGATTGCTCGATCACTCCCTGGAACAGCAGACGAGACTCTTCCAGTTCTCTTTCCGTTTGCTTGCGTCTAGTGATATCCACAAAGGAAACAACTATCTGCGCAATCTCTCCTGCCTCGTCGTATTCCGGCTCGGCATTCACCAGCGTCCACACGATATCGACTCGATCCGCCCGCCGAACTCCCGTCACATAGTCTTTGAGCGGCTGCCGCGTAGCGAGCACCAAGCTCACAGGATACTCGGAAACAGGCAAGAGAGACTCATCCTCTCGCAAGAAATGCCACTCAGCATCGGTTACCAATTTCCCAAGAAGTTGGTCCTCGGAAAGCCCCAGCAGCTCCTGGGCTCGCGGATTTGCGGTCAGGATCCGGCCCTCTCCGTCATGGAGAACGATGGCGGTTGGCACTTTGTAGATAAGCGATCGGTATTTCTCCTCACTTGCGCGCAGTTCCGTATCCCGCTCCGCCAGCGCGTCCAACATGGCGTTAAACTCACGTGCCATTGCGGCCGCTTCGTCAGCGCCGGAGAGTAGCGATCGAACTGAGCGATCGCCCGAACGCACCATGTCGATCGTTGACTGGACAGTGTAGAGCCGCTGCGTGATCTGTCGCCCCATAAACCAGGCAATAACCGAACCGATTAAGATCGCGGCAAGGGCATAGACAATACCGCTCCTTGTAAGTGACGCCAGTTTCTCACTCGCGACTTTCTGTCCTATACCGACTCGCGCCCAACCGACATGTACTTCCCCCACCATGGCGGGTACGGCTACGTCCACGATCGCGGGAGTGGCCTTGAACACGGTATAGCGGGCCTCACGGGGGATATCGAGCATGTATATCCCCACTTTGTCCGCCTCGGTGTCCGCCAGTATGAGTCGCTCATTGGTCAGAAGGGTGGCGAAAAGGATCTCCGGGTAGCGTCGTTGGGAATTCGCAAGCTCCTGAAGCCCCGAAACATCGTCAGCGGCAATCCAGCCTGCGGCGGAAGTGGCCAACGCGGAAACGGAATTGGCGGCAGCGAAGCGGGATGTGTCCATCATTTCCGAAGGACTGTCCAATATCCTAGCATCGGCGGAAACGATCGAGCCCACTTCGCCGCTGTTTATCGCCGAGGCGTTGGAGGCTCGCGAAGTTTTCCAGTCTTATGTGAACGTCAACCACCCAATCTTGAGAGTACTGGCAGCTAAACGCGAGTGGGCTCACCAAGGGGTAAAGGTCGAGGAGGCAGACCAAAAACCTACGGTCTACGCCTTCGGGATGCACGAACTTGTGACTTCCGATCTGACCGTGATGGAGCCTAAGTGGGCTGTGGGTGTGGGACTTCAGTACACCCTCTTTGACGGATTCCAAGCGAAGAACAAGGCGAGAGCCGCGAGAGCCGTCGAAACGAGGGTGCAGCATCTGACGCAGAAAGCGGAGCGTGATCTAAAGAGCCTTGTGCTAGAGCGATATCAAAAGATGGAGAAAGCCCGCGAGCAGTTCGTGTCGTATGAGCGAACACTGGAGTTGGCCGAGGAAAACCTGCGTGTGCGGACACGCGCATTTGAAGAGGGCACGGCGACCTCGCTTGAAGTAATTGACGCAACACTGTCTCTGTCGCGGGCGCAGTTGGGGCGGTTGAAGGCTGCCTTTGATTTTGACGACGCAATGTTTCAACTGCTGGAAGCAAGTGGCCGCACAGGCTCGTATTCAGAATACTTGGCGCAGACGACGGAGGTGAGCCAAGGATGAACAGCAATTCCACCAAAGCTTTGGCGGATATCATCGATGTTGCCTATTGGGGGCAAGAGGGAGGTATTGGACAATGACGATCATGGAAACGATTCTGAAGAGCGTGATTGTAGGCGAGCTGCTTTGGCTGCTTGGTTTGATCGCGGCACTAATCAACCTCGCCCACTGACCTCGTCTGATTGCAGTTTCGCAGGCTGCATTTAGGTTGAGGGAGCAGCGTTCATTGAACGGAAGAATGAATGCCGATATCTAGACATATGGAAGAACAATGGACAGTCATAACCACAGCTCCTATTTGGCGTACGATGAATCTCTGGCCAATAGACTCCAGATGACGATTCTGCGCTCACTTCGACGTAACCTTTGGAAGCGCATTCTCTGGCGGGCAGGATTGGCCATCTGCGGATTTGTCGCTGTAGGCTCCTTTGTTCTTGAAACGGCAAGATTGATATTTCCGCAGATCAACGAGATGCCTTTTGTCATCTTCTTAACTGTTACCTTCCTACTGTGTCCCCTTATAGTCATTTCCGTCCGGCACGTGCTCTCTGTGTTTGTTACCCTCCAGATGGCGCACGTAGAGTTATTGGTGATTCTAGGCAAAATGGTCGCAAAGCGCGACCAGGACACTGGAGAGCACAATTTTCGGGTCGCGATTATGGCCATTAGGCTTGCAGAGGCGGTCCAGTTGGACCCCCAGTTGATGATGGGGCTCTTCATGGGAGCTTTCTTGCACGATATCGGCAAAATCGGCGTCCCCGACCACATCCTGCTCAAGCCAGGCCGCCTCTCACACGATGAACGACTGGAAATGGAAAAGCACGTATTGTACGGGGACGAAATAGTGGCCGATTCCGTATGGCTTGAAGGAGCGGCCCGCGTGGTCCGTTTTCACCACGAGAAGTTTGACGGGTCTGGCTATCCCGATGGCAAAGGCGCTTTGGATATCCCAATTGAAGCCCGGGTCTTCTCAATCGTAGATGTATTCGATGCGCTTATGTCAAAGAGACCGTACAAAGAAGCGTTGTCTTTGGAAGAGGCCATTGACATACTAGCAAAAGAAAGAGGGACGCTGTTTGACCCCGTATTTCTCGATGCCTTTATGCAGATTGCAAAAGAGCTCTACAATGAGATAATCCTGTCTGGTTTAGACAATCAGAAGGAAATGAGTGTGCAGATACTCGAGAAGTATTCAGATCAGTGGTCAGCCAGTGGCTGCAAATTTCAGGCGGGGTTACTTTTGTGATACGCATTTTGTGGACATAACTCCGAGCCATTGCGTGTCACTTTCCAGCGTCTGAAGCTGGGAATTAGTATTCGAGCTCTCCGTTCTGGACTCGGAAAGTCTCCGGTTTAGGTCACCTGGGTTGTTTTAGACTGCCATTCCCCACCACCCCGTCTCGGCGGGGCGCTTGCATTGCGTTTCCTGGGGGTTCCAAAATATACCCCAAGAGACCATCCGATGCCGACGACAACTCGGCGGGATGATCAAGGACTACTACAGAGACGCCGCCTGAGCGCGCAAACATTTCGTTGGGCATGTTGGTCAATTGTAGTGCCGCGTCTATCGTTCTGCGATGCGCAAAAAAATCACCCGTTCCGCAACGTCGCCGAGGCTCCCGCAAACACCTCATCGCACCGCAAACTCTCTTCAAACTGGAAAACCAGGCGCTCCATCAGCTTCATTTCCGCCGTAATAGTACGATGAAAGCCGACTCCTATATTTTGGCACAGGTCAGGACTACTGCCTTGTGGATTCCGCAGGCTCCGCTGATCCCTTCGATACTGTCGGGGCCTCCGGGCCAGGATGCGGCGCGGCAGCAGAAGTAACGGCGGCGATATCGGCATCAATTTCTTTAAAGGCCTCTTTAAGGTCGCCAGCGGGCTTCGCCGCAAGCAGCGGGTCTTCAAGTTCTTCTCTTATAGAAAGCGCAAAAATGATCTCTGGCGCGCTAGATTCAGGAGATATGCTCGGCGGCGCAATACTTGCGAATACAAATCCAGAGTCGGTTTTCAATCTAAGTACAGCTACGGGCTGACTTGGCGTCGCGCTTGGGCTGAGATTTTTTGGGGGCACTATAAGCGCTTTGTCAAATGAGGTACCGAATACCCTAACAAGTTCACTGATAAATGATTTCCTAAGAAATAGAACCTCATCCCTTGAGCATTGTTTTTTCAAGAGAACCTGTGCGATTCGCCTATTGCATGGCCAATATGCGTCTATCCTATTTAATTTCCCATTGAGGAAATGATATGAAACAACCGAAAGAACTTTTCCGTCAAGCAATTCATTTCCAGAGTCTAGTATCCCAGTAAAGTCACTTCTATTCTCTATTTCTTCTATATTGTAGTCAAAACTCTTGCACTCGGGATGCTTTGAAAGCAGCTCAGCTACAGGAATGCCCATTTTTAGGGATGCTATTTCGGAAATTTTCTCAAAAATATTTCCATTACTTAATTCTGCATGCGTTAGGAAGCAAAAAAAGAAAGCGGGCAAAAGTATAAGCATACAAAATACTTTCATGCCTTTTCTCCCTGTTGTGTTGCAAGGCCAAACAAAATCGAGTGTTCGCTTTACTCCCACGCTGGAGGATTTTCGTTGGACCATATCAGAAGACCAAGCCTATCTCTATTCGATAAATCATCGAAAACTAGCAGATCTCCTGCCTCGCATGCGTCTCTTATCTCTTGTTCGAGAACATCAATGCCTTCGAGCGTTCCGTTCTGGACTTGGAAAATCTCGGGTTTAGGGTCGCCGCGGGTTGTTCTCGGTCAGTCTCCGCGCCCACCCCGTCTCGACGGGCCGCTTGCATTGCGTTTCCTGGGGGCTCCAATACACACCCCAAGAGCCCATCCGATGCCGACGCCAACTCGGCGGGATGATCAAGGACTACTACAGAGACGCGGCCTGAGCCTGTAGGCATTTTGCCGAGCACCTTGGTCGATTGTTGTGCCGCGTCTATCGTTCTGCGATGTGCAAAAAATCGCCCATTCCGCAACGTCGCCGACGCTCTCGCAAACACCTCGTCGTGCCGCAAACTCTCTTCAAACTGGAAAACCAGGCGCTCCATCGGTTACATTTCCGCCGTAATAGTACGATGAAAGCCGACTCCTATATTTTGGCACAGGTCAGGACGTTTCTTACTCGATCGCTTCCTCGCGCTTGTCGGCGGGAGCCAACGGAGGCGCCTGGCCTTCCGACGAGTCGAGGTAGTAGTACGCGACCGCGCAGACGTCATCTTGCCGGTAGAAGTTCACCCACTCGTTGTCCCCGAAATCAGCCAACTTCGGTGCGTTGGGTCCGGCCAGCAGCTGGTCGACACCCTGGGGACTAACGTCCACCGACACCGGCGTCAACGGGACGCCCGCCTGTTGCATGGCGACAATGTCCCGCTTCGGCGTCCCGCCCATCTGCTGGATGGTCACGCGGCAATCCTTGTGGAAATAGACGGGGTCCGGCACATGAAACCGGTAAAACCCGTACTGACCCTTGTCCGCAACCAAACTGCCGTGGTAGCGCTGCGCGAAAATGCCTTGCCCCCACCCGGTGCTGATGTAGTCTTCGGTACCCGTCCCGGCGATCGTTGGCCATGTCGTGTCGCCGTCGAGATACATCTTTGCCTCGCCTTCGCCCCACCACCCTTTGTAGGCCGAGTTCACGATCACGCCGATATTGCAGCCCAGGAAGCGCCCCTCGCCCGTCACTTTCGGCAGAATTTCAAAATCCTTGCCGAGTTCCGTCCAGCGCTCACGCCGCCACGAGGCGTGAAAATAGAGCGTGTTTTCGTCGTGCCGGTCCCCCAAGGTGTAGTCCACGTCGTAGAAGAAGTGCGGCAGGTCTACCCCGGATTCATTGGTGACGGCAATGCGGGCGGCGTTTCGGAACGGCATGGGGATATAGCACGTGAACGAGCGTCCCTCCGGACTGGCGAAGAACTCGTTCTCGAAACTCGCCGGACGCCCCAGAATCCAACAGAAGAAGTCGCCCAAAGGGACCGATACCGCCGGTTTCGCCGCGCCGTCCCAGTACATGTCGAGTCTCAGTCCGCGCAGCACCTTCGGATCCCGCGGCCTCACCGTCAGCCAGATGCGGCGGACCGTGCCGGAAGTCCCCGCCACATCCATCAGCACCTTAGTCTCGCCCGCCTTGAACCGCTCGAACGCATGACCTTTCGCGCCTTGGTTCTCCTGTGCGGCCTGACCCGGCAACCCCTTCGGGTTTTCGAAACTTGCCCACCGCGTTTGCAGATGCGACGCCTTGTGATACAGCTCCATGCGACCCTCTCCTTGCGAATGCCTCACCGGGGACTGCGCGCACCCGGCCAACGCCAGCATCACCATTAACCCGGCACACGCGGCCAGGACAGATACGCCACGCGAGATCCGCGGATAACGCGCCCTGACCCGTTCGGATAGCGATTGCATCGTGAGGCCCTCCTTTACATAACCGACATGATTCCGCGCCGCAACGGCGCATTGCACGCTGAAATGACGTATTGCGAACAGAAACGCAAACGTCTTCTCACAGATACTCTCTTCCCACTTCACTATTCTGCCTTTTTTGTTTGATTCGCGCACCATGCGACTCCGCTTGGGTCGCGCAGCAAGCCCGTAACGCCGCGATGTGGCTCGAAGACATCGGCGTGGAGCCCCGGTTCCTTGTCCACGACGCAGACACCAAGTTCGATACCCGATTCAAAAACTTTTGGAAGAGCGTCGGCGCGCGTTGCATCCGAATGCCCATCCGTGCGCCACGGGCGAACTCTTTTTGCGAAGCGTTTATCGGAACCCTCAAACACGAGTGTCTCAACAACTTCCTCTGCTTCAGCCGAGGACAACTCGACTACCTTACCAAAACATGGTGCGCGCATTATAACACGCGTCGTCCGCATCAGGGTGACGGCATCGGCAACAACGTCTTGGACAAGAGCTTTACGCCGCAAGTCCACGGAGTCATCCGATGCCGACGCCAACTCGGCGGGATCATCAAGGATTACTACAGAGACGCCGCCTGGGCGCATAGACATTTCGTTGGACACGTTGGTCAATTGTAGTGCCGCGTCTATAGTTCTGTCGATGCGCAAAAATCACCCATTCCGCAACGTCGCCGACACTCCCGCAAACACCTCGTCGCACCACAAACTCTCTTCAAACTGGAAAACCAGGCGCTCCATCGGTTACATTTCCGCCGTAATAGTACGATGAAAGCCGCCTCCTATATTTTGGTACAGGTCAGAGGGTGAGTAGCGAGGCGAGGAAAAAACGGCGAGCAAGCGGATAGAGACGTCCAAAAAGGAAGGAAATGGTCGAGCGTTCCGTTCTGGACTTGGAAAATCCCGGGTCTAGGCACGCCGCAGGTTGTTCTCGGTCAGTCTCTGCGCCCGCCTGTCTCGACGGGCCGCTTGCATTGCGTCTCCTGGGGGCTCCAATACATACCCCAAGAGGCCATCCGATGCCGACGACAACTCGGCGGGATGATCAAGGACTACTACAGAGACGCCGCCTGAGCACGTAGGCATTTTGCCGGGCACGTTGGTCAATTGTTGTACCGCGTCTATCGTTCTGTCGATGAGCAAAAATCACCCATTCCGCAACGTCGCCGACGCTCCCGAAAACACCTCGTCGCACCGCAAACGTTCTTCAATCTGGAAAACCAGGCGCTCCATCTGCTACATTTCCGCCGTAATAGTACGATGAAAGTCGCTTCCTATATTTTGGTACAGGTCAACCTTCACCTGCGGGCCAAGGAATGCGACAAAGCGGGTCCAGTGGTGACGATGAATTTCGAAAGTCGCGGGTCTGCGGTGCTGTTTGACGAAATCCAGGTGCGCAGTGGTTGCGCGCTCGATTGTCATATCCGCCCGCATGAGGCTTAGCGGGTTCTGCGCGATCTGCGCCTCAAGGATGCTCTTCGCCGTCATGGCGTCCGCGCGCGTTTTTATCCCGCGCAGAGATTTTTGCACACGCTTTCCGTTGAGCGTGTAGCTAATCCACCAATGCGGCCCACGTTTATAAATGCTCGCCACGTTGCACCTCCGCAGTCACGTTGGGACAAAGGCGCGGCATTTGTCAAGGGGGCAAAAAAAGAGGCCCCAGTGGTTCTTTGTAAACCATTGGGGCCAAACGATTTAGTGGTGGAGCGTTCCGTTCTGGACTTGGAAAGTCTCCGGTCTAGGTCACCTCGGTTGTTTTAGGCTGCCATTCCCCACCACCCCGTCTCGGCGGGGCGCTTGCATTGCGTTTCCTGGGGGTTCCAAAATATACGCATGTTGGCAAACGGTTGCCGACCAGGGAGTTGCGAGCGTTTCGTTTTTGGGAAGGATGGTGCCCTGTGGAGCGTGTCTTCCAGGTTTTTCTCGCCCTGGTTATGCGTTTTTTCCTGCCTCGTCACAATGCGCACGTCCAGTTCATGCGCGCGCAATTGCGGATTCTGCGAGCACGTATCCCTGCTGACCGAATCGTGCCCACTCCGGCAGAAAAGGCCGAACTGCTCCGCTGGGGAGCCGCCTTTGACCATGAGGTGGATGGCCTGGTCGACGTGGTCAAACCGGCGACCTACCGGCGTTGGTTGTCCCAGACTCGCGGGGGATTCATATTCAAACGCTCGGGCCGCCCGCGTATCGTCGATGAACTGCGGCGCTTGGTGGGCTCCATCGCCCGGGATAATGTGGCGTGGGGCTATCGACGTATCGTAGGGGAACTGAAGAAGCTCGGCATCGCTATCGGCGTCACAACGGTCAAACGTATCCTCCAGGAGCAAAACATCTATCCCGCGCCCGAGAAGGCCCGGAAGAAGCCGCCTATGCCCTGGACGGACTTCGTGCATACGCATCTCGACGTCTTGGTGGCGTGCGACTTCTTCACGAAGCCGGTCTACACGCTTCGTGGCGTCTTCGATGCCTATATAATGCTGTTCGTTCATCTCGGCTCGCGCAAAGTTTTCTGCAGTGCAGCCACCTATTCGCCCGACTCCGCTTGGGTCGCGCAGCAAGCCCGTAACGCCGCGATGTGGCTCGAAGACATCGGCGTGGAGCCCCGGTTCCTTGTCCACGACGCAGACACCAAGTTCGATACCCGATTCAAAAACTTTTGGAAGAGCGTCGGCGTGCGTTGCATCCGAACGCCCATCCGTGCGCCACGGGCGAACTCTTTTTGCGAAGCGTTTATCGGAACCCTCAAACACGAGTGTCTCAACAACTTCCTGTGCTTCAGCCGAGGACAACTCGACTACATCACCAAAATCTGGTGCGCGCATTATAACACGCGTCGTCCGCATCAGGGTGACGGCGTCGGCAACAACGTCTTGGACAAGAGCTTTACGCCTCAAGTCCACGGAGTCATCCGATGCCGACGACAACTCGGCGGGATGATCAAGGACTACTACAGAGACGCAGCCTGAGCGCATAGGCATTTTGTCGGGCACGTTGGTCAATTGTTGTGCCGCGTCTATAGTTCTGTCGATGTGCAATAATCACTCATTCCGCAACGTCGCCGACGCTCCCGAAAACACCTCATCGCACCACAAACTCTCTTCAAACTGGAAACCAGGCGCTCCATCTGCTACGTTTTTACCGTAATAGTACGATGGAAGCCGCTTCCTATATTTTGGTACAGGTCAAGTACCGCGCGTCGCCACTGGACGGCGTTGTGCCTGCGAGATCGGCCATCAACGGCGCAACCCGCGCCCCCGGCGCGTCGTACACGTTCGTCATCTGCAACGTGTTCGAGGCGTTCGTCTGCGCCAGCACGTTCCAGCCCGCGTCGTACTTATACCGGATCGTTACCCCGCCCGCCGTGCGCGCGCGCCGCTTCCCATCGCCGCCGTACTCGTACGTCACGTCGCTCTCGCTCATGAAGTCCGACGTCACGCTGCGCAGTTTCCCGCCGTACCCGTAGCTGTACGTCGCCACCGACGACGACGGAGAGGCTTCCTTCCGCGTCACCCGCCCCCACGCATCGTAGCTGAATATCGCGGCATGGTCGCCGTTCGGGCTCCAATACCAGCTCAGCTCGTTCGCCGCGTTGTAGTTATACACCACGTCCGACGACGTCCCCGCGCCCGGCAACACCAGGTTGTCGAACTCGAACGCGCCCGCCACGCCGAACCAGAACTTGTTCACGTAATCGAACCCCGGGTCCGACGCGCTCAACACCTGCGACTGCGAACCGCCCTTCTCCCCGCGGCTCACCGTCACGTCGCTCCCGTCCATCGCCACCGTCATGCTGTACCACGCGTCCGCCGTCGTCGATATATTCGCCGTCGCCAACGTCGTCATGATAAACCCGCTGAACTGACGCAGCTTGAGCGAAATCGTCCCCGCGTACACGTCCAGAATCAACTGCTTGTCCTCATCCGGATACGCATCCCGAAGCACCACCCACGAATGATACCCCGAACCCGTGTTCCGCATGCGGTAATCGAACGTCACGCTCTCCGGCGACGACGGCACCGTCCGCCCCAAGAACCCAAACGCACCCGCCGACGTGTTCGAATACCCCACCATCGTCCCGCTCGTGTACCACCCCGGCTCCCAGTTCACCTCGAGCCACCCGGTGTAGTCCTCCGTCGTCACGGCCTCAACACTTTTTCAACTGGAAACCAAGCGTTCCATCGGTTACATTTCCGCCGTAATAGTACGATGAAAGCAGCTTCCTATATTTTGGCACAGGTCAGATTGTTGTTGGAACTGCACAACGGGAAGTACGGGCATGGCCGGTTGTACTGAAAGCACTGCGAGGTGTTTTGGTAGAACACGCCGCGGCGCCGCGCGTCCAGGAAGGCCTGCGTGAGTTCCCAGAGCTCGGCGCGTAGCGGCTCGTACTGCTCGCGCGAGAGGTACAACAACTCGCGATGGAACGCGCCGGGCCCCGAGTACTTCTCCGCGAGCCGCGCCTGGAACTCGTCGTCCGTTTCCGGTAGGCGGCGCTTCGCGGAGGTCTTCCCGGTCTTGGATTTCGCG
>JBHELB010000042.1:0-30047 GCA_041859045.1 Candidatus Hydrogenedentales bacterium | reverse complement strand
GACGGCCTGCACGCCCTTTTAACGCGCCACCCAGGGCCGCCAATACCCCAACGCCCCTGCCCAACCTCGCCCCAGATGAACCTTTTCGCCTGCGACTCCTCATAAACTACGCGAACCGCAAAAATCTTGGGGGATGTCCTGTTCGTCGTCCGGTTGTGCGCAGGACGGCGTTCTGTCATACTTAGGAGTTCCCGACTCAGGCGCTTTGGCGACGTGCATGGGTCGATTGAGTACACCTAAACTCAGATTTGGGCAAAGAGAAGTCCAGAGCACGCCGAATCTCGTAACAACCAAGATCCACTCTTGTGAAAGGAAGTACGGATGTCTGACAAGAAACCGCCCCGCACGGTGCCCGGTTCGCGCCCTTCTCGCGAACGTCGCGAAGGCCCACCGCGTCCGCGCCGTGACGATTCTCGTGGCCCTCGTCGTGAAGGCCCACCGCGTGAACGAAGCGAAGGTTTTCGGGGTGAGCGCCGCGAAGGCCCGCCGCGTGAACGAAGCGAAGGTTTCCGTGGGCCGCGCCGTGAAGGCCCGCCGCGCGAGCGAAGCGAAGGTTTCCGTGGTGAACGTCGTGAAGGCCCACCGCGTGAGCGAAGTGAAGGCTTCCGTGGTCCGCGCCGTGAAGGTCCGCCGCGTGAGCGGCGCGATGACTTCCGGGGTGAACGTCGTGAAGGACCACCGCGCGAGCGAAGCGAAGGTTTCCGTGGCGAACGCCGCGAAGGCCCGCCACGCGAACGAAGCGAAGGGTTCCGTGGCGAACGTCGTGAAGGCCCGCCGCGCGAACGAAGCGAAGGCTTCCGGGGTGAACGTCGTGAAGGCCCACCGCGCGAGCGAAGCGAAGGCTTCCGGGGCGAACGTCGTGAAGGCCCACCGCGCGAGCGAAGCGAAGGCTTCCGGGGCGAACGTCGTGAAGGACCGCCGCGTCCCCGTCGAGATGAATTCCGCGGACCGCGTCACGAAGGTTATGCTCCAAAGCGCGCTTTCTCACGTCCTGCGTCTCTCGAAAAAGAAGAGTGGCCTGCGGGAACGATGCTCAATCCCGTCCCGGTGGTGCTGGTGACCACCCAGCCGGAAGGCGGTCAGCCCAACATCATCACCGTCGCCTGGACCGGCACGATTTGCAGCGAGCCGCCGATGTTGTCAGTGTCGATGCGCAAGGCAACGTTCAGCTACGACATCCTCATGGGAACCCGCGAGTTTGTGGTGAACCTGCCCGACGTCAGTCTATTACGCGCCGTGGATTACTGCGGCGTGGTTTCGGGCCGCACCGAAGATAAGTTCGCGAAGACCGGCCTCACGCCGATCCCCGCCACTCATGTGCGCGCACCAATTATTGCGGAATGCCCGGTGAGCATTGAGTGCGTCGTGACCGAAGTGCGCGACCTGGGTCTGCACACGATGTTCATTGCCGAGGTGCGCGCGGTGCATGTAACGAAGGCGCTCATCGATCGCGAAGGCCGGTTTGCACTCGAACGCGCCGGGCTGATCGCGTTTGCGCACGGCGACTACTACGAACTGGGCCAGCGCCTGGGATATTTCGGCTTCTCCGTGAACAAGCAAGGCGCCACGCAGCGTCCCGCGCCACGGTCGAAGCCGGGTATGCGCAAAGGACCGCGCGGAGGGCGACGGGAATGACGACGTTTCACGCGACGACGGTCGTGGCGGTGCGGCGTGATGGCCGTGTGGCGATTGGCGGCGATGGCCAAGTGACCGTAGGTGCGACCGTGATGAAGGGCCATGCCGTCAAGATTCGGCGGCTGGCCGAAGGACGTGTGCTCGCGGGGTTCGCCGGGGCGGTGTCGGATGCGTTTACCTTGTTTGAACGTTTCGAGGCCAAGCTGAACGCCTTCAATCGCAACCTCGCGCGCGCGGCGGTTGAGCTGGGCAAGGAATGGCGCACGGACAAATATCTGCGGAATCTCGACGCCTTGTTGGCGGTGTGCGACGCGGAGAAGTCGCTGTTGATCGCGGGCAGCGGCGAGGTGATTGAGCCGGACGACGGCGTGCTGGCCATCGGGTCGGGAGGGCCATACGCCCTCGCGGCGGCGCGCGCGCTCATCGCGCACACGACCTTGCCCGCCGAGGAGGTTGTCCGCGAGGCGTTGACAATCGCCGCCGGCATCTGCATCTACACCAACACGAATATCACCGTAGAGACGCTGTAGGGCGTATCCGGAACGCCTTAAGTTATTTGGCGGCTGTTCCCCGAGGCTGCCGTCGCGTCGATGGCGAGTTCTTCGCCACAATATCCGGACTTGCTTTTTGGCGCTGGTGTGGCTACTTTTGAGGGGGGCGGCGCGTGTCCGTTGCCCAAGCGGAAGAGGTCGCGGCAAGAGTTTTCGTCGCGTAAGCCCCCCAACGGCGGGCATCTGGGAGCCTTGAATGGCGAAAGGCAGATCGCGGAGTCTGCGTATCTATTGCCTTTGCGGTCAACGCATGAAGGTGTCCGAGGCGATGTATGGTCAGCCTGGGAAATGCATTGCCTGCCGCCAGAAGATTCGAATTCCCCGCCAAGACGAGATCGATCCCGAGGTAACGGAGCTTTACCTCAAGGATCACCCTGAGTTTCTGCGCAAAAGTAAGCCGGCGGCATCGGAGCGCTCGCCCATTGCGCGCCATAAGCCGCGTCCGGCCAAGAACGAACCGCCGCCCCTTTCGGATGAGCGCGGCCGAGGAGCGCCTCCGCCTCCGGAAGCGCATTCCGAACTGTGCCCGTTGGACGTTCTCGAACCCCTTCGCATGCTTTGCACCCTGGATTTCGCGGTGCGGCGGCGTCTGGCCGTCGAGCAAGAGCTTGCAGGCGAAGAAACAGGCGAGCGTCTGGCCTCCTTACGTGAGGAGCGGGAGCGTATCGCCCGCGCCCGCGTCGAACTTGACCAAGACCTGCGGCAGCGGTTGGTGGAAACGGAGATCGAGCTTTCGCGTACCGAAGAGCGCGCCGCCAGCATGGCGATTGAAGGCCGCGTGGGCGAAGTCGATTTTCTCAAACACCACGATCAGCTCGAAAAACTTCGGTGGCGGCGGAACCTTCTTGAACGCCGTCGCGTGAATCTGATGGGGTGGCTGGCGGTAAAAGATCCCTACCTCGCGGGAGGCATGGCGGATGTTGCGCCGGGAACCGTTCCCGAGTCTTTCTTGCGCGCCGTGCTTCCAGCGGATCCGGAAGAGCCCCAGATGTTGATGCAGGCCCACGTGGACGCGTTGCGCGCCGCGTTCGAGGAACGCGAAGCGGCTGAACGGCGACTCGATGCGACGCGGGAATCGCGCGCAGATCGCAAGAGCCGCCGGAGCGACCATACGCGGCAGGAGGCCAAGGCAATCAAGCGGCGGGCGGATGCCGCGGTGCGCTTCCACCGGGGGCGGCTGGAGCGGCTCTGGGCGGACTACGGCGACGATCTTCGCGCGGTCGAGGCGCAACTTGACCGGCTTCGTGGAAACGTGGCGCTGCGCGAGATGGGGAACAACGCGGTCGCGATGCGCGAGGCGGTGCTGAACGGCGCGCGCAACGGTTTGCTGCGCTCCCGCGACCTGCTCGGGCGTGCGTTGAGCGCGAATTCGGCCCGTGACGTGCCGCAAGTCCGCGAGACTCTGCACGAGCGCCCGGTGGGTGCGGCGGCGGCGTGGGAACACACGGATTCCTGGGCCGCCTGGGGCGCGGCCCTGCTAACGTTGCTTGCGCTGGTGACGCCAATGGTGGGCAACCAGATTACCCTTTCGCTCGTGAGAGGCACAGGCGCGCAGTCGGTGTTGGGCGTGTTGCTGTTCACGCTTCCGCTGGTGGGCGCGTTTCTGTTTGCGGCCGCGGGATTCTTGCCCTCGGCGCGCTGGCGCGGCATCACGCTTGCCGCGCTGGCGTTCGGCCTCGGCCTCCCCGAAGTGGGAGCAATGCACGAAATCGCATATTCGCCAACCGCCCTGGGCGCAATGGTGGGCCAATCGGGCCCCATCTGGCTCAACCCGGCGCCGCTCCTCATGGTGGGCGGCGTGCTCTGCGCGTTGATCGCGTCGGCGTTGACGCTACGAAGATATCGCTGGGGTTTAGCGGTGTTGGCGCTGGCCAGCGTGAGCCTTCTGGCTGGAAGCGCTCTTCTTGTTTCCGATTTTGGCGGGCTTACGGCGCCGCGCCTTTCCGTCGAAGACATCCAGACCGAGCCGGGCCCGGCGACGTCGGGCATGGTCAAATGCGCCGTGGCGGTGCGCAACATAGGTCCGCGCCGCGTACTCCTCTCCGCCGATCCGGAGCGGGACGCCGGATTCCGGTTTGAACTGGAATCGCGGGGTACCGATCAGAATTGGCAACGGCTGGGCAAGCCCATGCAGGCCGTGCTGGAGGGCGGAGCGGACGACGACACGCCGCGCAGCCGCGAAGGACGTTACCTGCTCATGAGTGGCGAGCGCGCGGTGCTCTGGTACTGGGTGCAGCCAGGAATGCACCGGGTCCGGGTGCTGTGGCCGGACCGTAGCGCGCGGGTCTCACGCGAATTCGAGGTGGAAGCGCCCGTTCTTCCCGCGCCGGTGGACCCCTCTCAGGTGCCCAGCACCGACACGGAGCCTTCGACAGCGCCCCCTGCCTCCACAACGGCCAATAACGTTCAAGGCATGCTCTTGGAGGTTCAACTTTCGGCGATTCTTACCGCGGAAGCGCGCCAGCCCAAGTTTTCGATCATCGTCTACATGCCCAGCGGCGAGAAGTCGGAGGGCCTGTTTCCGCTCAGCAGTGTCGTGTACGGTCCGTGGCACGTGCGCGAGTACAACCCTTCCGAGCAGACGGTTACGCTCGCCACCGACGACAACCGGCTGGTCATCCTCCGCAAAGGCGTGCGCGTACCGCTCAACTGACGGTTGTCTACGTTACAGCGCGTACAGGAAGGGCGAAAGCACCGTTGCGCTGCCGGAAACCCACATCACCAGCGAAAGCAGTAGGATCACCAGGATCACGGGCAACAACCAAAACAATTTGCGCGCCCACAGGAAAGCCCAGATCTCCCGAAGGGTCTCCATGAATGCGGACGGGCGTTTCTTAGCCATGAAAATGCTCCTAGAACTGGTCGTAATACCGCTTGATGTCTGTGGGCTGCTCGTCCGGAGTCTGCCAATACGAGGCCGCGTCGCGATCCCATTTCCGGTGGAGGGGATCCTGTGCGACTAGACGGCGCACGAGCGCGATAGGCGTCAATATCGCATAGAACGTCAACGTGAGCAACAAGGTCGAGAATATCTTGTTGAGGATTACGGCGAGCCACAGCCACACGGTCAGCAGGGGGCGCAAGCCGGCTGGCCAAGCTACTGCAAACCCCGCGAACGCGATGCCTACCGCGCCCCACGCAATCGGCGTCTCGCCGTGACGCCATGCGCGATAGGCCGCCATTCCCAGACAGAACACGGCCAACATCGCGCCGAACTGCCGTTGCAGCGTGCGCGAATGCGTATCAAAGGGAAGTCCACCCTTCAGCATCGTTCGATGTCTTTTCTAGTCGAGTTCATATTGTTTCTGCCATGACGTGTCCTTCTCGACCGACGGCTGAAGCGTCTTGTCGAGCAGGAAGTCTTCGATCACCAGATAATCCATGTCCGTGCGCATGAAACAGCGGTACGCATCGCGCGGCGTGCAGACGATCGGTTCGCCGCGCACATTGAACGATGTGTTGATGATCACCGGGCACCCGGTCTTCTCATAGAAGCGCGTGATAAGCGCGTGATAGCGCGGATTGTCGCGCCGATCCACGGTCTGGATGCGCGCGGAGTTGTCCACATGCGTAATCGCGGGCACACTTGAACGGATGACATGCAATCGGTCGAAGCCCTGGAGTCGGTGTTCTTCTTCCGTCTGTTGACGCAGATGTTTCTCGGCCACTTGCGCGACGAGCAGCATGTACGGACTCTCGCTGTCGAGGTCGAAATACTCGTTCACGTGTTCGGTCAACACGCTCGGCGCAAACGGACGAAAACTCTCACGAAACTTGATCTTCAGATTGAGCACCGACTGCATTTCACGATTGCGCGGGTCGCCGATGATGCTGCGCGCACCCAAGGCGCGCGGCCCAAACTCCATGCGCCCCTGAAACCACCCCACCACTTTGCCCGCGGCGATAAGGTCCGCCACGCGATCGCAGAGTGCGTCGGGCGTGAACGCTTCGTATGGAATACGCTCTTCCTTCAGGTACGACTGCACGGCGTCTAGCGAAAACCACGGGCCGAGGTAAGAGCCCTTCTGTCGGCGCGAATCCGCGGTGCGCGGGTTGCCGAGAAGTTGGTGCCACGCCAGCAACGCGCAACCCAGCGCGTTGCCCGCATCGCCCGCGGCGGGCTGAATCCACAAGTTCTCAAAGGGCCCTTCGCGCAGCACGCGGCCATTGGCCACGCAATTCAGCCCGACGCCCCCGGCAATGGCCAGATTTTTCATACCGGTTTCGCGATGAAGCGTGCGCGCCATGCGCAGGATGGCTTCCTCCGTCACTTCCTGCACCGAACGCGCGAGATCCATCTCGCGTTGAGTGATCTTGGTCTCCGGTTCGCGCCGCGGCCCGCCAAAAAGTTGCGCGAACCGCGCATTCGTCATGCGCGATCCGGCGCAGTAGTCGAAGTAGTCCATGTTCATCCGCAACGAGCCGTCTTCTTTCAAATCGACCAGCTCGCGCAGAATCACGTCCGTGTACTTCGGCTCGCCGTACGGCGCCAGACCCATCAACTTGTACTCGCCGCTGTTCACCTTGAATCCGGTGAAGTACGTGAACGCGCTGTACAACAAGCCGAGCGAGTGCGGAAAGTTCAATTGCTTCAGAATCTCGACCTTGTTGCCGCGGCCCACACCGCAGGTCGAGGTCGCCCACTCCCCCACTCCGTCCAGGGTTAGTATTGCGGCTTCCTCGAACGGACTTGGGAAAAACGCCGCAGCGGCGTGCGACAGGTGGTGGGTCGAAAACAGGATGTCGCCGTCGTAGTTCAGACGTTTGCGGATCGTCGCGCGCATGAATAGCCTGTCGCTTAGCCAGGCCGGCATCTGGGACAAGAACGACTTCAGCCCTCGCGGTGCGGTGGCAAGATAGGTCAACAGCAAACGCTCGAGTTTAAGAAAGGGCTTGTCGTAGAAGACGACATAGTCGACGTCGTCGATGGTAATTCCCGCCTCGCGCAGACAATACGCGGCGGCGTGCTCGGGAAATCCGGGATCGTGTTTGATGCGGGTGAAGCGCTCTTCCTGTGCGGCGGCCACGATGTCCCCATCGCGCACCAAACAGGCCGCGCTGTCATGATAGAACGCCGAAAGCCCAAGAATAATCATGCCTGCGCTCAGTTCCTATACCCACTTGACCGCACTCTATACGACACAAGCGGCAAAAGCAAACACCGAAAAACTGTCCACATTCATATTCTAAGTGCAAATATTTGGGCAATGCGGCCAGTTGTCGCGCGCCGCTGTAAGCCGTGTCCGTTTGAACAGGGCCGTCGCCGTCCCTACACTGGCCCCCCATGACAACTACCGCATCGCATCGCCCAGAGACGCCCCGCCACCGTATGCCGTGGCTGTTGCACCCCTATCTCTGGGCGGCGTTTCCCATTTTCTCGCTTTTGTCGAGTAATGCGCCGACGGCGGTCTGGGCGGAAGTATGGACTCCGCTGGGAATCATGCTCGCCGCAACACTGCTTGCGCGGGTGGCACTGAGGCCATTGTTTCGCGACAAGCATCGGCTTGGCGCCGCGTTGGCGATAGGCTTGGCCGGGTTTTACATGTACGGGCCCGTCGTCGATTTCCTGCGCGCCCGTCTTCACAGCGCCCGTGCGCTCAACGCGGCGGAGACGACCCTAGTGGGGATATTTGCCTTCGCCGTCGCCGCCGGAGGCCTATACGCGCTCTGGCGCGCGCGCCGCGATTTCGCTCCGCTGACCGCCGCACTCAATCGTATTGCCGCTATTGCCGTACTGCTGGCCTTAGGAAACTGCGCGCTGGCGTCCTGGCGGATGGAGCGGCACGAATATCCCGTCGACCGCTACCGCGCCCAAGGCGTCCGCCTGACCTGTGACCTCGCCAAGGCTCCGGACATCTACTACATCATTCTCGACTCTTACTGCCGCATCGACGTAATGCGCGAAACCTTCGGTTACGACAACTCCGCATTTCTTGAAGGCCTGCGCACGCGCCGCTTTTATGTGGGAGACCAAGCCACCTCAAACTACGTCGCAACGGTCCTGTCCCTATCGTCGTCGATGAATATGCAGCACCACCGCGGCCCGGACATCCTCGACGTTTACGAGCGCCGTGGTCAGAAACTGCTCTTGCCGGAGATGATTCGTCGCAACGCCGTGGCGGGGCTGCTGCGGGACTGCGGCTACGAGTTTGTGACGTTTGCGACGGGCTACTCGGCCACGGAGGTGCGCGCCGCCGACCGCTACCTCGAACCAACGTTCGCGTATACGGAGTTCATGCGGATACTCGTGGATTGGACGCCGGTGCGCTCTATTTTTAACCGAATAGGCTGGATTCCTCGCGAATTGATGCGCGGTCACGTGATGTTCGTGCTGGATGAGCTCGCCCGTGTCGAGCGGCACGGCAAACCGATGTTCGTCTTTGGTCACGTGGGAGCGCCGCATACGCCCCACGTATTCGACGCGGAAGGTCGCCTGCTCAACTATGTCCCGGGATTCCGCGACGGCTACCGCGCCGAGGCCGAATACGTCAGCCGCCGCACGCTGGAGGTGATCGATGCCATCCGCGCGCGCCAACCGAATAGCATCATCATTATCCAGGGCGACCACGGGCCGTATTCGTCGCCCGGGGATGAATGGAGCTTCGAACGCTACGCCCGCGATCGCGTCTCCATACTGAACGCGGTGTCTCTGCCCGATGCGCCCGCCGAAGCGGTTTTCTATCCCACGTGGACCCCGGTCAACACGTTCCGTATTCTCTTCAACCGCTACTTTGGCACGTCCCTCGAGCCGCTCGAGGACGCCTCGTACTTCACTCGCCCCTATTCGACAAACCAGATCGTGAAGTCGCTTCATCCGCGCGACGGCGGAGCTGACGTAATCACGGATTACGATCCAAGCCGCTAGACATTTTCAAGAATGGCGTGAGTCGAGCTAGTAAATCGGCTAGGCCATTCTAAAATGCATTGGTCTCATCTGTGTCGCGCGTTGTCTCCTGCAATTCGCGTTGCGCTTCGGCCTGCGCCTTCTGTGCCGCCGTATAGACCGCGCGGTCCTGCGGCGACGGCTCAGCGGGAGCGACTGCCGCACGCTTGACGACTTCCATCTTCTGGATCGTCGCTTTCGGTGTCGATGCGGCTCCGGTATCGATCGATACTTCGCCACCGGTTGCGTAGCGCTTGCCGTCTGGTCCTGTTGTATAGCTGTAACTGGCTCCGCTGCGCGCATATCCCCCTGCCGCGGCGAGATGCGCCTGTTCATGCTGGCGCACCTGGCGATCTATTTCTTTCAGACGCTCGACTTGGGCCTGCTGTTGTGGGGTAAGTTCGGCAGCGCCGGACCGCAGAGCTGCCTGCGCTGTTATCGCCTCGGCGGAAAACACGGCGGAGTCCTGTTTGGATTGAGTCGGTTGCTTCGCCCCTTGCGCAGGGTTCGTCTCTGTGGATCTACGCGGCAACGCCGACGGCTGGGCGCCTGTCGCATCCGTTGAAGATATCCCGCGTACCATCGTCAAGCCCTCGCCTGCCCAAGTACTCTGGCTACGCTATAGTATACCCCACGCGGCGTCAGTCCTTGCGTCGCTCGGAAGTGCAGGTCCCCTGAGTAGGGCAGCCGGAGCAGTTGCAAATGGGGCCTTTCCCGCGCCAGGCGCGTACCCAGCCGCGCAGGAGGTAGATGAGCGCGAGTGCAACAATCACGGTGACTATGCCAGTCTGAAGATCCATCGTGTTAGGCTCCCAACCCCAGCGCCAACGCCGCGCGATAGGTCACAAACGCGGCGACATACGCCAGGACGGTCATGTAGCCGAAGGTGAAAAGAGGCCAACGCCAGGACTGCGTCTCGCGCTGAATGATCACGAGGGTCGCGCCGCATTGGCAGCACAAGGCAAAAAAGACCATCACCGACAGCGCCACCGCGATGTTAAACAATGGGCTGCCGTCGGGACGGGTCGCGGCGGCCAAGGCCGTCTGAAAGTTTTCGCCATCGGCATCCGCGCCGAGGTTAAACAGCGTGCCCAGTGTCGCAATGATGATCTCGCGCGCGGGAAATGAGGCGAGCGTGGCCATGCCGATGCGCCAATCCCACCCCAGCGGCGTTACGACCGGTTCGACGACCTGGCCCATGCGGGCGAGGTAGCTATGCCGGAGGTTTTCGCCGGCCTCGTCGCGGTCGAGTGTGGCCAAGGCTTCATCGCGGACGTCTCCCGCGGGCACCGTGGCCACGGTCTCGGCGCGGAGCCCTTCGTAACGTTGCTGAATCTCTTCCGATCTCGGGAAATACCCCAGCGCCCAGACCAATATCGTGATTGCGCAGATCGTCGTGCCGGCCTTGCGGAGAAACTCCAGCCCTTGCGTCCAGACGCGCTGCAACACCACGCGGAATTGCGGGCATTTGTACGACGGCAGTTCGAGCAGGAACGGGGGCGTCTCGCCGCGCAGCAGCGTTTTCTTGAGCAACCACGCCATGGGCACTGCCACCGCCACGCCGAGCGCGTACAACGCCAACAAGGTCAAGCCCTGCAAGCCAATGAAGTTGCCCAGTATGGGTTTGTTGGGAATGAACGCCCCGATCAGCACGGTGTACACCGGCAAGCGCGCGGAACAACTCATCAACGGCGCGATGAGCATCGTGGCCAGTCGGTCACGGCGTTCCCCGATGATGCGCGTCGCCATCACGCCCGGGATCGCGCAGGCGAAACTCGATAGCAACGGAATGAAGCACTGGCCGGACAACCCGCACTTGCTGAACAGCTTGTCCATAAGAAACGCCGCCCGCGCCATGTAGCCGAGGTCCTCGAGCAGGGCGATAAAGAACGTCAGAATAAGAATCTGCGGCACAAAGACGACCACGCTGCCCACGCCCGCGATCACGCCGTCCACGAGCAGACTGGTCAGGACGCCTTCGGACATACGGGCACGCACGGCTTCACCCAACGCGCCGAACCCTTGATCAATGAGGTCCATGAACGGTGCAGACCACGTGTAGATCGCCTGAAATACCGCCGCCATTAACACGGCGAACACCAGTCCGCCCCAGAAGCGGTTGGTGAGCAGGGCGTCGATGCGGTCCGAGAAAGTCTCGACATGATGCGCGGGGCGCTCGACGACATCGGCGGCGATGCTTGCGATCCACGAGTAACGCGCCCGGGTCTCCACCTCAGACAGCGCCTCGTCCGCCGAAGCGCGTTGACGCCGAGTCTCGAGTTGAGCCGCCCAGGAGCCGTTCAGCCGGACGCCGAGTTGGCGCTCAATGTAGCCATCGCGATCGACCAGTACACGAATCGCCTCGAGACGCGGCGCGGCGTGGCCCAACGCGTCCTGGCGTTCGCGCAGGTCTTCCTCGATCCCCTCCAGTTCAGTCTGAAATGCGGGGGGATACGGCAGGCTTACCGCTGCGGGAACCGTGTGCTCCCGCACGACGCGGTCTAGCGCGTCTTTTAGCGCGGGAACGCCCTCGCGCCGATGGGCGCAGATCGCCACTACCGGAACGCCAAGGTGGTCCGAAAGCGCTTGGACGTCGATCAGCAATCCGCGCTTTCGCGCAACGTCCATCATGTTCAGCGCGACCACGAGCGGCAGGTTCAACTCGCGCAACTGCGACACGAGATACAAATTGCGTTCGAGGTTCGAGGCGTCCATCACCGCGACGACGGCATCCACAGGCCGTTCGCCCGGCTGACGTCCCAGGAGCACGTCGACCACGATCATTTCGTCAGGCGAACGCGCGGCGAGGCTGTAGGTGCCCGGAAGGTCAATCAGGTGATAGGTGCGCGTATCGACGCGCATACGGCCGGACTTGCGTTCAACCGTCACGCCGGGATAGTTGCCGGTAACCTGAGAAAGGCCGGTAAGCGCGTTGAACAGCGTCGATTTTCCCACGTTGGGGTTGCCGACTACGGCAATCGTGTGGTCCATTGGAGTTCCCATGCGGCCTGCGCGAACAGGCGGTGGCTTAGTTCTCTGAAGTGACCGCGTCGCCCAAAGACAAGGGCAATCCCGTCCGCACTTGCACCAGCGCGGCTTCGTTGTCGCGAAGACAAAAACGCGTGTTGCCAAGCTGCACGATCATCGGCGTGCCGCTGCGGATAATCCGCATGAGGCAACCGCGCACCATGCCGATCTCCCGCATCCGTACCGCGACCGAGGAGGTCGAGCGGACATCCACCACTTCGACACACTCGCCACTCTGGCACTCACGCAACGACATCTCTTCAAATCCTTCTTTATGGGACCCGATTACCGCCGGACGCGACACCCGCACCCGGCCTGTCGACTCCATCCGTTCGTGCCCCCGGCCATGCGCGTGCGCATGTCCATGCCGGTGGCGATGCTCGCGCGTCTCGCTCACTTCCCGTCCCCCTTCCGCTCCACCAGGCGTGGGCGACGCGTCTTCTTGGGGGGCGGTTCCTCTTCCCCCGGACAACGCGCCAGGCACTCGTCCTCGGTTCCGCACAAAGGACAGGTCTCGGCATTGTCGCAGCCGGACTGAAAACACCCCATCGCGCGTTGCACTTCGCCCGCGCGCGCCGTATCGCTCAGGATATAGCGCATCAGCCAGACCATTCGGCGGCCGGTTTCGAGGCTCATCAAATGCTCCATCTTGCAGGCGTCCGCCAAGGCAACGTCCTTCGAAACGCCCAGCACCTCCTCGAAAAAGCGTGAGAGGATCCGAAAATTGTGCTCGACCAAGTGGGCAATGTGATGTCCGTCCTCGGAAAGCAGCAGAAACCGGTTCTGGTCTTCCAGTACCCAGCCCCGCTTCTTGAGGTGCGCAATGGCCATCGACGCCGCGCCGCGGGAAATCTCGAGCACGCCCGCCACGTCGGTGACCCGGGCGTAGCCCTGCATCTCGCGCAGGGAGTCGATCGCCATCAGGTAGTGCGCGGCGGAATGGGTAATATCGTTCCGATCAAACTCGCGCCAGTAGCTGGAATCGTTTGCGGGCGTCGACATCATCAAACCACCTTGTTAAGCATACTGAACAAATGTTGAATGCATTATACACATTGCCTGCATGGAAATCAAGTGCCTTGAGCGCTAATCAAATCGCCTCGGAAACGGACCCAAGGGACCGGACAAGTAAACGAAATCCTCCTTCCCTGCGTTTGACGGATGGTAGGCCCTATGCTACGGTGGGTCGAGCGCATTCAGTAAGAGTGGCCCCGCTCGACGTTCCACGTTTTCAAAAATGGCGTGTTTGCGCTAAGGAGAAGCGGCTGTGCCATTTTGGGGATGCGTTGAATGATACCGCTGCACGTAAGCCGCGCCGCGTGTCGGCGCATCCAGGAGACGACGCCATGTCGAAGCGCTGCATCATCGCCCGTAACGCCCCGCCTGCGGTTGGCCCGTATTCCCACGCGGTGGCCGCAGGCCCGTTCGTATTTGTGTCCGGTATGGGCCCCTTTCGCAAAGAAGGGGGCGTGTTGGAGGAGAATTTCGAGGCACAAGTGCGTCTGACGCTGGATAATCTGAAAACCGTGCTCGAAGAAGCGGGTTCCGGGCTCGCGCAGGTTGTAAAAACGACCGTGTACGTGGTCGATATGAACGAGTTTCCGATCCTGAACGCCATTTATCAGGAGTATTTCCCGGAAGACTTTCCGGCGCGCACGACCATCCAGGCGTCGCGCTTGCCGAAAGACATCCGGGTGGAGGTGGACGCCATTGCGATGCTCGCTTAGTGGGCTTAACCGCAGCGCGGGGATCGTTCTTTCGATCACGGCGCTGTTGCTGTGTTGGTCGGTATGTGTCGCGGCCCAGGCGCCCGGCGCAGCCGAGTTGAACGCGGAAGGCGTCAAACAGTACGAGGCCAAGGATTTCGAGGGGGCCATTGAGCTCTTCTCGAAGGCATACAATCTGTCGCCTGACGCCCCCGCCATTCGCCGTAATTTGTGCAACGCCTATCAGGCCTACGCGAACGAACTGGCCAAAGCCAGCGACTTCGAGTCGGCGGTGAAACTCCTGTCCACCGCCATCGGCGTCGAACCGCAGAACCCCTCACCGCTGGTGCAACTCGGTTCGTACCTGCTGCGGCTCGACCTCGTCAGTGAGGCCATCCCGCGGCTGGAGGAGGCGTTGCAGTTGGACGCCAAGAACGCGGACGCCTACTTCTTGCTCGGCGAGGCTTATTACCGTCAAAACGACCTGCCGGCCGCGTTGGCGCAATGGCAGTTCTCGTTGGAGCTTAATCCGAACCGTCCGGGGCTCAAGGAACGCATTGAAAAGGCCCAGCGGCACGATTCGGTGGAAGCGAACTACCGGAAATCGGGCTCGCACAATTTCGATGTTTCGTTCGCGCCCAACACGCGCAGTTCGGACCTTGGGCGGATATTGCAGACGCTCGAGCGGGCGCGCTGGGAGTTGGGACGCAAGCTAGGCGGGGCATATCCCCCCTCGCCGATTCAGGTCATTGTCTACACCGACGACGATTTCCAGAACGCCACGTTGCTGGGCAAGCACGTGGGCGGGGTTTACGACGGCAAGATCCGCCTGCCAATTCCCGGCAAACAAGGCGCCACGCTCAGCGACGCGGAATTGCAGCGTGTGCTCTATCACGAGTACGTCCACTGCATTCTCCGGCATATCGCGCGAGACAATGTGCCGTGGTGGCTGAATGAAGGGCTTGCGGAGACACTGTCGCGGCCGTTCACGCCGGAAATGGCGGCGGCGTTACGGCAGGCGCAGACAAACAAACAGTTGCAGAGCATTGGCGCGCTGGAAGACAGCCAATTAGACAAGTTGGATCCGGTGCGTTTGGAACGGGCTTACATCCAGGCGCACGCGGCCGCGCGGTGGTTGTGGGATCGGTTTGGCGCGAATGTCATGGTGCGTTTTCTGGGAACGCTCGCCGCCGGGACGCCCGCCGAGGATGCCTTGACCGAGAATTACCGACGGAACTACGAGTCGCTGGATCTCGATGTGATGGGAAACCTCGATCGTCTTGTTACGTCCCGGTAATCGGGGTTACTTGCGACGATCGATGATGAAGCTGGACCCCGGAATCCGCTTGGTGAACGACTTCACTTCGGACACGCGCGAGAAAAGATCGGCGATGTGCGAAACCGTGGTCGCGCTCGTGTCGATGACGCCGATCGAGCAGCCCATCAACGGGAAAGAGGAAGGATTCCCCTGCCGGTCCACGGATTCGATGTGTCCCCGAGTCCGGTCTTCTTCGTCGTAGAAATTCGGCACAATGCGGTCGAAATCCTCAAGCACTCGTTTGCAGACCGTTTGCATCGAGCCCGGAGGCGTCATAAACACGAAATCGTCTCCGCCGATATGCCCGACATAGCTGCCTTCCGCGTCGATGGACCGAATCGCGTTCACCAGCACTCGGGCCGTCATTCGCAGCACTTCATCGCCTCGCGCAAACCCGTATCGATCGTTGAACGCTTTGAAGTGATCGACGTCCAGGTAGGCGAGACAGAACGGTTTTCCCGACGCGAGCCTGCGTTCCGCCTCGCGGTGAATGGTGAGGTTTCCCGGCAAGCCCGTCAGCGGATTGGCATTCACGTCACGCGACGCGCGCGCCAAGCACATACGGATTCGTGAGTACAGTTCAGCCGCAGGATACGGCTGCACTACGTAGTCATCCGCAGGAATCGCCGCCCAGTCCAACATCGCGTCGCGTTCGGGCTCCGACACCACCAAGACGACGGGCAAGTGCCCATAGACATTATCCGATTTGATCTCATCGAGGATGGAACGGCCGCCGGGCATCGTCATGCCGTGATACAGCACCAAGCAACGAGGGGGTTCGATGTAGAACATCTCCAACGCGGTGGGGCCGTCCGTCGTACTGCGGATCGTTAGATCAAACGATTTCAGTTCCGCCGTCATGCGCTCTTCTTCGGCTCTGTCCGGCGCGACCAACAACACGCTTGGGGTCAGTTGTTCCACAAAATCGTCCTATTCCCCTTCGGCGGCGAAGACATCGCTGCCGGCCTTGTACTCCATCTCGGACTCTTCAAGAATTTGATCGATTTGATCGAACGAAAGACGCAACGACTGATACGCTTCGTGGTCCAGCGGGGGCATCGCGTTGTCGCCGGGGAACCCGTATCCCATGCCGCGCGCCAGAATATCCGCCAAGTGCACGACATTTGTCACGTCGCGGCCCGCATTCGCGCGGCCCGGCGTGTGGTGATACTGCAACGGCTCGGCCAAACGCGCGGGGAAATGCCACTGTTCGGTCAGCCAACTGGCGACGCGCATGTGGTGCACCCCAAACACCTCTTTCTCCGCCAATACCACATGAACCTGGTCGCGCTTGGCGCATTCTATCGCCAGCGCGTAGTCGCGCGGCCGCATATAGCGCAATGCCACCTTGCCGATATCATGCAGTAACCCGGCGATCATCACCTCTTCGCTGTCCGGCATGTTCAGCGCTTTGGCGATGCGGCGGCTGATCACCGCGCAGCCCAGACTGTGCTCCCAGAGGCCTTTGCCGTGCTTGCCCATCGTGTCGAAGACCGCCGTGCTCAGCACGAGGCCCTTCACCACGTTGAACCCCAGCAACACCACCGCATGGGTGATCGAGGAAATTCGACCCGGAAAACCGTATACCGGTGAATTCACCAACCGGAGAACCTTTGAACTCAGCACCTGGTCAGAAGAAATGATGTCGGCCATATCCGACGCGCTCGATTTCTTGTCCTCGACCATGCTCGTCACCTTGCGCAGTACGCCCGGTAACGTCGGCAGGTTAGCGAGTTCGCGCACCTCCCGTTGCAGTTCTTCTTCCATCGACTCCACAAATCCCCCTCACGCCGCACACGCCGCCACTCAGGCGTCCGGCGATTGTCCTTGGTCCAAGTAAAAAAAACGGAGCCGCTTCTCGATCGTCGCGCGCAACTGAAGCATGATGGGATCATCGACTTTCTGGAAGCGCTGCTGAAGTTCGCCCAGCCGCTCCTCCAATGTCGGACCGCTGCTTTCGCCGCCCTCCACGACCAGTGCATCTATTCCCGCATTGCGCAGCCGCTCGATCGCGCTCTCCGTCAGCCGAAACCCCGGGGGACACAATACGGCCCCACTGGACGAGGTCACCGCCTTCGCGATCACTTGCCCCGGCTGGACGCTTGAAATGCTCACTAAAAACACAGCCCGCCCTCCTGATGGGAATCATTGTAGTGTAGCGCAAGATACGAGTCAAAGCACCCTCGAGGACGTCATTTGCCCCGCGCTCGCACTCCTCGCTGTGACAGCACGCTCAAGTGTCCCATTTTTAGCAGCTTCCGGAAGCGCTCGCTCCGATCCTTGCCCTACAGATACTTGACAATCCCTATTTGTTTTGTATAGTATCCAAAATCCTTGCTCACCATGAAATTACGGCACAGCGAGCAAGCCGAAGGAGTATGGCAATGGCGGTATTCGACGACAACTCATTGACTATTGGCAAGACGCCCCTGGTGCGGATCAGCCGCCTGGGCCGTGGGCTGGGCGGGCGCATCTCTGCAAAAATAGAGGGACGCAACCCAGGCTATTCCGTAAAATGCCGTATCGGCGCGTGGATGGTGTGGGACGCGGAAGAGCGTGGCATGCTGCGTCCGGGCGGCACGATTGTCGAGCCGACCTCCGGCAATACGGGGATCGCGTTGGCGTTTGTGGCGGCGGCGCGCGGGTATAAGTTGGTCATCACGATGCCGGAATCGATGAGCCAAGAGCGCCGGCAGTTGTTGCAGGCGTTCGGGGCGAAACTGGTGTTGACGCCAGCGGATCAGGGCATGCCGGGCGCCATCGAAGAAGCGCAGCGGATATGTCGGGAGAATCCGGCGTATTTCTTGCCCAATCAATTCACAAATCCGGCCAATCCGGAGGCGCATTTTCGCACGACCGGCCCGGAAATCTGGGACGACCTCCAGGGCGAAGTCGATGCCGTGGTGATCGGCGTCGGCACCGGCGGCACGCTGACAGGTGTCGCCCGCTATCTGAAAAAGGAAAAGGGCCGCGCGGTCACGATCGTGGCGGTCGAACCGGCCGGTTCGGCGGTGCTTTCGGGCGGACGCGGGGGCTCCCACCGTATTCAGGGGATTGGGGCAGGGTTTGTGCCCGACGTATTGGATCGGAGCCTGGTGGATCGCGTGGAGACCGTGAGCGACGACGAGGCCTTCGAAATGACGCGGCGCTTGGCACGCGAGGAAGGTCTCTTGAGCGGCATCAGTAGTGGCGCGGCGCTGGCGGCGGCCCGGCGGCTTGCCGCACGCGAGGAATTTGATGGCAAGAACATCGTAGCCATTCTTCCGGACTCGGGGGAACGTTATCTATCGACCACGCTGTTCGCGTAGGCATATTCTTGTGGCATGTGACACACACGTAACGGCGGCAACGCACCAACACGGAGGCAATACCATGGCGGAACGTTCACAACACCTTGGCACGCTGGCCCTGCACGCGGGACAGGAACCTGACCCCACCACCGGCTCGCGCGCGGTACCCATCTATCAAACGACGTCGTATGTCTTCAAAGACTCGGACCATGCGGCGCGGCTGTTCGCGCTGCAAGAGTTCGGCAACATCTATTCGCGCATTATGAACCCCACGGTGGATGTGTTCGAGAAGCGCCTGGCCGCGCTCGAAGGCGGTGTGGCCGCGCTTGCCACGTCTTCCGGATCGGCCGCGATTACGCTGGCCGTCCTGAATATCACCAAGACCGGGCAGAACTTCGTGTCGTCGCAGACGCTCTACGGCGGCACCTACAATCTGTTCGCGCATACGTTCAAGGACCTCGGCATCGAAGCGCGCTTTGTGTCCGCGGCGGATCCCAAGAACTTTGCCGAGAAGATCGATGCGAACACGCGCTTTCTCTATGTCGAGTCCATCGGCAATCCGGCGAATGACGTGGTCGATTTCAAGGCGATCGCGAAAGTCGCGCACGATCACGGCATTCCGCTGATCGTGGACAACACGGTCACCTCGCCGATGCTGTTCCGTCCGATCGAGCACGGCGCGGACATCGTCGTTCACAGCGCGACGAAGGTCATCGGCGGACACGGCACGTCCATCGGCGGCGTGATCGTCGACGGCGGCACGTTCGACTGGAACAACGGGAAGTTCCCCGAGCTCACCGAGCCGAACGAGAGCTACCACGGCATGAAGTTCTACGAGGCGTTCAAGCCGATCGGCAACATCTCGTATATTCTCAAGGCGCGGGTCACGCTGCTGCGCGACATGGGCCCGTGCCTATCGCCGTTCAACGCATTCCTGCTGCTGCAGGGCCTGGAGACGCTGCACCTGCGCGTGCCGCGGCATTGCGAGAACGCGCTCAAACTTGCCCAGTACCTCGAGGCGCATCCGGCGGTGGAGTGGGTGAACTACCCGGGACTCAAGAGTCACCGCGACTATGAGCGTGCGCAGCAGTACCTGCCCGACGGCCAGGGCGCGCTCCTCGTGTTCGGCATCAAGGGCGGGAAAGAGGCGGCGGTCAAGTTCATTGACAGCGTCAAACTCGCCTCGCACCTCGCCAACGTGCTCGACGCGAAAACGCTGGTGATCCACCCGGCCTCGACCACGCACCAGCAGCTCAGTGAAGAAGAACAGCGCGCCGCGGGCGTCAAGCCGAATCTGATCCGCGTCTCGACCGGTATCGAAGACATCCGCGACATCATCGCGGACTTCGAACAAGCCCTCGCGCAGGCGACGAAGTAAATCCACTTTCCGGGGAACTCATTGCGACTCAATGGGTTCCCCGGAATTGCTTTTCTCGCCCTCCGTCTTATCCGATTTTCCGTCCTGACAGCCGTCTTTGGGCAATTTGCGTGGCCTTGAGCCACCTGATATACTTTTGGGGTTTGTTTGCCGCCTGAATTGGGCCGGAAAGGCCGGCGCCGGCAACGGCGGTAACGCAGGAGAAGTCTACAATGCCACTCGTACCCATGCGTCAGATCTTGGATGAGGCCGCGAAGGGCGGCTACGGCGTTGGCGCGTTCAACGTCAACAACATGGAACAGATTCAGGCCATCATGCAGGCCGCCAACGACACCAATAGCCCGGTGATCATCCAGGCCAGCCGTGGCGCGCTGAAATACAGCAAGATGATCTATCTCAAGAAACTGATGGAAGCCGCCGCGGAGGAGTTTCCGCAGATTCCCGTCGCGATGCACCTCGACCACGGCAACAGCGTCGAGACCTGCATGGAAGCCATCAATCTCGGTTTTACGTCGGTGATGATCGACGGGTCGCTGGCGGAAGACGGCAAGACCCCGAACAGCTACGAGCAGAACGTGGCGATCACGAAGAAGGTTGTCGCGCTGGCGCACCCGTTGGGCGTGACGGTTGAAGGCGAGCTGGGTGTGCTGGGCGGTATCGAAGACGGTCATGGCGCAGGCCTGTCGGATGACCAGGTCAACGAGCACCTGACCGACCCGGCGCAGGCCGAGGAATTCGTCGCGGCGACGGGCCTGGACGCGTTGGCGGTGGCCATCGGCACGAGTCACGGCGCGTATAAGTCGGGCCGCAAGGACCCGAAGACGGGTGAGATTCTGCCTCCGGCGTTGGCGATGGAGCGCATCCACGAAATCCACAAGCGCATGCCGAATTGCCACATGGTGATGCACGGTTCGAGTTCGGTGCCGAAGGAACTGGTCGACATCATCAATCAGTTCGGCGGCAAGATGCCCGGCACCTTCGGCATCTCGGTCGAGCAGATTCAGGACGGCATCAAGCACGGCGTCCGCAAGATCAACGTCGACACCGACAGCCGCCTCGCCATGACCGGCGCGGTCCGCAAGCTGTTCATGACCGACCCCACCAAGTTCGACCCGCGCGACTGGCTTGTCCCCGCGCGCGACGCGATGAAGGAAGTGGTCAAGGCGCGCATGCTCGCCTTTGGCAGCGCGGGCCACGCGAAGGATTACGCGCCGCTGACGCTCGAAGACATGAAGAAGTTCTACAACGCGTAGTAGCCCCGTCTGAATTGCTGAAGACAGCCCGGCCAACCTGGCCGGGCTGTTTCTTCTTCCATGCGAAACTCAGGGCTGCGTGGCGCGAAGAAGTTGTTCGCGCAAGACCGCCGGATCCGGGGTGGGCCGGTCGCACGCGAAGTTCCGGCAGACATAGGCGGTGGGCTTTCCGTCCAGCGCCGTGCGGTCCGCTAACAGCGGCGATAGCGCAGCCGCCTCCGCGAAGTCCGGCGCCGCCGGATCCGCAATCGCCACGACGCGATTCGGCAGGTACACGCTGTACAGCACCTTCCGCAACGCGTCCAGCGCCTCGCCCCTGCCGCCCACAAACGCGACCTCGACCGGCGGTGCGAGCAGCCACTGCGCGGCTGCGAGCATACGCAGGAAACCCTGCGGCGCCTGGTCCAGTTGCGCGTGCGCGGCCTCTACCACGCGCTGGGCGCGCGCCCGGTAGACCGCATTGTCGGTCAGTGCGCCCAGTCGAAGTAGCGCCATCGCGGCGATGGAATTGCCCGAGGGCTCGGCGCCGTCGTAGGTGGGCTTGGTGCGCACAATCAAATTCGTGTGGTCTTCGCCCGTAAAGAAGAAGGTGCCCCCGGCCTCGTCCCAAAAGCGCTGCATCATGCCATCGGCCAGGCGGCGTGCATGCCGTATCCACGCGGCATCGCCCGTCGCCTCGTACAGATCCACAAACGCATTCGCGGTAAAGGCGTAGTCGTCGAGATAGCCCGGCAGCCGACTGTGCCCCTCGCGGTGGGCGCGCAGGATCAGGCCATCGCGCTCCATGTGCTGCAGCAGGAAACGTCCCGCCTCCACCGCCGCGTCCCGGAAACGCCGCTCGGCGAGCACTGCGCCCGCCTGCGCAAAAGCGCTGATCGCCAGCGCATTCCAGGAGGTCAACACTTTGTCGTCGAGATGCGGCCGGACCCGCTTGGCGCGGTGCGCGAACAAGGCCGCGCGGGATGCCGCCAAGGATTCCACCACGGCCTCCGGCGTGCTGCCCAGGGTCGCCGCGGTGGCGGCGACATCGCCCGTCACATGCGGGATATTCTGGCCCGCGTGGTACGGCTCGTGGGACTCAAAGTTCCCCTTATATTGAATGGCGTAATAATGATTGAACACCGCCGCCGCGTCCGCCCCCAACACTGACTCGATCTCCAGCGCGGTCCAGACGTAGAACTTCCCCTCTTCCCCCTCGCTATCGGCGTCCTCCGCGCTGTGGAAGCCACCACCCGCATCGCGCAGATCCCGCAACAAGTAATCGAGCGTCTCGATGACGACCTGACGGTAGAAGACATTGCCGGTCGCCTGATACGCCTCCAGATAGGCCACTGCCAGTTGGGCATTGTCGTACAGCATCTTCTCAAAATGCGGCACCAGCCATTCCCCATCCACCGAGTACCGGTGAAAGCCGCCGCCCAACTGGTCATACATCCCGCCGCGCGCCATCTTGTCCAGTGTGTGGGTCGCCATGTGCAATAGCTTCGCGTCGCCGTTCCGGTGATACGCGCGCAGCAACAAGAGGATCGCACCGCTGTTCGGGAACTTGGGCGCGTTGCCCCAGCCACCTTCTTCCGCGTCAAAGGTGCGCGTCAGCTGCGCGTACGCGTTCTCCATCAACGCCGCCGTCGGTGCCTGCGGCGCGGGACCCGTCGCGGTCATCTGCTGGGTGATGTGCGCGGTCAAGCCCTCGGCATTCTTCAGCACATCCTCGCGCCGCGTGTTCCAGGCAATGGCGATGCCCTCCAACACCCGCGGGAACCCGGGCCGGCCAAAGCGATCCTCCGGCGGGAAATACGTGCCGCAGTAGAAGGGCTTGAGGTCCGGCGTCAGCCACACGCTCATCGGCCAGCCGCCGCTGCCGCTCATGGCCACCGTCGCGGCCATGTAGATCTCGTCGAGGTCCGGCCGCTCTTCCCGATCCACCTTCACATTCACGAAGTGCTCGTTCATGATCGCCGCGATCCCCTCGCTCTCGAAGGACTCGTGCGCCATGACGTGACACCAGTGGCATGCGGAGTAGCCAATGGACAAGAAGATCGGCTTGTCCTCCGCCTTCGCCTTGGCCAGCGCCTCCTCCCCCCAGGGATACCACTCCACCGGGTTATGGGCGTGCTGCAACAGGTAGGGACTCGTTTCCTGGATCAGGTGATTCAGATGAACCGGACGTTCCGACGTTTCCACGGGGGCTTCCTCGGGTGACGCCGCCAGCGCACAGGCGGCAAAGCAAAGCAGGGCAAGCATAACGCACATCCTCGCAAAGGACTGGCCCGCATCATACGGGAACAGCCACCAGCGATGGGGCATTCCGGTTCTGCCCGGCCATTTCAAGGAAGATGCCCGCACCGGCAGGGGGTAACGACGGCCCCCCCGCCTGGTATATAGTGGTGGAGAACTTTGGCTTCCTGGAGACCGTCATGCGCATTCATACCCCCCTCCTCGCGACACTTGTCGCCCTGCTATCCCTCTCGGGATGCCTCGGCGAGAAGATCGCCCTTCCCCCGGTCACCGTCACGGTGTCCGTACTGGACGGCTTTACCTATGGCCCCGGCATGGGCCTGCCCGCGGGCACGCCCCTGAAGAAGTACGTGATCTCCAGCGGACTGGAGTGCAACCTCCCCACCGAGGACCAGATCATGGCGGAGGTCCGCCGGCAGGCGGGCGAACTCGTGGCCAAGCTGGTGGAGATCGACAAGATCCTCGTGGAGAACATCGTGGTCACGGCGACCAAAGGCGACTTCAAGTCGATTACGCAGGTGGAGATGGCGCTGGTCGCGGCGAACCTGAAGGACTTCAAGCCGCGCTACTTGGGCAAAGCCTGGTCGCCCACCGGCTTCGAGAGCAAGCTCACGGTCGCCCCCGCACAGCAGCCCGACATGCTGCCCATCCTGCGGCTCGACAAGCCCGCCTGCGGCGCGGCCCTCGTGGCGATTGATGGCATTGCCCCTGCGGGCGATGTCGTGTTCGACATCGACATGACCGTCACGGTCTACGCCAAGGCCGGCATTCTCTAGGCCGCGCTGAAGTCAGGGCGCGGCCTTGGCCGGAACGGTCTGGCACGTGACGTTCTGAAAGCACGTGACAAAATCTTCGGCCTTGCGATTCCGGCCATAATGGGCGACTACGTGCCGGCGGCCATTTTCGCCCAGCCGCTGCCGTAGTGCCGGATCTTCCGCCAGGCGCACGATGGCATCCCGGTACGCCGCAGCGTCTTCCGGCTCCACGCACAGCCCGGCGTCGGCCGCTTCCAGCAGGGCCTTGGCCTGCCCCAGCACCCCGAGGATCATCGGGCGCCCGCAGGCCATGATCTCAAACATCTTCGACGGGATGTTGTAGAGAAACACATCGCGGCGCTTGAGCGGCACCAGGCAGATATCCGCCGAGGCGTAGAACGCTGGCATGGACTCCTTGTCCTGCATGGGCAGGAATTCCATATTGGTCAGCTTGCGTTGGCGCGCCGCATGGATCAATGTCTCACGGTCCGCCCCCACCCCCGCGAATACGAACCGGATATCCTTCCGGTCGAGCAGCATCTCCGCGGTATCCAGGATCGTGACCAGCCCCTGCGACAGGCCATGCGTGCCAATGTACATCACCACCGTCTGCTCCGCGTTCCAGCCGCGTTCCACGCGCAGCGGCGTCATGCGATCCTGCGGGGCGAAGAAGTCCTCCAGGATGCCGTTGGTGATGGTGTAGACCTTCTCCGGCGCAAAGCCTCGCGCGATGATCTCCTGCCGCGTCGCCTCGGCCACCGTCACCACCGCCTTTGCCCGCCGGTAGAGAAAGGTCTCCAGCCACGTGAGTAGCCCGATGATGACGCGGCTGCGCACCACCCCCAGATCGATAATCTGCTTGGGCCAGAGATCGCGCACTTCCAACACAAAGGGCCGCCGCTTGAAAAGGGAAACCACATAGCCGGCCAGACCACACAGCATCTGGGGCGAAGTTGCCGCGACGACATCGCAGCGGGGCGCAAAGAAGGAGGCCACAAACGTGGACGTGGTCATGAAGGTCAGAAAGGCAATGCTGCGCTTGAAGACCCCGCGGTTGGGTGTGGCATACAGCCAGCACCGGAGGACCCGCACGCCCTCAATCTCTTCGCGGTAGAGCAGCGTGCCCCGGTATTGTTCCGGCACCACGCCATCCGGGTGGTTCGGCAAGCCGCAGACCACCGTAACGTCGTGGCCCAGGCGCGCCCAGTGGCGCGCGTGCTCAAAAGTCCGCGCGGCCGGCGCCCCCATCTCGGGCGGGAAATACTGGCATAGGAACAGAATACGCACGAACTACCCGCTCCCGGTCCCTGCCTGGCCACCGCCACCACCCGCGCACGCGGGCAGCCACCAACATAGCCGATGGTGAAACAATAATCTAATCGTAGGCAATACGGGACGAGGGAATCAACTCCCTCTTCTTGGATTTACGGGATATTCCGGCTTCATACTCCTTGCATACTTCTTGCGTCGCTCCCGCCTAGCACCGCACAATGTCGGCACATTGGCCCGGTTGGACGCCAAGAAGGATTGCCCATGTCGCGCATAATCTGTATTGCATTGGTACTGGGAGGGGGACTTATGGCTACGGCGCACGCCGAATTGCGGGCCGGTGTCGCCCGCATCAGTATCAATCCGGTGGAGGCCAATATCCCCACGCAGCTCGGCGGCTATGGCGAGCGCGCCGGCAAACCCGCCACGGGCACGCACGACACGATCATGGCCAAGGCCGTCGTGTTCGAGTTCAACGGCACCCGCTCCGCCCTCGTCGCGCTGGATGTCTGCCACCAGCCCCGGGCCCTGGTGGAGCTCAGCCTCGAGAAGGCCGCCGTTGCAGGGCTGACCTACGACAACACGCTCATGGTCGCCTCCCACACCCACGCCGGCCTGGAAGGCATGTCGATGGATCCGCGCAACATCGCGAACAACCCGAACGTCGGCATCTTCGACGAGCGGATCCTGGAGTTCGTTTCCAGCCGGATCGCGCAGGCCCTGCAGGAGGCCGCCGCCGCATTGCAACCCGTCACCGCGGGCTCGGCGGTGGTCTCGCTGCCCGGCTGGAACCGCAACCGCCGGCACGACAACGCGCCCACCGACGAGGACATGACCGTCGTCCGCTTCGATACGGCGGCGGGTCGGCCCCTCGTGGTGCTGGTCAACTATGCCGCGCACGGCACGATCATGACGCCGGAGATCATGCAGGTCTCCGGCGGCTGGCCGGGGGTGATGCAGCGGACGGTGGAGGCCCTGCTGGGCGAGGACGTGACCTGTCTCTACACCAATGGCGCGGAAGGCGACGTGGCCCCCGCGGACTACCACGGCGGCAGCCGCTGGGAGATGGTGGAGAACTATGGCCGCCGCGCGGGTATCGCCGCGAGCAAGCTGGCCGAGGCCGCGCGCACACGACCGGTGACGGACTTCCGGGTCGTGGCGCACACCATGGAACTGCCCGGCCAGCAACCCGCGCCGGACTTTCTCAAGATCGCGGGCGATGAGTACAAGGTGGATGAAGCGCAACTGACCTTGCTGCTCGGTGTGCTGTTCCCGCGCCAGGCCCCGCTCTACGGCCTGCGCATCAACGACTTCGCCATGATCACCTATCCGGCGAACCCATTACGGCGATTGGGTTGGACGCCAAGCGCGCGCTCCGGCAGGGCAACATTACGTATCCCGCGGTGGCCGCGCTCACCAATGACCTCATTGGCTACATCCTCACCGAAGAGGAGTATAACCAGAGCGGCTACGAGGTGACCGCGTCCTTCTACGGACCGGGCCTCGGCGCCGTCGTTACGGAGAACGCCAAGGCCCTGGCAGCAAAGCTGGTGGAGTAGCCGGCCTGGAATCTACCAGGCCACCTTGGGCGGGAAGTACTCCGCGATCAGTTCTTCGTAGAAGGGACGCAGCTCGGCGACCACCGGCGGGCTGTCGCTCTTGCTGTACAGGTCGTAGGGGTTGAACGCCCGGACCCAGTGGAACATCTCCTTGTCGCGCTCCGTCATCAGGTGGGCGTAGGCTCCGCCGCGGTGCGCCGCGTAGAAGGAGTGGTAGCGCAGCATGTAGAGCGCTTCCTCGGGCAAGTATGGCTTGGCCACGGTATACATATACTCGTCGTGGCCCCACGACATGTAGACGTGGTCCAGGCCACAGCCCGGCTCGTAGATGCCATTCTCGGTGTTGTATTCCGGCACGTGGATATCCGGGTTGTCCGCGAAGAACTCCGGGTACACGATCTTGTCGGAGAACTTGCAGCCCAACGGGAAGGTGTCCCCCACCACGGCCCACTGCGGCTCGCCCCAGAGACACATGATCTTCCCCAGGTCATGCACCAACCCGGCCAAGATGAACCAGCGCGGATGCCCATCCTTGCGAATGGCCTCGGCCGTCTGCAACAGATGCTGGATCTGCGACAGGTCCGTGTCCGGATTGCTGTCGTCCACCAGCGTGTTCAGAAATTCCATGGTCTCCCAGATGCTCATCTCCCCGTGCTTGCCGGGGGCGAACTCCTCGCGCTTGGCCTTCACAAAGTCCAGGGTCTGGTGCAGGTGGTTCAGCCGGTAGAACTCCCGAACCGTCGGCCGCGCGGGGGCTTCGTAGTTGCGAAAGGCCGCCTTGTCTTTCCCGTTCGGATCGTAATCCGTCTCGGGGTAACGCTGAAGCACATCGTCTTCCCATTCCTCAATGCTGTGCAAGGGGTTCTGGGGATCGATGGTGGTGGGGATTTCGCTCATGGTGGGGTTTCCTCAAGTTGCCCAGTGGCGGGCGCCAGACCCAAAGAATACGCGATCCCGGAAAAAAAGGGAATCCCCCGCCGGCAAGTCCAGCGGTTCCATACCGCCCATCTCGTCCATCGCCCCCATGCAACCCATTGTCCAAAAAGAGGATATATCCCTGGGGAGAGGAGCAACCTACATGCTGCGCAAGCTTATCCGCCGCCTGACCTGGGGCGCGGTAATCCTGGCCGTCTTTCTACTCGGCACCATGCTAGCCGTCGCGGTCGCCGGGCTCCGCACCACCCACGGCCCGGCGCACCTGGCCGTGGTGCTGGGCAACGAGGTCCTCGCCGATGGCACGCCCTCGCCGCGCCTCCGCGCAAGGCTGGACACGGCGTTCGCACTCTACCAAGCGGGCCTCGTCCGGCACGTCCTGCTCAGCGGCGGGCAGGGCAAGAGCGGGTACGATGAAGCCACCGTCATGGCCGGCTACCTGCGCACGCGCGGCGTGCCGGATGCGGCGCTGTATCTGGACCCGCAAGGGGTAAACAGTTACGCCACGGCGCTGCACACCGCGGCGCTCATGCGGGAACACGGTTGGAGCAGCGCCATCGCAGTGACCCAATACTTCCACCTCCCGCGAACCACCCTGGCGCTCCACCGCGCGGGGGTCCCCTACGTCCAGGGGGCCTACCCGCGCTACTGGGAGTGGCGGGACCTGTATTCGCTGGCCCGCGAAGTGGCCGGGCTGGTCTGGTACCGGGTGCGGCCCTTCCCGGAGTTCGCCACCGGTGGCGCTTGACCTGTGCTGCACCGCTTGATATCCCCCTGAAGCACGCCAACCCCTTGGAATGCCCTCTCAAAAATCGATAGACAATGATGTGGGAATGCGGTATATTCTCAGTTGTCATTGTTCTTCTGGTTTTTGGAAGGGGCGCTGGCATCTGCCAGCCAACAAGGAGTCATATCATGCGTCGTCGAGGGTTTACGTTAATTGAGCTATTGGTCGTGATCGCCATCATTGGCATCCTGGCCGCCATCCTCCTCCCGGCACTCGCCCGCGCCCGCGAAGCGGCACGCCGGGCCAGCTGCCAAAACAACCTGAAGCAGATGGGTGTCGTCTTCAAGATGTACTCGGGAGAGTCCAAAGGTGAGCAGTTCCCGCCGCTTCATCTCTTCCAGCTTCAAAGCAAGGACTGCAATGGTTCGGCGTTCCCTTTTACCACCCAGGGCGCCCCGACCGACTTCCACCTCAGCACCGGCCCCTTGGTGCCGGCCATTTACCCCGAGTATCTGACGGATCCCAACGTTACGGTTTGCCCTTCGAATGCGGGCACCGGCCATGACGAGACCACGGAAGAAACGCTGTTCGATGCGGATTCGGGCAATCCCATCTTTGGTGTGCCCTGCGCCGAAGGCTGGATGGGCATGAATGCCGTGGACAACAGCTACACGTATACCGGCTGGGTCTTCGATCGCTCCAATGGCACCGATCCTGTTTCCGACGCAGCCGGCGCACTGAACGGTCTGGTTGCGCTCGCAGGGGGCAATCCGATTACCGAGGTGGTTGACATCCCAGATCAACAGATTGCCTGGTTGACGGCCATTGCCTTGAAAATTTTCGTTGACGAAGATCCGACCACTGCGCTCAACGACTTGACGGTCACTACGCCGAATGGCAATTCCGGGAGCGATACGCTGTACCGCCTTCGTGAAGGCATTGAGCGTTTCCTCATTACCGACATCAACAACCCGGCCGCCTCGGCACAGGCCCAGAGCGAAGTCTACGTGATGTACGACTTCCTCTCCACGGACGCGTCGGACTACAACCACGTTCCTGGCGGTTCGAATATCCTCTTCATGGATGGGCATGTCGCCTTCAATCGCTATGACCAGTACGGTCCGGCACCGGTTAATGCCGGCTCCGCGATTATCACCGCCCTGCTGAATGGGCTTGACCTGTAGCCTTCGCTGAGACTTGAAAGCAGGCGCCCCGGCCCATGGCCAGGGCGCCTGCTCGTTTTCGCAGGCTTCGCTGGAGTATGCCTGCGGCACCATCACCCGACGCCACGCCGGCACGTCGCTTGATTTTGTTTTCTTACACAGAATACAATTCCTATCGAGCAGGCGTTTCCTGCCCCCTTCGCCGGAGTCCCTCTGGGGCTTCCCCCGTTGGCCGTGTTCCTCCTTCTTGTCTCCGGCTCCAACGGGGCCGGTGTATGTTGGGACGTTGCCCATGTCGCCGAATCGCACCCCGCCTCGCATGGAATCTCAGGACCTTCTGGGCACGCTGTTGCCGCGCATCG
>JBHELB010000014.1:0-5809 GCA_041859045.1 Candidatus Hydrogenedentales bacterium | reverse complement strand
CGCGAAATCCAAGACCGGGAAGACCTCCGCGAAGCGCCGCCTACCGGAAACGGACGACGAGTTCCAGGCGCGGCTCGCGGAGAAGTACTCGGGGCCCGGCGCGTTCCATCGCGAGTTGTTGTACCTCTCGCGCGAGCAGTATGAGCCGCTCCGGGCCGAGCTCTGGGAACTCACGCAGGCCTTCCTCGACGCGCGACGCCGCGGCGTGTTCTACCAAAACACCTCGCAGTGCTTTCAGTACAACCGGCCATGCCCGTACTTCCCGTTGTGCAGTTCCAACAACAATCCCAATGTCCGCGAGAACCTCTACGCGATTCAAGACCCGCACGAAGAACTGCGCGATGCGGACGCAAAACCGGTAGATGCAAGAGAAACGTTTTGACGCAATGCGCGAAAGCGCAAAGAAAAGGAAAAACATCATGCTTCCAACTGCCCCCACTCCCCCTAAACAAAACGTGACGGACTACTCGATCCTGATGTATGGCGCGAGCAAGTCCGGCAAGACGACCACCGCGTCGCAGGCAGACGGCGCATTGTTCCTCGCGACCGAACCCGGCCTGAACGCCTTGCAGGCGTACCAAGTCCCCATCGCGTGCTGGGAGGATTTCCTGGCGGCGTGCGGGGAGATCGCGCAGGGCCAGCATGCGTTCAAGACGATTGTCGTGGACACCGTGGACCTCGCGTACCGGTTCTGTTCCGAGCACATGCTCAAGAAGTACAGCGTCGAGCACGAGAGCGACCTCGGGTACGGCAAGGGGTATGCGCTCGTGAACAACGAGTTCCATCGCGTACTCACGAAACTAGCGCATCTGCCCTACGGCCTCGTGCTCATCAGCCACGCGCAGGAGATCGAGATCGAAACCCGCACCGGCAGCTACATGAAAACCGTGCCGACGCTGCCGGACAAGGCCCGCAAGATGGTGCTGGGCCTCGTGGACATCATCCTGTACGCGGACATCGAGGTGACCCGCGACGCCAACGGACAACCCAATGTGCGCCGCGTATTGCGCAGCAAACCGTCGCAATATTACGAGGCGGGCGACCGCACCGGCCGTCTGCCCGAAGTGATGGACATGGACTACGGCAAGTTTGTGGAGGCGTTCAACGCCACCGCTGCGCCAGCGTCGTCCGGCTCCACTTCCGCGCCGAAGAAAGCATCCACAGCAAACGCAGTCCAACCCAATAGCAAGTAACGCAACAGGAGGAACACGTCATGACGAATTACGGCAAGACCGCCAGCGACGCCTGGCTCGAAGACATGGAAGAGATGGCCGCGCAGTACGGCCAGGAGAGCGACGAACGCCCGGACCGCGGCGAGGTTCCGGACGGCACGTACCAGGCGCAGGTGGACAAGGTGGAGATCGTGAAGGCGAAGTCGTCGGGCAACACGATGTTGCGCTGGCATCTGCGGATCATCGCGCCGGAGTACATCGGGCGCAAGCTCTTCAAGAACCACGTGTTCACGCCCGCGTGTTTGCGGTTCATCAAACAGGACCTGGGCCTGTGCGGCTTCGACCACGCGCACTTCAAGGACCTGCCGAACCATCTCGGCGAGTTGCTGGACTTGCAGCTCGAGGTGGTGAAACGGTCTCAAGAGCGCGGCGAACACGGGCGCGACGGGTACAGCGTGTACTTCAACCGGTTCATTGGGCGCGGCAGCAGTGCGGACGGTTACGACGCCGCGGCCCGCGACCGCTTGTCCCGGTTCTAGAGGCGCGCATGCTTCCCACGATTGTCATAGACACGCGCGAGCAGGTTCCGTATTCGTTCGAGCCTGCTCGCGCGGGAAGTGTGCGCGCGGCGTTGCCCGCGGGAGACTACTCGCTCGCGGGTCTCGAGTCCGTTGTGGCCATCGAACGCAAGTCTCTCGATGACCTCGCGGCGACGGTGATTCGCGGTCGCGACCGGTTTCATCGCGAGCTCCAGCGCCTTGCTTGCTACGCCTCCGCCTGCGTGGTGGTTGAGGGCAGCATGGCGGATGTGCTGGCGCGGCGCTATACAAGCGGCGCGCATCCCCACGCGGTGCTCGGCGCGGTCGTGTCCATCATCGTGGACTACGGCGTCCCCGTGTACTTTTGTTCAAGTCGTCCGCTGGCCCGCGCGTTCGTGCAGGACTATCTCCTTCGTTTCCATGCCAAGGCAACCACGCCATGACGGCGCGGGCCGCACAAGGCGACGTCGTGCGCGGGACCGTGGACACGGTGTATTACGCCTCGCCGCAATGGTCGTCCGGTCGGTTGGCGGTCTCAAACGGCGGTGCGGTGCGGTTTGCGGGGAAACTCTATGCACGCGCCGGGGACCTGCTCACGTTGCACGGGCGATGGACACGCCATCCGCAGTATGGCCGTCAGTTCGACGTGACCTCGATGGAATACGACCTTCCGCTGGACATCGACGGTCTTGCGCACTATCTCGCGAACCATCCGGACGTGAAGGGCATCGGCCCGGCCAAGGCCCGCGTGCTCGCCGAACGCTACGGCCACGCTTTCGACCGAGCCCTCGATGATGAACCCGTGGCCATGGCCGCGGCGGCGCATGTGCCGGTGGAAAGCATCCTCGCGTTGCGGGACGTATGGCAGGCAAACGCCTTGATGAACCGGGCGAGCGCGTGGCTGGCGAGTTACGAGCTCACGCATCATCAGGTGTCCTCGCTCCTGAAACGACTCGGCAACAATGCCGTCGCGTTGTTGAAGGAAGACCCGTACTTGCTGGTGGGAGAAGTGCCGGGCTTCGGGTTCAAGCGCGTGGACAAGGTCGCGCTCAAGATGGGCGTTACCAAGGCGCACGACGGCCGCGTTCGCGCGGGCGTTTTGGAGACCGTGCGCGAGGCCATCGACGCGGGCCATTGCTGGTTGGAGTACCAGGCGCTCGTGGAAGAGACGAACGCCTTGCTCACGATGGACGACCTGGACAGTTGGCAGTGGGTCGCGGACGCGGTGGACACGCTGGTCCGCGAAGGCGCGCTCGCGGAGGTTCATCACGGCGGACGTCTTGTGACCACGCCGGTGATGCTGGAGATGGAACGATTTCTCGCCGCGGCGTTTCGCGGGGCGAGGACGCCCAATATTCACTTCAGCGACGAGCAAGACATAGACGGTCTCATCCAACATCACGCGCCCACGTTGAACGCGGGCCAGCGCGCCGCGGCGATGAACGCGCTGACGTTCATGGTCTCGCTCGTCTCCGGCGGCGCGGGCAGCGGCAAGACGTACACGATCAAGGCCATCCTGGATCTGTGTGAATTGAAAAACCTGCGCGTCGTGCTTGCTGCGCCCACGGGCAAAGCCGCCAAACGCATGGAGCAGGTGACGGGCCGCAAGGCCTTCACCATCCATCGCCTGCTCGGATACAGCGGACGCGCGTTCCGGCACAGCCCAGAAAATCCGCTGGAGACCGATGTGCTCATCGTGGACGAAATGAGCATGGTGGACGTGCCGTTGGCGTGGCGTTTGTTCCGCGCGCTGCAACTGGACCGCACGTCCGTTGTGCTCGTGGGCGATCACAACCAGTTGCCGCCGGTCGGGCCGGGCAACGTGCTCCGCGACCTCGTCCAACGAAAACTCGTGCCGATGACGTTGCTCGAAGAGGTCGTGCGCCAGGCGGGCGTGCTCAAGGAGAACAGCATCGCGCTGCTCGGCGGGAACGTTCCCAAGACATCGCCGACCGCGTGGTACGTGTTCAACGATCTCGACGTACCCGAGCATCTCGCTCGGTTCATCTGCGACATGTACCGGGAAGTCCTCGCGCAAAAACTCGCATACGACCTCGTTGCGGACGTGCAGGTCCTGACGCCGACGCACAAAGGGCCCATGGGCACGCGCGCGTTGAACATTCTCCTGCAACGGCTGCTCCAGAAAATGCTGCACGGCATCGATGTGTCCGCCGTGCCGGAAGGGCGCAGGCCGCGTCTACTCGTTCACGACAAGGTCATCCAGACGCGCAACAACTATGAGCTGGGCGTGATGAACGGCGCGACGGGCATTGTGCGCGACGTGACGGCCGGCGGCGGACTGGTCATTGAGTTCGACGGCGAGCGCGTCACGATCCCCGCGCGATCGCCGTGGCTGCAGGACATCGAGCTGGCGTATGCGTTGACTGTTCACAAGTGCGTTTCAGGAAACACGTTAATCGCCAATGGAAACGGCCTCGTTCCTATGAGCGATCTGGCGGTGGGCATCAAGGAGGGCGAAACGTCCGAGCGTTTCATTCCGTTGTCGACTCACAAGGGACTGGGAGCGGCCGTCAGTGTGTCCAATGAGGGCGAGAAGGAGTGTATTCGGTTGCAGACGGCACGTGGCTTTCGTCTCGACGCCTCGGTCGGTCACAAGGTCTTTGCCGCCACGGGACAAGGATTTGCATGGGTTCCGGCCTCGGCCATCTTGCCTGGCGACACGCTCGTCATGCGCCGCGGGACAATGCAGGAACATCCCGATATGCCAGCCCAAACGGTTTGTTTTGAGGGAAGATCTCTTGTCGTCGACGAGGAAATGGGATGGGTCTTGGGAGTCCTAATCGGCGATGGCAATCAGACCGACAGGAATGACTATCGTGTGGAGGTCACAAAAGGCGCGCATGACCTGCTACTCCATTACGTATCCGCCATCCAAAAGGGATTGGGCGTTCGAACCACTATCAGGCCCGTAAAAGAGCGCGTGCGCTACAGCGCCTATTTTCATGACAAACAGGCGCGAATGCTCCTTCACGAAGCGGGCTTAGGTTTTGACAAGGCCGCAAAGAAGAAGACGCCATGGGTGATCTTCCAGAGTCCTGCTGCGGTCCAATGGGCCTATCTGCGTGGTCTCTTCGATACCGATGGAGGCGTTAACGGTTCGGGCGTGCACTTCACCACAGCAAGCGAACAATTGGCGTTCGAGGTTCAGCAGTTGCTGTTTGCCAATGGGGTCGTTGCTTCAAATAACCACATGACCGAGCCGAACCCGGGCAGAGGATGGTCGGGAGCATGGCGCATCACCATTAGCGGTAGTGCGGAGATTCGACGCTTTTCGCAATGCGTGGGCTTCGACCATGAGATGAAGGCCCTCGCGCTGTCGGTAAGTTGCCATTTTTTGCCTGAGGACGGTTTCAAGTCCAACAGGGGCTTTATCCCCTTTGGGAAGAGTTTGATTCAGGATTTCAGAGACGAATTACGTGTCCGTGGCGGCAGAAACTACCAGGGGGCTGAGATTCTTGGACAATTGTTTAGTCGCATCATCGCCGGGAAAGCCAATCTGAATCATTATCACGTCGAGTGGCTGACGCGGCAGGTTCCAAATATTCAGGACACCGGCCCCGCAGGCGCGATGCTTCGAGAGATTTGTGACCAGCGCTATGTTTTTGATCGTGTTGCAAGCACGAGCCGGTTGCGCACGTGCGTCTACGACTTTCTTGTTCCTGGAGACCACAGCTACATCGGAAACGGTTTCATAAACCACAACTGCCAAGGCTCCGAATATCCCTGCGTCATTGCCGTCATCCACAAGTCGCACTCGTTCCAACATCATCGCAATCTTTTCTATACCGCTGTCACGCGCGCGCGAAAGACCGCGATTGTCCTGGGCGACGCCTGGGGCATTCGTGAGTGCGCGCGCAAACGCAGTACGGCCTTGAGACAAACCTTTCTGTCTCTCGCGCCGGGCTGGGAGGAATCCAATGGGTAAGGTCATCTACATCGCGGGACCGTACCGGGCGGCCAACGCCTGGGACCGCGAGGTGAATATCCGCGAGGCCGAACGGCTCGCGCTCGAAGTGTGGCGCATGGGCCATGCGGCGTTGTGCCCGCACACGAACGGACGTTTCTTCGACGGAGTGC